>CAJPGC010000060.1 GCA_905339405.1 uncultured bacterium | reverse complement strand
TCGCTCGCTTTCAGCCTCCTGCCTCCGAGCAGGCCCGCTTATACAGCCTCGCCCTCCTTCGGAGGGCATCCCTGCTTCCTCGCCTGCTCGCCCCCTCCCCCAACCTTAGGCTTCGCTACGCCGGGTAAACCGTGCATGGTTTAAAGACAAATCAATAATGTTTTGTCCTGTTCTTAACCCATACACCGTAACAGGGCGGAGCGCGCCTAAGGGAGGAAGAGGCGAACCGAGCCGGGGCTGTCAGGAGCGAAGCAACCTCAGGGGCGAGGTTCGCGGGTGGGAGGGGAGGAAAGCGCGTAGAGCCCTGTTACAAAGAGCGGCTGCAGCCGCGTTACATGGCAGTTTGGCAAAAGCCTGATTGCGCGGCAGCGCCCGAAAGGCGAGAGGCAGCCGCGTTACACGGTATTTTAGCCAGACCATTCAAGCGTGGCAGCGCGCAAATAAGAGCATAACCACCCTTCAATCTTTTTTGTGTCTCTGAATCATTTCACAAAGACAGGGATTCTTCAATCAGCTTAGCTTGCTCAGAATGCCAGAAATGTATAATCCCCCTCATTCCCCCTTTAGAAAAGGGGGAAGTAAAAAGACCACTTTTTTACGCCACCAACGGCACAAGCCCTCCTCCTTCTTTTTCCTTTCCCGCCACCCCGCCATTGCGCTATAATCTACTGTTACAATTACACAAAAGGCTTACATACTGATGTCCAGAAAAAAAACAAGAGCGGCCCAAGCCCTTCCTTTCGAGCTGCCTGCCCCGTCCGGCAAGGACGAGCTTGTAATAGAGGGGCTCAAGCAGAACAACCTCAAGAACATTTCTCTGCGCATACCGCACAACGCGATAACCGCCGTCGTCGGGCCGAGCGGCTCCGGGAAATCGTCTCTCGCCTTCGACACGCTTTTCGCCGAAGGGCGCTGGAGGTTCATCGAGTCGCTCTCGACCTACACCCGCCTTTTCCTCGAGCGCATGGACAGGCCGGACGTCGACGCCATACGTAACGTCCGTCCCGCGATAGCCGTCGAGCAGAAAAACCCGGTGCGCGCCTCCCGTTCGACCGTTGGCACGACCACAGAGCTGAACGACTACCTGCGCCTTCTTTTCGCGAGGGTCGGCAAGCTCCATTGCCATGAGTGCGGTCAACCGGTCGAATCGACCGACCCGGCTGCCGCCGCTGAATCCATCATCGAAAAGCACAACGGGGCCGGCGCGTACATAGGCTTCGACCTCTCCATAGAGGGCAAGAGTCCGGGGGATGCCGCTTCCGAGCTTCTGGCGAAAGGGTTTGTGCGCCTGCGGGTGTCCTGCGAGATAATAGACATATCGGAGAGGCCGCCTGAAGAGCTGCCGCCGACCGTCGGCGTCGTCACTGACAGGCTCGTCGTGAAAGAGTCCGAGCGGCAAAGGCTCACCGAAGCGCTCGAAGCCGCCTTCGACCAGGGGGGCGGCCTTGCCTGGGTCTTCGTGCCCGGAAAGGCAGTTGAGTCGTTCTCGCGCGAACCGAGGTGCTCATCATGCGGGACGAAGGCCGAGAGGCCGACCCCGATCTCCCTTTCGTTCAACCACCCCGTAGGCGCATGCCCCGAATGCAAGGGCTTCGGCAACGTCCTCAGATACGACGAGTTCAAGGTCATACCCGACAAGACGCTCACGCTCCGCCAGGGGGCGATAGAGCCCTGGACAAAGCCGTCCTATACATGGTGGGAGGAGGAGCTCGAAAAATACGCGCCACATTACGGAATAGACCTGGACAAGCCTTTCGAGAAGCTCTCGGCAAAGGAAAAGCGCCTCGTCTTCGAAGGCTCGCCCGACTTCGAGGGGCTGGACCAGTTCTTCGACTACCTCGAATCGAAAAAATACAAGCTCCACATAAAGGTCTTCAGCTCGCGCTACAAGGGGCAGGTCAAATGCGCCTCCTGCGAGGGGACGAGGCTTAAAAAGCAGGCCCTTTCCGTCACGCTCGGCGGAGTCAACATCGCCGAGGCGAGCCGGATGACCATAAAGGACGCCGAGGCGTTTTTCAGCAGTCTGGAGCTCACGGATTTCGAGCGGGCCGTCTCAGAAGAGGTCTTAAAGCAGGTCAAACTGAAGCTCGACTTCCTCAACCAGACCGGCCTCGGGTACATAACCCTCGACAGGCTCACAAAGACTCTCTCCGGAGGAGAGGCGCAGCGTGTGACTATAGCCACCCAGCTCGCCAGCTCTCTTTGCGGGGTCCTCTATATACTCGACGAGCCCTCAATAGGCCTCCACCCCGTTGACATAGACATGCTCACGGGCCAGCTCAAGCGCCTCACCTCGATGGGCAACACGGTCGTGACCGTAGAGCACGACTCCTCGATGATAACCAGGTCAGACCACATAGTCGAGCTTGGGCCCGGCTCCGGGGCGATGGGCGGCCGTGTCGTCTACTCCGGCCCCACCGGAGAGTTCCTGAAGAGCGCACAGACCCTTACGGCCGACTACCTTGCAGGCCGCCAGGTCATCCATGTGCCCAGGTGGAGGCGGAGCGGCTCCGGCAGGTCCATCATTGTAAAGGGCGCGTCCGGCAACAACCTCAAGGGCGTCGACTTCTCCATACCCTTGAAGACCATGACCTGCGTGACCGGCGTCTCCGGGTCTGGCAAATCAACGCTCGTGGTGGATACTCTCTACAACATCCTTGCGGCCCACTTCGGCGAGAAGTGCGACCCTGCCCTGCCGTACGCGTCAATAAGGGGACTCGGCGATATCTCCGGCGTCAAGCTCATAGACCAGGGGCCCATCGGCAGGACCCCGAGGTCGAACCCCCTTACCTACATAGGCGGCTTCGACGACATAAGGAAGCTCTTCGCCTCGCTTACCTCTGCCAAGCTCATGGGGCTGGCTCCCGGGGATTTCTCGTTCAACGTGCCCGGCGGCAGGTGCGAGCCGTGCAAGGGCGAGGGAGTGGAACAGCTCGAGATGTACTTCCTTCCCGACGTATACGTCAAATGCGCCGTATGCGGCGGGAAAAGGTTCAAAAACCACGTGCTCGACGTCAAATACCGGGGCAAGAACATATATGACGTACTCTCGATGACCTTCGAGGAGGCCCTGAGGCTCTTCCCCAACGAGCACGACCTCCAGAGGAGGTTCAACGTACTCAAGGACGTGGGGCTCGGCTACCTGAAGCTCGGCCAGTCGGCCACGACCCTCTCGGGCGGCGAAGCGCAAAGATTAAAAATTGCCCGGGAGCTGGTCGACGAGACCGGAGGCGAAGTCCTTTACATACTCGACGAGCCTACGACCGGCCTCCACATGGACGACGTCAAAAAACTCCTCTCCGTCCTCGGCAGGCTCGTTGACTCGGGCAATACCGTCCTCATTATCGAGCACAACCTCGACTGCATAAAGACCGCTGACCACGTCGTCGACCTCGGCCCCGGCGGGGGCGCCTCTGGCGGCGCGGTCGTCTCTTCCGGCACCCCGGAAGAGGTCGCGAAAAATCCCCGCAGCGTCACCGGAAAATACCTCAAGAAAGTCCTCCATTAAGCCGATAATCCTGTAAGGCAATCCCCACTGCTCCACAGGCCGGACGCAAGTGTCTTAGCTCACATACAGGTCCGGGTTGCCCCGCTATAATGGCCCCGTGCACGAGGGGTGCAAAACCCTTTGTCAACGGAGCAGAATGTCTTGATTCCAAAGGGAAAAAGCCTTTTTTAAAGGCCTTCCCGGGGTTCGGAGCAGGGGGTATTTCCCTTGACAGGGGACTGGCGCGCGGGTAAGATGTCCGGCAATCCAGTGTAAAGGGATGCCTGATGCGCAAGATCGTCTTCATCGAACCGAACCCGCCGGACTTTCACCTGTTTACAGGGGTGCCCATACCCAGGCTCGGCACGGTAATACTGGGCACCAGGCTCCGGCAGCACGGATACGAGGTGAAAAGCTACGTAGAATCGATAGCGGAGCTCGACCTCGCGGACGTACTGAGCGCTGACGCGGTGGGCATCTCGACCATTACTTCGACCTCCTCGCGCTCTTACGAGATAGCGAAGCTCATTAAAAGGGCCGGCATACCGGTCTTCATTGGCGGGCCCCATGTGACGTACATGCCCGAAGAGGCCCTGCAGTACGTCGATTATGTCCTGCGCGGCGAGCAGGACGACAACATAGTCGACTTCATAAAGGCGCTCGAGACCGGAAAAGGCCTGGAAAAGATAACCGGCCTTTCTTACAGGAGGCAGGACGGCACGATAAAGCACAACAGCACGCCGCCGTTCTGCAAGGACATGGACTCGATCCCGGCCCCGGACTACACGCTCATAGCCGGGCTGGAAAAAGACGGGGCTAAGACCCTGCCACTGGCCCCGGTAATGACCTCGAGGGGCTGCCCTTACGACTGCAGCTTCTGCTCGGTCACCGGGATGTTCGGCCAGAAGTACAGGTTCAGGAGCAAGGAACGCGTACTCGAAGAGCTGCAAAACCACAGGAAGTTCGGAGGGGACTGGGTCTTTTTCTACGACGACAACTTCTGCGCGCACAAGAAAAGGACCAAGGAACTCCTCCATACGATGATAGAGAAGAAGCTCACCCCCAACTGGACTGCCCAGGTAAGGGTCGAGGTGGCGAAAGACCCGGAGCTTCTGGACCTGATGACCCGGTCGAGGTGCCACACCGTCTACATAGGGTTAGAGTCCATAAACCCCGCCACCCTCAAGCTGTATAACAAGGGGCAGTCGGTCGAGGACATAACGAACTGCATAAAGACGCTCCACAAGAGGAAGATACGGATACACGGCATGTTCGTGTTCGGCTCCGACACGGACACCACAGACACCATAGCGGAGACCGTGAAGTTCGCGAAGAAAAACGACCTTGAATCGGTGCAGTTCCTGATATTGACGCCGCTGCCCGGCACGAGGTGCTACAACGACCTGGACAGGGAAGGGCGCATCATTACGAAGGACTGGAGCCTTTACGACGCGCACCACGTGGTATACGAGCCAAAGCTCATGAGCTACTACGACCTGCAGCTCGAGACAATGAGGGCCACTAAGGAATTCTACTCGGTCACACAGATAGTAAAGCGGCTTGCCCGCTTCGACATGTTCAACGTTTCACTGAAGACTTACGGCCACAACCTTACCAGGAAGTGGATAAAGAAGAACCAGTACTTCCTCGAGTACACGAAGGCCCTGACAGAAGCCGGGAAGAGGATCGAGCTTGCCGCCAAGAAGACGGCGGAGGACGTAAAAGAGAAGTTCAACAAGATCGAGCTTGCCGGCGCCGTTCCATCGCCGAAGGTCAATTAAGGAAATCCAGTAACAGGAGGCCAACCCTATGAAGAGGAAACTCGCAGCCGCCATATTCTGCCTGTCTGTCCTTGCGACACCAGCCGTAGCTTCTACGGTTGCGGGCAGTCATGTCCCTGCGGAAGAGCCGGTACAGACGGCTTCCCTCGCCAAAGGCGGCCTTTTGTCGCCGTCCAATGAAGTCAATTTGCGCTCTATCCAGTACACAAGGGCGCAAGGCAGCCCATTCACGTCCATCATAGCCTCTGTGGCGCCTTCGGTCTGCGAAGGAGCAAGCGCGCCGGAGGCGGTCCATTACACGTACTCCGCGTCAAGGCCTGAAGAAGCCCTGCCCTCGTGCACGGCCATAGGCGACGCCTCTTCGACAATGGACCAGGCCCTCCCTGTCTTCACCATCGCCGACTCGGTCATCGACGCCATAGAGGTCGAGGCCGAAACGGGCCTCCCGGACGTCCCCATCGTAGTCAACAAGAACGTGGAATCGTTCATAAGGTACTTCCAGACCAGCGGCAGAAAGTACTTCGAGAAGTGGCTCGGAAGGTCGAAGGACTACATGTCCATGCTCCAGTCCATACTCAAGGAGAACGGCCTGCCCGAGGAGCTCTCCTACATAGCCCTCATCGAGAGCGGGCTTAACCCGACTGTTCGCTCACACGCCAACGCAGTTGGCATGTGGCAGTTCATAAAGGGCACCGCCACCAGGTACGGCCTCAGGGTCGACTGGTGGATAGACGAGCGCATGGACCCCGAAAAAGCGACCTACGCCGCCGCCAAGTACTTTAAGAACCTCTACGGCATGTTCGACTCATGGTACCTTGCCGCGGCAAGCTACAACGCCGGCGAAGGCAGGGTCTCCAGGGCGATCAAAAGGCACGGCACCGAGGACTTCTGGGAGCTGGCCGCCGTGAAAAAGCGCTCCCTCCACAGGGAGACCAGGGAATACGTGCCCAAGTATCTCGCGGCGCTCACCATAGCCAAAGACCCTGAATCATACGGTTTCGAGCCGGTCGACTTCAGCGAGGGGCTCAAGTACGACAAGGTCCGCGTATCGCAGGCGACCGACCTGCGCGTCATAGCCGATGCGGCCGGCACCACGGTAGAAGAAATAAGGCGATTGAACCCCGAGCTCCTCCGGTGGTTCACCCCGCCCAACTATCCCGGATACCAGATAAAGATACCGATGGGCTCCTCCGAGATGTACGCCGAGAACATGAGCAAGGTCCCTGCCGCCAAGAGGATAGCGTTCCTGCAGCACAAGGTGAAACGCGGCGAGACCTTCTCAAGGATAGCCAAACGCTACGGGACAGGCGTCAAGCAGATACAGTACCTCAACAACTTGAAGGGCAACAAGCTCAAGCCCGGCACGGTCATCATGATACCCGTGCGGCCCTCAGACGGGGTTGCCAAGAAAAATGGCAAGGTCGTAGCGGAAATAGTCACCAACATGGAGATCAACCAGCTCATCTGACCCATACGCAGGCACAACAGGGGGGACGGCCCAAGCCGTCCCCCTTTTTTTATTTTCAAATCGGGCTCCCCCTTCTTGAGGACTTATCAAACTCCCCTGTCCTCTCCCTCAAGGGGAAAAAAGCTTTATTCTATCTGTCATTCTGAGCGAAGCGAAGAATCTCTGCGCTAGAGGTTAAAGGCCGGGATTCTTATCTCGCCCCGTCCTGGACTCTACAAGAATCTCGGTCTCAAGAGTAAACGGCCCCAAAAGGCAGAGTCGGCTTTTACCCTTTTCAACTATGCTTTCGCGCGCTGCCGCGCTAATGTGCCTTGCCCAAATACCATGTAACGCGGCTGCCACCGCTCTCTGTAACATGCTCTGCGCGCTTTCTGCCTCCCCCACCCGCGAAACGCTCCCCCAAGGTCGCTTCGCTCCCAAGCTTCCCCGTCGCGTTTCGCCCTTCCTCCCTGAGGCGCGCTCCGCATGTTACGGTGTATAGGTTAAAGACGATAAAAAAATATGTTATTATTTTGCTTCTAAACCAATCACGGTTTTACCCGGAGTAACAATGCCGTGCGAGCTGGGTAAACAGAAGGCGCGCGGCAGCGCGCAAAAGGTCTTCTTTGTAGAAAGCTGCCCTTCACAAAGCTGGCGCTCACTCCCCTCCCCTCCCCTTTACTTATCCCTGCTATAATGCTATTTTATTGAAACTTAAAAACCCAAAACAAAGGTGTCCCATGATAACCGTTGAATCGGCCCTCGAGACCATTCTCAAGGAGATAAAGCCGCTCGGCCTCGAAAGCGTCGACATAACATCCGCCCTCGGCAGGGTCATCGGCGAGGACATAGCCGCAAGGGGAAGTAACCCGCCCTGGGACAACTCGGCTATGGACGGTTATGCCGTCCGCGCGGCCGACGCCAAAGGCGCATCCGGTGAAAACCCGGCAAAGCTCTCCGTACTCTACGACCTTCCGGCCGGAAGCGTGCCTAAGGGGCCTGTTGGCCAGGGCCAGGCAGTGAGGATAATGACGGGCGCGCCGGTGCCCGACGGGGCAGACGCGGTAGTGATGGTCGAGAAGACCGAATCCGGCGACGGCTTCGTCCTCATCAAGACCGAACCCCGCACAGGTGAGAACATAAGAAAGGCCGGAGAGGACTTCAAGGCCGGTGACGTCGTCATAAAAAAAGGCTCCCTCATAAGGCCCGCGGAAATCAGCATGCTCGCAACCGTCGGCGTGCCCTTCGTCCTTGTCCACAAGAGGCCGCGCGTCGCGGTCATCTCCACCGGGGATGAGCTCTGCGACATAATGGAAGCCCCTCCTTCGGGAAAGATCTCTAACTCCAACGGTTACGCCCTTGCGGCCCTCGTTGCCGCTACCGGCGCGGTCCCCATACAACTCGGTATAGCGAAAGACACGAAAGAGAGCCTCAGGCAAAAGCTCACGGCCGCCCTTTCGGCGGACTGCATCATCTCCTCCGGAGGCGTGTCTGTCGGCGATTACGATTTTGTGAAGGACGTATTGAAGGACATGGGCTCCTCCATGATCTTCTGGAAGGTTGCGATGAAGCCCGGAAAGCCTCTTGCCTTCGGCGTCATCGGCGGCAAACCTGCGTTCGGCCTGCCGGGCAACCCGATATCCTCGATGGTCGCTTTCGAGCAGTTCGTCCGCCCGACCCTTCTTAAGATGGCGGGAAAGACCGGCCTTTTCAGGCAGACCTTCAAGGCCGAGCTTACGAAAGACATAAAGATAAAGCCGGGCAGGATGAACTTCATAAGGGCCGAGCTCAAGGCAACCGAAAACGGCTTCACGGCGACTCCTCTCGACGGGCAGGGCTCCGGGATGATAATGACGATGGTGAGGGCTAACTCCTTCGTCATCATCCCGCAGGACTCTTCCGGCTTCAAGCAGGGCGACATCGTCAGCGTGCAGCCCTTCGACGACACTATCTTTACGGCCGTCCGTCCCGGCTACTGACCTGATTCATATCAAACGGCCTTACAACCGGTTAAAAAGGAGCAAAAGAGAAGATGTTCAAGACGGTCGAATGGAAAAACAACACGGTGGTCATGATAGACCAGACACTGCTGCCTGAAAAAGAGGTCTACAGGAAGTACAGGACCTATAACGAGGTAGCTAAAGCGATAAAGGACATGATAGTGCGGGGAGCGCCCGCAATAGGGGTTGCCGCCGCCATGGGCGTGGCCCTCGGCGCGCTCAAGGCGAAATCCGCCGACATGAAGGGCTTCAAGAAGGAATTCGGGAAGATAACGTCTCTTCTGGCCTCGACAAGGCCCACCGCCGTCAACCTCTTCTGGGCCATAGAGAGGATGAAGTCCGTTGCCGCCGCGAACGAGGGGCTCGGAGTTGCCGGGCTCAAGAAAAGGCTCGTAGAAGAGGCCAAAAAGGTCCACGCCGAAGACATTGAGATATGCAAGCTCATCGGCAAGCACGGCGGCAAGCTCCTCAAGAACGGGACGGTGCTCACCCATTGCAACGCGGGGGCGCTGGCCACGGCCGGTTACGGCACCGCGCTCGGCGTCATAAGGGGCGCAATAGAGCAGGGCAGGAAGATAACCGTTTTCGCCGACGAGACGAGGCCTTTTCTCCAGGGCTCGAGGCTCACGGCGTGGGAGCTCAAGAAGGACAAGATAGAAGTTACGCTCATAACCGACAACATGGCCGGGTACATGATGAAAAAGGGCCTCATCGGCGCGGTCGTCGTCGGGGCCGACAGGATAGCGTCCAACGGAGACGTGGCCAACAAGATAGGCACCTACTCGGTCGCGGTCCTCGCCAAAGAGCACGGCATACCGTTTTACGTGGCGGCCCCGCTTTCGACCATCGACATGAAGATCAAGCACGGCGACCAGATCCCCATCGAGGAGAGGGCTTCCGAGGAAGTGACCCACATGAAAGGCAGGCGGATAGCCCCGGCCGGGATAAAGGTCAAGAACCCGGCCTTCGACGTCACCCCCTCGAAGTTCGTATCGGCGATAATAACCGAAAAGGGCGCGGTCACGAAGCCTTTCAACAAGGGGCTCAAATCCCTTTTCTCCAGGCAGGGAGAAAAGTAAAAGATGTCTTTCTACGGTTTTTTCATCTTAGTCGGCGTCGTCATCGCCATGATCCTCCTGTACAAGCACGCTGACAGGTGGATAAAGAAGATGGACCCGAAGACGGTCAAGACGGTCAACTGGATAGGGTTCATCGCGGGCGTCGTGGGCGGGGTGCTCTGGTACCTGTTCGCCCAGGGCATATTCATGATAATCACCCTCGCGGGCATAGTCGTTTATTTCCTTTTTTACGGCTACGACAGGATGGAAGAGGAAGAAGGCGGAGAAAAACATTAGGCACATCGCTTGACGCCCCTCGATGCTGGTATATAATTTTTAGTATGCGGCCGAAATACCAGCAAACATAAAAAGGGGGGCAGAAAAAATGATGAATGCCAGACTGATCAAGCTTGCCGTCGCCTTGGGTTTCACGGTAGCAATAGGATTGCCTTCGGCCTTCGCGGCCGGTGAAAAGGGCTCCGCGGACGTAAGCAAGTTCAAGGACGAGATACAAAAGCAGACCCAGCTTTCGGAATCTGACATAAGCGCCATCGAGCCGCAGCTCCGCGAGTTCTCGCAGCGCGACGCGAGCCCCGACAAGGTGGCAGGCCTTGCCAAGGACGCTGTCGACAACAACTGCACCGGCCCCTGCCTGAGGGACGTGCTCACCAGCATGAACAGCGCGATGTCAAAGGGCCTTTCACAGGACGACGCCTCTGACATGGTCTCGACCGCCCTGCGCGACCAGGTACAGGCCCGCGGCGGGGCAGTGGCAGACCCTTCCGAGCTCGGCAACCAGATACGCGCCAGCGTTGACTCTCAGCTTGCCGGCAGGCCCGCTACCGACAGCGGCATGACCGGCGGCACGATGGGCGGCACTGACACCGGCACCACCGGCGGACAGACCGGCCAGCCCAGCGGCACCCCCGGCCCCACCGGCGGGACCAGCAGCTACTAATCGCCGGAAATAGACAAGGCCCCGTCGCTTTCAGGGACGGGGCCTTTCTTGTTGCCGCAATCTCTTCTTCCTCAGCCGCCTCTCTCATCCAGAAGCCTTTCGAGGTCCCCGAGCGCGAGGGCCATGTTCGGCACGAGCGTGCCCTCTATAGCGGCCTTTCTCATGTCCTCGAGCGAATACCAGCCGAACGACGGGATCTTCTCCGGCTCCATCACCTTCGGCTCACCCGATAAGATATCGCAACGGTACAACTTCACCAGGAACTCCCCTTCAGGAGAATGGGTTGCGTACTCGCCGATCATGCCTCTGACTGACACCGTCACGCCGAGCTCTTCCTTTACCTCTCGTATCACGGACTCTTCCCAACCCTCTGAAGGCTCTTTCTTGCCGCCCGGAGGCTCTACCCTGAGACCGTGCTTCATGTTGTGTACGAGGAGCACACGCCTGCCCCTTATGATTATCCCGGCTGTCATCTCGCGCATCGCCATATTATGCAGGCGGCGCAATGGGAAGGCAAATGGTTTTGATTAAATCAAGACGGCTTTAACACGGGTTTTGAGCGCTGCCGCGCAAACGTGTTCTCACCAAAACACCATGTAACGCGGCTGCCGCCGCTCTCTGTAACAGGGTTATCTCGCCCCATCCCTGGGGCTCGACCCTTCGGGGCCTTCTCGCTCACGCTCGAAGTTCAATTTTTGCTATCCTGCAAAAATTGTCTACGCGCTTTCAGCCTCCCCCACCCGCGAACCGGGCCCCTGAGGTCGATTCGCTCCCGCAGCCTCGGCCCGGTTCGCCACTTCCTCCGCGAGAAGCGCTCCGCCCTGTTACGGTGTTATATGTTTAAGACAATACAACGCCCGCCCCCAATCCCTTTGTTTACCCTTGCCTTTATCCCTCGCCGCTGCTATCATGTGCCTAATATTTAGGCAACCAATGACCCAGGAAAAAAAGACCCCATTCTCATATGAAGACCTCCTTGAAAGCCTTGCCGAGGGCGTCATCGCCATCGACACGGAGATGAAGGTCTGCGTCTTCAACCAGTCCGCGGAAAAGCTCCTCGAGGTCTCGAGGTCGCTGGTAGTCGGCAAGCCTCTCGGCGAGTACTTCAGGAGAAACCCGCGAATAGCCGAGATGCTAAAAGAAACCCTCGAGGAGGGGCGTCTTTTCGCGGAGTACGAAGAGAAGCTCTTCAGGAGGATAACCGGAGACACGATCCCCGCCGGCATAACCACGAGCCAACTCTTCGACGCCGAAGGCAACCTCAAAGGCGCGGCAGCCCTCATAAGGGACCTCTCCGGCATAAAATCCCTCGAGGAAGGGTCGCTCCGCAAGGAAAGGCTCGCCTATCTCGGCACCTTCGCCGCCAACCTCGCTCACGAGATAAGAAACCCGCTGAGCGGGATGCGCGGGGCCGCCCAGCTCCTTGCCCGCAGGATAAAAGACCCGGCCCATTCAGAATACCTCGAAGTAATAACCAAGGAGGCCGACCGACTCAACGCCATACTTAACGGCATGCTCGATTTTGCCAAGCCCGCGAAGCTGCGCAAAAAGCCGTTCAACATACACAAGGCCCTCGACTCGGTGGCCTTCCTCCTGAACGAACCCGGCTCGTCCTTCATCAAGAGCTACGACCCGTCCATCCCGGAGATATCAGGCGACGAGAACCAGCTGAAGCAGGTCTTTTTGAACCTCGTCAAGAACGCCAAAGAGTCGCTCTCCGAAGGCGGGGTCATACACCTCACGACGAGGGCGATTACGGAATTCCACCTCGTCGAAGGCGGGAGCGCGGGCAGGATGGTCTCCCTGGAGATAAAGGACAACGGCTGCGGCATAAAGCCCGAGGACATGGAAAAGATATTCACCCCGTTTTTCACGACCAAGCACAAGGGGAGCGGCCTGGGAATGGCCATCACCCTCAAAATAGTAAAAGAGCACGGCGGCCATCTGAAGATAGATTCCGCGCCCGGCAAGGGCACGACGGTCACGGTCTATCTGCCGCTCGCGTAAAGGGACGGATCATGGGCTCAACAAGGGTACTCATAGCCGACGACGACGAAAGCATACTCTGGGTGCTGGAGAAGCTCTTGACCGAAAAGGGCCTCGAAGTTATCGCAGCGAAGGACGGGACCGAAGCCGCGAAGATCCTCTCAAGCGGCGTCCAGCTCGCACTCCTGGACATCAACATGCCGGGCAAGGACGGCCTCAAGCTCCTTACGGAAGCCAGGGATTCCGGCAGCCAGGCTTCCTTCATCATAATGACCGCCGAGTCCACGATGAAGAACACACTCGAGGCGATGAGGCTCGGCGCCTTCGACTACATCACGAAGCCCTTCGACCTGGGCGAGCTCGAAATCACGATAGACAAGGCTCTGGAGAACGTCAGGCTAAAGGGAAGGCTCTCGGCCCTGACTGAAAGGCTCAAGGAGCACCTCTCGGGCGAGACGGTCTTCGTCGGCAAGAGCAAGGCCGTCGAAGAGGTCTTCAAGAAGGCCGGGAAGGTCGCGGCGAAGGACGTAACGGTCCTGATACTCGGCGAGAGCGGCACCGGCAAGGAGCTCCTCGCCCGCATCCTGCACGCGAACAGCGAGCGCGCCGGTGGCCCCTTCATCGCGGTCAACTCGGCGGCTGTACCGAAAGACCTCATGGAAAGCGAGCTCTTCGGCTTCGAGAAGGGCGCGTTCACCGGGGCGGTAGAGGCGAAAAAAGGCAAGTTCGAACTGGCCGACGGCGGCACCCTCTTCCTCGACGAGGTCGGGGACACAAGCCCGGATTTGCAGGCGCGCCTGCTGCGCGCTATACAGGAAAAGGAGTTCTACAGGGTCGGCGGCAAGGAACCGGTGAAGGTCGACGCGCGCATAATCGCGGCCACCAACCACGACCTTGAAAAGGCGGCGGCCGAAAAACGGTTCAGGGAGGACCTGCTCTTCAGGCTTAACGGCATAACCTTCACCATGCCGCCGCTTCGCGACAGGAAGGGCGACGTCCCGATACTCGCCGCCCACTTCCTGGAGAGGTTCAGGAATGAATTCTCCTCAGGCATGAAGAGCATTTCGCCCAGGTCGATGGAGGCCCTCGAGGCCTACAACTGGCCTGGCAACGTAAGGGAGCTCGAGAACATCATAAGAAGGGCCGTGCTCATGTCCCAGTCGATGACCATCACGCCAGAGGACCTCGGACTGCCGCAATCGCGCCAGAGGAGAGAGTCCCTCGAGGACATGATAACCGCGCGCATAAAGCCCTTCATCGACAAGACCGACCACCGCTCAAAGCAGGAGCTCTACGACTTCATCATGCCCTTCATGGAAAGACCTCTCATACGTCTCGTGCTTGAGAAGACCAGGGGCAACCAGGTGCAGGCCGCCGAGATGCTCGGGATAAACAGGAACACTTTGAGGAAGAAGATAAAAGAACTCGACATCAAGCTCGAGAAACTCAAGGGATGAACGGCGACAAAATAAAAGGGCTCTACTGCGTCATCGATTCGGCCTGGGTGGAATTGTCCGCTGCGGGCAAGACGGCTGAAAAACTCATCAGGGCCGGAGCCGGGATAATCCAGCTGCGGGCAAAAAATGAAGGCAGCAAGGCCGTGCTTGAAGCCGCCTTCGGCGTGCGCGCCGCGACAAGGGGCAAGGCCATTTTCATCGTAAACGACAGGGTCGACATTGCGCTCCTTTCGGAGGCCGACGGGGTCCATCTGGGCCAGGACGACATACCCCTGAAAGATGCCAGAGAGCTCATGCCTTCGGCCATAATAGGCCTGTCCACCCACAACCTCGAAGAAGCTCATGAAGCGCGCTTCCTCGGGGCCGACTACATATCCTTCGGCCCGATATTCCAAACTAAAACAAAAAAAGACGCTGATACACCCAAAGGCCTGGAACGCCTCAAGGCTTTGGCAGATGAGGTCAGCTTGCCGATAGTAGCCATCGGCGGCATCACGGCCGATACCGCCCTTCCCGTACTCGAAGCAGGTGCAGCCTCTGTTGCCATAATCTCGGACATTCTCCTCGCAGACGACATGCAGGGCCGGACTGAAGAGATAATATCGAGGATAAGGCCGCTGCTCGAGAAAAGATAAACCGCCGGAAGGAGAATACGTAAAACTCCTGCCCCTGAAAATAGAACGGCGCCCTGCTCTTTTCACCAAGGCGCCGTTGCCTTTTTATTTCTCTACTCCATTTTTATTCAGGTTGCTTAAAAAGCTCCATATGCAAGGCGTCGAGGAGCGAGTAATGAGGCGTACTCTGTTTGTACGCCGCAATTGCGAGAGACGAAGACAACGCCGCAGATGGACTTTTTAAGCGACCGTCATAGCGAGTATCCGCTCTCACTATGCTGCGTAATATCCAACCCCTGCATCTCCTCGTCCTTGCCGACCCTCAAGCCCATCACCATGTCCAGGCCCTTGAGTATGACCATTGTTATCGTGAACGAGTAGAGGAAACACGCGCCGATGGCCAGGAGCTGCTTGCCAAGGAGCGCTCCGCTGCCAGAAAAGAGGCCCGGAGCACCGGCCGCGTTGATGGCGGTCGAGGCGAAAAAGCCCGTGGCGACTGCCCCCCATATGCCGCCCACGCCGTGTATGCCGAATGCGTCCAGAGAATCGTCGTAGCCAAAAAGGGGCTTCACTATCGCAACCGATACATAGCAGATGGCCCCGGCCGCAAGCCCTATCAAGAGAGAAGACGCCGGGCCGACGAAACCAGCCGCGGGAGTTATGGCGACGAGCCCGGCCACTATGCCAGAGGCAAGGCCCAGCAGGGTCGGCTTGCCCCTGTGCAGCCACTCCACGGCCATCCAGGAGAGGCCCGCGCCCGCGGTCGCCGTGTTAGTCGTCAGGAAGGCCGTTGCCGCAAGCCCGTTCGCCCCCAGCGCGCTTCCCGCGTTGAAGCCGAACCAGCCGAACCACAGGAGGCCCGCCCCTATGACCGTCAGCGGAAGGTTGTGCGGCGGCATTATCTCGGTCATGTAGCCCTTTCTCCTGCCGAGTACCAGTGCCGCCGCGAGGGCCGCCGCGCCTGAGCTTATATGCACGACCGCTCCGCCCGCGAAGTCGATTGCCCCGAAGTCGCGGAGCCACCCTCCAACTCCCCAGACCCAGTGCGCAACCGGGTCGTAGACCAAAGTCGTCCACAGGAGAGTGAATATGAGAAAGGCCGAGAACTTCATCCTCTCAGCGAAGGCCCCAGCGATGAGCGCCGGGGTTATGACCGCGAACATCATCTGGAAGAGCATGAACGCCTGGTGAGGGATTGTAGCGGCGTAATCGGGGTTAGGCTCCTGCCCCACTCCGTTCAAGCCGAAGAACTCGAAGCCGCCGATGAGCCCAAGCCTGTCAGGACCGAAGGCCAGGCTGTAGCCGATGAGCACCCACTGTATGCTCACCACGCAAAGGACCGCGAAAGACTGCATCAGCGTGCCGAGAACGTTTTTCCGCCTGACCATGCCGGAGTAGAAGAGCGCGAGCCCCGGGGCCGTCATGAGGAGCACCAGCGCGGTCGAGACCAGCACCCAGGCGGTGTCTCCCGTGTCAACGCCGCCGTCCGCTAGAGCGTCGGTCGCAAGAGAAAGGCATATTAAGAAAGCTGAAAAGAGCTTTGACATTTTTCCCCCTCCGTTTTTTTTAAAGCGCGTCAATGCCGCGCTCGCTAGTCCTTATCCTTACCCCGTCGTCCACAGGGATTATGAATATCTTGCCGTCGCCTATCTTCCCGGTCTTTGCCGCGCCGGTTATCGCCGCGACCACCTTGGGGGTCATCTCGTCCGAGGTCACGACCTCTATCTTGACCTTCGGGAGAAAATCGACCATGTACTCGGCCCCCCTGTAAACCTCCGAGTGGCCCTTCTGCCTGCCGAACCCCTTGACCTCGGTCACGGTCATGCCTTCGATGTTGAGCTCGCCGAGAGCTTTTTTCACTTCGTCGAGCTTGAAGGGCTTTATTATCGCCTCTACCTTCTTCATCTCCCTCACCTCCCCTGGAAATTGAAACGGCGCCTTTGGCTAAAGGGATTATCCCCTTTACCCGAAGGCGCCGTTGCCTTGGTTCTTTTCAGCCGGGCACATCATTGGCCGGCATTATTTGAGTGACGCGCAAAAATCAGCTGCTTTTTTAGCCCTGAAAAGAGATCGGGGAAAAGAGCAATTTTTTTTTAAAGCGAATAGCCGCTCTCCTCGTGCTGCGTGATGTCGAGCCCCTGTATCTCGTCCTCTGCCGCAACCCTTATGCCTATCGTCATGTCGACGGCTTTGAGTATTACGAGCGTGCCGGCTGCAGAAAGCACAATCGTGACTCCCGCGCCTATGGCCTGCTTCATGAGGAGCCCGGGGCCGCCGTAGAATAGCCCGGTGGCCCCGATGGACGCGAACAGACCGGTAGCCAGAGTCCCCCACGTGCCTGCTATCCCGTGTATGCCGAAGACGTCGAGCGTATCGTCGTAACCGAGCCTCGGCTTCATTATCGTGACTGCTATGTAGCAGAGCCCGCCGCCGACGAGCCCGATGGCGATTGCCGATGAAGGGCTCACGAAACCGGCGGCAGGGGTTATGGAGCCGAGCCCGGCCACCGCACCGGACATCGCGCCCAGGAGGGTCGGCTTGCCCCTGTGCGCCCACTCTATGAAGCCCCACGTGAGGGTGCCAACCGCAGCGGAAACGTTTGTCGCGACGAACGCGCCTACGGCTATCCCGTCGCTTGCCAGTGCGCTACCGGCGTTGAAGCCGAACCAGCCGAACCAGAGTATGCCCATGCCTATGACAGTCAGCGTAAGGTTGTGCGGGGCCATGAGCTCCCTGGGCCAGCCCCTTCTCCTGCCGACGTATATGGCGGCAACAAGCGCTGAAACTCCCGAGCTTATGTGCACGACAATGCCTCCGGCGAAATCGAGGACGCCGAGTTTTTGCAGCCAGCCGCCTCCCCAGACCCAATGGCAGAGCGGGTCGTAGACGATGAAGGCCCACAGGATGCTGAAGACGACGACAGCCGAGAACTTTATCCTTTCCGCGAACGCCCCTGTTATGAGCGCGACGGTTATCGCGGCGAACATCCCCTGGAAAGCCATAAAGAGGAGGTGCGGCACGGTGCCCTTCGGCTCAACGCCCACCCCGTCGAGGCCCAGGAATTCGAGACCGCCTATGAAGCCGCTCAAGTCGGGGCCGAAGCTCAATGTATAACCCGCGATTATCCATTGCACTGTTATGAGGCAGAGTATGAAGAAGCTGTGCATTATTGTCGAGAGCACGTTTTTCTTCCTCGCCATGCCAGAGTAGAATATCCCGAGCCCCGGCACCATGAACATCACGAGCGCCGTCGATATCAGGAGCCAGGCCGTGTCTGCCTTGTCTATGACAGCGGCGTCAGCCGCCAGGGCTGCCCCCGTCCATCCAAAGAACACTGCCAGTAACGACAACAAAAGAACTGCGGACTTCATCTGCTACCTCCCGATCTCCTTTGACCTTTCAAGGCCCCCTTTGAGGGCAAGGGCGTCATTGCCGCCTTGTGCTTCAAAAACTTACTAAAAGTGATATATGGCGTTCAGGCCCAGCGTATCCTGCGTGTCGGAAAGGCCAGCCCCGTCGTCAAACACGTTCTGGTCTGAATGGTCGTGGCGGTACTCCGCCCGCACGACGAGGTTTTCATTGACCGGGTACTCGGGGGTTATGGTAAATTCCCACAGTTCCTGAGCGGTGCCTGTCCTGGCGCCGTCCTCGTCGGAGAATATCTCCGCCCTGGCGTTGACCGCGAACTTTTCACTCACCGCGTACCTCGCGTATCCGGCAAGCCCCGTCCAGGTCGAATCTCCAATGCCGGGCACAGCCTCCTCCGTGCCGTAGACGTAGTCGGCCTTGAGCATCAGAGCGCCAAACTTCCTCGAAAGGTTCAGGTTGAACAGATGCCGCAGGTTGTTGTTCGATGCCTGCTCGGAGCCAACCATGTATTTCACGTTCACGAGCGTGTCCGGCATAGGGGTGATTGCGGCGTGCAGGTGGACAGACTTCGAAGTGTTGTTGTCCTTCACGTTGTCCCAGCCGTTCACGACGGCTCCCGAAAGCGTGAGCATGTCGTTTACAGCGTAGGTGGCCCGCAGGCCCGTGTGCGTAAAAGGAATGCTCAAGTAGAAAAGGAATGAACGCGAGTAGTTCATGTTCCAGTCCTCGTAGCCCTCAATCACCTCTAGGCCGTGGTCTGTGACGAACTTTCCGAAATCCAGCCTGAGGCCGCTCCCGACGGGGGCCATGTAGGAGATATAGGCCTGGCGCACGTCAAAGTCGTCCGAGCTGGCCGCCCCTGCCGCGTGTATCGCCTTTGGCACGGTGTAGCCGAAGTTCAGGTCGAGCCTGAAACCGGCTTCGCCCTCTTCCACTGCGTCCTTGTGGAAAACGAGCTGCGCGAGCTCGAGGCTTGCGCTCTCGTGCGTGTCGTTGAAGGGCCTCAAGTTTATTGCCCTCGTGTGCGGCTCATTGAAGTTGTAGTTATACCCCGCCGACAGGAGGCCGTTTATGCGGACATCCTTCAGCGCGTCCGCGACCGTAAGGGCGTCGGCCGCAGGAGCCTCGCCCGGCAAAAGAAACAGGCCGCAGGCCGCAAATGCGATAAGTGACTTTTTCATTTCCTTAACCTCCGCTTTTTATGGAGAGCCGCCCTTTAAAAATAAAAAGACGCCTTGCTCTTCTTTTGGAAGAATAAGGCGCCGTTGCCTTTTAAGTGAATTTGTTTTTTTCCGGTTACGCCAATGTAACCGCGTTGCCTGAGTTCTTGCTATTGCAACAGCAATGCCAACTCCTATTCACACGCTTTTCTTTTATATTCCGTTGCTGACATGGGCTCGCCTGCCTGTTTTTGACTCAAAAGAGCAATGGCCTGCCTATTTTTCAATCATGCGGCTGAACCTCGCGCCAAGCGCGGCCCCCAGCCTGTTGAGCGTCTCAATACGCTCCGGAGTCTCGTCCAATATCGCCTTCGGGTCCACCTTGCCCTTGAGGGCGGCGAGCTCTTCATGGTTTACGCATATCCATTCCCTTATCATCTGCTCGGTGACTTCGAGGTGGAACTGTATGCCATAGGCAGCTGGGCCGACCTTAATTACCTGGTTGGGGAAGAGTTCAGAAGAAGCGAGCATGAGGCCGCCCTCCGGTACGTCAAAGGTATCTCCGTGCCAGTGAAAGGCCCTGAACCTGTCCGGGAAGCCGAGGAAGAGCCAGTCATAGTCGGCGTCTTCGGTAAGCGTTACGTCGTGCCAGCCTATCTCCTTCGCGCTGCCCTTGTAGACTTTAGCGCCAGCTGCTTTCGCGAGCAGCTGCGAGCCCAGGCATATGCCGAGCATAGGCACCCTTTTTTTGAGCGCGTCCTCGATGAGCTTGAGCTCCGGCCTTATGAAAGAGTACCTGTCGTCCTCGTAGACTCCCATAGGCCCGCCGAGCACAACGAGGCCGTCGTAACCGTCAATGCGCGAAGGGACAGAGGCCCCCCTGTAGAGGTCGACGTATTCTACGACCGAGTCACTTTCAATGGGCCTTTTCAATATGCCGAGGCCCTCGTGTGCCACGTGCCTTATTACCAGCGCTCTTCCCATCCCTCTATCCCTTGTCCAGTGCCATTATGATGACCTCGGCGACCTCGGCCATGCTTTTTCTCTTGTCCATGCTTATCTTTCTTATCCGCGTGAACGCGTCAGTCTCGCTCAAGCTTTCGCGCTCCATGAGGAGCCCCTTGGCCTTCTCTATCTTCTTTCTCGCCTGGAGCGTGTTCCTGAGGTCCTCGTTCTCCTTCCGGAGCGCGCTGAATTCGTTGAACCTCGTTATGGCAAGCTCCACAGAAGGCGCAATCTCTTCGGCCCTGACGGGCTTCAGGAGGTAGCCCATTACCCCGGCTTCGGCGGCCCTCTTTATCGTCTCCTCGTCGTCGCAGCCCGTAAGGAGCACGATTGGCGTCGGGCAAAATCTTCCTATCTCCTCGGCGGCCTCTATGCCGTCCTTGCCCGGCATCTTCACGTCCATTATGAGGAGGTCGGGAGACTTGAGCCTGCATATGTCGAGGGCCTCGGTTCCGCTGACCCCCTCGGCCACTATGCAGAGGCCCGCGTCCTCGAGAAAGCCTTTCAGTACGAGCCTTTCAGACGGGTTGTCGTCTACGACCGCTATCTTTCTCATGGCTTACAAAGAAAGCAATTAGAGTGCCAATGGGAGTTTTATGCGGTTTACGGTGTTTTTCGGGGTTGCAGAAAAGGCTGGAACGGAAAATGCGCGCTTTTGAGGCTTGTGGTGATTAAGTTTTGAGCAGCCGGGCCTGGGCAGACCTGTATACCTCGACGTACTTTTTCGCGGCGTCCGACCATGAGAAGTCCTCTGCCATGCCGCGCCTCTGCAGGGCGGTCCATGTCTTTTTGTCCTGGAAAGCCTCTACGGCCTCGCTTACCTTCTCGACGAGGGCCGCCGCCGAGTACTCCTTGAACTTGAAGCCGTTGCCGCCCTCCTCTGAGACGTCCTTGACGGTATCGTCGAGGCCGCCTGTTGCACGCACGATGGGGATTGTGCCGTACTTCAAGCTGTATATCTGGTTGAGGCCGCAGGGCTCGTACCTCGAAGGCATGAGGAACATGTCCGATCCTGCCTCGACCATGTGCGACAGGCCGCTGTTGAATGCTATCTTGACAGAAAGCCTGTCGGGGTAATGGCCCGCGAGGTCCAAAAGCAGCTCCTGGTATCTCCTGTCGCCGGAGCCCAGGACCAGCATGACAAGGTCGAGCTTCATGAGCTCGGGCATCGCCTCGGAGAGTATGTCTATGCCCTTCTGGTCGGCGAGGCGCGTTATCATCCCAATGACAGGGGTCTTTGCCTTTGCCTTCACTCTGAAAGCCTTGAGGAGCTTCTTGCGGCAGTCGGACTTACCTTTCATTTCCTCGATGTTGAAATTGTGGGGAATGTGGGTGTCGGTCGCGGGGTCCCACTCGGTGTAATCGACGCCGTTCAATATGCCGGAGAGGACGTCCTTTCTCTTTTTCAGTACGCCTTCGAGCCCGTAGCCGAACTCCGGGGTCTGTATCTCCCGGCTGTAGCCGCGGCTCACGGTAGTGATGGCGTCAGAGAAGACTATCCCGGACTTAAGGAGATTCAGGTTGCCCCAGAACTCGAGCCCTTCGGGGGTGAAAAGATACGAACCCAGGCCGGTTACGCCGTAGAAGTTGGCCGGGAACTGCCCCTGGTACGCTATGTTGTGAACGGTGAGGACGGTAGCGGTCCTGGCGAAAACGCTCTCGCCCCTGTAGATGTCCTTGAGGTAGGCTGGGATGAGGCCCGTCTGCCAGTCGTTGCAATGGATGACGTCCGGGGAAAGGTCCCTTGCCTTTATGACTTCAAGTACAGCCCTTGAGAAAAAGGTGAACCTCTCGAGGTTGTCGAAGTAATCGCCCTCGGGAGTGCCGTAAAGATACCTCCTGTCGAAGTACTCGTCACGCCTTAGGAAATAGTAGGGAACCACGTGGTGCTCTCCGACGAGCACGTCTGCCTTTACAGTGCGCCTGCCCATGTTGACCGGCACCTGGAGGCCCGTCTCCTGGATGTCGAAGCCCTTTTCAGCGACCTCCCTGTAATAGGGGAGGAAGACTATCACCTTGAGGCCGAGATGCTTCAAAGCGGCGGGCAGGGAGCCCGCCACGTCGGCGAGCCCGCCGGTTTTGGCGAACGGTATTGCCTCGGAAGCCGCGATGACTACAGTCAAACCCATGTGGGAGAACTTAGCAGAAAAACAGGAGGGTTGCAAGGACGAGGGCGAAAAAAGATGGTGAGGTTGACCATTGTCGGCCTATGAAATGGCGCCATTGCGCGCTGCCGCGCTTGAATGGTTTTGGCTAAAATACCATGTAACGCGGCTGCCGCCGCTCTCTGTAACATGCTTATCTCGCCCCATCCCTGGGGCTCGACCCTTCGGGCCTTCTCGCTCACGCTCGAAGTTCAATTTTTGCTATCCTGCAAAAATTGTCGCTTGCTTTCAGCCTCCCCCACCTGCGAAACGCTCCCCTGAGGTCGCTTCGCTCCCATGCTTCCCCATCGCGTTTCGCCCTTCCTCCCTTAGACGCGCTCCGCATGTTACGGTGTATGTGTTAAGAACAGGACAAAACAATTTTTGATTTGTTTGTTTTACACCATGCACGGTTTACCGGGGAGGTGACGGGCGGAAAAGCGCAGGGCCTCCGAAGGAGGGCAAGGCTGGATAAGCGGCCTGCTCGGAGGCAGGAGCGCTATGCCGAGCGAGCCGGATAAACAGAAAAGCGGCGGCAGCCGCGTTACATGGATTTCTGACAATGGACACTTTGCGCGGCAGCGCGCGAGAACGCTGTAATTATAAGCGAAATGAGAAATCTCTCGTATTCCGCTAAAAAACTATTTTCTGTCTCTGACGGCATTTAACAAAGACCGGGATTCTTAAGTCGCTTCGCTTCCTCAGAATGACAGAACATATTATCCCCTTCCTCTTGTACTTTCACTCACCTCTCCCCTGTGATAGAATCCCTTCAATCTCAACAACGGAGGGAATCGATGAGCCAGACGAAGTTCGTCCTTCAGGAAAAAGAGATGCCACGCCAGTGGTACAACATCATGGCCGACATGCCCAGGCTTCCGGCCCCGCCCTTGCACCCAGGCACATTGCAGCCCTGCGGCCCGGACGACTTGAAGCCCATATTCCCGATGTCGCTAATCGAGCAGGAAGTCACCGCCCAGAGGTGGATAGACATACCCGAAGAAGTGATGAAGATATACAGCCTCTGGAGGCCGAGCCCCCTTTACAGGGCCCACCGCCTCGAAGCGGCGTTGAAGACCCCGGCGCGGATATACTATAAATACGAAGGCGTAAGCCCGGCCGGAAGCCACAAGCCCAACACCTCCGTACCGCAGGCCTATTACAACAGCAAGGCAGGCATCAAGCGCATAGCGACAGAAACCGGCGCTGGCCAGTGGGGTTCGGCGCTCGCTCTTGCAGGAAGCTTTTTCGGCATCGAGGTAAACGTATACATGGTCAAGGTAAGCTACCACCAGAAGCCCTACAGGAGGATAGCCATGGAGACCTGGGGTGCGAAGGTGCACGCTTCCCCCACGAACCTGACCGAATCGGGGCGCAAGGTCCTTTCTGCCGACCCCGACAGCCCCGGAAGCCTCGGCATAGCGATATCAGAGGCGGTAGAGGAAGCGGCGAGCCGCTCAGATACGAACTACGCCCTGGGCTCCGTCCTGAACCACGTCTGCCTCCACCAGACCATAATCGGACAGGAGTGCAAAAAGCAGCTCGAGCTCGCGGGCGACTACCCTGACGTCATAATAGGATGCA
Source organism: uncultured bacterium (assembly GCA_905339405.1). Taxonomy (GTDB): domain Bacteria; phylum Desulfobacterota; class GWC2-55-46; order GWC2-55-46; family GWC2-55-46; genus GWA2-54-12. The sequence goes on along the minus strand of CAJPGC010000060.1, from coordinate 400 downwards.
GCGGAGGCGGGTCCAACCTCGCTGGCCTGTCCTTCCCGTTCCTACTCGACAAGATAAACGGCAAGAAGCTGAGGGTCGTGGCCGCAGAGCCCTCTTCGTGCCCGACGCTTACAAAAGGCGAGTTCCGCTACGACTTCGGCGACCTCGCGGGGCTTACCCCCTACATGATGATGTACACGCTCGGACACGACTTCGTCCCGCCGGGCATACACGCCGGAGGGCTCCGCTACCACGGGGAGTCGCCTCTGGTGAGCCAGCTCTGCCACGACGGGCTCATAGAGGCCGCGGCCTGGGGGCAGACGGAGATCTTCGAGGCGGCCCTCCAGTTCGCCAGGACCGAGGCCATCATCCCGGCCCCTGAAAGCGCGCACGCCATAAAGTCAGCCATAGACGAGGCATT
>CAJPGC010000059.1 GCA_905339405.1 uncultured bacterium | reverse complement strand
CGCGCAAACCGATTGAGCACGCATGGCGGTCGCATTCCACGCGGCTTGCCGGGGAGTTTCAATTAGGGCGCTGCCGTGATAAACTCTTCTCAAAACACGGACAGGGTGACGATGGAGCAGAGAACCAAAGGGGCGCGCGCGGCGGCTTTCCGCGTGCTGAACAGGGTAGAAGGAGGGGACGCGTACGCCGACGTCCTCGTCATGAAAGAGACCGAAGGCCTCCCGGCCGTTGATGCCGCCCTGGCTACCGAGATAGCCTACGGCGTGCTGCGCTGGAAGATGAGGCTCGACTATACGATAGACCTCTTCGCATCGATAAAGGCGAAAAAACTCGAACACAGGGTCTTGAACGCCTTGAGGATAGGGGCATACCAGCTCCTGTTCCTCACGAAGGTCCCGTCCTCGGCTGCCGTAAACGAGTCGGTGAAGCTCCTCAGGAAGGACGGGCCGCGGAAGTCCGGGTTCGTGAACGCCGTATTAAGGAAGCTCGACTCGGAGCGCGCCGCGATATCCATGCCGGATAACGGAGGCGCGTCGCGGCGCATATCAATTGAATGGTCTCACCCCGAATGGCTCGTGAAAAGGTGGGTCGAAAGGTACGGCGAAATCGAGGCGGCCGCGCTCTGCGCCGCGAACCAGGAGGTCCCTCCGAGGGTCGTGCGCGTGAATACCCTCGCCTCTGACCGTCAAAGCCTCATGGGCACTCTTTCAAGCAGGGGTTATGAAGTCGAAGCCGGTAAATACTCTCCTTCTGCCGTCCATGTTAAAGGCGGCGGCCCGCTGGATGCGTTCGACCCGGCGTATTATATCCAGGACGAGGCTTCGCAGCTCGTCTCTTTCCTCGTATCCCCAACTCCCGGCTCTGCCGTGCTCGACGCGTGCAGCGCCCCCGGGGGCAAGACGGCCCACATGGCCGAGCTCATGGGCAACAGGGGCTCCATTGTTGCTCTCGACAAGTATTCCCATAGGCTTGAAGCGGTCGAGAGGTCGGCCGCAAGGCTCGGGGTCGGCATAATCAAAACGCGCGAGCATGACTCCTCGACCCCCCTCTTCTTCGCGGAGGAAGGCTCGTTTGACTATATCCTCTGCGATTCCCCGTGCTCCGGGCTCGGGGTCGTACGCAGGTCGCCTGATATAAAATACAGGCGGACGGCCGAAGACATAAGGAGGCTCAGCATCATGCAGGCCGCCCTCCTCGATAACCTTGCCCGTTACCTCAAAAAAGGCGGCGTCCTCGTCTACTCTACTTGCACCTTCGAGCCCGAGGAGACGGATGAGGTGGTAGCGGGTTTTCTGGCGCGCAATAAGGATTACTCAATCGAAGACGCAGCTTCAGCGCTGCCCGGAAGCTGCGGGGAGCTGGTCGATGAAAAGGGTTTTTTCAGGTCTTTCCCGCACAGGCACGGCATGGACGGCTTTTTCGGGGCGAGGATGAGAAGGCTTTAAGCAAGCGTGTCTATTATGGATTTTTCCATTTCGGCCGCGGTCTTGAAGGCTGCCGCGTTGAACGAGAGCATGTGGCGCGCCGTGATGAGTTTGACCATCTCGGAGGCGATGTTCACGTTCGAGCCCTCGAACATCCTCCCGTCGAGCTCGAACAAAGGGCCCGGGGAGCTGTTGGTCGAGGTCGTGGCCGACACCCCTTGCGCCGTTTCGCGAAGGACGGCGGCCTTTGCCTTATAGCCGTGAGTGCCGGAATTGGCGATGTTGCCTGAAGCGGTATCCAGGAGCTTGAACGAAGAGATGACGCCGGAAAGAGAGCTGCCAAGGGCACGTATCATGTAAGCCTCCTGAATGACTCATCGGCGGATTTTCCACAGACTTTAGATTTTTTTTCAGATCAGTCGTGGATTATTCTGAAGGTAGAGAAAAAGGTGTTGAAGTCAGGCAGGTTTTTTTTGAAGTAGACCCGCTCCGGAGCCGAGTAGCTCACCGCGTAATAGAATTCATCCGTCATGAACCCGTAGTATATGAACCCGTGGGTGAGCCCGTCGCTGTTCTCGTAAGTCCCCTCCATCCTGAATCCGGTATGGCCGAGGATCTGCCCGGTTGACAGGTCTTTGACCTTGAGCGCCATCATCCTCTGGTCTAGAGCGTTGTTCTCGAGGAAGTATTCGGCCATGTCCAGGCTTTTCATCCCCGGATAAAGGGTCTTTCGGGAAAATATGAGCGGCTTGCCGAGCGGCTGCGTCTGTACGAATATGTACTGGAGTTCGGGGCCGTCTTTAGTGAGGAAGATGTCCGGGCCGCTGCGGTTCATCAGCCAGTTTTCCGGCAGGTTCACTGAAAAATGCCTGCTCCTGTCCTCGTACAGGCCCCCCGAAGGCGTCCACCCGGCGCAGCCCTGCGCAAGGAGCAGGAAAAACAGCGCGGCGTATGAGATTTTTTTGAGCATATCTTTCAGTTGGGGAACCGTGAGAGCAGCCCCCTTACGAGTTTCCTTGTCTTCTCGCGTTCTTTGAAGTTCTCTTCCAGGCTTATCGGGACGTCCCTGAAACTGGCCCATACGACGCCGCCGTTGGCTTCCACGAGCGACACGCAGGCCCGCGACCTGCCTTCCCTGGGCAGAGCGGAGGGCCCGTAGATGGAGCTTACGGCCAGCTTTGCGAGTTTTTTCGATAAAGCCGCTTTCTCGTCCTTGTGCACCTCGAAGCCGTCCATGAACACGAACGCGTCAACGTCGGCCAGGGCCTCGAGCGTCCCGAGCGTCGGCTGCGGCGCGTTTCCCACCGGGTTGCGGAAATCCTGAAGGTTCTTGTGCACCGCTTTGCTGAGGGCGCGCGCTTCCTGGAGTTCTTTCATGGTCTTCAGGCTCGGCTCGACGAACTGCACCTTGAAGCCTGCCTCTTTGAAAAAAGAGGCCATCTCCTCTGTCGAGTTTCTCGCGGCCGCCCGTGAGAGGTCATCCATCACCGTGACGCCGTCTTCGGAGAGCTCGAATACCTTTATGTCGGGCTGGGCGATACCGATCGTTCTGACCGCTTCGAGGCGTACCAGTGCGTCATGCATCGAATAATGCATTGGAGTGCACCCGCCGAAGAGGGCGATAGCGGCGAAAAGGAGTAATTTGCAGGCTCTTGATATCATGAGGTAAATATCCCGGAGGAGGGTATCTCCCCCTCCCTTATGACTTTGAGCTCACTGCCGGAGGCATCGACGATCGTCGACCCCTTCGTGCCTTTGAGCACGCCCCCGTCGATGAGGAGGCCGATGGAGTCTTTGAAGTACCGGGCCGTCTCTTCGGCCGTGACAGGGGGCTTTTGCCCTGACGGGTTAGCGCTGGTCGAGGTAATGGGAGAAGCCAGCTCACAGGAAAGCTTCCTTGCCCAGGTGCTGCCGGAGAGCCTAACGGCTATGGTGCCTGTCCCCGCCGTAATTGCGGAGGGCAGGGACGAGGCCGCCTTGAGAACTATCGTAAGCGGGCCCGGCCAGAAGCGTTCGATGAGTTTCACGGCCTGAGGCGGCACTTCGGCAGCGATGAGGCCGAGCATCGGCATCTCGCCTATTATGAGGGGTATAGGGCTTGCCGAAGGCCTCCCCTTGAGCCTGTAGAGCCTTTCGACAGCATCGGCGTTGAAAGGGTCCACGCACAGGCCGTAGAAAGTCTCGGTAGGGTACGCAATAACGCCGCCTGAGCTGAATACGCCCTTTGCCGGCGCGTAATCCGCGCCCGCGCCGATTATGAGAGGACGGACTTCATCCAATTCATGCCTTCAGTTTCTCGGCCTTGGCCTCGACCTGCCTGGCCATCTCCTCGCGGTGGCCCTTCAGGAGAGCCCCGAGCTTCGGGTTTGACACGGCGAGTATCTGGGCCGCGAAAAGCCCCGCGTTCTTCGCCCCGGCCTTGCCTATGGCCATCGAGGCCACCGGCACGCCGCCGGGCATCTGCACCGTTGAAAGGAGCGAGTCCAGGCCCTTCAACGGGCTTGAATCTATCGGGACGCCTATTACCGGAAGGGTCGTCTCCGCCGCTATGAAGCCGGCGAGGTGGGCCGCGCTTCCGGCCCCGGCTATTATGACCCTTATGCCGCGCTCTTCGGCGCCCCTGGCGTACTCGGAGGTCCTTTTGGGGGTCCTGTGGGCAGACGAGACGGTCATCTCGTAGGGTATGCCGAATTCTTTCAGGACCTTCGCGGCCTCTTCCATCACGGGCAGGTCAGAATCACTCCCCATCAATATGCCTACCAGCGGTTTGGACATCACAACCTCCAGAGCCTTATTATTATCTCAGAGCTTTTTTCCCTATGTCGGTCCTGTACTGCGCGCCTTCCCACGAGATGAGGGCGACGGCCCTGTAGGCGTTCTCTATCGCGGATTTTATGCCGGCCCCGAGCGCGGTGACGCCGAGGACCCTGCCCCCGGAGGTGACGACCTTGCCGCCGCTGTCTTTCGTTCCGGCGTGGAAGACCACAGTGTCAGGAAGGAGGGCCGCCTCGCCGAGGCCCTTTATCTCGCTCCCCTTGAGGTACTCGCCGGGGTAGCCTTGCGCCGCCATGACGACGCATACGGCCGCTTCCTTCTTCCATTCAAGGGAGACCTCGTCGAGCCTGCCTTCGGCGGCGGCAAGGAGGGGCTCCAGGAGGTCGGAGGCGAGGCGCATAAGTATCGGCTGCGTCTCCGGGTCCCCGAACCTGCAGTTGAACTCGAGCACCTTAGGCCCGGCCGCCGTCAGCATGAGCCCTGCGTAGAGTATTCCCTTGTAAGGCCTTCCTTCTTTTTCCATCCCGGCCACTGCAGGGTACATGACCCTTTCCATGACCTCTTTTTGAAGCTCCGGCGTCAGGACCGGGGCAGGGGAGTAAGCGCCCATGCCGCCGGTGTTGGGGCCCTTGTCGTTGTCGAATATCGCCTTGTGGTCCTGTGCCGGGGCAAGGGGCAGGACCGTCCTGCCGTCGGTGATGGCGAGGAAAGAGGCCTCTTCACCGGCGAGGAATTCTTCTATTATAATCTTTTTCCCGGCGGAACCAAAGGCCTTCTCGGTCATGATGAGGTCGATTGCCTCGAGGGCCTCCTGCCTGCTCTGGCATATGACCACGCCCTTTCCGGCCGCAAGCCCGTCCGCCTTGACGACCATCGGCGGCTTGTGGGTCTCCACGTAAGCCCTGGCCTGCGCGGCGTCCTCGAACTTCTTGTAGAAGGCCGTCGGGATGTCGTGGCGGAACATGAGTTCCTTGCTGAAGGCCTTTGAGCCTTCAAGCTCCGCTCCTGCTTTCGACGGGCCGAAGACGAGGAGGCCGGAGGCAGCGAACGCATCCGTTATGCCGAGCGTCAGCGGCAGCTCTGGGCCTACTATGGTCAGGTCGATCTTTTCGCGGAGGGCAAAGGCCTTGAGCCCTTCGATGTCCTCCGCGGCTATGATGACGTTCTCGCCGTGCATGGCCGTGCCGGGGTTGCCCGGGGCGATGAAGAGCTTCGTCACCTTTTTGCTGTGCGAGAGCTTCCAGGCGAGCGCGTGCTCCCTGCCTCCGCCGCCGACTATCAGTACTTTCATTACGGCTCCTTGAAAATGCTCTAATTTTTAGAGCTCCAACAGCTCAGTGTCTGAAATGCCTTACGCCCGTAAAGACCATCGCTATGCCGTGCTCGTCGGCGGCCTTTATGACCTCTTCGTCCCTGATTGAGCCGCCGGGCTGGATTATAGCTGTCACGCCGTGGCTTGCCGCAGCGTCGACGTTGTCCCTGAACGGGAAGAAAGCGTCTGAGGCCATTACCGAGCCCTTGACCTCAAGGCCCGCGTCGGCCGCCTTCTGGGCCGCTATCCTCGTCGAGTCTATCCTCGACATCTGGCCCGCGCCGACTCCGACGGTCCTGGTGTCCTTGGCGAATATGATGGCGTTTGACTTCACGTGCTTGCACACGCTCCACGCGAACAGGAGGTCTTCGAGCTCCTTTTCGTTGGGGCCCCTCTGAGTCACCGTCTTGAGGTCGGCCGCGCTCTCGAGGTCGAGCGTCTGTACGAGGAGGCCGCCCGAGACCCTCTTTACGTCGAGGTCGGTCTGCCCGAAGTAGAGGTCTTCGTGCTTTACGCTCCCTATGTCCAGGAGCCTCAGGTTCTTCTTGGCGGACAGGAGTTCTAGCGCGTCCTTGTCGAAGCCCGGAGCGATGACGGCCTCGAGGAATATCTTTCCGAGCTCTTCGGCGAGCTCCTTCGTCACTTTCCTGTTGACGCCGACGATGCCGCCGAAGGCGGAAGTCTTGTCGCATTCGTACGCGAGCTTGTAGGCAGCCAGCAGGCCGTTTTTGGATACGGCCGTCCCGCAAGGGTTGTTATGCTTCACGATTACGGCGGCCGGCTCATGGTACTCGGCGACGAGGCCCAGCGCGGCGTTCAGGTCGAGTATGTTGTTGTAGGAGAGCTCCTTGCCCTGGAGGCACTTGGCGTCCGCCAGCCCTGCGTTGCCTTTTACGCGCTTCCTGTAGAAGGCCGCCTTCTGGTGCGGGTTCTCGCCGTAGCGCAGGTCCATTATCTTCTCGTACTGCTCGGTGTAGGTGTCGGAGAACTGCTTTTTCTGCTCGAGCTCGGGTGAGTCCGGCACCGTGCCCAGGTAGTTGGATATCGCGGCGTCGTACCTGGCGGTCGTCTGGAAGACCTTCCTGGCAAGCCCGAAGCGGGTATCCCTTCCGAGGCAGCCCTTCTTTTCGTTCATCTCGGAGATTATCTTCGCGTAGTCGGCGGGGTCGACGACTACGGCCACGTCGTTCCAGTTCTTGGCCGCGGCTCTCAGCATCGTCGGGCCGCCTATGTCGATGTTCTCGATTGCGTCCTCGAGAGTGCAGCCCTTGGCTATGGTCTCCTCGAAGGCGTAGAGGTTGACGACGACCATGTCTATGGGCAATATGCCGTTGGTCTCCATCTCCTTGACGTGGGCGGGGTTCTCTCTCATCCCGAGTATGCCGCCGTGTATCTTAGGGTGCAGGGTTTTGAGCCTGCCGTCGAGCATCTCGGGAAAGCCGGTGTAGGACTGTATCGGTATTACGTTCACTCCGGTCTTCTTTATGAGGTCGGCCGTGCCGCCGGTCGAGATTATCTCGACCCCCGCGGCAGAGAGTTCTTTCGCGAACTCCGCTATGCCGGTCTTGTCGGTAACGCTGATGATAGCCCTTCGTATCCTTCTCATTTTAAACTCTTCCTCCTTACGGTTGCAGGCTGTTGAAAAAGTCCCATCTGCGTTGTTGTCTACGTCGCGAGTCACTGCAGCGTACTTGAAAGTACGCCTCATTCCCCGCTCCTCGACGCCTTGCATCTGGAACTTTTTGAAACAGCCTGTTCTGTCTTCTCAGTGCTCTTCGATGGTTGTACATGGCGCTGTTGCGCCGCCTTCAGGCATTTATGTGGCTTGGTCAGAAATTCATGTTCCTTATGAACTCGCGCTCAAAATGCGCGCTCCCTGAAAGCGATACGTAGCGGGCCTGCCGGGCGATCTTTTCCGCCTCCCGCTTTTTTCCGGCATCCAGGGCGAGGACCGCTCCTTCGAGGGCGGCGTCCCCAACAGTGCGGATGCCTGTCCATGACTCGTCGAGGAGGCCTATGGCCCTCAGCCCCTCCTCGTTCAGGTGGCTGCCGAAGGCCCCGGCTATGTAGACCGTCTCCACGTCTTTTGGCTCGAGGCCGGCCTTCATGAGGAGCATCGCGACCCCGGCCCTCGTGGCTGACTTCGCGGTCTGAAGAGCCCTTACGTCGTCCTGCGTGAGCGCCACCTCGCCCTTGGCCCCCCTGTAAAGGGTGAAGGAGTTGCCGGAGGGGCCCGGCTTTATCCTCGAAGAGAGGTTGCTTTCGACCTCGTCCCTGTCTTTTATCCTGCCGGTCTTTTCAATGACGCCGGCCTTCAGGAGCGCGGCAGCCGCTTCTATCAGGCCCGAGCCGCAAATTCCTCTGGGCGCGCCGTTTCCGATTACGTCGAGTATTATTGTATCGTCCTCTATCCTGACGCCCTGTATGGCCCCGGAAGAGGCTGTCATCCCCTGCATCACCTCTCCGCCCTCGAAGGCAGGCCCGGCCGCCGCCGATGTGGCATAGAGGACCCCTCCGGAGGACAGGAGTATCTCGCTGTTAGTGCCTATGTCTATGGCAAGGACCGGCTTGCCGCCCCCGGGCATGCCGAGCGAGAGCGCAACCGCCACGGCGTCCCCGCCGACGAAGCCGCCGATGAGCGGGAAGAGGTAGAGCCCGCAGGCGAGCCCGACACCCGCCTCATGAGGTTCGACTACTCGTGAATCCCTGAAAGCGGGCTTGTACGGGACCCTCGAGAGAGGCTCGGGCGAAAGCCCCAGGAACAGGTGCTCCATAACGCTGTTCCCGGCGGCCGAGGCCGCTTTTATATCTCCAAGCCTTTCTCCTGCAAGCGAAAGGAGAAGGTCTTTGCAGGCGCCTCTTATGGCTTCAGAAAGCTCCGCGAGAGAGCCATCGGAGCTTATGGCCGCTTCCATGCGTGCCACGACGTCGCGGCCCCACCTGGCCTGCGGGTTGGCTACGCTCTCGGTTGCGAGAACGGAGCGGCTCTCAAGGTCGACCAAAGCGCAGACGACCGTCGTTGTGCCGACGTCGAAAGCGGCCCCGAGAGGCGCCTTATTTTTTTCAAGGGTTTCCCGCAAGGGTCAAAAAAGGCTTTCCGGCCTGAAAAAAAGGCACGTCAGGCCCTGGGGCCTGACGAGTATCTTTTATCCTTTTTTGAGGTTTAAATCAAGGGTTTCCGAGCGTCAGAAGGAAACGGGGGGAGCGCTGGACAGCAGGTACTTGAGGTCCTCGTCCTGGAATTGCAGGCCCAGGCCTATGTAAGCGGACCTGAGGCCCACTTTGCTTATGAAGTCGTCATAACCGGCCGTGAGGAAGAAGAACTTGCTCAAGTTCCACGTGGCCCCTGCCTTCAGGCGGGGGTTGCCCTCGGCTCCGAAGTCGAACGCCTCGAGGGTCCACTTTATCCTGTCCTGGAACATGAAGTAATCGATTCCGGCGCCTCCAGTCGACTCGATTATGCCGCCTCTTACCACGGCGTTCTTGAACCGCTTGGCTATCTGGGCGGAGAACTTTATCTGCTCGGTGGTCTTTACTTCCTGGGTGTTCGTCACGACTCCGTTGGTGGTTATCGTCCTGGTCTCGGTCGACTTCTTGCCTCTGGGGTCGTCGACTATCTCCAGGAGGTAGTACTTGTCGGCCTTCGGCTGTATGCGCAGAGTCAGGTAGCTCTTCGTGTCCCTCGCGTCGAACAGGTACTCGCCCCTGTAGCCTATGAAGGTATGGAAGTTCTCGGTCCGCTCTATGTAGTTGTTGATGCCGGCGACCGTCTTGTTTATGTTCTCGTGCAGGGTCTTGTCGTTCACGAGCTTGCCGATGGTGCCTTCGCCCTCGTCGATCTTACGCGTTATGCTGCTCACCGAGTTCATGGTGCTGGTCACGCCGGGGCCCGCCTCTTTCGCGACCTTGTTGACGGTCTCCATGGCCTGCTGGAGGCTCAGCGACGCTGTGCGGAGGTTATCTATGCCTTCCTTGAGGTTGCCCCTGTTCTCGTCTATCATGCCGTTCAAGTTGTCGGTTGTCTTGACGAGAGAGACGTTCAGGTTCTTTATGGCTTCCCTTAACCCGCTGGTGATGGCCGGGCCTTCCTCGTTGAGGAGGGCGGTGAACGAGCTGAGGTTGCGCATGACGTTCTCGAACTGCTCGTCGTTTTTCGCCACTATCCTGTTGAGACGGAAGGTGAGGTCTTCTATGTTCCTTACTATGTTGCTGACCGTCTGCTCGCCCTCGTCGCCGCCGAGGACGTTGCTCAGCGACTCGGTTATCTCCTTGACGTCGTCGGAGACCTCGGTGAGGGTGCGGATGAGCCTGTCGATGTCGGCGTAGCTCCTCGTGCGCGTCAGGTAGTCGCCTTCCTGGAGAGGCGGCGCGCCCGGCTGGCCCGGGACGAGCTCGAGGTATTTCTCGCCGAGAAGGCCGGTCGTGGTGAGGACCGCCGTGAAGTCCTTGCCAATCTTTATGTCAGGGTCTATGAGGAGCTCGAGGTGCGCCTTCGAGTCTTTCAGTGTGATGGTCTTCACCTTGCCGACTTCGACGCCCGCCACGCGCACTGGCGCGTTCGGGTCGAGGCCAGCCGCCGAGTCGAAATCGACGAAAACGGCGTAGCCCTTCTCCCTTCCGAGCTGTATGCCGCCGAGCCTCAACGACATATAGACCAGGAGCACTATGCCCAGCAGGACGAAAAGGCCGACCTTTGCTTCTGAACTGAGTTTTGGAAGCGCCATTAGAAAGTTTCCCTGCGAAAGGGGGCAGTGTAACCCTTTGTTGCCCCGCGTTCAAATGACATTTGTCTCAAATTATGGCCGTGCCGTCAATATACCTTTATCGGCCCTTCGGCCCGCCCCTCGAGGAACTGCCTCACCACGGGGTTGGGGTTCTTCTTCATCTGCTCGACGGAGCCCTGCTCTATTATGCGGCCTTCGTGCAGCATGGCTATTTTGTCGGCTATCTTGTAGGTGAACGGGATGTCATGGGTGATGAGTATGTAAGTCGTCTGCAGGCTCCGCTGCGTGTCCAGGACGAGGTCCGCGATGGAGTCCGACATTATCGGGTCGAGCCCGGTCGTCGGCTCGTCGAAAAGGACTATCTCCGGGTCCATCACGATGGCCCTGGCCAGTCCCACCCTTTTTTTCATGCCACCTGAAAGCTCCGCGGGCATCATGTGCTCGACCCCGACAAGGCCCACCCTCCGGAGCTTCTCCCCCACGACCTTCATTATGTCTTCGTCGGCCAGCTCGGTGTGCTCCTTTAATGCGAATCCGACGTTCTCCCCGACCGTCATCGAGTCGAACAGGGCCGCGCTCTGGAAGAGCATGCCGAAGCGCTTCCTGACCTCGCCCCAGTCGCGCTCGTTCATGGAGCTTATCTCCTGCCCCTCGAGGAAAATCTGCCCCTCGTCGGGCTTAAGGAGGCCGATTATGTGCTTTATGAGTACGCTCTTGCCCTCGCCGCTTCTGCCGATGATGACGGTTATCTTCCCCTTGTCGATCTCCAGGTCAACGCCGTCGAGCACCCGCTTGGGGCCGAAGTACTTTTTCAGTCCGGAAATTTTTATCATACCCATGTCGGACATTCAACCCTCATACCATGAACGAGCTCATGAGGTAGTCTGAGACGAGTATCATGACGCTGGCCGTGACGACCGAATTGGTCGCGGCCCGGCCTACGCCCTCGGCCCCGCCGGTGGTGTAGAAGCCGTTGAAGCTGGCGACCAGGGTCGTTATGAGCCCGAAGACCGTCGCCTTGTACAAGCCGGCGAATATGTCGTCTATCTGCACGTAGTCGATGGTCCTGCCTATGTATACGCCGGGGTTTATGCCCAGGAGCTTCACGCCCACGAGGTAGCCGCCGAGGACCCCGACGAAGTCGGTTATTATTGCAAGGAGCGGGAACATCAGCACCCCGGCTACGACCCTCGGGACCACGAGATATTTTACCGGGTTCACGGCCATCGTGACGAGGGCGTCTATCTGCTCGGTGACGCGCATGGTGCCGAGCTCGGTGGCCATGGCGCTCCCGGCCCTGCCGGTCACCATGAGGCCCGTCAAAACGGGGCCGAGCTCCCTTGCCATGCTTAGCGCGACCGTGGGGCCCACGAGGCTCTCCGCCCCGAACCTCTTCAATGCGTTGAAGCTCTGGAGGGCGAGGACCATCCCCGTGAACGAGCCAGTGAGGATGACGACGAAAAGGCTCTGCACGCCCACGAACTCCATCTGCTTGAAGATGTTCCTGAACTTCACGGGCGGCGTGAAGGCGTGGACAACCGCCTGGAAGAGCATCATTGACATGAGCCCGGCGGTGTCGACGAACTTCTCGGCCATGCGGCCGACTTTTTCGAGGTAAGCTCTTATTATCATCTTATGTAGACCCTCGGCACCCTAGCGGATATGCCGCAGAATATCTCGTAGCTTATCGTACCGGCCTTCTCGGCGACTTCCTCGGCCGTGATGGTCTCGCCGCCCTGCGTGCCGATGAGGACCGCCTCGTCGCCCTGTTTGACGCCGGGCACGTCCGTGACGTCGGCCATCATGAGGTCCATGCAGATTGTTCCCGCTATCGGAACGCGCCTGCCTCCCACGAGCACTTCCCCGGTACCCCCGAGCTTTCTCGGTACGCCGTCGGCGTAGCCTATGGGGAGGGTTGCGATGAGGCTCGGCCTTTTTGCCGTGAACCGCCTGCCGTAGCTTACTGTGAAGCCCTCGGGCACCGGCTTTACGAACAGGACCCTCGTCTTGAGTTGCATGACGGGCTTCAGGTCTATCGACCCCCTCAGGCGGCCAGCGGGGTATGAGCCGTAGAGCATTATGCCGGGGCGCGCCATTCCGAGCCGTGCGCCTTCCATGTCGACGAGAGCCGCGCTGTTCGCCATCTCCAGGAGCTTCGGGGCAACTCCCAGGCCGCGTATCTCTTCCACGGTCTTGAGGAAAAGAGCGAGCTGGCGCCGGGAGAACTCCTTTTCCTCGCACTCTGATTCGGCGAAGTGCGAAAGGAGCGCTTCGACCCTGAGGTTCTCGAGCCCCTTCATTTCAGTGAAAAACGGGACAGCATCCGAAGGCTGTATGCCGAGCCTTCCCATTCCCGTGTCGATTTTTACGTGCACGCCGAAGACTATACGCCGCTTTTTCGCGGCCTCGTCAAGTGCCCTTGCCGCTGCCAGGTCAAAGATGACCGGCGTAAGTGCGTGCTTGACCATGTCTTCGGCCTGGCCGGGGAATATTCCGCCGAGGACTGCGATGGGACTGCTGATGCCCGCTTCGCGGAGCCTTACACCCTCTTCGGGTATGGCCACGCCGAAAAAGGAGCAACCCTTCGCCTCAAGGGCCCTGGCGGCCTCTACAGCGCCGTGCCCGTAGGCGTTGGCCTTCACCACGGCCATCATGGCGGCGGGCTTTACGCGCTCTGCAAGCGCGAGGTAGTTATGTTCAAGCGCCTTTAAATCGATGTAGGCAATGGACGGCCTTTTATGCAAAACGCGCTGCTCCAGTGCAAGGAAAAAGCGGTCAAATCAACTACTTAATAGCATTAAAGACCCGAGGTGTAAAGTGAAAAACTATCAGGGTGAGTAAATGCTTACTTTGCTGGCCGCGCCCGCGCATGAAGACTATAGCACAAACGAAGTTTTTTGCATATTTGGGCCGGTATCAGGGCGGTTATGGTTTTTCCAATTCCCCCTTTAACAGGCAGGGCGGATAATGTATAATGTTAGCGGTCGGTTCCGGTCAAAATATCTGTTTTTTGTGGTAAAGCGCCCGGGCCGCTCTCCCGATATGAGCTTGTCTGGCGAAAAGGAAATCAGATTGAACATACCCTTTTTAGACCTGAAAAGGCAGCACGCCGCTCTAAAGGCCGAGATAATCGAAGCCATATCAAGGGTCATCGATGATACTGCCTTTTCCGGGGGGCCGTTCGTAGAAGAGTTCGAAAGGGAGTTCGCGGCCTACTGCGGCGCCTCTTACGTGGCCGCCGTCGGGAACGGCACCGACGCGCTCCACCTGGCAATGCGCGCCCTCGGCATCGGGCAAGGGGATGAAGTCATAGTCCCGGCCAATACATTCGTCGCGACTGCTTGGGGTGCTTCCCACGCGGGGGCGACCCCCGTGTTCGTCGACTGCCATCCTGAGACATGGACAATAGACCCAGCCAGAATAGAAGAGAGAGTAACGGCGCGCACAAAGGCCATAGCCGGCGTGCACCTTTACGGCCAGCCGTTTGACGTCGCCGCCGTAAAGGAGATAGCCGCGAGGCATTCTCTTTTCCTCATCGAGGACTGCGCGCAGGCTGTGGGCGCGAAGTACAGGGGGAAAAGAGTGGGCGGTCTCGGGGATGCCGGGTGCTTCAGCTTCTACCCCGGAAAAAACCTCGGGGCCTGCGGAGAGGCCGGGGGCGTGACCACCAACAGCGCCGGTCTTGACGCGAGGATAAGGTCGCTCCGCAGCCACGGCTCGCTCGTCAAATATTACCACGACGAAGTCGGATACAATATGCGCATGGACGGGATACACGGCGCGGTCTTAAGCTTGAAGCTCAAGTACATAGACGCCTGGAACGGCAGGAGGCTCGATATCGCCCGCAGATACCGCGAGGAGTTGGCCTCCAGCGGATTGAGGATGCAGAAAACGCCGGAGTGGGCCGGCCATGTCTATCACCTTTTCGTGGTCGTGGCCGACGACAGGGAGCGGCTCAGGAAGCACCTCGAGTCAAAGGGCGTCTTTCCGGGGATACACTACCCGGTGCCGTGCCACCTGCAGAAGGCGTACTCGCATCTCGGCTATCGTAAGGGGGATTTCCCCAACGCGGAGGCCCTTTCCGAAGGCTGCCTCTCGCTGCCTGTTTTCCCGGAGATGACCGACGAGGAAGTCGAGTATGTCATCAAGATGGTAAACACTTTTTGAAGATGACTGCGGGTTCAGTACAGGCCTTCGTGCCTGCCTACAACGAAGAAAAGACGATAGGGATGGTAATCGAGAGGGCCCACGAGGTCCTCACGAGGGGCGGGGTCGATTTCGAGATACTGGTGCTGGACGACGGCTCCACCGACTCCACGCCCGACATCTGCGACGAGGCGGCTAAAAGGCTCGACCGGGTGAGGGTCGTCCACCGCTCCAACGGCGGCGGCTGGGGCAGCGTCGTGAAGTACGCATTCCTGAACTGCGAGAGCGACTGGATAGCTATAATCGACTCTGACATGCAGTTCGACCCGTACGACCTGGAAAAATTCCTGCCCTGGCTCAAGGAGCACGACGTTGTCATATCAGGGAGGATAAACAGGCAGGACAGCGCCTTAAGAAGGTTCATAACGTGGACCGACAAGTTCCTCCTGAAGCTCCTCTTCTCGGTCTCCTTCTACGACCTCCACTGGGTGAAATTCATAAAAATGAGCTACGTCGACAAAACAAAGATAACCGGGGATTCGCCCTTCATAGAAACCGACATACTTATACGCGCCAGGAGAAAAGGCGCGAGGATAAAAGAGCTGTGGCTGCCCCACCACCCGAGGCTCCACGGCAAGGCCACCGGCGCGAGCTTCAAAAACGTGTACAGGTCCGTGGCGGAGATGACCGCCCTTTATTTCAGGCTGCGCGCCGAATCCGCCAGGTAGATGCGATACGACTACATAATACTCGGGGCCGGAATCTACGGCCTGTACGCCGCCAGGCTCCTCGGGCGCAGGGGCCTCAAGGTGCTCGTCGCCGAATACGAGGACGGGCCGTTCCAGAGGGCGAGCTGGATAAACCAGGCCAGGGTGCACCACGGCTACCATTACCCGAGGAGCGTTTCCACGGCCCGCCGGACGGCCATGTACTATTACAGGTTCAACGAGGAGTTCTCGTTCGCGATAAACAGGTCTTTCAAGAAGGTATACGCGATATCGTCCGTCAACTCGCTTTGCAACGCCTCGCAGTTCGGCAAGTTCTGCGAGTACGTGGGCATACCGGCAATAGAGATAAACGCGGAGCTGTACTTCAACAGGCAATATGTCGAGGCCGCCTTCGAGACGGAGGAGTACGCCTTCGACCCCTTCATGATAAGGGACTTCCTGCTGGAGGGCATAAAAGAGACAGGCAGGGTGGAGTTCCTTTACGGGGCCAGGCTTTCTGGCGTCGAGAAAAAAGGCCCCCTCTATTCGCTCAAGCTCAACGGCGGCACATATGAGGCTCCGGCGGTGCTGAACGCCACTTACGCCAGCATAAACCAGGTTCTGGGAAAGTTCGGCTTCAGCCCGCTGAAGATAAAATACGAGATCTGCGAGGTCATAATGGTCGACGTCGACCAGAGGCTTTCGGAGGCCGGGCTTACGGTCATGGACGGGCAGTTCTTCTCTGTCATGCCCTTCGGCCTCATTGGCAAGCACTCGCTCACGTCGGTTGCGTTCACGCCGCACCTGAGCTCGTACCAGGCGCTGCCGGAGTTCGCCTGCCAGGCCGGAAACCCACAGTGCGCCCCGGCGCAGCTCGCCAACTGCAACACTTGTCCGGCAAGGCCCGCAACCGCCTTCCCGTACATGGCCCAGCTCGCGAAGAAGTACCTTAAGGACGGGACAGGGATGAAATACGACAGTTCGCTTTTCGCGATAAAGCCCATACTCCTTGCCGCGGAGCTGGACGATTCGAGGCCTACGATGGTGATGAAGCTTTCAAACGAGCCGTCCTTCACATCTGTCCTATCCGGCAAGATAAATACGGTCTACGACCTCGAAGAGGCGCTCTTATGAAACGCAAGGTCTTTGTCTCGCTCATAGCCTATGCCAGGAACGAACAGGACAGGATAGCCGGGTTCCTGAAGGAACACGACAGGTTCCTTTCCGAAGCCTTCGAGTGCTACGAGATAATAATCGTGAACGACGGCTCTTCCGACAGGACCGCCGAGATAATCGAGAAGACCGCCCAGAGCCTCAAGGGCAACCTCGTACTGATAAACCTGCCGTGGAAGCACGGCGTGGAGCCTGCGATGACGGCTGGGCTGCACAAGTCGGTCGGGGATTTCGTCTACGAGAAAGAATCGGTAAGGGAGGGTTGTGACGACGCCTTCCTGTTGGAGCTCTACGAGACGGCCGTGACCGGCTACGACATCGTGGCGGGAGTGCCTGGCAGGCAGTCCCTGTCCTCGCGCCTTTTCTACAAGTTCATAAACAGGGTCTCGTACGCGGACCTCAACATGACTTCCGAGACCGTGAGGCTCGCTTCCCGCAGGGCTCTTAACGCGATGCTCGCTCTCAAAGAGCAGTTCCGCTACAGGAAGGCCCTGTACATGCTCACGGGCTACCCGAAGAAGAACCTTTACTACGAGGTCAAGGGCCCGAAGCCGAAAAGGGAGAGGGTCTGGGGCGAGAACCTCAGCCTCTTCAGCGACGTCGTCATCGGCTACTCGAAGATAGGTATAAAGCTCATCCATTTTCTTTCGGCGGCCCTGTTCCTGTTCTCGCTCTTCATAGGCGGGTGGGCCCTCGTAAGCTATTTCACCGAGAGCGTCATCGAGGGCTGGACGACCATAATGGTCTTCCTGTCGTGCGTATTCTCGGGCTTGTTCTTCATACTCGGCATCCTCGGCGAGTACGTCCTCCGTGTGCTGGACGAGGTCAAGGGGCGGCCTTACTACACGGTCGCTTCGACAAAAGTCTACTCCGAGACGGCTAACACGGCGAAGGCATTGCATGGCGGAAAGCTCGAAAAGGAAACCGCCGGGTCAAGCAGGGGATGAGAGAGAGCGAGTACCGGGCGATATATTCCGCCGAAGACACGCACTGGTGGTACCTGGGCTTAAGAGAGCTGGTCTTCGCCTCCCTACGGGAGTACTCTTGCGGAAAGAAAAACGCAAGAGAGATAAGCGTGCTCGATGCCGGGTGCGGCACGGGCGCTTCGCTTCTTCGGTTGTCCGTCGAAGGCTACTCGTGTTGCGGCCTCGATTTTTCCGCTACGGCATTGGGGTTCTGCAAGGAGAGGGGGCTTGAGCGCCTGGTGCGCGGTTCGGTCTCCGAGCTCCCTTTCAAGAGTGCAAGCTTCGACGCCGTCGTCTCGCTCGACGTCATCTACCACGCTGCCGTAAAGGACGACGTTCATGCAATGAGGGAGTTCAGGCGGGTCCTGAAAAAGGACGGTATACTCATAATGAACCTGCCCGCTTTCGAGTTCCTGAGGAGCCCCCACGACCTCGCCAACCAGACGAAGACGCGGTACACGAAAGAGATGCTCGGCGAGAGGCTCAAAGAGGCGGGTTTTGCCGTTGAAAGACTCACTTACAGGAACACCGCTCTTTTCCCCGTCATAGCGGCCGTCAGGCTCGCGAAAAAGCTCATGCCCGGCAGGCCGGACTCGAAGGACAGCGACCTCGGCGAGGTGAACCCTTTCGTAAACAGGGCCCTTTCAAGCGTGCTATCTCTCGAGAACAGGCTTCTGAAGGCGGCTTCCATGCCGTTTGGCACATCGGTCTTCTGCGTCGCGAGGAGAGCTTAGCATGCACAAGGAAGGTTTCTCAGCGAAGACTCTCGCTGCAATGGCGGTGCTGGCCGTCGCAGCGCTCGCCGTCATATACCCGATCTTCGGCCAGTGGGGCAATATCGGGCTTTCCGACTGGGACAACCAGCTCTTCTACCACGGCGCGTCAGTCAGGACCATAAAGGAGTTCGGCCAGTTCCCGCTATGGAACCCCTACCATTGCGGGGGAGTCCCCATGCTGGCAAGCCCGGAGATCAGCTTCCTTTCCCCGACCTTTATTTTCGACCTCGTCTTCGGAGAGGTCGCCGGCGTGAAGCTCATGGTCGTATTCTACGCCGTCCTCGGGATGTGGGGGATGTACTTCCTTTCACGGACTCTCGGCTTCGGGAGGGTCGCCTCGTTTGTCCCGCCAGCGGTATACATGGCGAGCAGCTGGTTTACGCTCAGGGTGACCGAGGGGCACACGGGCTTTCTGCCCTTTGTCTTCCTTCCTTTCATAACAGCATATTTTTTGAGGTCGCTGGATTCTCCGGGCTGGCAAAAGGCCTTGAGGCCCATTGCCGCCGCGTCGTTCTTCCTTGCCTGGAGCATATTCGCCGGAGGCGTCTACCCGTTCATAGGCATAAGCATCTTCCTTTCGGGCCTCTGCCTGCTGTCCATGATTTCCAGGTGGAGCTTGAGGCCAGCCGCAAGCCTTATAATCATAATCGTCTTCACATTTCTTCTCAGCGCCGTTAAGAGCGTACCGCAGTACGAGTTCATAAAGTCGTTCCCGAGAAAGACCGAGGCCCTGCAGCACCATTCCGCCCCGATTTTGAAGGACGCTCTCTTCAGCCGCAACCAGATGGTCACGCAGCAGGCGGCCATATTCTACCAGGGCGCTGACGAAGACCCTGCCGAGTACGGCAAGGCCTTCTGGAAGGGCGAGAGGCCCTGGGGCTGGCAGGAGTACGGCGCATTCGTGGGCGTAAGCACGGCGCTCCTCCTCCTTGCTGGCCTCATCTTTTTGAGGAAGCTGTGGGTCTGGTATCTGCTGGCCGCGTTCTCCCTTCTGCTTGCTCTCGGAGACTTCTCGCCCATAAACGTCTGGTCGCTCGTGCGCCGCCTCCCCGTGCTGGGCTCGCTTCACGGCCCATCGAGGGTGACTGTACTGTTCGTCTTCTCGGCTTCAGTCATAGCCGGTTTCGTAGCCTCACGCCTTGAAAGCATGAAGAAGCCGGTCTCAGGAGGAGCTGCCAGGGCGCTGACAGGGGCTTTGGCCGCAGTCGTCTTCCTTGAGCTTGCGACGGTCTCTGTCCCGGTCATCTCAGAAGCTTTCACCTCGCCGGCTTATAACCTGAAGCTCGAAGGGGAGTTCAGGCACCTCTACGTTCAAAACCCGACAGCCACGAATTACCCGTATTTTTTGAAGAACGTCGGCGTCCTCAACTGCTATGAGTCGCAGCACCCACCAACGAAAGCGGTCCCTTACGGAGACGACACAGGGCGCAAAAACCCTGGCTACAGGGGTGAGGCTTTCCTCGCCTCGGGCAAGGGTAAGGCGGCTGTAACATACTTTTCCCCGAATATCGTAACCGTCGATGTTTTTGCTGCCGGGCCCGATAATCTTGTCTTGAACCAGAACTACTTCAAGGGATGGAAAGCCAACGGCATTGACGCGGCCGACCACTGGGGGCTCGTGGGCGTTCCAGTAGACGCCGGGAAAAAGCAGGTCACGTTCAAATATTCCCCCTCGAGCTTCAAGGCGGGACTTGCGGTATCGATAGTCTCATTTGTCATCATCGGCTGGATCGCCGTCAGGCCTTGCAGGAAGTACCCGACCTTCTAACCTATTGACCTGCCTTGACAATTTCAAGACCTACTCTCGATTTTTCTAAGAACCGATAAGTTAATGCGGTAAAATAGGGTATCCATTTGAGAGGTGCCTTATGAAAGCAGACGACAGGGGTGTGCCAGGCTTGATTCCGAAGCTGCCACGCAGCCCGGCAGGACTTTTCGCGACAACCGCTTTAGCGATATTCGCGGCCGAGGCGCTGGTTATGATAGTCATCTCAGCGCTGCCCAAAGATGTCCCGGTCTTGACCGAGGCCTTTATCGACGCGGTACTCCTTACCGTCGTGGTCGTGCCTGTCCTGTACTTTTCCTTCTACAGGCCCTTGCGCAGCCACATGGCTGAAAGGGAGGCGATGGAAAAGGGGAGGGAGAAACTCATAGGCGAGCTGCAGTCCGCGCTCGAAAAGATAAAGGTCTTGAGCGGACTTCTGCCTGTGTGCGCTTCGTGCAAGCGGATAAGGGACGGAATCGGGTGGGTGAGCATGGAAAAATACATCTCCGAGCGGAGCGAAGCCCAGTTCACCCATTCTATTTGCGATGTATGCGCCGACAGGCTCTACGGAGCGGACGCCAGGACCGGGACGGGTGACTGACGGGCGCAATCGCGTGCTTTTGGATATAATCCAGGCAGGTACTCTGGTTTACAAATCAAAGGAGGTACTGCCATGAAGAGGATAGTCCCCGTTCTCCTGGCCGCTTTGGCGTTTGTCGCAGCTCCGGTCTTTGCCGGTGAGCCGCACGCGGAGCAGGGCATAAAGCACGCCGAAGAGGGCATAAGCCACGTGAAAGAGGCGATAGAGCATCTCGAAGAGTCGCTCAAGGCGACAGGCAACCCTCACGCGAAGGAGGCCATAACCCACGCGAAAGAGTCGGTCAAGCACGCCGAGGAGGCCATAGTCCACGCGAAGGAAGCGGCAAAGTAGCGGGCAGGGTGATGAAAATGAAAAAGGCCGGGGGATAATCCCCGGCCTTTTGGCATTTCCATATCATCGCGCTACGCTGGTTCAGGCAGAAGGCCAGCTTCCCTGACCCTTGCAAGGGATTTCCCGAGCTTCTTCAAGGCCTGGCTCTCTATCTGGCGTACCCGTTCCCTCGTGAGCCCGAGCCTGTCTCCGAGGCCCTGAAGGCTTTCTGGCTCGTCAGACATGACCCTTTTTTCAATGACGACTCTTTCCTTTTCGTTCAGGCAGGCAAGCGCGTCCGTCACTTCCCTTTTCATGAGCGTTGACGACTGCTTTCCGGAGACGGCTTCAAGAGGGCCGGGCCCTTCGTCCTTTAGAAGCTCCATGTGCGTAGCCGTGCCGTCCCCCGCCGCGGAGACCGGGGCGTTCAGGGAGAGGTCTTCGAAAAAGAGGCTTTCGGTCTCTTCGCCGTCGGCATCTCCGGAGGCCAGCTCCGGCTGGTTCTTGTAGAAAAGCTTTCTTTTAAGGTCGCGCGTGGCGCGCCGTACGAGCCCCTTTGACCTCAGGATGAAGTCCTGTATGAAAGATTTTATCCACCACGTGGCGTAGGTGATGAGCCTGAAGCCCTTGAAGGGGTTGAATTTCTTGACGGCCATCATGAGGCCGATGTTCCCTTCCTGGATGAGGTCGGCCAAACGGCAGCCGTAATTGCGGAACTCCAGGGCGATCTTCACGACGTAGCGGAGGTTCGAGGTTACGAGCTTGTGCGCGTCCTCTATGGACTTCGTCTTGAAATAACGCTCGGCGACAGTGCGCTCCTCCTCCGGGCTGAGGAGCCTGTAACGGTTGACCTCCGCCAGATAGCTCTGTACCGAATCTGTTACTACAGGAAGACTCATTTGTTGGCCTGCCTCCATTAGCACTCTGAATTTCCGAGTGCTAATATTATAAAGAAAATGTGGAGGGGTGTCAAGGTAAGCGAGGAAAGCGGCGTTGTTCTGGAAGGAAGGCAGAACAACGAACATTTCGTTCTTCCATGTGGGAGAATGTTGGGGAGAGGGGTGTTTATGCTGTCATTCTGGAAGCGAAGCGACTGAAGAATCTCGTATTTGTAAGCCTTCTTGCGCGCTGCACTGTGAAATAAGCCTTTTTTTGTATTGTTTTAACCAGACACCGTAACATGCGGAGCGCTTTTCGCAGAGGAAGAGGCAAGCTGAGCCGGGGATGATAAAGCGAAGCGACTGAAGAATCTCGTATTTGTAAGCCTTCTTGCGCGCTGCATTGTGAAATAAGTCTTTTCTTCGTATTGTTTTAACCAGACACCCGTAACATGCGGAGCGCTTCTCGCGGAGGAAGAGGCAAGCTGAGCCGGGGATGATAAAGCGAAGCGACTTAAGAATCTCGTATTTGTAAGCCTTTTTGCGCGCTGCCGCGCTTAAGCTTTCTTACGGGATACCATGTAACACGGCTGCCGCCGCTTTTTGTAACAT
>CAJPGC010000058.1 GCA_905339405.1 uncultured bacterium | reverse complement strand
CGTGCAGATATAGGGCGAGCTCGTCGCCGTAGTTGCCTGTGGCCTCCATGCAGGCGTGCACAGGCCCGGCGTTATGCTTCTTGAGCCACTGCGAGAGGATAAGAAAGCCTTCTTTGCTGTTGCTGACTGATTTGGATTTGGCCTTGCCGTTTACGAGCAGGTGAACTTCGAACTTCTGTTTGCCGATGTCGATGCCGAGGACTGAGTCAGCCATAGAGCCTCCTTGTGAGGGATGCCGCTGGCAACTGCTTCGTTCAGGTCAACCTTGCAAATACAAGCTCATCCCGGAGGGAGGCTTAAGATACCGTTCGACCTTTGGAACAAAGCACGGGGGAGAGGCCTAATCTACCAATCAGGCTCAGCGGCCAAAGGGTGGGCACAGGCTCATCGCCCCCGTAATTACCCCGGCGTCCCAGGGTAACTTTTTACCAGTTTGCGGCTTTTAAATCCACTGGCTCTAATATACAAGGTTGGGTTAGCGCAGCGTAACCCAACACAATGCAAGCTTCTATTTAGATGGAAGGCAAATGTTGAAGGATTTTTTATTGGGTTGAAAACGCAACCCCACATACAATGCTGGATTGCTTCATCGCGAAACGCTCGTTTTAGAATAGTAGAAAGACCTAAATTTTTTTTACCGCCAGCCGCGTTCTCTTGCCATCCTCTGCGCCTCGAACGCAAGCTCCATCTCCCCTGTTTCAGAGTAAGCAACCGAAAGGTTTAAATAAGGCTCCGCCAGGTTTGGCGCGAGGGAAGCCGCTTTCAGATAATCCTCGATGGCCTTGCCGAACTCTCCGGCGGCCTTGCGCGCGTTCCCTCTGTTGTTGTATGCGTAGGCGTACCCGGGGTTGAGCGCCACCGCCATGTCGAAGTCCGCTATGGCCTCGAGGTGCCTTTTCTGCTCATCGTAGGCAAGCCCTCTCAGGTTATACGCGTGAGGGACCTTCCCGGGGTAGACCTCTATCTGCCGGTCCCATAAAGAGATTGAATCCTTCCAGAACGACGTCTGCCTGACAGTCATCCCCGCAAGGATAATGAAGATCGAAATGACAACGATGAAGGCAGCTGCGGAAAGCGCAGGCTTTTTTTGGCGTGCCCGCTCCAGCGTCATTGCCAGGAGAGCGCCCGCGAGCATGAAGGGCCCGATGAGCGGGATGTAGGTGTACCTGTCGGCGGCGGCCTGGCTTCCGACCTGCACTATGCCTATCACAGGAAGGAGCGTCACTATGAAGAAGAGCCATGCCGCGAGGAACGCGCGCGTCTTCTTCAAAACGATTATCGATGTGACCGCGAGCGCGGCAATGAGCGTTGCCGCGGCGAAAAAGGAGAGGTCGAAGAGCTCTGCCCTGCCGGATAGCGGATAGTAAGGAGCGAGCCCGGCCGGGTAGACCGCCTTGAATATGTAAAAGCCTGCCGCTTTCAGGCTGGAAACGGCCCTCATCCAGAGCGGATACTTTTCGACGGCCATCAGCGCGCCCTCTGAGCGCTGGGCAAGTATTGTCACAAGTGACGAGGCGGCGCTCAAGGCCAGAAATGGGATTTTCTCCAGCACTGCTCTTTTTATCCCTCGGCTCAGCCTCTCAAGTGGATAGAAGTCTAAAATAAGGAGCACTACAGGGAGCGTGACCGCCATCGGCTTGCTCATGAGCGCCAGGATGAAAAAGACGAGTGAAAGAGAATACCAGATGACTTTCCTGACTGACGCGGAATATCTCATGTAGGCGAGGAGCGAGAGCAGGAAGAAGAAGGCGCACAACACGTCCTTCCTTTCGGATATCCACGCTACCGACTCCACGCGCTGCGGATGGATGCCGAAGAGCATTGCGGCGATAAAGGCCGCGGCTGTAGACGTAAAAGCGGACGCCTTCGTTCTGCAAGCGACCTTGAGAGTGAGAAGAAAGACCAGCCCAGTGTTGAGGGAATGGAAAATGTTATTGACGAGGTGGTAGCCGAAGGGAGAGTCTTTCCAGAGCGCGTAATCGAAAGCGTACGATATGAGCGTCAGCGGGTGCCAGTTGGAGAAATAAAACGAGGTGAAAGCGAACTTGAAGAACTCTGGGGCAAGTGAGCGGATATACGCGTTCTCGAGCACGTAGGTCGGGTCGTCCCAGTTCACGAACCCGTTGCCGAGCGAGGGGAGATATACGAGAAAAGTCAGAAGGGCCGGAATAAGGCCAATGAGTAGTTTTTGTTTCCGGTTCATCATAAACTGCGTTTATCCCCAGCGGCTCGTCTATGTGATTTTAATATTTCTTTGACCCTCATTCCAGAGTTTATTCAAAACCATTACCAACTTGACGCGCCATGCCTTCCGTTCACCCTTTCTTTCCCTTTTTGATATTTTCCTGAATGGTAGTATAATGTTTTGAGGCGTATTTTCGCCTCAGGGCCGCATGAAAATGATATCAAACAGCGTAAAAAACGAGCTTATAAGGGTCGTAGGGGCAAAGAACGCCTCCTTCTCAAGGGAGGAGCTCGTCTGCTACGCCTATGACGCTACGAACAAGCTCTCTCTACCAGATGCCGTCGTCTTCCCGTCCACGCCAGAGGAGATATCCCTGGTCCTCAAGATGGCCAACTCAGAGGGTTTCCCCGTCATCCCCAGGGGCGCTGGAAGCGGCTTCTCCGGCGGCAGCGTGCCGGTGGAAGGCGGGGTCGTCGTCTCCTTCGAGAGGATGACGAAGATACTCGAGATAGACACTGAAAACCTCGTCGCGGTCGTTGAGCCGGGCGTCGTCACGTGGGACCTCCAGCAATCTGTCGAACGGCTCGGGCTCTTCTACCCGCCAGACCCTTCGAGCCACAGGTTCTCGACAATAGGCGGCAACATCGCCGAATGCGCCGGCGGGCCGAGGGCCGTAAAATACGGCGTCACCAGGGACTATGTCCTGGGCCTTGAGGCGGTGCTACCGACAGGCGAGATAGTGACGACCGGCGTGCGTACTGCCAAGGGCGTCGTTGGCTACGACCTTACGAAGCTCTTCGTCGGCTCTGAGGGCACGCTCGGGATAGTGACGAAGGCGGTCCTGAAACTATTGCCTCTGCCAGAAGCGACTAAGACCATGCTCGCGACCTTCCCGAAGATGACGGAAGCGGCAAAGGCGGTCTCGGCGATAATAAGGGGCAAGGTAATTCCGTCGACCCTCGAGATAATCGACAGGGTCTCCTTGAGGTGCGTCGAGGAATATTCAAAGACGGGCCTCCCGGACGTCGAAGCGATGCTCCTCATAGAAGTCGACGGCCCGAAGGACAGCCTTGAAAGGGACTGCCGGACGGTCGAAGCCATATGCCGGGAGCACGGCGGCGCAGACTTCAGGGTAGCTGAAGGCAAGGAAGAAGTTAAAAAGCTCTGGGAAGCGAGGCGTTCGATATCCGCCTCGCTATATAGGGTAAAGCCTAACAAGATAAACGAGGACATCGTCGTGCCGCGCTCGAGGATACCCGAGCTGGTCGAGGGGCTCGGAAAGATATCCGCCGCAAGGGGCGTCCTCATCGCGAGCTTCGGCCACGCCGGGGACGGCAACATCCATGTCAACGTGATGTACGACAAAAAATCGGCGGCCGAAGCTGCCGCCGCCGAAGCTGCCGTGACCGACGTGTTCACTCTTACCCTGTCTTTGAGCGGCACCATATCCGGCGAGCACGGCGTTGGTACAGCAAAGCAGAAGTACCTCGAAATGGAACTCTCCCCGGCGGCAATAGAGGCGATGAAGAGGATAAAGGCCAGTTTCGACCCGAAAGGCATTTTGAACCCGGGCAAGATATTCCCGAAAGCCGGAGCGAAGACCGCTGCCGCTGGAACCAAAGCACCGTTGTGAGCTGTCATGAAAAAGCTCCTTGAGCTGCGCTCTGAAATAGATAAATGCGTCCGTTGCGGAACCTGCCGGTCGACCTGTCCGACCTTCAAGGTCATCGGGCGGGAAACCTCGTGCGCTCGCGGCAGGGTGACTCTTGTCGCCGAGTACATGAACGGCGGGGTAGGTCTCAGCGAGACTTTTCTCAAGCACCTGAAGGAATGCACTCTGTGCGGCGCGTGCCGCTCCAAATGCCCCAACGGGGTGGACACGGTCGCCATCTTCGCTGCCGCGAGGAGGGACGTCACCGAAAAACAGGGCGTTCCGTTCGCGGCATCAATAATATTCAAGAACCTCCTTGCTTCGGGCGGGATAATGAGCCTGGGGCTTAAACTGGCCACGCGCCTTCAGGGCCTTTTTTTCAGGGACGCGTCGGCGGGCGTAGGGCTTCTTTCGAGGTTCTCGCTCCCGCTCGTCGGCTCAGGACGCCTCGTGCCTCCTCTTGCGCCGACTTCCTTCCTCGACCTTCCGGAGGTAAAGTCCGCTGAAGGAAAGGCCGATAAAAAAGACGGGCCGAGCGTGGCGTTCTACGCCGGGTGCGGCATAAACTATCTCATGCCTGAGGTAGGCTTGAAGTCTCTCGAAGCCGTAAGGAGGGCAGGGGCTTCCGTTTCGGTCCCTCAGGGGCAGGCTTGCTGCGGCATGCCGGCCTACGCCATGGGTGATATCGCAACGGCCAGGAGCATGGCCTTGAAGAACCTCGAGGTCTTCGAGGCAGCCGACGCAGACTTCATCGTCACATCCTGCGCCACCTGCGGACACGGGCTCAAGAGCCTCATGGCCAGCCTCCTTGCAGATAGCCCCGAGCTCAAGGCCAGGGCGGAAAAAATAGCGGCGAAGACGCGCGACATATCCGAGCTCCTCATTAAGGAACTCGGCTTCAAGGCGAAGGGCAGGGTAGCGGAGCGGCGTGTCGTCACCTACCACGACCCGTGTCATCTCGGAAGGGCGCAGGGGCTCCGCGAAGAGCCCAGAGAGCTGCTGAAAATGGGCCCCGGCGTGGTGTTGAAAGAGATGAAGAACCCGTGCCTGTGCTGCGGGCTCGGCGGCGGCCTCATGTACAACAACTACGAGCTTTCGATGGAGATTGCGGCCAAAAAGGCCGAGAACATCAAAAAGTCCGGCGCTGAGTTTGTCGCCACCGCGTGCCCCGGCTGCATTGTGCAGCTCCGGGACGGCCTCCACAGGTCCGGCGTGGACGTGAAAGTCTGTCATGTCGTAGAGCTCCTTTCAGAAGAAAAGCCCTGAACTTTCTGTTTGCCTGCATCCGGAAGACTCGTCCCGCTGAAAAAAAACGCCATGGAGGCCCGCCTTCGAATGACCAGATTCGTATTGTGCATCCATAACCACCAGCCGGTAGGCAACTTCGACCACGTCATCGAAGAGGCCTACCAGAACTCCTACTGGCCCTTTCTCGAATCGATAGCAAGGCACCCCGCCATAAAGCTCTCACTCCACAACACTGGCTTTCTCCTCGACTGGATAGCCGAAAAGCACCCGGAGTACATAGAGCTTCTTGCGGCGATGGTCAAAAGGGGGCAGGTCGAGGTCGTCGGCGGCGGCTACTACGAGCCGGTCCTTTCGGTCATCCCCGAGGAGGACAGGCTCCACCAGGTGACCATGCTCTCCGACAGGATAGAGGAGCTTTTCGGAAAGAGGCCCAGGGGCATATGGCTCGCTGAAAGGGTTTGGGAGCCCACGCACCCTAGCATAATAAAGAAAGCCGGGCTCGAGTACCTCGTAGTTGACGACTACCACTTTCTGAAGGCGGGTCTCAGAAAAGACCAGCTCGGCGGCTATTACACCACCGAAGACCAGGGCAACCTCATAAAGATATTCCCGGGCAACGAGGCCCTCCGCTACATAATCCCCTTCAAGACCGTCGAGGAGTTCGAAGGCTACATGAGGTCCATTGACAACGGCTTTTTCACGAGGGGCGCGGCCGCCATCTACGGCGACGACGGCGAGAAGTTCGGCGTGTGGCCCGGCACGCACAAGCTCGTCTTCCACGACGGCTGGCTCGAGCGGTTCTTCACGATGATAGAAAAGAACCTCGACTGGATTAAGCCCTCGACGCTCGGCGAGTTCCTCGACCACGAGGAGCCCGTGGGCCATACATATCTTCCCAACACCTCGTACATGGAGATGGGCGAGTGGTCGCTTCCGGCGGACGCCTCTCGCGAGTACATGGACCTCATGGAGGAGGTCTCCAAATGGGGAGAGCACGGCGACAAGGTGAAAAGGTTCCTGCAGGGCGGCACGTGGCGCAACTTCCTCGCCAAGTACCCCGAGGCGAACTGGCTCCACAAGCGCATGCTCATGGTAAGCGCCGAGGTCAAGAAAAGGCGTCACACGAAATCAGACGCCCTTCAGGAAAAGGCCGAAAGGCTCCTCTACCAGGCGCAGTGCAACGACGCCTACTGGCACGGCGTCTTCGGCGGCCTGTATCTGCCGCACCTTCGCACGAAAGTCTACGAGAACCTCATACTCGCGGAGAAGATAGCAGTCCCGGGCTCAGAGCTCCCGGAGATATTCTCTTCCGACATCGACGCCGATTATCACGAGGAGACCGTCATGAGGACGGCCGAAGTTAGCCTGTTCTTAAGCCCCTTCAACGGCGGCTCGCTTTTCGAGTTCGACTACAGGCCCAGGGGCGTGAACCTGTCCAACACTCTCACCCGCTGGCCAGAGGGCTATCATTACAAGCTTGAGCGCCACGCCAGGGGCGGCCATGACGACTCCGGCGCCAAATCCATCCACGACGTCGTAAAGGTCAAAGAGGATGGGCTCGAGAAATATCTCAAGTACGATTCCAAAAGAAGGACTTCGCTCGTCGACCACTTCTTCCCGGCGGACTTCACCCTCGATTCTTTCTATTCTGGCGCGTACGCCGAAGAGGGCTCTTTCGCCCACCAGAGATACCAGAAGGAAGTAAGCGGCGGCAATTTGATACTCAGCAGAAAGGCCCTTGCTTTCGGAAAGGACGTCTCCGTCAGAAAGGAGATAGTCTTCGAGACCCCGAACACGTTCAAGATCGACTACCAGGTGAAAAGCCTCCTCGGCTCTTTTAACGCACGAGGATTTTTCGGCGTCGAGATGAACTTCCTCCTGCCGTGCTGCGACGGCCCGGTATGCAAGTACGTCGGGAAACCCTCTTTCGAGGACAAGGGCGGCCTCGGGCTCGGCTCGACCGGAGAGGTCAATGGCCTGACCGAGCTCACCCTCATGGACTCCTACACCGGCGTCAAGGTCAGGATAGAGCTCGACACTCCGGCGCCCCTGTGGAGATACCCTGTCCACACCGTCTCCCTTTCCGAAGGCGGCTTCGAGAAGATATTCCAGGGCTCGTGCCTCCTATTCCTCTTCAATGCTGAATTCTTCCGCAAGGGCGGCTTCAGGACCTCCTTCAGAATAACCGCCGATAGCCTTTCCCCGTAGACTCATCAACTCACCTGTGATAGATATTTAACAGGACGCTGGTTTATGGGGGAAACTTTCTGTAGAAAGTTTCCCCCATACCCCCTTCAAAGACTTCTAGTTCCTGAGAAGACCCCCTTAAGGGGGTCTTCTCAGGAAGAACTGAAAGTTTTTGGAGAGAGTTTGAGAGAACCTTTTTACAAAAAGGTTCTCTCAATAAAATCGTCAGCCTGTGAAAATCTATCACAGGTGGGTTGATGAGTCTACGGGGAAAGGCTATCGGCGGTTATTCTGAAGGAGGTCCTGAAGCCGCCCTTGCGGAAGAATTCTGCGGGGAAAAGGAAGAGGAGGCACGAGCCCTGGAATATCTTTTCGAAGCCGCCTTCGGAAAGGGAGACGGTGTGGACAGGGTATCTCCACAGGGTCGCCGGAATGTCGAGCTCTATCCTGACCTTGACGCCGGTGTAGGAGTCCATGAGGGTTAGCTCGGTCAGGCCATTGACCTCTCCGGTCGAGCCGAGCCCGAGGCCGCCCTTGTCCTCGAAAGAGGGTTTCCCGACGTACTTGCATACCGGGCCGTCGCAGCATGGCAGGAGGAAGTTCATCTCGACACCGAAAAATCCTCGTGCGTCGAAAGAGCCGAGGAGGCTTTTCACCTGGTAGTCGATCTTGAACGTGTTCGGGGTCTCGAAGACTATCTCCTTTCTGACGGAGACGTCCTTTCCGAAAGCAAGGGCCTTTCTGCTGAGTATCAGGTTGCCGCCGCTTACTTCCTTCTGGTATCTCTGGTTGGCAAAGGAGCCCTCTTCGGCGTACGCGCCAGAATAGAAAGAATCGAGGGTGAAGTCCGCCGGAAAGAAGTGGTCGACGAGCGAGGTCCTTCTTTTGGAATCGTACTTGAGATATTTCTCGAGCCCATCCTCTTTGACCTTTACGACGTCGTGGATGGATTTGGCGCCGGAGTCGTCATGGCCGCCCCTGGCGTGGCGTTCGAGCTTGTAATGATAGCCTTCGGGCCAGCGGGTGAGAGTGTTGGAGAGGTTCACGCC
>CAJPGC010000057.1 GCA_905339405.1 uncultured bacterium | reverse complement strand
GCCTCGTTGGCCTCAGCCCCGGAGTTGCAGAAAAACACGCGATCGCCGAAAGAGTTTTCAGTCAGCATCTTCGCCAGAAGCGACTGGGTCTCGATATGGTAGAGGTTCGAAACGTGTATGAGCTTTTCTGCCTGCTCCTTTATCGCGCCGACCACCTTCGGGTGGCAGTGGCCCAGGTTGCAGACCGCGAGGCCCGAGACGAAGTCGAGGTACTCGCGCCCGTCCGCGTCCCATACCCTTGTGCCCTTGCCGCGTACTATGGCTATGGGGAACCTGCCGTAGGTGTTGGCTACGTGCTTCGAGGTGAGGCCTATAATTTCAGAATTGGTCAAACTGGTATCCTCACTTTCAGTATCTCAAAAAATCAGCTATTTTTTCCGAGGTCAGAGTTCGAGAAAAAAAGCAATTTTTCAAATCACTTTTTAAGTCCTATGGCGGTGCCCACCCCGGCGTCGGTAAAGACTTCCAGCAGGACAGCGTGCTCGACCCTGCCGTCTATTATGTGCGCCCTGTTCACGCCGGAGGCCACCGCCTCCATGCAGCACTGGAGCTTTGGTATCATGCCGCCCACTGCGACCTTCTTCGTGATGAGCGAGCGAGCTTCAGAAAGCGTCAGGGAAGATATGAGCTTCTTGTTTTTGTCGAGCACCCCGGTGACGTCAGTGAGGAGGATGAGCTTTTCGGCCTTCAGGGCCGAGGCAATTTTGCCGGCGACGGTATCCGCGTTTATGTTGTAGCTCGCGCTCTCGGCCCCGCCGCCCACGGGCGCAATGACCGGAATGAAGTCGCTCGCCTCGAGCGTGCGTATGACGGAAGGGTCGATGGATTCGACGTCTCCGACGTAACCCATCTCCTCGCCCTTTATCTGCATCCTCTTGGCGTTTATGAGCCCGCCGTCCTTGCCGCCGAGGCCAACGGCCTTTCCGCCGAAATGGTTTATGAGGCCGACTATCTCTTTATTTATCTTGCCGACGAGGACCATCTCGACTACGTCCATCGTCTCGTTATCAGTGACCCTTATGCCCTTGACGAACCTCGATTCCTTGCCGAGCCTGGCAAGGAGCCCGCCTATCTGGGGCCCTCCGCCGTGCACGATGACCGGGTTTATGCCGACGTACTTCATCAGGACTATGTCCCTGGCGAAGTCCTTCTTGAGCTCGTCGTCGACCATGGCATGGCCGCCGTACTTGATGACGATGGTCTTGTTGAAGAACTTCCTGATGTACGGGAGAGACTCGAAGAGCGTTCTTATTTTTTCGATGTTTTTCTGCACTTTCGCTCCATAAAAAATACCGTGGCGTTGGGGAGTTGACCCGCATGGCCGCCACGGCCATTATTCAGGCCCGCTGGAAAGACCAGCGGCCTCGATCCTTTATAAAATATACCTGGAGAGGTCCTCGTCTTTTACAATTTCTGAAAGCCTCTTGGAAACGTACTCCTTATCTATCGTTACCTTCTTTTCGACCATGTCCGGCGCGTCGAAAGATATCTCGTCAAAGAC
Organism: uncultured bacterium; assembly: GCA_905339405.1. Lineage (GTDB taxonomy): Bacteria > Desulfobacterota > GWC2-55-46 > GWC2-55-46 > GWC2-55-46 > GWA2-54-12. Next base: position 53,152 of record CAJPGC010000057.1, on the reverse strand, counting down.
CCTCTCCATCACTGTGTGAAGGCGCCTGGCGCCGATGTTCTCCATCCTCTCGTTCACGATGGTCGCTATCGAAGCTATCTCCCTGACGCCGTCGTCCGTGTAGGTGACATCTATCCCCTCGGTTTCGAGAAGGGCCTTGTACTGCTTCAAAAGGGCGTTCTCCGGCTCGGTCAATATGCGGATGAAGTCGTCTTCGCCGAGCGGTTCGAGCTCAACCCTTATGGGGAAGCGGCCCTGGAACTCGGGTATGAGGTCAGAGGGCTTTGCCACGTGGAACGCGCCGGAAGCGATGAAAAGTATGTGGTCCGTCTTTACCATGCCGTACTTGGTGTTCACGGTCGAACCTTCGACTATGGGCAGGAGGTCCCTCTGGACGCCTTCCCTCGATACGTCCGGGCTCGCGCCGGACTGACGCCCGGCTATCTTGTCTATCTCGTCGATAAAAACTATGCCCGACTGCTCTACCCTCTCGACGGCTTCCCTCTGGACCTTCTCCATGTCTATGAGGCGCTGGGTCTCCTCCTGGATGAGGAGCTCGTAGGCCTCGGGCACGCGCACCTTCCTCTTCCTCGTCTTCTTCGGGAAGATGTTGGAGAACATGTCCTTGAGGTTCATGTCCATCTCCTCGACCCCTCCGGAGGAAAGTATCTCGATAGACGGCATCTTCTGCTGCTCGGTCGTCTCGACCTCTATGGTCTTGTCGTCGAGCTTGCCTTCCTTGAAAAGGGCCCTGAGCTTCTCCCTGGTGGACTTCTGCAGCTCCCTTTCCTTTGCGAGCCTCTCCTGGTCCTGCGCCTGGAACGGCGCGGAGGTCACTGGAGGCAGGAGGTAGTCCAATACCCTCTCCTCTGCCATGTCCTTTGCCTTGACCCTGACCCTTACCTTCTCCTCGTCCTTGACCATCTTGACGGCCAATTCGGTCAAGTCCCTTATGATCGACTCCACGTCGCGGCCGACGTAGCCGACTTCAGTGAACTTGCTCGCCTCGACCTTTATGAAAGGCGCCTGCGCGAGCTTGGCGAGCCTTCTGGATATCTCGGTCTTGCCCACGCCCGTGGGGCCGATCATTATTATGTTCTTGGGGTATATCTCTTCCTTGAGACCGGCATGGACCTGCTGGCGCCTCCAGCGGTTGCGCAGAGCTATGGCGACGGCCCTCTTGGCCTTCTTCTGCCCGATTATGTACTTGTCGAGCTCGGAGACTATCTCTCTCGGGGTAAAACTCTTCATCTAGGAAAGCTCCTCGACGGAGATGCTGTCGTTAGTGTAGATGCATATCTCTGCTGCCGCCTTCAAAGACTCTTCTGCTATGGTCCTCGCGTCAAGCGTGGTATGGCGCAGCAGCATCTTCGCCGCCGCGAGCGCGAAAGCCCCGCCTGAGCCTATGGCGGCTATCCCTTCTTCGGGCTCAATGACGTCGCCGTTGCCGGATATTATGAAAGTATGCTCCCTGTCGGCAACTATTAAGAGGGCCTCGAGCTTCCTCAGTATCCTGTCGGTGCGCCAGTCTTTGGCCAGCTCTATGACGGCCCTGGTTATGTTACCCCTCGTGGCCTCGAGCTTGGCGTCGAACTTGTCGAACAGGGTCATGGCGTCGGCCGTGGAGCCCGCGAACCCGGCGATGACCCTGCCCTCGAGCATGCGGCGCACCTTGACGGCCCCTTTTTTCATGACCGTGCTGCCGAGCGTCACCTGGCCGTCGCCAGCGATGGCGACCTTGCCGTCCCTGCGTATCGAGATGATCGTCGTGCCGTGGAAAGTTATCCCTGACAAGGGCTTCTCCTCTTTCATTTCTTCTTCGCCCTGGGGTGGGCGCTGTCGTAGGCTTCCATCATCTTCTGGATGCCGACTTTCGTGTACCTCTGCGTCGTCGAGAGCTTCGCGTGGCCCAGAAGCTCCTGTATGGCGCGGAGGTCAGCCCCGGCGTCCAGGAGGTGCGTGGCGAAAGAATGCCTCAACGCGTGCGGGGTCGGGTCTTTTGTGATGCCGCTCAAGGCGCTCGAGCCCTTAACGAGCCTCTGGACCGTCCTCGGGGTCATCCTCTTTTGCCCCTTGCCGAGAAATACCGGCCCGGGCTCCGCTCCCCTCTTTTCGATATAAGCCTTGAGAGAGCCTTTCGCGTATTCTCCGAGAAAGGCCATGCGCTCCTTGCCGCCCTTGCCGAGCACCTTCAACGTGCCCGCGCCGAGGTCGACGTCTTTCATGTCGAGCCCGGTGAGCTCGGAGACCCTTATTCCCGACGAATAAAGGACCTCCAGTACGGCGAGGTCCCTCAATGCGTTCCTGTCTTCTCCACCCTTGTGTCTCAGGGCAGGCGCCTCTACGAGGCTTTTAGCCTCCTCGGCAGTCAATACTGCCGGAAGGTATTTTTCCGCTTTCGGAGTGGCTACAAGCTCCGCCGGGTTTGAAGCCGCGAGCCCTTTCCTTATCAGGAACCTGAAAAAAGACCTGATGGAAGAAAGCTTCCTCGCTATCGACACTTTCCGGCAGCCGCCGTGAAGCCTGTAGACGAACGAAGTGACTGCGGCTTCGGTCACATCTGTTGGGGCGGGCTCTTCTCCCCACCTGCCTTCTTCCTTCAGGAATTCGTAGAACTGCCTGAGGTCGCTTTCGTACCCGGCCCTCGTGTGAACGGAGTAGTTCCTCTCCACAGCGAGGTAGTCCATGAACTCGCCCGCGAGGGCTGGGAAAATGGGCGCGTCCGGGCTTTTGGGGCCGTCTTTTTCAGGCATAATCCCTGGAGGACCAAAAAATTGCTTATAACACCAAAACCCGAAAGCTGCAACAAAAAACGGCTACTTTATTATGTCGCCGATGCGGCCGAACCTGACCCATTTGCTGTCCCTGTCCCAGGACCAGTATATCATTATCGCCTTGCCCTTTATGTCCTCGATGGGCACCGGCCCCCAATACCGTGAATCATAGCTCCTGTCGCGGTTGTCGCCCATGGCGAAGACGGTGCCTTCAGGTACGTTATAGGGGCCGAAGGTGACGTTTTTCTCGACCTCTTCGCCGTACTGTCCGCCCTTGTTCACGCCGTAGGGGTCGTCCCACTTCTCGCCGTTGACGAATATCTTCTTGTCGCGGACCTCGACCTTGTCACCTGGCAGGCCCACTATCCTCTTAATGTAGTCCTTCGACCTGTCGCCGGGGAAGCGGAAGACCGCGACGTCTCCCCTTTCTATGCTCCCCCATGCGGGGACGAGCCTGGTCTCGAGGAAAGGCACTGAAGTGCCCATTATCTTGACCATAGCCGGCTTTGGCACCTGGAGGCCGTAGGAGAGCTTGCTCACGATTATGTGGTCGCCGATGAGGAGCGTGTCTTCCATCGAGCCGGAAGGGATCTTGAACGCCTGTATGAAAAAGGTCCGTATGAGGATAGCCAGCACGAGGGCGACTATCACCGCCTCGGCTATCTCCCTGAAATGGCCTTTTTTGGCTTTTTCCTGCTTCTTGTTCTTTTCTTCTGTCGTCATTGTCTTTTAGCTTACCTTCAGGACGGCGAGGAAGGCTTCCTGTGGGAGTTCCACCCTGCCGACCTGCTTCATCCTCTTTTTTCCTTCCTTCTGCTTTTCAAGAAGCTTTCTCTTCCTCGATATGTCTCCGCCGTAGCACTTGGCCGTGACGTTCTTGCGAAGGGCCTTTATGGTCTCCCTGGCGATGACCTTCGTGCCTATGGCCGCCTGTATGATGACCTCGAACATCTGCCTGGGGATTATCTCCTTCATCTTCTCGGCCAGCTCCTTGCCCCTGGAGAAGGCCCGCTCCCTGGGGACGATGAGCGAAAGAGCGTCCACGCCCTCGCCGTTTATGAGTATGTCGAGCTTCACGAGGTCTGACTCCCTGAAGTCGAGGTACTCATAGTCCATCGAGGCATAGCCCTTCGTGAGGGTCTTCAGCTTGTCGTAGAAGTCCAGGACTATCTCGTTCAATGGTATCTCGTAAGTGACCATCGCCCTCGTGGTCGAGATGAACTTTATCTCTTTCTGTATGCCCCTTTTTCCCTCGCAGAGGCCGAGCACGGCACCGAGGTACTCGGAAGGCATATGCAAGGTGGCGATGATGAAAGGCTCCTCTATCATGTCTATGTACTGCGGGGTCGGCAGCTCCGAGGGGTTCTCGACCATCAGCACTTCGCCGTCGGTCTTCGTGACCCTGTACGCGACCGTCGGTGCCGTGGTTATGAGCGAAAGGTTATATTCCCTTTCAAGCCTCTCCTGGATTATCTCCATGTGAAAGAGGCCCAGGAAGCCGCACCTGAAGCCGAAGCCGAGCGCCAGAGAAGTCTCGGGCTCGAAGGTGAAGGACGAATCGTTCAGGCGAAGCTTCTGTACCGCTTCCTTCAGGTCTTCGTATTGAGATGAATCGACAGGGTAAAGGCCGCTGAAGACCATCGACTTTGCCGGCTTGTAGCCAGGCAGCGGCTCTGGCGCGGGGTTGGCCGCGTCGGTAATCGTGTCTCCGACGCTCGTGTCCCTCACCTCTTTTATTCCGGCGATGACGAAACCGACCTCTCCGGGGCCGAGCTCGGCCGTCTCCTTCGGGTTGGGCGTAAAGACGCCGACCTTGTCTACGTCGAACTCCTTGCCGTTGGCCATGAAGCGAAGGCGCGTGCCCTTCTTTATGACCCCGTCCATGACCCTTATCTGGACGATGACGCCCTGGTAGGTATCATACCAGCAGTCGAAGACAAGGGCCTTCAAAGGCTTGTTGATGTCGCCTTCCGGGGGAGGTATGCGCTTGACTATCGCCTCGAGCACGTCCTTGATGCCTATGCCCGCCTTGGCGCTGGTGAGGACGGCTTCGGAGGCGTCTATGCCGCAGACCTCTTCTATCTCTTCCTTTATCCTCTCCGGCTCCGCGGAGGGGAGGTCTATCTTGTTCAGTACCGGGAAGATGTCCAGGCCTACGTCGACGGCCGTGTACAGGTGCGCCAGCGTCTGCGCCTCAACGCCCTGGGAAGCGTCGACGATAAGGAGCGCGCCCTCGCAGGCGGTCAATGACCTGGAGACCTCGTAGCTGAAATCGACGTGCCCCGGCGTGTCGATGAGGTTCAAAACGTAGGTGTTCCCGTCCTCGGCAGTGTAGACGAGCCTGGCGGTCTGTGCCTTGATGGTGATGCCGCGCTCGCGCTCGAGGTCCATCTTGTCGAGGAACTGGTCCATCATCTCCCTTTTCGTGATGGTCCCGGTGAATTCGAGGAGCCTGTCGGAAAGGGTGGATTTTCCGTGGTCTATATGCGCTATGATGGAAAAATTACGTATCTTCCGTATGTCTGTAGCCACTGTGCTCCTTAATCCTTATGTTTGAAAAGACCTGATGTAACATAACATTTTAAAGAATCGGCAGAGCTTTGTCAAAAGAAAACCCCGGCCTTGAAAAGGCCGGGGTTTTTGAGGCAGATCACCTTTTTTTGCCGGTGGCGTGGTCGACCCATTTGAGGTAGTCGGCGTGCCCTGCCTTGATGTCGACGGCGATGACCTCCGGCACCTCGTAGCTGTGCAGCTCCAGTATCCGACCCTTCAGTTCCTCGAAGAGCTCGGCCCTGGTCTTCATGATGCAGAGCACCTCGTCCTCGTCGTATCTCTCGCCCTTCCACATGTATATCGACCTCAAGCCGGGGACGATGTTGCAGCAGGCCGCGAGCCCTTCGTTGACGACGGCGTCGGCTATCTCGACGGCGGCATCCACGTCGGTGACGGTGGTGAACACGACTATGTGCCCGTCCATGCGAAAACCTCCTTTTCGGGGGTCTGTGTCAAAAGGGAAAACTATCAGATTCGGGAGGATAAATCAATCCGTGAAAATGCCTTCGGGCTTTTACCCCAACATCCGCTTCAGCTCCTCCAGCATCCTCTCCCTGTGGGTTGCTCCCCAGTAGACCCTATTGCACGCCGGGCATATTGAAAACTCGTTTTGCGTGCTGAAGACATAGGACGGGACTTTCTCTTTGACAGCCTCTTTCGCTACCCGCGAAAGCAGGGCGTTACAGCGCAGGCACCTCGTAAGGAGCTTGTCTTTTTCTATCGGGAACATCTCCGCAACCTGCCTCAACTGGCCGCTCAAATCCCCGCTCTCGATGAACACGGCGCGCCCTTTCGCAAGCCGTCTCTTCATCAGAAGAGTGTCCCTCGTGAGCACAATCCTGCCCTCCTCAGCGGCCTTCAACAGGAGTTCCGTGTCGTCTATGCCAGTCTCGTACAGGACGTCGTACCCGAGCGTCCTCATCCACCTGGCAAGCTTCCCGAGCATCGCGTCGGCGAAGAATCTGGTTTCCATAGACGCCCCCGACAAAAAAAGGGCCGTCCCCTAATGGGTACGGCCTCTTCCCTCTGCTGCCTCTAAAAATCAGATATTTTTTCTGAAGTCAAGGTCAGTAAAAAGAGCAATTTTTAAATTTACCCGAAGAATATCTGGGCCGTCCTCAGCATCTCCAGGTCGACGGTTTTGAGCTTCGAGGTCGCCTCGTGGAGCGACACGTCGACAATCTTATTGCCCTGGAGCGCGACCATCCTGCCGAAGACGCCCGCATCAAGCATCTCTATGGCCTTCAGGCCGAAGCGGGTCGCCAGCACCCTGTCGTAGGCCGTCGGTGTCCCGCCCCTTTGCAGGTGGCCGAGCACGACGAAGCGTGATTCGACATTGAGCCTTTTTTCTATCTCACCTGCGAGGAACTCGCCGACGCCACCGAGCCTGACGTGCCCGAAAGCGTCGAGCTCCTTTTCCTTCGTTATCATGCCGGGCGCTTCCTTGGGATAGGCCCCCTCGGCGGCTACTACGAGGCTGAAGTACTTGCCGGCCTCCCTCCTCTTTTTGATGTAGCCGCAGACCTCGTCGACGTCAAAGGGCTGCTCGGGTATGAGGATGACGTCCGCGCCGCCCGCGAGCCCGCCGTAGACGGCTATCCAGCCTGCGTGCCTGCCCATCACCTCGACTACCATGACCCTCTGGTGCGCCTCGGTCGTTGAATGGAGCCTGTCCAGCGCCCATGTCACTATGCTCACGGCGGTGTCGAAGCCGAACGTGAAGTCCGTGCCGGAAAGGTCGTTGTCTATGGTCTTGGGGACGCCAACTGTCTTGATGCCCCTGTCGTGGAGCTTGGAGGCGACGCTCAACGTATCGTCGCCGCCTATGCAGACGAGCGCGTCGAGCTTCAATTCGTCTATGTTGCGAAGGAGCTTTTCGGCGTCCTTCTCGTTCTTGAAGGGGTTAGTCCTGGAAGTGCCGAGTATGGTGCCGCCGAGAGGCAGAAGACCGGAGACCGAGCCGCGCGCCAGCTTCACGGTCTTCTGGTCGAGTAGGCCGCGCCAGCCCTCTTTTATGCCGGTGAACTCGTGGCCGAGCTGAAGCCCTCTTTTCACGACCGCCCTGATGACCGCGTTGAGGCCCGGACAGTCGCCGCCGCCGGTCAGTATCCCAATGTTCATCTATTCACCCCCGAGAGTAAAATTGCTATTTTTCCTGACCTCTGCGTCAGGGCGAAAATAAAAATGCTCACATATTCTCATATATGCTGCGCTTTTTATTTCCGCCCTTCCTTGACTTCAGAAAAAATATCTAATTTTCATTAATATTTTAAAATCAAGCCGACGGGAAGCTCGCCGTGAAAGTGGTTCCCGTCCCTGTCTGGCTGACGACTGAAAGCGTGCCGCCGTGGGCCTCCGCTATCTCCTTGCATATACTGAGGCCTAGGCCCGCGCCGCCGACTTCCCTTGTGCGCGCCTTGTCGACACGGTAGAACCTGTCGAATATGAAGGGCAGGTCCTCGGCTGAGATGCCGACCCCGGTGTCCTTGACTTTGAACAGCGCCGTTTGCCCTTCCTGTGCAAGGCTGAGCTCGACCCTGCCTCCCTTGTGAGTGTACTTGATGGCATTGTCTATGAGGTTATATACCAGCTGAGAGAGCCTTACCTGGTCGCCCAAAACCGTGACCGGCTTATTCTCAAGTATATCCAACTGGACTGCGCTGTCAAAAGCGCGCTTCCTGAGGTGCTCGTACCTGTCGGAGACGACCTTGTCGAGGCGCACCGGCTCTTTGGCAAGGGCCCCCTTTTCCACGTCCATCTTCGCCAGGTCCAGAAGACTTTTTACTATGTAGCTCATCCGGTCTATTTCCTCGAGGCTGGAGGCGAGCACTTCCTTCATGTACCTGACGTCGTCCTTCGACCTCAACGCCATCTCGATCTCGCCCTTCAAAATGGTAAGCGGGGTCTTGAGCTCATGGGAGGCGTCCCCGGTGAACTGCCTTATCTGCTTGAACGACTTCTCGAGCCTCTCTATCATCTCGTTCATCGTAGCGGCAAGCCTTCCGAGCTCGTCCTGCGGGACGTCGGAGCGTATCCGCTCGTCAAGGTTTTCCGCCGTTATCTTGCGGGCCGTGGCGGTTATCTCGGTCACCGGCTTCAACGCCTTTCTGGCGAGGAACCAGCCGACCGCCCCGGCCACGACGACGGAGGCGAGGATGCCGGGTATGAGGATGAAGGCGAGCGAATGGAATATCTCGTCCATGCCCTCGAAGGACGAGCCGACCTGGACTATGGCTATGAGCTTGCCGTCGAGCACGATGGGTTTCGTGACCACGCGCATGGGGTACTTGCCTACGGTCTTCACGACCTCATAGGTGGTGGCCCCGTCTATGGCGGCGCGGTACGTGGGCGGAGGGACGTTCAAACTGAAGTCGAGGTTCGACGATTTCGCGATCACGTTGCCGTGCGGCTCCAGGACCTGTATGTAGCTCCCGGCGGTCCTGACGCCGAAGTGCCTCTCGAGCATTATGTCGAAGTCCTTCGGGATGAATATCTGCCCCGAGGGCCTGATGACGCTATGGACCATCATGTCCGCGATCGAGATTATCTGGTTGTCCATGCGGTAGACGAACGTCTTCAACAGAGAGTACGAGAACACAGCGCCGAAAGCCAGGAGGCTTACGAACAGGAGCGCCGTGTACCAGAAGGTGAGCCTTGTCCTTATCGAAAACGCCATTAAGGGTTCTTTCGAGGGCCAAAAGGCCCTATTCGCCCAGGGCCTTCAACCTGGCCAGGGACTTGATTATTATCTCCTTCCTCTTTATCTCGATAACGCCTTCCTCCTTGAAGCTCTTCAGGAGCCTTATGGAGGTCTCCTGGGTTATGCCCAGGAGCTCGGCTATCTCGAGCCTCGAGAGGGTGAGGTTGAGCTTCACTCCGCCGTCTTCCTCTTTCACGCCGTACTGCGCGGCGAGCGTATAGAGGAGGTGCGCGAGCTTCTCGCGGGCGTTCAAAAGGCCCAGGTAGCCTATCCTCTCATAGGCGTGGTTCAGTTCCCTGCCGAGAGAAAGAATGAGCTTTCTTGCTATCGCGGGCTCGCTTTCGAGTATCTTGAAGAAGGAGTGCCTTTCTATGTAGCACAGCTCGCAGTCCTCCATAGCCACCGCGCTGTTCTTGTAGACGCGGCCGTTGTAGAAGACCTCGAAGCCCAGCAGGTCGCCGGGGTTCATTATGTTTATTATCTGCTCCTTGCCGGTCGAGGACGACCTAACCACCTTGACCCTGCCGGTGCGTATTATGTACAAGCCGGAGCACTCGTCGCCTTCCATGAAGACCAGCTCGCGCTTCTTGTGGTGGTTTATGACGACTGCCTCCTTGAAGGCGTCGAGCTGGGCGTCGTTGAGCCCGGTGAAAAGCGTGTTCTCCTTTATGTGGCATCTGCAGAGCGAGCAGACCGATTCCTTGTCGGCGACTATAGTCATCAATATCTCCCTGTTTTTATCGGCAGGTCCAGCCCCGCGACCCCGCCGGAAAGGGCTGTGAAGGGGAAGCCTCCCCTGTAGGGCACGACGGCAAGGGAAACGTCCCTTACGCTCTTTATCTCCCTTATGAGGTCCACCACTTCGCCGTCCTCGAGGGGCTCTCCGGTCTTCCAGTCGATTGTCTGAACCTTCATGAGGACCCGCCTGGGCTCGCCTATGGTCATGGCAGCGTCAGCGACCATCCTTGCTATCATGTCCCTTACTTCCGGGCCGTCCTTCCGGAGCTCCTGGCCCATCTGCCTGTGATAGGCCATTATGGAGTAATAATCGAAATCGGCCTTCAACGCCTCGTCGATGTCCTGCGAGAGCCACGCCAGAGCGTAAGGCGGGTTCGTGACGGACTCGTACATGAGGTTGATGGCGAACATCGCCCCGGGCCTCTTCCTCTTTACGACGTGCATGAGCTTTTCCGCCACGCTCACGAGCTTCCTGTTCTTCCAGGAGGACCATTTCCAGAAAAGCCTCGTGTAATGCACCTGCCCGGCGCCGCCCCGGATGTACAGCGCTTCCGGGTCGAGCTCGACCCCGGTGTCCCTCGCGAAGGCGGCTGAAGCCGCCCTCCCAAAACCCTCGTTATGCCTCAGGACGAGGTCGTCCTGAAAAAGGACGCCGTCTATATCGTATTCCGCAAGATCAGAGTACAGTGATACGAGCCGCTCCATCGCGGCGTCGCTGAAAATGTCGAGCCCCTTGCACCTGCCGTACAGCCTTCCGGAGATGTCGTAGGAAGAACACGGCATCTGCCCCTCAATGCCGTAGTCGGCATACCTGGTCGTCATCCAGGCGAAAACCTTTATCCCGTTCCTGTGGGCTATGTCGAGCACCGCGGGCAGCATGTCGTCGACAACCGGGGCGCTTTTGGTCGAAAAATATACGCCCCTGTCGGCCCCCTGCTTCGCCGCCGGGTAGTACCTGTCGCCCTTGTTGTGGAAGACCCTCAGGATGACGGTATCCACCCCCGAGCTCTTCAGGGCCTTTATCTCGTTTTCAACCTCGGCGTAGGTCCTGCCCTCGAAGAACATGACCTGAACGGCGCGCAGGCCCGGCCTCATCTCGCGCAGGCGTTCCGGCAGGGGCTGCGGGATGTACTTCTTCCCCCTCTCCCTTGCCTCCTGCAGCTTCACCTCGGCGACGACCGAATACGGGCTGTCCTGGAAGTTCGAGATGAAGAGCCTGAACTGGGTCTCCGCGTCTGCGTACCTGCCCGAGTAAAGGTATGCCTCGCCCATCTTGAACTGGGCTTCCGAGATGAGAGGGCTCGCCGGAAAACTCTCTATGAGCCTGGAGAACTCCCTTGCCGCGCTGCGGTAGTCTCCCTCGTCCATGAGGAACCTGGCGTAATTGAACTGCCCGAGGTCGGTGAAATACGGGCTCAGCTCCGACGCGCGGCCCGTAGATGGGCCGAGCGCGAGCCAGAGCGTAAAAACCGCCGCGACAACCTTTGGGACAAGGCCGCTCAATCTTCTGTAAATACCTGAAAACATTATATCAAATACCCCGTCATGGCCATAGAGGAAAAAAATCAGAAGAACTTCGCTATGGCTTCTTTTATTGTGGAAACTCCCTCGAGGGCCATGCCGCCCGGGGCCTTCAACCCCTTGAGGTTGTCCTTTGGCATTATACACCTTTTGAAGCCGAGCTTCGCCGCTTCCCTTACCCTGGGCTCGACCTGGCTTATCGCCCTTACCTCTCCGGCAAGGCCGACCTCACCGAAGATGACGGTAGAGGAGTCTATGGGCTTGTCCAGGCAGTTCGAGGTTATGGCCCCGAGGACGCCCAGGTCTATGGCCGGTTCCTCGAGCCTCATGCCTCCCGCGACCTTCAAAAAGATGTCGTGGTTGGAAAGCCCTATTCCCGCCTTTTTCTCGAGCACTGCCGCAAGGAGTATGACCTTGTTGTAATCGACCCCGACGACGGTCCTCCTCGGGACGCCGAAGAGCGTCGGGCACACGAGCGACTGCACCTCTACAAGTATCGTCCGGGTGCCCTCCAGGCTTGAGACGACCGCAGAGCCTGACGCGCCCTCGGGCCGCTCTGCAAGGAATATCTCGGAAGGGTTTACAACCTCACGGAGGCCCTCTTCTTTCATCTCGAAGACGCCTATCTCCATGACCGACCCAAAACGGTTCTTGACCGCCCTCAAGACCCTGAAGGCGTGTCCCCTTTCGCCCTCGAAATAAAGGACGGTATCGACCATGTGCTCCAGCACCTTCGGCCCGGCTATGGCCCCGTCCTTTGTGACGTGACCCACGAGAAAGACAGGCACGTCCATCGCCTTCGCGTTGGATATGAGCTTGTGGGATATCTCCCTGACCTGGCTTACGCTCCCGGGGGAAGACTCCAGCGTCTCAGACGAGATTGTCTGGACCGAATCTATGACGATTACGCCCGGGCCTATCTCCTTTATCGCGTCGAGTATGCGCTCGAGGGAAGTCTCGGCGTACACCAGTAGCCCGTCGGAGAGCGCGCCGAGGCGCTCTCCCCGAAGGCGTATCTGGCGCATCGACTCTTCGCCCGTGACGTAGAGGACCTTTCGGCTTTTGGCGAGCTCGCCCATCGCCTGGAGAAGGAGGGTGGATTTGCCTATGCCGGGGTCGCCGCCGATAAGGACGGCGGAACCGGGCACGAGCCCGCCCCCGAGGACCCTGTCGAGCTCCGAGATGCTGGTGGAAATCCTGTCCTCTTCGGCCATGTTAAGGGTCGATATGGGCCTGGGCGGAGTCGAGGGGCCGAACGAGGAAGCAGAGGACTTCCTTTCGGGCTCGACCTTTTCCTCGACAAAGGTGTTCCAGCCGCCGCAGTCAGGGCACTTGCCGAGCCATTTATGGGAAGTGTTGCCGCAGCCCTGGCAAGCGTATATTGTCTTTGTCCGTGCCATCAGATTCAGCTCAACTCCGGGGCTTAAAATGCGAAGAAACAGTGAGGCGTTTACAGATTGACAAAGACGGCAGTTTTGTTATCATATTTTCAAAGCCGGATCGGCGGAAAGCAAGGAAATGTCTGTAGAAATCGTAAATTACGCTAACATACTAATTGAACTCATCAAGGCTGTCAAGATGCATAATTTCTACCCTGAGGGCCACCCTCAACTCGACAGCACGCTCACAAAAGCATACCTCCAGCTGAAAAAATGCGCCGAGACCCAGGGGGAGTTCAAATGGCGGCTCGACCAGAAGGGCTTCTATGACGGCAAGGCCCTGATAGCGGCCGGAAACGCCGACGGCGCTGCAATGGCAAAGAAGCTTTTTTTCAAGAAAGTAAAAGAGCTTACGTTCACTCCGTCGCTTTCCATGAACGACCTGAGGGCCCTGCTCACAGTCGTCAAGGCCGAGCCCGAAGACGTTGCGGCAAAGGGCGGGGTCGAGGCCATGTTCGCCCTGCTTGACGTGCAGGGCATCCTGCTGAACGAGCTAAGTTACGAAGACCTCAAAAAACTGAAGGCCGAAATCCAGAGGCAGAAGGAAGAGGAAGAGCGGGCCGCAGCCGAGGCCAAAAGGCTCGAGGAAGAGGCGGCCGGGGCCTCCGAAGCCGCAATGGAGGAGAACCCCGAGGAAAAGCCCGGCGACGAGAAGGAGGACGCCTCCCTCAAGGAGCTCCTTTCGCGCGCCAACAGGGAGAACGACCTCCTCAAATACAACGACCTTGCAGTAAGGATAGGAGAGAAGCTCGACGCGCTGCTCGCCGAAAAAGAGCTGGAGCAGGTCCACACCGCTCTCATGACCTTCTACTCCCACGCGGTCCCGTCCTCCGGGAAGACCGACGGCATACGCACCACCGCGCTAGATAAGCTCAAGGGGCTGCTCACCAAAGAAGTACTGGCCCACCTCGCCAGGAAGGCCGGGGACAAGGAGAACCAGCAGAGGGGCGCGACCCAGAGCATCCTGGTCTACTCAGGCGACCCGGGCGCAGAGGCCCTGCTCGACGCCATAATAGAGGCCCCGGAGGCCGCCACGAGACGCCACCTCTTCAACGCCCTGGTGCGTTTCGGCACGCGCCTTCGCCCGCTGGCCGAGGCGCGCCTCAAGCACCAGGCGTGGTTCGTATGCAGGCAGATGGTCTCGCTCCTCGGGGACGTGGGCGGCCCCGAGTCCATCCCCGCGCTCGAAGCCTCGTATAGGCACGAAGAGCCGAGGGTCAAAAAAGAAGTCATGAAGAGCCTCGTGAAGATCGGCACGCAGAGGGCCACTTCTTTCCTTACGGACAAGCTCCACGAGCAGGACCCTTCCCTCATGGCGCAGGCTATAATATCTCTTGGCATGCTCAAGGACCCGGCCTCCATAGAGCCGCTGGCGGCGATTGCAGCCAAGCGGGAGAACTTCTCTGACCTTATGGAGACACAGAAGGAAGCCGTAAAGGCGCTCGGCATCATAGGCGACGCCAGGGCAGTACCGCACCTCGTGAGGATACTTTTCAGGAAAGTCTGGTTTGGAAGAAAGGCCAACGACGAGTTGCGGCTCCTTGCCGCGCTCTCGCTCGGCATGATAGGCACGCCTGATGCCTTGAAAGCCGTTAAGGAAGCGTCCTTATCGGCCGCCGGGGAGCTGCAGACGGCCTGTAAACGAGTGCTCGATGGGAGGGAGAGGACCACATGAACGGACCCGATAGCAGGGACGCCATACTGAAGAACATGAACGCCGCCCTCAAGAGCAGGAAGCTCTACCCGCCGGGGCACCCGGCCATCTCCGCCCCGGTCAACAAAACCCACTCGCTTCTTACCGAAGAGCTCAAGGGCAGCCACAACATTGCCGTAGGCCTCGTCAACGAAACGCTCGTCTTCGAGGACGATATGGTGCAGGACGGCGAGAAGCTCTATCCCGAGCTCATCCAGTACATGGCCGAAAAAAAGATCGACGCGGTCGTCTTCGAGAAGGGCTTTTCAGGGAAAGAACTTACCGACGTCTTCGAGATACTCTCGGGCGCCCAGATGGAAGGCCATGAGCTCCAGAAGGAGCTCAGCTCGAAGGGGGTGCTGCGCATCACGCTGAGGAGCATGCCTACGGGCAAGAGGAACGCCCTGGAGATATACAACGGCGCGGTCGAGATAGTCGAGAACGTCATGGGCGAAGTGCGCATGGGGAAGATCCCCAAGACCGGGCCCGTCTCCGACATCGTCAACGAGATGACAGAGTCGGTCTTCTCCGACCCTCACGCCATACTCGGCCTGACGATGATAAAGAACTACGACAACTACCTGTACAACCACTCCGTGAACGTCTCCATCATGGCCCTCTCTCTCGCCAAGGCCCTCGGTCTCGGCGAAGAGGACGTCCGCGCCGTGGGCATCGGGGCGCTCCTGCATGACATCGGCAAGACAGGCGTCTCCGAGCAGATAATAAGGAAGCCCGGCGGCCTCAGCTCGGAGGAATGGGACAAGATAAAACAGCACCCCCAGCTCGGCTCGAACATCATAAAGAGGATGGAAGGCATAGACGCCACGATAGGCCGCCTCATTTACGAGCACCACATAAAGTTCGACCACTCCGGCTACCCCGAGACGGTCGACAGCCTCCACCCGCTGAGCCAGGTCATAACCATCTGCGACGCCTACGACGCGCTGACGACGCTCCGGGTCTACCAGAAGCCGCACGACCCGGTAGAGGCCATAAAGGTCATGAGCAACTTCTCCGGAAGGCACTTCAACCCGGACATGCTCAAGACCTTCATGGACATGATGGGCCTGTACCCGGTGGGCACGATGGTGCGCCTCACCACGGGGGAGATAGGCGTCGTCACGAGGCTCAACGAAGGCACGCCCGACAGACCCGTCGTGAAGATACTTTACGGAGAGGACGGCACGGAGGTGGCAAGCCCCTTCGAAGCCGACCTCAAGACCGACGGGACCAGGGAGATAGTGACGAACGTCAACCCGGCCACGACATCCATCGACCTGGGTTCCTTCTTCGAAAAAGAAGCGGCCGAATAGAAAATCCCATAATCGAATAAAAAAGGGCAAGCCGAACGGCTTGCCCTTTTTTTGTTCTATTCGCTCTTATTTATTTTCAAGCGCCTGAGATTGCTTCGTCGCTTCGCTACTCGCAATGACAGCAGAAACAGTAATCAATCAGAGCCTTCTCAAACGTCCATCGCCCCAAGTCCCTTCAGCGCGATAGCCTTCATCTTCGGGTTGCCTTTGGCTGCGAAGTACGTGAAAGCCTCTTCGGCCCTCTTGTCACCTATGTTGGCGACGGCTTCGAGCGCGCGTTCCACCACGCCGGAGTCCTGGTGCTTGAGCATCTGCATGAAAGGCCCAAGGAGCCTCGGGTCTTTGAAGGTCGAAAGGGCCTCTACCGCAGCCCTCGCCACGATGGGGCTCGTGTCCTTGAGGCTCTCCACGAGCTGCGGGAGCGTTGCCGGGTCGCCGAGATTGGCGAGCGCCCTCACACCTGCCGCCCTTACGTCCTCGACAGGGTCTTTAAGCGACTTTGTAAGGACTTCCGCGATTGCCGGCCCACGCAAATCAGAAAGGGCGTAGATGACCTTTATCTTCTCGATCATCTCGCCGGTTGCTATCTTCTCTGCCAGGGCGCCGATGCGCTCCCTGGCCTGGAGCTTCTCCAGCGCCTCTGCTGCCGCCTTTTTCACCTGGCTGTCGGGGTCCTTCAGGGCGCCGAGCAGTATTTCCCTGCGATTGCTCATTTTGTACCTATACCAAAAGACGCCTCAATTTGCAAGGCTTTCAGTCCAGGCGGCCATTGCCTCTATGGCCTTCTTCGACTGTTTGGCCCGCCTGTCCTTGCCTTTTTCTGGCGGCAGCAGGCCCATGTTCGCGTTCATGGGCGTAAACGGGCCTTCGGCCTTGGAGATGTGCCTCATGAGCGCGCCCATGATGGTCTCCTCCGGCGGGCATACAGGAGACTTCCCTCTCGCGAGCCTCAACGCGTTCATCCCAGCGAGTATGCCGGAGGCGGCCGACTCGCAGTAGCCCTCGACGCCTGTTATCTGCCCCGCGAAGATGATGGACGGCTCTTTCCGGAGCTGCTGGAACTCGGTCAGTAGCCGTGGAGAGTCGATATAGCTGTTCCTGTGGAGTTTCCCGAGCCTTGCGAACTCGGCCCGCCTGAGGGCCGGTATCATCGGGAATATCCTCTTCTGCTCTGCGAAGGTGAGCCTCGTCTGAAAGCCGACGATGTTGTAAAGAGTGTCCTCCCGGTTCTCCCGCCTGAGTTGGACGACAGCGAAGGGCCTCTTTCCTGTCCGGGGGTCTGTGAGGCCCACGGGCTTCATCGGCCCGAACAGGAGCGTCTGTTGGCCCCTCTGGGCCATGACCTCTATCGGCATGCAGGCCTCGAAACTCTTCATCTCCTCAAACTCGCGCGCCCTCGCTGTGTCGGCCTTTACAAGCTCGGCGTAGAAGGCTTCGTACTCTTCCTTCGTCATCGGGCAGTTGATGTAGTCGTCCCCGCCCTTGCCGTACCTCGAGGCTGAAAAGGCGCTTTCCATGTCTATCGATTCCTTGTAGACGATTGGCGCTACCGCGTCATAGAAGTTGAGGCTCGCGGCGCCTATGAGCGCCTGTATCGAAGCGGCGAGAGAATCGGAGGTGAGCGGGCCAGAGGCTATGACGAGAGGCCTGGCCTCTGGAAGCTCAGTTACCTCGTCCCTTACGACCTCGACCCCGGCATCTAAAAGCGCCGACGTTATGAAGGCGGAAAAAGCAGTCCTGTCGACGGCAAGGGTGCCTCCGGCAGGCACGCGGCTGAACAGGGCGGCCCTGACGACGAGAGAGCCGAGGGCGGCCATCTCCTCCTTCAATATCCCCGAGGCGTTCTCGAGGCTCTCTGATTTAAGGGAGTTGCTGCAGACGAGTTCGGCAAGCGCGTCCGTCGTATGCGCCGGGCTGTGTTTTACCGGCTTCATCTCCAGTATGGCGGCCCTGCCGCCTGCCCGGGCTACCTGCCAGGCGGCCTCGCAACCGGCAAGCCCGCCGCCTATGATGGTTATCTTTTCAGGCATCTTCTCTCCGGAAAAATTTCATTGTTAAATCCCGCTGCGCCTTTTTCGGCTCGCCTTGCGTAAAGGCTTTTTTTATGGTAGGTTCAGGAAATGGGCAAAATGGTCAGGGCGCACCTTATTATCGAGGGGCTCGTCCAGGGTGTCTCCTTCCGCGCGAGCACCGTCGAGGCCGCGAGGGCCAGGGACGTGTCCGGCTGGGTAAGGAACAACCCGAACGGCGCTGTCGAGGCCGTTCTCGAAGGCGAAGAAACCCAGGTCAATAAACTCATCGAATGGTGCCGCATCGGCCCACCGATGGCCAGGGTCGAAAGGGTCAACCTCAGCTGGGAGCCGTTCAGGAACGAGTTCGACGACTTCACCGCGCACACGCGTTATACGGTATATTGACGATGATGAAAAAAACCTGTTTTCTCGCGCTCATGCTTTTTGTTGCCGCTTGTCTGCCTTCATGCCAGCCGAAGCCGCGCGTTTCGTATCTAGTGCCGGACAGCTCCAAAACGGCCGGCTACAGCACAAGGGGCGCGGAGAGCGTTTACGAAAACAAGGCCATAGCCGCCTCGGCAAGGCAGGTGAGAAAGGGCGAAGTCTCAAACGAGCTCATTGTCTCGCTCCTCGAGAAAGACTACCTGGTATTGATGATGACCATCGAGAACAGGTCTGCCTCGAAAGCCATTTACAAGCCCAATTACACTGCCCTCGTCAACTCGGTCGACTACCTGAGGCCTCTGGACTATACCGATCTGTACGAGCTCGGCGGAGAGTCCGTGGACAGCCTGAAGGGCAAGTTCTTTGACCTCGACGCGCAAATCCCGCCCGGCGGGAGGACGACAGGGCTGCTGATATTCACCAAGGTCTCAAAAGAAGCGAAAAAAGCCGCCATCGAGGTCCGCGAGTTCTACGTGGGCACAGATACCATGACTTTCTCTCTGCCGTTCCAGTTCAAGTCCACCCCCTACTAAGGGGTATACTCCTTGACCTTGCCGGTCGTCTTGTTGACGGCCTTTTTGGTCTTGTCGTAAGCCTCCCCGGCAGACTCCTTCGCCGCCCCGGCCTTCTCCTTGACAGTCTCGGCCGTGTCCTTTACCTTTTCAGCGGCTTCCCCGGCCGTCTCCTTCAGGCCTTTTTCGTACTTCTCCAGCCTCGCGCCAGCTTCCTCAGTCTTGGCCCCGAATATGCGCATATACCTGGGGCCGCCGAAGTAGAGGAACGCGGCAAGCGCGAGTATCCCTATGAGAACGCCGAGTATGAATTTTTTCATTCGAGCTCCTTTCCCTTGAGCCTTTCCTTTATGGTAAGGGCTTCCTTGTAGACCTCCGACCTGGCAACGCCCGTGTCAGCCGCAACAGCCTTTACAGCGTCGTTGAGCTTCGCGCCGGAGGACAAAAGCCCTTCGAGGAGCGCCCTGAAGTCGGCCGACTCCTTCTCTTCTTCGGTCCTCAAAATCAGCGTGACTTCGCCTTTTATCTCAACCGGTATGGAGGCAAGGACTTCGCTGACCGTCCCCCTCATCACCTCTTCGTGAATCTTGGTGAGCTCCCTGCCCACTACAACGCGGACATCTCCCAAGACCTCTTTGACCAGCTCCAGCGAGCGGGCGAGCCTCCTTGGGGATTCGTAAAAAACAGAGGTGGCGGCAACGCCCTTCAGCTCCTGCAAAACCCGCCTTAGCTCGCCTTCCTTGACGGGCAGAAAACCTTTGAACGAGAACTCGTCGGTGGGAAGACCCGAGACGGACACGAGAGAGACGATGGCCGACGCTCCAGGCACCGGGACGACTTTTATACCCTTTTCCACGGCCAGCCCGACGAGCCTGTAGCCCGGGTCAGATATGCCGGGAGTGCCTGCGTCAGAAACGAGCGCGACATCAATTCCGGAAAGGAGCTTTTCCACGATGAGGCCCGCCTTCTCCCTCTCGTTGTGCTCATGGTAGCTTGTAAGCGGGCCGTCTATGCCGAAATGGACAAGGAGCTTTTTAGTATGCCTCGTGTCCTCAGCTGCGATGAGCCCGGCTTCTTTCAGGACACGCACCGCCCTGAACGTCATGTCCTCGAGATTGCCGATAGGGGTTGCGACCACATAAAGAGTCCCCTTCATTTGCGCCTCTCGAAGACGAGCGCCGAAAGGAAAGTGAAGACGACCGAGAAGGCCGCTATGAACGCTATGTCCAAAGCCATGGGGAACTCAGCCACAAGGGCCCCCTGGCCCGGAAGGAGCACGTGCTTGAAGGAATCAACGCCGTAGCAGAGCGGGTTGACGTAGGCGAAGACCTTTATGTACTCCGGGAGCGAGCCCACCGGGTAGAGCGCGCCCGAAAGGAAGAACATCGGCAATACTATGAAGTTCATTATGACGTTGAAGCCCTCGAGAGAAGTGAGGAACGAAGCGACGAACAGGCCCAGGGCCGTTATGGCCAGGGCCACGAGGAACATGAGAAAGACCATGACGACGAAGTCCATCACGCCTATGTGGAGGCTCAGGAACGGCGCGACTATAAGAAGTGCCGCGCCCTGAAAGACTGAAAGGGCCGTGCCCGAAAGGAGCTTGCCAAAGACTATCGTCACCCTTGAGACCGGCGAGACAAGCATCTCACGGAGGAAGCCGAACTCCCTGTCCCAGACTACCGAGATGGTCGAGAATATCGAGCTGAAAAGTATCGTCATGCCCACTATCCCGGGCAGTATGAACTGTATGTACCGGACGCCCTCTTCGCTCGTGTCGATGAGCCTGGTGAAGCCCGACCCCACGATGAAGAGCCAGATGAGGGGGCGCGCGGCCGTGACTATGAGCCTGCCCCTCTGGCGGAAGAACCTCTTGAACTCGCGGAGAGTTATGACGTAGATGGCTTTGTACGAGAGCATCTTCTACTCGATGGTTTATTATAAACTATCTCTAAAAATCAGCTATTTTTACTGAGGTCAAGGAAGGGCGGAAATAAAAAGCGCAGCATATATGATAATATGTGAGCATTTTTGTTTACGCCCTGACACAGAGATTAGAAAAAAGAGCAATTTTCAATTTTAGGGTCTCTGCCTGGGAGATGGCCCCTCGTCCCTCATCTCCCTGCCAGTGAGGTTTATGAAGACGTCCTCGAGGCTCGGCCTCTTTAGGTTCACGGAGCTTATGCCTGTCTCAAGTCTCTCGAAGAGCCTGGGGATGAACTTCTCGCCTGATTCGACAAGGAGGGCGAGCCCGCCCTCAATCTTCCTGGGCTTCAACGAAAACTTGGCCTCTATCTCAACGGCGGCCCTGTCGTTGTCAGATGTCTTCAGGTAGATGGTGTCGCCTCTAAGCGCCTTTTTCAGCTCGTCCGGCCTGTCGCAGGCGATTATCCTGCCCCTGTCCATGATGGCTATCCTGTCGCAGACCTCGGCCTCCTCCATGTAGTGGGTCGTCATGAAGACGGTGTTGCCCTCTGATTTTTTGAGCTTCTGTATGAACTCCCAGACGTGGCTTCTCGTCTGCGGGTCGAGGCCCAAAGTCGGCTCGTCCAGAAAAAGCACCCTGGGCCTGTGGAGAAGGCCGCGGGCTATCTCGAGCCTTCTTTTCATGCCGCCCGAGAACTTCTTTACGATGTCGTCCCTCCTGTCGGCCAGCCCCACGACTTCGAGTATCTCGCCTATGCGCTCCTCAGTGAGCCTCTTTTCCATGTTGTACATATAGCAATGGAATTTGAGGTTCTCGTAGGCGGTAAGCTCGTTGTCGAGCGTGACCTCCTGGAAGACGAGCCCGATGGCTTGTCTTACCTTGTGAGGGTCCCTCTTGCAATCGAAGCCGTTGACCATGGCAAGCCCCGAATCGAAGCCCAGGAGCGTGCACAGGATGTTGATGGTCGTCGTTTTGCCCGCACCGTTCGGGCCGAGAAAGCCGAAGGTCTCGCCTTCCCTGACCTCGAAGGAGACTCCCTTGACGGCCTCGGTGCCGTTGTACTTCTTTATTAGGTTTTCGACCTGGATTATCGGCATAGGTTTAATTAGACAACCGGGGGATTATAACATAAGTAGAGGGGTTGTTTGCAAAGACATAGGGGAGTGTTTCTTTTTTGTCTTTAACCCATGCGCCGTAACATGCGGAGCGCGCCTCAGGGAGGAAGGGCGAAACGCGACGGGGAAGCTGGGAGCGAAGCGACCTTGGGGGAGCGTTTCGCGGGTGGTGGAGGATGAAAGCGCGTGGAGCATGTTACAGAGAGCGGCGGCAGCCGCGTTACATGGTATTCCGGTGAAGAAACTCAAGCGCGGCAGCGCGCAAGATGGTGCGCACAGCGCACGCGCCCAGCCTACCTGCAGGCCTTTATCGAAAAGCTGAAGACAGAGCCCTTGCCCGGCTTGCTCTCGACGCCCAGCCTGCCGTTGTGCCCCTGGATGATGTGCTTCACTATCGCCAGTCCCAGGCCCGTTCCACCGAGCTCGCGGCTCCTGGCCTTGTCGACCCTGTAGAAGCGCTCGAATATGCGGGATATGTCGCCAGCGGGTATGCCGATGCCTGTGTCCCCTACGTCGACGCGCACACATCCCGCTTCCAGAAAGGCTGAAACGCTCACGCTCCCGCCGGAGGGCGTGTATTTTATCGCGTTGTCCAGGAGGTTGACCATTACCTGCTCGAGCCTGTCCCTGTCGCCGAGCGCGTTCGGGAGTTCCTCGGGGACGAGGGCGCTAAGAGTGATGCCCTTGTCCCTCGCCTGCTTCTCGAAGCCTTTTACCGTTGAGGTGACGAGCTCGCCCAGGTCGATGGGAGAGGCCACTATCGTCATCTGATGGGACTCGAGCCTGGATAAGATTAGGAGGTCGTCAATGAGCCTGGACATGCGCGTTGCGTGCCTGTCGATGACGCGGAGGAACTCGGCGAGGGTCTTCTTGTCGTCCATCCCTCCGTCCAGGAGCGTCTCGGAATATCCTTTTATCGACGCAAGCGGCGTGCGGAGCTCGTGCGAAACGTTCGCGACAAAGTCCCTCTTTATCGTCTCGACCCGTTTTTCCTCGGTTATGTCCTGCAAGAAGAGTATGAGGCTGAAGTCCGCCTTGTCTTTAATGGGGACTATATGGACGCTGAAGAACCTCGTGCCCTCGGCTATCTCGATGTCCTCGGACGCCCCGCCGCGCTTCTTGAGGAAAGCCTCGACCGACTTCAACAGCAGTTCGCTTTTTATGCTCTCGGAGACGCTCTTGCCCTCGATGCCGCCGTTGACGGGAAACGACTTCAGGAAAAACGGGTTCGCGTAAAGGGCCGCTCCGTTCTTGTCCAGGACGACGACGCCGGTGTGCATCTCGCGGGCTATGGTCTCGAGGATAAGGTTCTTTCCCACTCAGTCCTCCCTGAACCTGTAGCCCACGCCCCTGACGGTCTCGATGTACTCGCCTGCCGCCCCGAGCTTCGAGCGCAAGCGCCTTACATGGGTATCGACTGTCCTCGGTATGACGAAGCAGTCGCGGCCCCAGGCGCGGTCAAGGAGGTTGTCCCTCGTGAGGACCCGGCCCTTGGCGCGCATCAGCTCAGTAAGGAGCCTGAACTCGGTGGACGAAAGCTCGACGGGTTTGGAGGAGACAGTTACCTTGTGGCGGGACAGGTCAACAGTCAGCTCCCCGAAAGCAACGGGCGCCTCAACGGGCTCGGGCTTCTCGGCAGTCCTTTTGAGGACGGCCTTTACGCGCAGTATCAGTTCCCTGGGGCTGAACGGTTTTGTGATGTAGTCTTCCGCGCCGAGCTCGAAGCCGACAATCTTGTCGACCTCTTCGCCCTTCGCAGTGAGCATTATGACGGGGATGGAAGCGGTTGCCTCCGTTGATTTGAGCCTTCTTAAGACCTCGGTGCCTTCCATGTCCGGGAGCATGATATCAAGAAGGACGAGGTCGGGCCTGTTGGCCCTTGCGGCCTCTATCGCCTCAGGGCCGTCTTTGGCGAGCAGGGCCTGAAAACCGGCGCGCCTGAGGTTGTACTCGAGCAGGTTCAGGATATCAGGTTCGTCGTCAACTACGAGTATCCTCGAGTGAGCCTTCTGCAACTATGAGCTCCTTGACCCTCTTTTCTATATCGTCCCTGACGCGCTGCATAACGGCCCAGGGCCGCCCCAGCGGGTCTTCTATCTTCCAGTCGTACTTTTTTCCCTTGAAGTCCGGCGGGCAGAGCTGGTCAGCTGGCAGACAGCCCATCGTGACGACAACGTCCGCCCACTCGAGCATCTCCAGCGTGAGCTGGTCAGAGCTCTGGCCGGAGATGTCTATGCCGACCTCCTTCATGGCCTCGATGGTGCTCCTGTTGACCGAGCCCGAGGCCGAAGTACCGGCGCTCCTCACCTCTATCTTCCCTTTTCCGTACTGCCTGGCGAAACCTTCCGCCATCTGGCTGCGGCAGGTGTTGCCGACGCATACGAACAATATCTTCGTTGCCATGGTCTTTGTTCCATCCGTTTTTTGTCTATCTTTTATTTTTATCATACGGCGGAAAGCGTTGGCAACAGTTTAATGAGGGCGGGAGGGCCCGGGGAAGGCAAAAACAAAAAAAGAGGGCGGCTTTGGGCCGCCCTCTTCGTGTGTGGCCTGTCTGACTTACCAGTTTCCGGTCGTGAGGTACTCGTGTATGGAGTCGGCTGCCTTCCTGCCGTCTCCCATGGCGAGGATGACGGTCGCCCCGCCCCTTACTATGTCTCCTCCGGAGAAGACGCCCTGCTTGCTCGTCCTTCCGGTGTCCGGGTCAACGGTGATGTTCCCCCACTTGTTCACCTTGATGTCGGGCGTGGTCTGCGGGATCAACGGGTTGGCGCCGTTGCCGATTGCCACGATGGCGACGTCGCATTCTATCGTGAACTCCGAACCCTTCATCTCGACCGGCCTTCTCCTGCCGGACTCGTCCGGGGCCCCGAGCTCCATTTTCACGCACTCTACCGCCTTGAGCCTGCCCTCTTCGTCGCCGATGAACCTCTTCGGGTTGGTAAGGAGCTGGAACTTCAACCCCTCCTGCTCGCCGTGGTGTATCTCCTCTTTCCTCGCGGGCAGCTCCTCCATGGAACGCCTGTAGACGATGGAGACCTCCTCGGGGCAGAGCCTCAGTGCGGTCCTGGCCGCGTCCATCGCGGTGTTGCCGCCGCCAAAGACGGCTATCTTCCTACCCCTTATTATGGGCGTGTCGTACTCGGGGAACATGTAGGCCTTCATGAGGTTCACCCTCGTGAGGTACTCGTTCGCCGAATAGACCCCGGCGAGGTTCTCGCCGGGTATGTTCATGAAGTTCGGCAGGCCCGCTCCGGAGCCCACGAAGACCGCGCCGTAGCCGTTGGAAAGGAGCTCGTCTATTGTGTCGAGCTTACCGACGACGGCGTTCATCACTATCTCCACGCCCATGCGCCTCAGGTACTCGACCTCAGACTGGACGATCTTCTTCGGAAGCCTGAACTCGGGGATGCCGTACATGAGCACGCCGCCAGCAACGTGGAGCGCCTCGAAAACAGTCACCTTGTGCCCCTTCTTCACGAGGTCCCCGGCGACAGTAAGCCCGGCCGGGCCAGCGCCCACGACGGCGACCTTCTTACCGGTTGACCTCGGTATCTCGGGGAGGGCAACTTCGCCGTGCTCGCGCTCGTAGTCGGCAACGAACCTCTCGAGCCTTCCAATTGACACCGGCTCATTCTTCTTGCCCACGACGCAGACCTTCTCGCACTGGTCTTCCTGCGGGCAGACCCTGCCGCACACGGCCGGGAGGCCGTTGGTCTCCTTTACCTTCCTCGCGGCCTCAACGAACTTGCCCTCTCCGACGAGCCTTATGAACCAGGGTATGTCGATGTTTACCGGGCAACCCCCGACGCAGAGGGGCTTCTTGCACTGGATGCACCTTTTGGCCTCGGCCATCGCCTGCTCCGGCGTGAAGCCCAGAGGCACCTCGTAGAAGTTACGGACACGCTCGCCTGGGTCCTGCTCGGGCATGACCTGCTTGGGTATCTTCATCCTCTCTTTGATTTCCTTCGGGTCCATTTCCATCTGGGACTCGCTCCTTTTATGATATCTTGAACCGGTTCAGGGCCGGTTTATTTCCTCTCGTAGCACTTGCCGCCTTCGTGGTAAGTGAGCTCCTCCATCGCGGCCTTCTCTTCCTTCAGGTAGCTCCTGTTGCGCAGAATGAGCTCGCCGAAATCGACGCCGTGGCCGTCGAACTCCGGGCCGTCAACGCACACGAACTGGGTCTTGCCGGAAACCGTGACCCTGCACGCTCCGCACATTCCGGTGCCGTCGACCATGATGGGGTTCAAAGACACGACCGTCGGTATCGAATAGGGCTTCGTGGTGTTTGAAACCGCCCTCATCATCGGCACCGGGCCTATGCCCACGACGCAGCCTATCTTCATGCCCTCGTCTATGAGGTTCTGCAAGACCTGTGTGACGAACCCGTGGTGGCCGTAGCTGCCGTCGTCGGTGGTGACGCGGAGGTCGTCGCTTACCGCCCTCATCTCTTTTTCGAGTATGAGGAGAGATTTATTCCTCGCGCCGATAATGGAGACCACCTTGTTGCCCGCCTCTTTCATCGCCTTCGCGATGGGGTAGACCGGCGCCGTCCCTATCCCGCCGCCAACGCACACGACGGTGCCGAAGTTCTCTATGTGGGTAGGCTTGCCCAGCGGGCCGACGACGTCAAGTATGTTGTCGCCGGGCACCATGTTGCCCAGCATGGCCGTGGACTTGCCGACTTCCTGCATGATGATGGTTATCGTGCCATCCGCGTTGTCGGAATCGACTATCGTGAGCGGCACCCTTTCACCCATCTCGTTCAGACGGAGGACGACGAACTGCCCGGCCTTCCTCTTCCTGGCTATGAGCGGTGCCTTGATCTTGTACTGGTAGACCGTATGGGCCAGCTCGATTTTTTCGGTTATCTCGAACATGATACGCTCCTTTGAGGCTTAACCCTGAGAACCCGGTTTATTTTGAAGCCGCTGAATAATACCAGAAGAACATCGCTGTTTTCAATCATTTCCGGCGATCACTTCCGCCGTTCATTATCCGTTGATAAGGCAGATCCAGAACTCCCTGTTGCCCTTGGCCCCGAGTATGGGGGATGTGCCGGTGGAGCGCACCGCGTAACCCAGCTCCTCCGAAAAAGCCCCTATCCGTTCGACGACCGCCTTGTGCTGCTGGGGGTCCCTCACTATGCCGCCTTTTCCCACCTGCCCCTTGCCGACTTCGAACTGCGGCTTTATGAGGGCCAGCACAAGCCCGCCGTCCTTCACGAACTCCCTGACCTTCGGCAGGACCTTCTCCAGGGATATGAAAGAGACGTCTATCACCACGAGGTCCACCGCCTCGCCTATCTCGGCGGGCTCCATGTACCTGATGTTCTTTTCCTCGAGGACTACGACCCTCGGGTCGTTCCTCAAGGAAACGTCTATGAGCCCCTTGCCAACGTCGACCGCGTATACCCGAAGCGCCCCCCTTTTGAGGAGGCAGTCTGTAAAGCCGCCCGTGGAGGCGCCGACGTCCATCGCGACGAGCCCGGCGGCGTCTATCCCGGTCTCGTCGAGAAAGCCCGCGAGCTTCACCCCGCCCCTGCCGACGAACGGCAGCGGCTCCTTCACGGTTATCTCGGCCTCGGGGTCTACTTCCCTGCCCGGCTTGTCAAGGACCTCGGAGCCGGACATGACCTTCCCGGCCATTATGAGGGCCTGCGCCTTTTGGCGCGTCGGGGCGAGCCCCTTCTCCACAAGGAGAATGTCTAACCTTATCTTTTTTTTCTTTTCCGTCTTCAGGGCTAAAACGCCATCTTCATTTTTTTGTTCAGGGCCACAAGCTCTCTGACAGCCTTCTCGATGCCGGTGGCATCGAGCCCTACCCTGGCGCGCAGCTCGTCCTGCCCGCCGTGCTCTATGAACTCATCAGGCACGCCGACGCGCTTCAACGGGACCTGCACGCCGCGCTCCTCGAGAAGTTCCATTACGGCCGCTCCGAAGCCGCCCTGCAGCGCGTTCTCCTCTACGGTCACGACGCACCCGGCGCCGGAGGCGGCCTTCAGTATGCAGTCTGCGTCCAGCGGCTTGGCAAACCTGCAGTTGACGACCCCGGCGTTTATGCCGGACTTCTCCAGAGCGGCAGCCGCCTCGAGAGCCGGGTGGAGCATGGTGCCGAGAGCGAGTACTACGGCGTCCTTGCCCTCTTTCAGTACCTCGGCCTGGCCGGGTGGGATGAACTTCATCGGCCCGGTCATGTCGGCCCCCACGCAAACTCCCCTCGGGTACCTCAAGGCAACGGGGCTTCCGTAGCGGACGGCTGAATATAAAAGGTGCCTCAGCTCGTCCTCGTCTTTGGGGGCGGCCACTATCATGTTCGGTATGTGCCTCAGGAATGATATGTCGAAAAGCCCGTGGTGGGTGGGCCCGTCCTGGCCCACTATCCCAGCCCTGTCGATGGCTATCACGACCGGCAGGTTCTGCAGGCAGACGTCGTGGAATACCTGGTCGTAGGCCCTCTGCAAGAAAGTAGAATAGATGGCCGTGACCGGCACGAAGCCTTCCTTCGCGAGCCCTGCCGCGAAAGTAAGCGCGTGCTGCTCGGCTATGCCGACGTCGAAAAACCTCTCCGGGTGGCGCTCGGCGAACCTCGCAAGGCCCGTTCCCTCGGGCATGGCCGCGGTTATCGCCACGACCCTGCGGTCTTCCCCTGCTATCTCCAGGAGGGCGTCGCTGAATACGTTGGTATAAGACTGCCTGGAAGCCTTCTTCGGCTTGCCAGTCTCTTTTATGAACGGCCCGACGCCGTGGAAGGCGGCCGGGTCGGCCTCGGCCGGCAGATACCCCTTGCCCTTTGTCGTAAGGACATGAAGCAGCACAGGCCCTTCGAGGGCCGAGACGTCCTTGAGCACCGTCACGAGCGCGTTCAGGTCATGGCCGTCGATTGGGCCTATGTAATGGAAGCCGAGCCCTTCGAAGAGCATGCCCGGCGTAAGTAGCGTTATGATGGAGTCTTCGGCCTTCCTCGCCATGTCCAGGAGCCTGTGGCCTATCCTGGGAATCGACTTTATGAAGTTCTCGACGTCCTTCTTGAGGTTGGTCGCAAACCTTCCGGTAAGCTTCCTGCTCAAGAACTGCGAGAGCGCGCCGACGTTCTTCGATATCGACATCTCGTTGTCGTTCAAGACGACGATGAGGTTCTTCTTCAGGTGGCCGGCCTGGTTCAATCCTTCGAAGGCGAGCCCGGCGGTAAGCGACCCGTCGCCGATGACGGCTACGACGGCGTTCTTCTTCCCGGCGAGGTCACGGGCGGCGGCCATGCCGAGGGCAGCGGAAATGGAGGTCGAGGAATGTCCGGCTATGAAGGCGTCGAAGGCGCTCTCTGAAGGCTTCGGGAAGCCGCTCATGCCGCCGAACTGGCGGAGCGTCCTGAACTCGTCCTTCCTGCCGGTTATTATCTTGTGGGCATAGGCCTGGTGGCCGACGTCCCATATTATCTTGTCTTCGGGGGTGTCGAGCACGTACTGGAGGGCTACGGCTATCTCGACCGCACCGAGGGAAGAGGCCAGGTGCCCGCCCACGTCCGAGACGGTGTCGATTATAAGCTCCCTTATCTCAGAGGAGAGCTTCACCAGCTCCTCGGGAGAAAGCCTCTTGAGGTCAGCGGGCCCCGTTATGCCGTCGAGTAATTTTGTCACGGAGCGCCTACTTCCTTCTTTCCACTATGTAGCGTGCTATCGCGCGGAGCGGGTCGGCCTTCCCGTCGAAGCCCTCCAGAGACTTCAACGCTATCGCCACGAGCTCCTCGGCCCGCTTCCTCGACTCGTCCAGGCCGATGAGCGCCGGGTAAGTCGCCTTGCCTTTTTTCTCGTCCCCGCCGGTGTTCTTGCCCATCTCGGCGGCCGACCCCTCCACGTCGAGGATGTCGTCTGCTATCTGGAAGGCGAGTCCTATGCTCTTGCCGTACCTCGAAAGGGACTCGAGCTCAGTCTTGCCAGCCCCGCCCATTATGGCGCCGCACCTTACGGCGGCGAGTATGAGCTCGCCCGTCTTGTGTATGTGGATGTACTCGAGGACCGGGAAAGGCACATCGGCGCCTTCGGACTCGATGTCGACCATCTGGCCGCCTATCATGCCGACGGAGCCGGACGCCTTGGAAAGCTCCGCGATGACCTTGATGACTTTCGCCGGGTCGGACGTCTTAGTGGCCGCAACCAGCTCGAAAGCCGCAGTAAGGAGGGCGTCCCCGGCCAGTATGGCCGCCGCCTCGCCGAAAGCCTTATGGCAGGTCGGCCTGCCGCGGCGCATGTCGTCGTTGTCTATTGCCGGAAGGTCGTCGTGGATAAGGGAATAGGTGTGTATGCATTCGAAGGCGCAGGCCGTGTTCAGGGCCTCTGCCGGGCTGCCGCCCACGGCCTCGGCGGAGGCGAGCACAAGAACGGGCCTCACCCTCTTGCCGCCCGCGAACAGGCTGTAGTGCATGGCCCTGTGGAGGTTCTGCGGGTACTCCTCCTCGCCGTGGAGAAGCTCCTTGAGCCCCTTGTTGACCAATTCTATCTTGCCGGAAAGGTATGCCTGCAGGTCCAAAGCGTCCTCGCTCAAATAGAAGGGCCCGGGTGGGCTGACCCAGAAGGGCACCCTGCCTGAGCCCGAAAAATAGCGTTAAAATACAATGATAACAGAAGAAAAAATCAAATACAAGGAAACGATTTCCGGGGAGCCGGGACTAAAAAACCCCCTTCCGCTTTCGCGGAAGGGGGTCTAGTTTGCCTGGTTCAAAGGAGGCTTTTCGGCCTCTGTACTTTTAGCCGGCCTTTACGACGTTCGAGGCCTGGGGACCCTTGGGGCCCTGGGTTATCTCAAACTCAACTTCTTCGCCTTCCTTGAGGGTCTTGAAGCCCTCGCCGGTGATGGCCGTGTAGTGGACGAAAACGTCCTCTCCAGACTCCTGCTGGATAAAGCCAAAACCCTTGGTGTCATTGAACCACTTTACTCTGCCTCTTGCCATTACGTGCCTCCTTGTTTTCTGGTACTCTCTTGCAGCATAAAAAAAACCGTGGGAGAGCTATCGCTCCCTTCACGGTTCTATCTGACTACTACCTTCCATACTGCAAACAAGAATCCCTTTGTAGAATTTACCCGCATACTACCAGCTTAAATAATTCGTTGTCAAGCTTTTTTTATCACGCGCTAAAAATCGTTACTTTCTGTTTACCTGGCCGGGTCCACGACCTCTGAAACGCCGACCACGTCGACCCCGCCAGCGGCAAGGCCCGGAACGGCTTCTCTCAGGGCCTTTATGGTTTCGGGGTACGGATGGCCTATCGCTATCGCACTGCCGCTCTTTTGCGCGAGCCGGGCGGCTTCCCTCAACTGGCCCTTAATGTACTCGACATCCCTCGTGTTGTCAAGGAATACGTTCCTGTCGGCGCTCGGCACACCGAGCTCCCTGGCGACCCTTCCGGCCACCGATTTGGAGGTGGTGCGGCTGTCGACGAAGAGCATATCCTTTTTCTTCACGACCTTCAGGACTTCCCGCATCCGCTGCTCGTCCTCGGTGAACCTCGAGCCCATATGGTTATTTATGCCGATGGCGCCGGGCACCGTCTTGAGACCTGCTTCGACCTTCGCCCTTATCTCTTCAGGCCCCATGGACACGAGGAGCGCGCTCCCCCCGGGGTTATGCTCGAGTAGTTCCCTGGGCTCCATCGGCATGTGCACGATGACGTCGAGCCCCCTTGAGCTCGCCAGGTTCGATATCTGGCCAGAGTCCTTCATGTGCGGCATGACCGCTATGGTCAACGGCCCGCCGACCTCGAGGAGCTCGCGGAGCTTTTTGATGTCAGGGCCCATGTCGTCGATTATTATGGCGAGCCTGGGCCTCACCGGCGTGGGGACTACCGCCTCGGGCGGCGCTGGAACCGGGGCTTCAGGAGGCACATCCGTTGGTGCGACCGGGGCCGGAACGACCACCTCTGGCGGCTTTACGACAGGCTTGGAAGGCTGCGGGCCGCCCATGTACCTGAAAAACAGCAACGCGGCCCCGGTGCCTGCTATGAAACCCAGCAGGAGCAAAAGCCACGAGGAACCACCTTTTTTCTTCTTTGCCATCCGGCGTCTCCGCTTTAGAAAGTGCTGAACCTTTTGAGAGAACCTTTTTGTAAAAAGGTCCTCTCAAACTCTCTCCAAAAACTTTCAGTTCTTCCTGAGAGCGCCCCCTTAAGGGGGCGCTCTCAGGAACTTGAAGTCTTTGAAGGGGGTATGGGGGAAACTTTCTACAGAAAGTTTCCCCCATAAAAGTTCAGGGCCTGCCTAAAGCAAAGGCCCCTTGCGGGGCCTTTGCGGTCGATTGATTTATCGTTCTCAGCTTACTTTCTTTGTGCTGCCCTTGAAGATATACCAGCTTTTCAGGTAATCGACGGCCCTCTTGAGCTGGACGTCCTCGCCGTTGTCAGCGGGCTTTACCGGCTCGGCCGGGGCGCTTATCTTTTCCACCTCGGGCTTGACGGACTTTTTCACTTCAGGCCCTTCGGGCGCCAGGTGGCCTTCGAGGTCCGCCTCTTTCAAGTGGCCCTTGGGGGTCTCGCCGACGACGATGTCAGGCTCGATGCCCCTGGCCTGTATCGACCTGCCGGAGGGGGTGTAGTACTTGGAGGTAGTAAGTCTTACCGCCGAGCCGTCGGACAGCGGGATTATAGTCTGTACGGAACCCTTGCCGAAGGTCTGCACCCCGAGGATTATGGCCCTCTTATGGTCCTGGAGGGCGCCCGCCACGATCTCGGAAGCCGACGCGCTGCCGTTGTTCACGAGCACTATCATCGGGTAGTCGGGCTGGCTCCTGGAGGCGTCCGCGTTGAACGTCATGTTCTGCCCGGCTGCCCTGCCCTTCGTGTAGACGATGAGGCCGGAGTCGAGGAACTCGTTGGAGACGGAGACCGCTTCCTGCAGCAGGCCGCCCGGGTTGTTCCTGAGGTCGAGTATGAGGCCGCGGAGCTTCTTGCCCTCGCTCTTGGAAGCGAGTTCTTTAAGCGCCTTGTCGAGCTCCTCGGTCGTGCGCTCCTGGAACTGGTTCAGCTTGATATAGCCGAAGCCCTCGTCGAGCATCTTGTATTTAACGCTCTTGACCTTTATGACGGCCCTGGTGATGACATAGGGCTTGGGTTCGTTCAGGCCGTCCCTCATTATGTGGATGGTCACGGGCGTGTCTTTCGGACCGCGCATGAGGCCGACCGCCTCAGTAAGCTGCATCTCTTTCGTAGACTTGTCGTCTATCTTGACTATCTTGTCACCCGCGAGGAGGCCTGCCTTGTGGGCCGGAGTGTCCTCGATGGGAGCGACGACGGTAAGGATGTTTTCCTTCATCCCTATCTCTATGCCGATGCCGCCGAAGCTGCCCTTGGTGTCTATCTGCATCTCCTTGTACTCGTCGGGCGTCATGAAGCTGGAATGGGGGTCAAGGTTCTTGACCATGCCCTTCAAGGAGTTATATACGGCGTCCTTCGTGTCGACCTGCTCGGCGTAGTTGTCCTGGACGATGCTGAGGACATCGGTGTACACCTTCAGGTTCTCATAGGCGCTGCTTGGCGCCGACGCCGCCCTCTGGGTAAGCCCCCAGGAAGAGAACGAAAAGACGGCTATTATCGCCAACGCCCCTCCAAGGTGCTTGGGACTCAAGAATTTTCTCATTAATGCTCCTCCTTAAATTGCCGCATCAAGGCGGGTTCAGGCACGTACAGCGGATATTATATCAAAAAGGTACTTAGCCTTAAACAGAAAATAATTCAACGCCCGGAAAGCCAGTCCATCGGGTCCTTGGGGACCCCCCTGTGCCTTACCTCGAAGTACAGCCCC
Source organism: uncultured bacterium (assembly GCA_905339405.1). Lineage (GTDB taxonomy): Bacteria > Desulfobacterota > GWC2-55-46 > GWC2-55-46 > GWC2-55-46 > GWA2-54-12. The sequence goes on along the minus strand of CAJPGC010000057.1, from coordinate 19,640 downwards.
GGCCTGCCATCCGGGCCGCTGTCGCCGACAAGGCCGAGCTCGACCCCCCTTGCTACTTCCTCGCCCTTGTCCTTCAATACCTTCCCGAGGTGGGCGTAAAGGGTGTAGAAGCCCCCCCTGTGGTCGACGATAAGGACCTGGCCATAGCCCTTGAGCCAGCCAACGTAGACGACCTTGCCGTCGTAAACGCTCTTGACCGGAGAGCCCAGCGCAGATTCGATGACTACGCCGTTGTTGAAGGTCACGGTCTGGAACTTAGGGTGCTTGACCTTGCCGTACCTGGAGACGACCTGCCCGGCTGACGGCATTGAAAGCCTGCCTTTCATCGAAGCGAAGCCGGTGCCCCTGGGCACGTCCGGCTCGTCCTTTGAGCCCCTCAGCCCGTCTATGAGCTTCGTGAGCTCGGAAGCCGCCTTCTCGAGCTCGGCAACCGCGCCTTCCCTTCTGACCTTCTCCTGCTTTATTCCGTTGAGGAGGGCGAGCTTTGTCCTGTGAAGCGACTCGGACTCGGCCTTCTTCATGGCCGCGGCCCGCCTTGCCGAGTCGGCCTCGTTCAGGATGGAGGCTTTTCTCCTCCGCTCGGCGTCAAGGCCCGCTATGGTCTTTTCATAGCCCTCTATGAGGCCGGCGTCCAGGTCCATTATCATGGTGAGGTACTTATGCCTGCGCCCCAGTGTGGAAGAGTCGGACGAGAAGAGGACTTCCATCGCCTCTCCCCGGCCCATCTTGTACATTGCCCTGAGGCGCGCCCTCAGGCGCGTCTCAAGCTTTTTCCTGTCAGATTCGAAAGAGGAGATGCGCCTGTCTGAAGCCGCGACGTCCTTCTGGAGCCCCGCGACCGAGCCGTTGAGGACGGAGAGCTCCTCCCTCTTGGCAGTGAGCTCCCTGTTTATGTTCTCGAGCTCGCCGAGGACGTCGGTCTCCTTGCCGGATATCTCCTTTATCGCCTTCTTCTCTTCCCTTATCTGCCTCTGTACGTCCTCGAGCCGCTTTTCTTTCCTCAGTAGCTCCTGCTTTGGCGGCTTTTCGGCGAAAGCGGCCCCCTGGATCAGCAAAAGCGCAAATAGAAAAATGGCCGCGCCCTTCATACCTTGAGGAACCTGTTCATGGAGATGAGGCTTCCGGCAACCCCCATGAGCATACCTGCTCCGATGAGGAAGGCGAGGAAAACCGGCGTGCTGAACGGCATCTCGACCGCGAACCTCAAGTATGCCGGTATCTCGCCCAAAACGGCGTACCTGCCGAGGGCGAGCACGCACAAGGCAAGAAGGCCGCCGAAAAAGCCCTGCAGAAGGCCCTCAAGCACGAACGGCGCTTTTACATACATATCGGACGCGCCGACGAGTTTCATTATCTCTATTTCGTCCTTGCGGGCGTAGACCGCGAGCCTTATGGTGTTGGAGATTATAAAGAGAGTTGCGGCCCCGAGGAATACTCCCACGGCTATGGCGGCGAACTGGATGAAGCGTATGAAAGAGGAAAGTTTCTCGACCCACTCCCTGCTGTACTGCACGTCCTCGGCCCACTCCAGGGCCTTGATGCGCCCAGCCACCTCGGCTATCCGCTCCGGCTGGTTGAACTCGTCCGCAACCCTCACCTCGAAAGAAGCTGGCAGCGGGTTCGCGTCGACCCCGTCGAGGATCGACTCGTGGCCCTTGAGCTCTTCTTTAAGCTCTGCGAGCGCCTTCTCCTTCGAGACGTACTCGGCTGACTTCACCCCCGGTACTTTCAATACCGCCTGTTTCAAGGCGTCGGCCTGAGCGACGGAGGCGTCCTTCACGTAGACTATCATCTGCGTCCTTTCGCCCCAGCCCTCGACGACGGCATTGAGGTTGGTGATGACGAAAACGAAAAGGGAGAATATGGCCAGCGAGAAGGCGAGAGTGAAAGAGGTGAGTATGGTCGTGCCGACGTTTTCACGGAGCGACCTGAACGCGTCACCCAATATGTAGACGAGGTCTGCGGAACCTTTTTTTGACATCAGCCTATGAGCCTCCCGCCTTCGAGCGCGACGGTCCTTCTGGCGTACTTCTCGATGAGCATCTTGTCGTGGGTAGCAACGACGACGGTCGTGCCGCGGCTGGACACTTCGCGGAAAAGCTCTATTATCTGCACCGACAGCGACGGGTCGAGGTTGCCCGTGGGCTCGTCGGCGAGGATTATGGCCGGGTCTTTGACCAGAGCCCTGGCGATGGCGACCCTCTGCTGCTCGCCGCCGGAAAGCTGCAGCGGTTTGAAGTTGGCCCTGTGCTGGAGCTTCACGTAGGAGAGCATCCGCGCGACCCGCCTTTTGACGTCGGAAGGGGCAACTCCCATGACCTTCAGCGACAAGGCGACGTTCTCGAAGACGGTCTTGTTCGGCAGAAGCTTGAAATCCTGGAATACGAAGCCTATCCTCCTCCTCAATTCAGGGAGCTCGGCAGAGGGTATCCTCACGTAGTTCCTTCCGTCGAGGATTATCTGCCCTTCGGTGGGGGCCTCTGAGCCGAACATTATCTTCAGGAGAGTCGATTTGCCCGCGCCGCTCGGTCCGGTTATGAACAGAAAGTCGCCTTTTGGTATCTTCAGGGTCACGTCAACGAGGGCTGGGACCCCGCCCTCGTAGCTTTTCGATACGTGGAACATCTGTATCATTTGAAAGGCATCTCCAAAAGGGAAGAACTTATTAGATTAGCTTTGATTTTCAACCAGTTGCGCCGCGGAATAAAGCGCAACCATTATCCCAGCTGACAAAGGGCATGTCAAGGGTTTATGCGTCAGGGACACCCGTTCCGGGCACAAGTTTTCTTTTCCATTCCAGCCCCTTACCGGATATAATCCCGCGTAGAGAACGCGAAGGAGAGATGATGAAGTTCGATTTCAACAGTTTGATCGACAGGAACGGCACCCACTCGGTCAAGTGGGACCACTTCGACATGAAGGGCGAGGTCGACGGCATGATACCCATGTCCATAGCCGACATGGACTTCAAGGCGCCGTCCTTCATAACCGACGCCCTCTTTAACAGGGTCAGCCACGGTATTTTCGGCTACACGGTCGTGCCTGGGAGCTATTACGATTCTCTTGAAAGATGGCTCATGAAAAGGTTCGGCTGGGAAGTGAAGCGGGAGTGGATAAGGTTCTCCCCCGGGGTCATCCCGGCCTTGAACTTCTGCGTGCAGGCCTTCACCTCGCCCGGCGACAAAGTCGTCATACAGCCGCCCGTCTACCACCCGTTCAGGGCGGCTATTGCGAACAACGGACGGGTAGTCGTCAACAACCCCTTGAGACACGAGGGCGGACGCTACGGCATGGACCTCGAAGGGCTTGAATCCCTCATCGACAGCCGCACCAAAATGATGATACTGGCGAGCCCGCACAACCCGGTCGGAAGGGTCTGGTCTCAAGAGGAATTAAAGGCCCTTGTAGACCTCTGCTTTGACAGGGGCGTACTCATAGTCTCCGACGAGATACACGCAGACCTCATTATGCCCGGCTTCAGGCACATCCCTACTGCAAGCGTATCTGACAAGGCCGCGAAGATTACCCTGACCTGCACCTCGCCGTCAAAGACCTTCAACGTCGCAGAGCTGCACGTCGCGAACATAATCATCCCGGACAGGGAGCTTTTCGAGAGGTTCGACCTCGCCCTTTCAAAGGCCGGGATAACGAGGCCCAATATCATGGGGCTCGCGGCTTCTGAGGCCGCCTACGCGAACGGCGAGAAGTGGGTGGAAGAGCTCGTGCCCTACCTTTACGAAAACTACACCACGCTGAGGAAGTATTTGAAGGAAACGCTTCCCGCCGTGAAAACCGCCGAGATGGAAGGGACCTACCTGGGCTGGCTCGACTTCAATTGCTTCGGCCTGGCCGATTCCAATGTCGAAGAGATGCTCCTTACAAAGGCCCGCGTTGCGATGACGCCGGGACGCATCTTCGGCCCCGGCGGGGAAGGCTTCTACCGGATGAACCTGGCCTGCCCGAGGACGACCGTGGAAGAGGCGGTGAGAAGGATAGGAGAGACGTTCAGGGGGGTTTGAAAAAAAGAGGAAATTAAAAAGGCCGGATTCTTTTAAGAATCCGGCCTTTTTATGTCTGGCGGGGCCGACGGGACTCGAACCCGCGCCCTCTGGCTTGACAGGCCAGCGTTATAACCGACTTAACTACGGCCCCGTTGTAAGTAGTATTTCTTGGTAGGCGGAACAGGGCTCGAACCTGTGACCCCTGCCTTGTAAGGGCAGTGCTCTACCAACTGAGCTACCCGCCCGTTGGAGCGAACTTCACTCACCGCCGTTTTCCGGCGGGGAGCTTTATTATTTACCAGTTCTGTCTTCGTATGTCAAGGGATTTGAGTGGTCAGTGCCTCAAGAGGTCTTCGGCGACCTGCGCGGGCGGGGCCGGAGGGGCAGCTACTACCGCTTTCTCCTCGGGCCTTGCCTTGAAGATCTCTTCCCTGGACTTCACTTCGAGGGCGTTAATGAGCACCTCGTCCATGTGCTCCACGAGGACGGTCTTGACCTTCTTCAGTATCTGGGCCGGTATGTCCTTCAGGTCCTTCTCGTTCTCCTTGGGCACCAGCACGGTCGGTATGCCGGCCCTGTGGGCCGCCAGGAGCTTCTCCTTGAGGCCGCCTATTGGCAGGACCTTGCCGCGAAGCGTTATCTCTCCGGTCATTGCCACGTCTTTTCTCACGGCTATCTTGGTGAGTGCCGAAGCTATGGCAGTGCCCATCGTTATACCGGCGGAAGGGCCGTCCTTCGGGATTGCGCCCTCAGGCACGTGTATGTGTATGTCGAACTTCTGGTAGAAGTCTTTTTCAAGACCGAGCTCGGTCGCGCGGCTCCTGATGTAGGTCATGGCAGCCTGCGCCGACTCCTGCATGACTTCGCCGAGCTTTCCGGTGATGATGAGCTTGCCCCTGCCGGGCACGAGCGCGACCTCTATCGCCAGGAGCTCTCCGCCGACTTCCGTCCAGGCAAGCCCGGTCGCAACGCCTATCTCGTTGTTCGCTTCGACGGTGCCGTACCTGTACTGCGGCACGCCGAGATACTTGGGCATGGACTTCATGGTGACGACAACCTTCGTCTCCCTGCCCTTCTTCAGTATGTCCTTGGCGGCCTTCCTGCAGATGGTCGCGACCTGACGCTCGAGGTTCCTTACGCCAGCTTCCTTCGTGTACCGCCTTATTACCATCAGGAGCGCGGGCTTTCCGACCTCGAGGTTCGCCTCTGTAAGGCCGTGCATCTTGAGCTGCTTGGGCAGCAGGAACCTCTCGATGATGTGGAGCTTTTCAAGTTCCGTGTAGCCGGGTATCCTTATGAGCTCCATCCTGTCGAGGAGCGGATAGGGTATCCCCTGTATCGAGTTGGCCGTGGTGATGAACATTATGTTGGACAGGTCGTAATCGCAGTCCAGATAATGGTCGTTGAAAGTATGGTTCTGCTCCGGGTCCAGGACCTCGAGAAGGGCCGAGGCCGGGTCTCCCCTGAAGTCGTGACTCATCTTGTCAACCTCGTCGAGGAGGAAGACCGGGTTGTTGGAGCCCGCCTTCTTCAACGACTGGACTATCTTGCCGGGCATAGAGCCTATGTACGTCCTCCTGTGGCCCCTTATCTCGGCCTCGTCCTTGACGCCGCCGAGCGAGAGCCTGACGAAGTTACGCCCGGTAGCCCTGGCGATGGACTTCGCAAGAGAGGTCTTGCCCACGCCGGGAGGACCGACAAGGCACAGTATCGGCCCCTTCATCTCTTCGACGAGGCCCCTTACGGCGAGGTACTCGATTATCCTCTCTTTCACTGTCTTGAGGCCGTAGTGGTCTTCGTCGAGGACCTTTTCTGCCTCTTCTATGTCCTTTTTCTCCTCGGTCACGGCGTCCCAGGGAAGCGACAGGAGCCAGTCTATGAAGTTCCTGGAGACCGTCGCCTCGGCGGACATTGGAGACATGAGACGGAGCTTCTTTATCTCCTGCTTGGCCTTCTTCGTGGCCTCCTTGGACATCTTCTTGGTCTTGAGCTTGTCCTCGAACTCCTGCAATTCGCTCTTGAAGTCGTCCTTCTCGCCGAGTTCCTTCTGGATGGCCTTCATCTGCTCGGAGAGGTAGTACTCCTTCTGGGTCTTTTCCATCTGGCGCTTGACCCTCTGGCGTATCTTCTGCTCGACCTCGAGTATCTCTATCTCGCTCTCCATTATGGAGTAGAGCCTCTCGAGCCTCTTGGACGGGCTGGAGAGCGCGAGGAGCGCCTGCTTGTCTTCTATCTTTATGGTGAGGTGCGCGGAGATGGTATCTGCGAGCCTGCCCGGGTCCTCGATGGAGGAGACGCTCATTATCATCTCGGGCGGGACCCTCTTGTTGAACTTGACGTAAGTCTCGAAGGACTTGACGGCGGAGCGCACGAGCGCCTCGGCCTCGACAGCCTCGTCAACCGGCTCGTCCACTTCCTCGACGGCGACCATGAAGCACTCGTCCTCGGAGACGAACTCCTTTATCCTTGCCCTCCGCTTGCCTTCGACGAGGACCTTTACGGTGCCGTCGGGCAGGCGCAGGAGCTGGAGGATGGTGCCGAGCGTGCCGATGTCGTAGATGTCGTCCGGGCCCGGCTCTTCAGTCTTGGCCTTCTTCTGGGCCGCGAGCAGGATGGACTTGTCGGCCGCCATGGCGTTCTCGAGGGCCTTTATGGACTTCTCCCTGCCCACGAAAAGCGGGACTACCATGTACGGGAAAATGATTATATCTCTTAACGGTATGAGCGGGATTATCATTTTGTCTTTCTTCAACTCTCTTCCCCCTTTGAAAAAGGACAGCATCTTGTCCACCCGTTCCCTGAACCGGCGCTTCTTAACCAAACACGGCCTATAATACCGGGATCCATCCGAAAGGCTGGACTCAGGCAGTCTCGGCCCTGTTGCCGTAGACGATAATGGGCTTCGCGCTCTCGGTGATGACGTCCTCGTTTATGATGCACTCTTTGATGTTCGTCTGGGACGGGAGCTCGTACATCGTCTCGAGCATCACGTTCTCGAGGATGGCGCGCAGGCCCCTGGCCCCGGCCTTTCTCCTCATGGACTCCCTGGCGACGGCCGAAAGCGCGCCGTCCGTGAACTTGAGCTTCACGTTCTCGAACTCAAAGAGCTTCTGGTACTGCTTTATTATGGCGTTCCTCGGCTCCATCAGGATCTTCACGAGGTCCTGCTCGCTCAGCTCCTCGAGCGTGGCGATGACCGGCAGGCGTCCCATGAACTCGGGGATGAGGCCGTACCTCAGGAAGTCGCCCGGCTCAACGGAGTGCATGAGCTTGGAGTAGTTCTGCTCGACCTGCTTCTTGTCGTCCACGTTGAAGCCGACGGCCCTCTTGCCTATCCTCTGCGCCACGATGGAATCGAGGCCGGAGAAGGCTCCGCCGCAGATAAAGAGGATGTTTGTCGTGTCCACCTGCAAAAACTCCTGCTGGGGGTGCTTCCTGCCGCCCTTGGGCGGCACGTTCGCCACGGTGCCCTCGATTATCTTGAGGAGCGCCTGCTGGACTCCCTCGCCGGAAACGTCCCTTGTTATGGACGGGCTGTCGGACTTCCTCGATATCTTGTCTATCTCGTCGATGTAGACTATGCCCTTCTGGCAGCGCTCGATGTCGTACTCGGCGTTCTGCAGGAGGGAGAGGATTATGTTCTCGACGTCCTCGCCTACGTAGCCGGCCTCCGTCAAAGTGGTAGCGTCGGCTATGGTGAAGGGCACGTTCAGTATCTTCGCGAGCGTCTGCGCGAGAAGGGTCTTGCCCGAGCCGGTCGGGCCGACCAGCAGGATGTTCGACTTCTGCAGCTCGACGTTGCCGAGGGCGATTTTCGACTCTATCCTCTTGTAGTGGTTGTGGACCGCGACCGAGAGCACCTTCTTGGCGTGGTCCTGGCCTATGACGTACTCGTCGAGGATCTTCTTTATCTCGGCGGGCTTGGGTATGGTGTGCTCCCGCTTCTTGAACTCCTCTTTCTCGTACTCTTCAGCGATAATGTCATTGCAGAGCTCGATGCACTCGTCGCATATGTATACCATGGGACCGGCGACTAGCTTTCTCACCTCGTCCTGGCCTTTGCTGCAGAACGAGCAAGTCAGGTAACTTCCGCCCTTCTTGTTTATCGACATCTTTTCCTCCAACCCTTCCTTGAGGCCAGAACCTATTGAATTATTTCGCTATTTCGGCCTTGCTTCAGTGGCTACTCTCTTCTCTATGACCTTGTCAATTATACCATACTCCATTGCCTGCTGCCCAGTCATAAAGAAGTCCCTTTCGGTGTCCCTGTGGAGCTTCTCCAGCGACTGTCCAGAGTGTTTCGCGAGTATGGCGGTGAGCTCTTCCCTTACCCTCAGGATCTCCTTCGCCTGGATGTCTATGTCGGTGGCCTGGCCCTGCGCGCCGCCCAGAGGCTGGTGGATGAGTATCCTCGAGTTCGGCAGCGCGTACCTCTTTCCGGCGGCCCCGCCGCACAGGAGGAGAGCGCCCATCGAGGCGGCCTGCCCTATGCAGATGGTGGAGACGTCGGGCTTGACGTACTGCATGGTGTCGTAGATGGCCAGCCCGGCCGTCACGAGGCCTCCGGGCGAGTTTACGTAAAGGTGTATGTCCTTTTCCGGGTCTTCCGACTCGAGGAAAAGGAGCTGGGCGACGATGAGGTTGGCGACCATGTCGTCAACGGCGCTGCCGAGGAAGATGATCCTGTCCTTCAGGAGCCTCGAATATATGTCGTAGGCCCTCTCTCCCCTTCCCGTCTGCTCTACTACCATAGGGACCAGATTCATATCCCCTCCCCGATCTCTTTTTTTGCCCGGGTTTTCTCACCGGGCTCATGAGGTTACTTGCCAGCTTCTATTATGATGTCGAAAACCTTCTCGTGCTTTAGGCCGTCCTTTATGACTTCCATCGCGCCCTCGGTCTGTATCCTGGACATGAGGGATTCGTAGGAAACGCCCCTCTGCGCGGCTATGCCCCTCACAGATGTCTCGACCTCGGCCGGGCTCACCTGGACCGCTTCCTTCGCCGATATGGTGTCGAGTATTATGTCTTCCTTGACCGACCTGATCGCGGCCGGACGGTACTTCTCCTTGAGCTGGTCGATGTTGAGGCCCCTGTCCTCCGGAGCCGTCATTCCAGCCCTCATGTTCTCTATAACCCTGTTGAGGATGACCCCCATGTACCTGTTCACGAGCGCATCCGGCACGTCGAACGGGTGGGCGGCTATGAGCTTGTCGAGTATCTCGTTCTTCAGTCTTTCCTTGGTCTCGCTCGTCTTGTGCTTTTCGATCTCTTCCCTGACCTTCGCCCTCAGGGCCTCGAGGCTCTCGCAGCCCATGTCCTTGGCGAACGACTCGTTGACCTCGGGCACGCCTTTTTCCTTCACGGCCTTTACGCTCAGCTTGAACCTGCCGGGCTTGCCCGCCAGGGCGGCTTCGCTGTAGTTCTCGGGGAAGGTGATGTCGACTTCCTTCACTTCGCCCTTCGAGGCGCCCTTCAGGGCCTCGTCGAAGCCGGGCAGCAGAGACTTCTCACCGATTATGCAGGGATAGCCCTCGCCCTTGCCGTTCTTTATGGGCTCGCCGTTCATGAAGGCCTCGAAATCGACCACTACGAGGTCGCCGTTCGCCGCGGGCCTTTCCACTTCCTTGAACTGGGCGGCGGCCTCCTTGAGGTTCTCTACGCCCTTGTCGACGTCCTCTTCTGTGACGGCGACGTCCTCTTTCTTAAGTTCCATCCCGCGATAGCCGTCAACGGCCACGTTGGGCTGAACCTCGACGGTCACGATATAGTTGAAATCACTGTCTTCGGTGAGCTCGGAACCCTTGAGATCGACCTGAGGGGCCTCGACCGGCATGAGCTGCTTTTCGCTCAAGGCGGTCGCGTAGCTCGCCTCGATGAGCCTCTTGGTCACGTCCTCCTGGACGTGTCCGCCGAACCTCGCCTTCAGGATGTTCATCGGGGCGGCGCCCTTCCTGAACCCTGCTATGGAAGCGGTCGCCCTGATGTTCTGGTAGGCGGCCTTGAACTCGCTTTTTACGGCCTCGGCAGGAACCGAGATATCCAGCTTTTTCTTTACAGGGGTAAGATCTTCTACTTGTACTCTGATGTTCTGCATTGTCCCTTCCCTTTATATGAAATGAATGTCCTTATAGGCTTAAAGCTGGTGCGAGAGGGGGGAGTTGAACCCCCACGGTTGCCCACCAGATCCTAAGTCTGGCGCGTCTGCCATTCCGCCACTCTCGCAGGATGACCCCTTCCATGGGCCGCAATAAAAGGGGATTATCCCGTGATTTATGATTGCGACGAATTCCGCCTTACAGATGTGAAGTGGCGGGGCCTGATGAAGACAGTGCCGGCTTAGGAAGAGGTCTTTTTAGCTGCTAACCAGCGGGAAATCCGCACAAAAGCTTTAAGTATTATAAGGTATTCAATGCCCCCTTGCAACATTTTTCAGGATAAGACCGCCGCCTAAAGGGGCGCATTTCCGGGTTTGAGACGCTAAAATGAGAGTTTACAGAGCAAAAAATCATGATTTACGGCCGAATAAAGCCGTTATGACTGGTTTTTCCTGAGCTTGAACTTCTTGACCCCGTCGGTGAGGTCCCGGTCGAGCCTGGAGAGCTCTTCGACCGCGTGGTCGGCCAGCACGGCCTTCTCTATATTCTCGACGGAGACCTTTCTTACCGCGTCGAGGGCTTCCAAAACCCTGGCGGTGTTCCTGCTCTGCTCCCTGATGACGTCGTTTACATACGCGACCATCCTGTTGACGTCATCTATGGTCGAAGTTATCTGCCTGTTCGAGTCGGCCTGCGTCCTGGTGGAGGCGCCCACCCTGTAGGCTATCTCGGCCATGCGCTCGGAGGCCTTGTTGATGAGCTCGGAGCCCCTTGCCTGCTCCTGCGTGGCGTTAGCTATCCTCCTGGCCATCTCCGCGACCTTGGCGGTATTCTCTGCGAGCATCCTCGCTTCCCTCGCCTGCACCTGTGAGGCGTCGGCTATCCCGCGCACGCTTGTGGTAGACCTCTGCGCGCTGGAGAGTATCTTCTTGAGGCTCTCACCGGCTTCCATCGAGAGCCTCACTCCCTCCTCGACGCTCGTGAAGCCGCGCTCCATGGCCTTCACGGCCCTGTCCGATTCTATCTCTACCGCGTCGATTATCTCGGAGACTTCCTTCGCCGAAGTCGAGGTCCTCTCGGCGAGGTCTTTTATCTCGTTGGAGACGACCGAGAAACTCTTGCCGTGGTCGCCCGACTGGGCCGCTATGATGGCGGCGTTCAAGGCCAGCAGGTTGGTCTCTTCAGCGACCTCCTGTATTACATCGAGTATTTTTCCTATTTCTTTAATCTTTTCCGAGAGGCTGTTGATGATTATCGTGGACTCGCGGGTTATCTCCTTGGTCTTGACTATTCCGCCTATCGTGGACTCGACGGTTTCCATGCCGGCGCGGGCGTCCCTGATGACGTCCTCGGCAAACCTGGAGGCCTCGGCCGCGTTCGACTCGACCTCTTTTATCCTCGCGTTTATCTGCATGATTGACGAGGAGACCTGGGTTGCGGCAGAGGAGAGGCTCTCGATGTTCTCGGATATCTCCCTGATGGAGAAGGTCATGTCGCGGGTCGAGGCGGCGGTGTCGTCTACGCTCATGGAAAGGGCCTCCATGCTGCCGACGACCTCCTTTATGCTCGTCCCGAGCTCCTGGACGGACGAGGAGCCGCGCTCAAGCGAGCGCGCCAGCATCTCGGTGTAGCTGGCAATTCCGGATATCGAGGCGTTGAGGCCTTCCATCGTGGAGCCGATGGAGTCGAGCGAGTTGCCCTGCCTGCTCGAGCCGTCGAGCACCGTCCTGCTCATCTCCCTCACCCTGGCCGACACGCTGGCGGCCTCGTCGGAGGTGCGCCTTATGTCCTCTATCATCCTGTGGAGGTTTCTCGCAACCGCGTTGGTCTGCTGCCCGAGATCTCCGACTTCGTCGTTGGATATGAGGCCCGCGTTGGCGGTAAGGTCGCCGGAGGCGAGCTGCCTGGTGGTTTCGACAAGTCCTAATATCGGGGAGGTGACGACCTTCCTTATAAACGCGAGCCCCGCCAGGCCCATCGCCAGGACGACTATGAAGCCGTAGGCTATGGAGCGCCAGATGTCGTCCATGGCGGCGGCCATCTCGCTCTCTATCGGCAGGACTATCTCGAGCCCGCCAAGGACGTCGCCTATCCGGTAATCCTTCCTGGGGCTTGCCGCCTGCGCGTTATGACAGTCGACGCAGGTCTGGGAGGTCGCTATGTCGGGGATCATGTACCTGAGAGATTCCTTGCCGGCATAGTCCCCGAAGCTGTGGGAGCTGGTGTCAGCCCCCTTCACGAACCGCTCGATGGCCCTTCGCTGAAATTCGTCCCGAGGCGCGTTGGCCGGGTTTATGGGGGTGAGGCTCACGAGCTCCATCTGGAGGCTGCCCTCGACCCCGAGGGTCTGCCCCGCCTCTTTAAGGAAGGTCGTATGTACGGGGATAGAGCGGTCTTTGTGCTGGTATGAGCTGGAGACGGTGAGGCCGGACTCGAGCGCCCGCTTTACTATGGTGGAGTTGTAGTACTGCCTGTCGGCCGCGGTCTTCCTCGAGAGGAACCCGGCGGTCATGAGGGCCATCCTCTGGGTCTGGGCTATCCTCTCCTGGTAGATATAAAGGCTATAGACGCCGAATATGACAGCCCAGACGAGGGCTGCGAAGATAAGGAGCTTGACCCTGATCCCGAATCTCATCGTTTCCTTTATTTAAAGGCCGTGTATGGAACCATCAAGGTGCGCAACAACCGGATATTAATACTAAATACGTCTTTTTACAAGGTTTTTTCCCTTACAGGCATATCGGTTGAAAGAGATTCGTCTTGAACAAAAAAAAGCGGGAGGGCAGAAAAAACCCTCCCGCCTGCTCGGCAGAAAAAAATCACTCCATCACTAGTGAATCAGACTTGTCGCTGAACCAGACGACCTTCACTTCCCTGGGCTTCACTACCGACCTGGTATCGAGCGCGTAGGCAGGCGTGTCTTTCCCGCCGGAGTCGTAAAGGAGCGCGCGGAATGAATGCTCTCCCGGCGGGACGGGGAACTCGTCATATATATACGAGGCCATGTCCTTTTTCAAGCCGGTCGGCGAGTATGCCCTGTCCAGGACTTTTTCCCCGTCCACGTAGAACTCGAGCATTACGGGGTGCCTTTCGCGCGGGCACTTCGCAATCTTTTCTATGCTCATGCGCACCCGCCTGGTGTCCTTGAGCTGCTGCCTGTACCTGTCGCCCTCCTTCTTTATGAGGTCGGCCTCTTCGCAGTCGGCCACCCTCGTGCCGGAGTGCTTGAACGCAATTTTCACCACACCGTCGTCCTTATCGTAATAGGAGTATGGAGTATCCGATAAGAAGTAGACCGGGACTGCGAAGACGGACAGAAGGACGCACACCTTCACGAGCCCCGCAATAGAGAGGGGCTCTTTTTTCTTCGGCTGAAGCCCCTCCTTCGCTTCCTTTTCCCTGTTCTTCTTCCATTCACGCAACAGGTATATGCCGACGGGTATGACGAAGGCCAGAAGGGTTACGAGTATGATTATCATCTCTGCCTCCTCTCACCGAGGGAAGCGCCGAAGGCCGCGAGCTCTTCGAGGAACTCCTTTTTCTCTGCGGCGGAGAGGTGGACGACCTTGAGCCTGGCCCTGTCGACCGCCTTCCTTACGACAGGCGGCCTGTGGCCCGCGAGCCTGCCCATGAACCACTCATCTCCCCTCCTGTAATGGCAGTCGCCCTGCTTGCAGCTGGCGACGAAGACGCCGTCTATCGCCGCAGACCTCTCGAAGGGGATGGATAACATCGAGGGCTGGAGCATGCCGATGCACGGCAGGTTCACTACTCTTGCAGAATCAAACCCTGGAATCTTCCCGTCAGCCCCGTCCAGCCACGCGCCTTTCGCACAGGCGAAGACGATTATCTTCGGGCCCGCAGGGGCGGCCTCGTTCAACGCCTTCGCGTGCCTCCTGACTGAAGCCTTCACGGCGTCCTCGGTGATGTCCGGCAGGTTCAGCGCCTTGTAGTCGCACGAGCCCACGCATATGCCGCAGCTCGCGCACCGCTTCGGTATTATGAGCGCCTCCAGCGGGTAAGGCATTCCGTCCGTCCTCTTCCTCATCTGTATGGCCTGGTAAGGGCAGTCCTCGGCGCACAGCTCGCACCCGGTGCAGTTGGAAAGCGTTATCTCAACCGGCGGCTTTCTCTGCGAGCGAGTCATCCACGGTATGAGGGCCGCCATCACGGTGAGCCCGGCGATGAAGGCCCAGAGCATGTGCGCGCTCATGTATTTCAAGAGCGGGAAGATGAACATGAAGAACCAGTCGAACTGTACGGGGTCGGCGAGCCACTTGAGCTCGGCCGAGGAAATGCTCATGGCCGGCTTTATGAAAGAAAGCGCGAGGAGCATAACCATTATGCCCCAGGCGAGCGCCTTTGGCGGGTTTATGACCGCCTTGGTTATCCTCACGATGTGCACGAGTATCGCGATGAAAAGAAAGAAGATGGTCGAGAAATGTATGAACAGCACTATGTAGAAGAGCTGGTCGGTGAGGTTCGCTACCCTTGAGAAGTTGAGCGACATCGGAAGGCCGAATATCGGCACGTTCTCGAGGAGGTGGGCCGAAAGGGTTGCCACGAGCCGGGCCTTCTCGTCCCAGACCATCCAGTACCCGAAGATGCCGCCTATGAGGACGACCCAGGCTATGACTATGCCGGAAACCCACGCTAGCCATCTCCAGTGCTTGTACCTGTCGAGCGTGAAGCACCGGAGGGCGTGCAGCAGCATGAAAATGACGAGACCGTCCGAGGCGTACCTGTGGAGGCTCCTCATTACGCCTCCCAGGTACCACTGGTTGACCGTCAGGTTCTGGATGGAGAGGTACGCGCCCTTTGCGCTTATGCTGTAGAAGAGGAAAAGGTAGATGCCCGAGACGAGTATTATCCAGAGGAAAAAGACGCAGATGGCGCCTAGGTAGTAAAAGGGGTTCAAAGCCGGGGTGGTGAGCGAGTTCACGAGGGATTCCATCTTCAGCCAGAGCCGCTGGAGCGGCCCGCCCGCGCCAAACCCCCTGGAAGGGGACGCGCCCCTGTCCTCTCTTACTACCTCGCCGGAGCCGGAGACGACCCCGTTTTCAGTTTCTTTCATCTGTTGCCTTCCTTCCTTCTTTTGAACCTCGCCATCATCCTCTTCCCCCATACGGCGTAGAATATCCCGCCTATGATGAGCGCCTGGATGAAGATACTTACGAAGACCGGGTAGTCGAGCACGTATTTGCCGGAATAGGGGTCGTACCTGTAGCAGAAGAACTTGAGCTTGTCCACGAGCGTCAACGAAGCGGCCCCGCCAGCCTTGCCAGTCAAGAGCTCTTCCATCCTCAGGGCGAGGTTTTGCGGCTGCGTGCGCAAGGAGTACACCTGCCTGTATATCGTGCCGTCCGGCCTCAAGGTCGTCACCATGTCGATGTGGTCGAAGCTGCCGTCGTCCTGCCTTACCCTGAAAAAACCGGCCGCATTCAATAATCTTTCGATAGTCTCAGGGTCGGAGCTCGCGAACCTGAAGCCCTCGAAGCTGCCGGTAAACTTCCTGCCGTACTCGTTTAGCTTTTCCGGAGTGTCGTTAGCAGGGTCGAACCCGATGGTCAGGACGTTGAACTTGTCGCCGAAGGCCTCCTTCGCGCCGTCGACGGCCTTCTTGAACTCGGCAGTGATGGTCGGGCACACGACCGGGCAGCTCGTATATATGTAGCTGATGACCAGCGGCTTGTTGCCCTTGAAATACTCGCCCAGGTTGAACCTGACGCCGTCCTGGTCGACGAGCGAATACTCGCCTATCTTCGTGCCTTCGGCCTTGGCCGAGGCGTCCACGGCGTTCTTCAGTATGACAGGGTCGAGCTGGGCGGCTCCGGCGCTGGCCGCCAGCGTCAGAAGAAAAAACAGAAAGAGAAAGGCTTTGTTCATAGGCTCCGTTCGCGGTCTTATCAGGATACCAACGGGCAGACGCCTCAAAAATGATTTTTGTCAGCCGCGTGGAAAAACAGCATTGTTTAGAAATTATGAAAATGAACCTTCCCGCCTCAACAGCGGGTATCTAAATAATCTTCCCCTCCCTCGATGGGAGGGGATTAAGGGGATGGTGAGTTCTTTTCACCCCTGCCCTCCCCCATCAAGAGAGAGGGAGAAAAACCGCAGCAAGCTGAGGGGTATTTGCCCCTAAGAGAGAATATCCGGCCCGTTCCGGCGGCCTGTCAATCCAGCATACTCCGTTGTTTTTCCTGAAGATTATATCATGAAACAGCTCGGCGGTTCCATAACCGGGCAAAAAAAAGCGGGGCCGCTTGAAAGCGGCCCCGCGCATAAGACGACCCTGGGGTTAATGCTCTATCTTCTTTCCCCAGATGATGGAGCCGAAGCCGAGGAGTATGTAAAGGACTCCGCCGGTGACGGCCAGGAGGCCGCCTACGCCCATCATCGAAAGAAACATGTCGATGGAGGGGTCGAAGGTGAAGGAGAAAGGCGCCCCGGAAAACGTTATGTCATAGTGCCTTCTCGGCACGCCGAAGGAGCCAGCCGACATCATGCCTATGGAAAGGAGCGCCACGCCCGTGCCGTACAGGTACGGCTGGATTGAGGCGAAGCCCTTCCATATTATCTCCCTCCTGAAGACGTAGGGGATGAGGAGATAGGTGAAGCCCATGAAAGCCACGGTGGTGCCCGCAACGACGGTGCCGTGGAAGTGGCCGGTTATCGCTATGGTGTTGTGGCGGATGATGTTGAACTGCTCTGTGCCGAAGATTACGCCGGTGATGCCGCCGAGGAAGCCGAAGAGCAGTATCGATATGGCCATGCCGGAGAAGGCCGGGTTGCCCCAGGGGGCCTTCTTGAGCCACTCAAACAGGCCCCTCGTGTAGCCCTGCTTCCTCAAGGCGACCTCGATGGAGGCCGGGATGGCGAAGGCGTGTATCATCGAGGCCAGGACCGCGAGGTGCATCATGTAGCTGGTGTTCACTATCTTGTGCCAGGTCGAAAGGACCGGGTCGACGAGGAGATGGTGCTCGGAGGCGACGTTGATGAACAGGATATAGAGGACGAAAGCCGTCCTTGAGAGCTTCTCGTTCACCGGCTTGCCGCCGAGGACGAACGCGACCGTCATGTACCACACGGCGACCATCGCCGAGACGTTTATCTGCTGGCTGGGGTGCCCCAGGCCCCAGAACACGAGCCTGTAGGCTGCCGGGTCGACCCAGGGTATGAAGTCCAGCGCCCACAGGAGCGTCGGGATGAATATGGCCGCGCCGTGCGCGAGCGTCAGAACGCCGATGATGGACGCCGCCAGCATGCCGAAGGAGCCGAGCGGCAGAGAGCGCTTGTAGCCGCCGTCCCTCTTGGAAAGGACGATGTTTATGAAGAAGATGATGAAGCCCAGCAGCGCGCCCACGGCGAAGAGGATGACGCCGATGTAATAGAGCGGGTCAGCCTTCAAAGGCACGTAGGAGGTGAACATCACGTCCGCGCCGCCCATGAGGACGATGACGTTTATGAGGCCGCCGCCGATGAGCATGAGGGCGAAGGCCAGCCAGCCTAGCCAGGGCACGTAAGAGCGCGTGCCCAGTATGACCGTCGACGTGAAGTGCACGAGGGCTATCTCGAAGAAGATTATCCACGCCAGAAGGGCGTCGATGCCGTGGAGCGTCAGGAACCTGTAATAATAGTCGAGCGGCAGCAGGTGCACGCTCGGCCACCTGGTCAGCACGACGCCGAGGGCCAGAAGACCGCCTACCGCGAGGGTAGCCAGGGCCGCGATGAGGTTCCACCTTATGAGGTTCTCGCTCGCCCTATCTATCTTGAGGCCCGTCGAAGGGTCTGTTCTGAAGATACTCGCCATAAGTTAATGCCCCTTTCTGATTTACCAATTCTTTTGCGAAGCCGGAAAGAAAGCCGGGCTTTACTGCACGCCCCAGATGTCCATCAGCCACTTGAGGTGCGCGAACCAAATGATTATGAAAACGGCCAGGAAGATGAGGGCCAGGACGAACACCCCCGGGGCCTCTACTGTATCTCTGTGCTCCTGTTTAGGCATTTTCGCTTCTCCTTTCAGTTCCCGCCTACTTGGCAGGTTCCTTTACGTACATCTTGCCGACCATCATGTGATGGCCCACGCCGCAGAATTCGTTGCAGACCACGTGGAACTCGCCGGACGTCGTCGGCGTAATGGTAGCGACGTAATCGTAGCCCGGCAATACCATGAGGTTCATGTTGATGGGCAGCAGCGAGAAGCCGTGCTGGATGTCCATCGACGAGAGGTGGAGCTTGTAGGTCTTGCCCTTCTCGAGCTCGACAATGGGGTACCACTGCCACATCGAGGCCCTTATGTAGACGGGCTCATCGGCGCTGGGGTGCACCACTGGGAAGCCGTTCTCCTCGCCGACCTTGTACTTCGCTATCATGCCCTCGACCAGCTTGTCATAGTCCTCTGCGCTGACGGAATATGTCTCGGCGGGAGGGTTCTGCGCGCCGACGAGGTGGTAGATGGGCATGAAGATGAAGGAGACAAGCATCCATATAAGCGCGAGGGCGACCCATATCCTCTCATCCTTGCTGAGGGGGTTCCACCATACTCTTTCGGGTTCGTAAATCGCCATTCTCATCTCCTCCTTAAGGCGCTACCGGAAGAGGGGGCACCATCATTACCTCTATGAGCCCCCAGACCGTGTAGACAAGTGTAGGCAAGACTATTCCGAGAATCAGCAGCAGCCAGATGTTATCATAGAACACCTGCCAGGACGGCACAGGCCCTTCTTCCCTGTTCACCATGCAAAAGCCTCCTTATTTAAGTACTCACGCCGGAAAAGGTACGCCCGCCGCGATCTCTGAGCGCAATCCGCAACAATATAATAAGTTAATCGAAGGTGATATATGACTTTTGTCAGTTTTTTACCTTCTTTTATCTCTCACGAAGAAAAAAACAAAGGAACAGACCTTTTGAATGGCAGTACCCGAACGGGCGACAAGAATTTGAGAATGTAAGGAATTTACCTCATAAAGTCCGTTTTGTCAATAAATGTAAAGGGATGAGGCTGCAACGTGTAAAAAATAAGTTTAAGCGGTCAAGCTATCATTAATATAGGCGCGCATAATCGAGATGTGTCCCCTCTTTCGAGTGGTGAGCAGGGGAGTATCACTATTTACGGCCATTCCCCTCTTCAGAAAAGGAAGTGTCATTGCGAGTATAGCGAAGCAATCTATTTTTTGGATTAAACATCAGCCCTGAGATTGCGTCGTCGCTTGCGCTCCTCGCAATGACGGCATACAGGGGGTCATTGCGAACGCAGCGTGCAATCTGATTTGAGTCTTCCCCCTTTTCTAAAGGGGGAGTGAGGGGGATTATCAGAGGCCAGGTCAATCTCCCCCTACCCCTCTTTAGGAAAGAGGGTAATGAACCTCCCCGCCGCAACAGCAGGGTATCTAAATAATCTCCCCTCCCTCGATGGGAGGGGATTAAGGGGAGGGTGAGTTCTTTTCACCCTCTCCCCTGCCCTCCCCCATCAAGGGGGAGGGAGAAAAACCGCAGCAAGCTGCGGGGTATTTGACCCTAAGAGGGAATAAAAAAGGGGCA
>CAJPGC010000056.1 GCA_905339405.1 uncultured bacterium | reverse complement strand
GCGACTATCCCGAAGCTTATCTGCGTCTCACATTCGGCCTTGTTTTCCGCGCAGGCTTCCTCGAAGGTGCTGAGGATGGTCTTGCCGCGCGACTCCAGCGCCTCTCGCATCCTCGTCGAGAAGTTCAGAAAAGGCTCGAAGCCCAGAGAGCCGGATATGTCGTGAAGGAACGGCCCCTCCAGGGACACGACGTCCACCACGTGCAGTCCGGTGAGGCCCGCGCCGAATTTTTTCGCGAGCCACATCGCGTAGTCGAGCGCAGCCTTCGCGTAAGCCGAGCCGTCCTGCGGCACAAGGATGTTCTTTATCATATCAGGGCCGGTTCTCCCGCCTGCGATGTTTCGACAGTTACTTCGCCGTCGCTCGCGTCTATTTTGAAGGAGTCGCCTTCTTTCCACATGAGCGTGACAGGCACTTTGACCTTCTCGTCCACGTGGCGCTTCAGGAACCTCGCTCCGTATTTCTGGTTATATCCCTTTTCCACGAGAGCGTCAAGCGCGGCCTCGGTCACGGTGAGGTGCTTGCCGTAGCCTTCCATGTGCTCTCGTATCCTCTCGATGTACATGTGCGTGAGCTCCTTGACCTCTTCGCGCGTCAGAGGGGTGAAGACGATTATGTCGTCTATCCTGTTGAGGAACTCGGGCGAAAGGGCGTTCTCAACGTCTTTTACGATGTCCCTCTTGTAGCCCTTGGCGTCGACGTCGGTCTCGGACATGAAGCCCAGCGGCTTTACGTACTTTTTGAATACGTCCGCGCCGAGGTTGCTGGTCATGATTATGACCGTGTCGCTGAAGTACACCCTCTTGCCCCTGCCGTCCGTGAGCCAGCCCTCGTCAAAGACCTGGAGGAAGAGGTTCAGGACGAACGGGTGCGCCTTTTCTATTTCGTCGAGGAGCACGACCGAGTACGGGTTCTCGCGCACCGGGTTGGAAAGGAGCCCGCCCCGCTCTGAGCCCACTATGCCGCGCGGCATGCCGATGAGCTTGTCTACGGCAACCGCCGAGTCCTTGTACTCGCTCATGTCTATCCTTATCATCTTTTTCTCGTCGCCGAAGAGGAACTCGGCGAGAGACTTGGCGAGCTCGGTCTTCCCGACGCCGGTGGGGCCGAGGAAAAGGAGCACGCCGTCAGGCCTCGAGAAGTTCTCCTTCAGGGGGCCCTTGTTCAACCGGAGCCGCTTGGAGAGCGCGTTTATGGCCTCCCTCTGGCCCACAACCCTCCTTGCGAGCTGCTTTTCCATGTCCTTGAACCTGCCGACGGTGTCCCTGAAGATCATGTCCCTGGGTATCCTGGTCTCCTGGGAGATGACTTCAATTACGTCGTCGGATTTGACAGGCTCTGTGGGCCTGTTTATCTCGACCTTCACGCACGAGGTGTCGAGCCAGCCTATGACCTTGTCAGGCATCTTAAGGCTCCGCATGTACCTCTGCGACATGTCAAGGGCCGTCTCCACCGCGCCGTCCGTGACCTTCACCGAGTAGCTCCTCTCCAGCCTCGGCTTTATGCCGTAGAGGATCTTGCGCGTCTGCTCGACGGTGGGCTCCTGTATGTGCACGAGTCTGAAGCGCCTTGCCAGCGCCTCGTCCTCCGCTATGAACTCCTTGTATTCGGAAAGGGTGGTGGCGCCGATTATCTGCACCTCGCCGCGCGACAGGGTCGACTTGAAGATGTTTGCGGCATCCGAAGGAACGCCCATCGCGCTTCCCGCGCCGATCAAGGTGTGCGCCTCGTCTATGAAGAAGATGATGTTCTTCTTCTCCTTTATCTCTTTTATTATCTTCTCTATCCTGTCCTCGAACATGCCCCTGAAGATGGTGCCGGCCACGACCGAGTTCATCTGAAGGTTCACTATCTGCTTATCGCGGAGGCGCTTGGGGACCCTCTTCGGGTCGAGCTCTATCCTCCTTGCGAGCCCCTCGACGACCGCGGTCTTTCCAACGCCCGGCTCGCCGATTATCATGACCGAGTTGGAGCGCTCCATGTGGCAGAGTATCTCCATCACCTGGTCGATTTCGTCCTCGCGCCCTATTATCACCGGGAGCTTGTCGAAGCGCGCCAGCTTGTTGAGGTTCACCGCGAAGTGCTTCAGGTTGGGAGGCAGCTCGTATTTTTTCTTGAGCTCCTCTTCCATCTCCTCTTTGCTCCGCACCTTCACGGTTATCCGGCGCATGACGTAGTCCGGGTCAAGGCCGAAGCTCCTGAAGACCTTGGCGGGGAGGCTGTGGTTTTCCTGGAATATGGCTATGAAAAGGTCGGTGGAGTCGAGCTCCTCGCGTCCCCACCTCTGGGCCTCCTCGCGGGCGAGCCTGAAGACGTTCCTGGTCGCCGGAGGTATCTTGAGACCGAGGCCGATGTACTGCCTGGAGACGTTAAGGTGTTCGTTGAGGAAGTTTATGACGTGGTACACGTCAAGGTTGAGGTCTTCCATGACTTCCTTGAAGAAGTTCTCCTCGACCTTGGCGAAGGACAGGAACAGGTGTTCGACCCCCAGGTAGTAGTGCTGGCGGGTCTTGCTCTCCTCTATGGCCGCGTCCAGAACTTTGCGGGCGCCCGGCGTAAGTTTTTCTTTTATCTCTTCGAGTTCGGTCATGGTAACCTCTTCCGGTCCGTTATGGCGGACCCGGCGTTTGGGCCTGACAAGCCCGCAGGCTCATTAGGTTCGTTTTTATTTTACCCTAATCGCCCTCTCTTTGAGCCTCTTCCGTCCGCGAAAAGCCGCGCGCCTTACGCGCTTAACAGGTCAATGCCCTAAATAAAGTCTACCACAGACCTTTGCGGGGGTCATAGGGGTTCCTTTCTGAGAATTCTTCTATGAGCTCTTTTGACCTCTCGTCTATCTGTTTGGGCACCGCTATGTTTACTGTGACGTACTGGTTGCCGCGCTCGCCCCTGAAGCCGGGAACGCCCTTGCCGCGTATCCGGAGCTTCTGGCCGCCCTGCGTCCCGGGCGGTATTTTGATCCGGGTGGAGCCGTCTACTGTCGGCACCTCTATTTCGGCGCCGATGAGCGCTTCCTTTAAGGATATCGGGACGTCTATGTAGATATCGTTATCCTCGCGCCTGAAATAAGGGTGGGAGCGCACCGTAGTCTCGATGAAAAGGTCCCCCGGAGGGCCCCCGTTTATCCCGGGCTCACCCTTGCCGCCTACCCTTACTCTCGAGCCGGTCTTCACGCCCGGAGGTATCTTTACCGTAAGCGACTCAGGGCCAGTTGGCCTTGAGACGGTCGTCCTTACCTCCGTTCCCTTTATGGCCTGAAGGAAATCGAGCTCGAGGCGGTATTCGAGGTCTGCCCCGCGCTGCGCAACCCTTCTTCTGCCGCCCCGGCCGAAGACCTCGCCGAAGATATCCTCAAAGCCGCCGTATCCATAGCCGAAGTCCTCGAAGTGTACTCCTCCGGGAGGGGCGTAACCAGCCCCCGGAGCGCCCGCGCCAAAACCCGTACTCCCGGTGAGGTCGTACTCCGAGCGTTTTTTCGGGTCTCCAAGTACCTGATATGCTTCGTTAATATCCTTGAACTTGGCCTCCATCTCCTTTTTCTTATCAGGGTGGAGGTCAGGGTGGAACTCCCTTGCGAGTTTCCTGTAGGCTTTCTTTATCTCCTCTTCCGAGGCGGAACGCGCTACACCTAAGATATTATAATAGTCTTTAGCCATGTCTGCTGTGAGAAATGAGGCCCCGGCCCCCTTCAAAGGGGCACATGAGGGCGTCTTCCGCCTCCTGATTGATTCTATAATCCGGCCTTTTCAATGGCAAGTTGCCGGAAAGAGCCGCTTTGTTAAATCGCCAAAAAAAAGCAAAAAAAAGGGGCCGCTTTTTTAGCGGCCCCTTTGAAAGCGCATCTACCCCGGAATCAAGCCCGGGGCGGGCCTTTCTATTTCTGCTGCTGGTCGTCGACTACTTCGGCCTCGACGACGTCGCCCTGCTTTTTCTCTTCCTGCTGGGTTTCAGGCTGCTGGCTGGCTGCGCCCTTGTACATGGCCTCTGCAACCTTGTGGGAAGCGGCGGTAAGCTTTGCCAGAGCGTCCTTCAGAGGGTCGAGCTCGCCGCCTTCGAGGGCTTTTTTGGCTTCGGCTATCGAGTCGTCGACTTCTTTGGCTTCTGCCTCGCCTATCTTGGAGCGGTTCTCGGTCATGAGCTTCTCAGTGGAGTATACCAAAGAATCGAGCTGGTTCCTCGTCTCGATGACCTCTTTTCTCTTCTTGTCCTCGTCGGCGTTGCTCTCGGCCTCTTTCACCATCTTCTCGACTTCGTCCTTCGCCAGTCCGCTGGAAGCGGTAATGGTAATCCGCTGCTCCTTGCTGGTCGCGAGGTCCTTTGCGGAAACGTGCAGTATGCCGTTTGCGTCGATGTCGAAGGCGACCTCAACCTGCGGGACGCCCCTCGGCGCGGCAGGGATGCCCTCGAGGTGGAACCGTCCGAGGGTCCTGTTGTCGCGGGCCATCGGGCGTTCTCCCTGGAGTATGTGTATTTCGACCTGGGTCTGGTTGTCGGCCGCCGTCGTGAATACCTCTTTTTTCCTCGCGGGGATGGTCGTGTTCCTGGTTATGAGGGCCGTCATGACGCCGCCAAGGGTCTCGAGCCCGAGCGAAAGGGGCGTTACGTCCAGGAGGACGACGTCCTTTACCTCACCGGCCAGAACCGCGCCCTGGATGGCCGCGCCTATGGCGACGACTTCGTCGGGGTTGACGCCCTTATGGGGCTCCTTGCCGAAGAATTCCTTCACGAACTTCTGTATGGCGGGCATCCTCGTCATGCCGCCGACGAGCACGATTTCGTCTATATCCGAGGGGTTCATCCCGGCGTCGCGGAGGGCCTGCTCACTGGGCTTCCTGCTCCTTTCGACAAGGTCAGAGACCAGCTGCTCGAACTTGGCCCTGGAGAGCCTCATGACGAGGTGCTTCGGCCCGGTGTTGTCGGCGGTAATGAAGGGCAGGTTTATCTCAGTCTCCAGCGTCGAGGAGAGCTCTATCTTTGCCTTTTCAGCCGCTTCCCTGAGCCTCTGGAGGGCCATCCTGTCTTTCGAGAGGTCTATGCCCTGGTCCTTCTTGAACTCGGATATGAGCCAGTCGATTATCTTCTGGTCGAAGTTGTCTCCGCCCAGATGGGTGTCTCCGTTGGTCGACTTGACTTCGAATACACCGTCGCCGACTTCGAGTATCGAGATGTCGAAGGTACCGCCGCCGAAGTCGTAAACCGCGATCTTCTCTTCCTTTTTCTTGTCGAGGCCGTAGGCCAGGGAAGATGCCGTGGGCTCGTTTATTATCCTCTTTACGTCAAGGCCGGCTATCTTCCCGGCGTCTTTGGTCGCCTGTCTCTGGGCGTCGTTGAAGTAGGCCGGTACGGTTATGACCGCTTCGGTCACGGGCTCGCCCAGGTAGGCCTCCGCGCTTCTCTTGAGCTTCTGGAGTATCATCGCCGACACTTCCGGCGGAGTGAAGGTCTTGTCCATGTTGCCAGCCCATACGACGGCCCTGCCCTGGTCGTCCCTCTGCACCTTGTAGGGGACCATCTTCATCTCTTCGTTGACCTCGTCGTAGACGCGGCCCATGAACCTCTTGATGGAGAATACGGTGTTCTCGGGGTTGGTGACCGCCTGCCTCTTGGCGACCTGCCCCACGAGTATCTCCCTGTCTTTTGTGAACGCTACGACAGAGGGGGTTATGCGGCTGCCCTCCTCGTTGACTATCACTTTCGGCTCCCCGGCTTCCATGACCGCTACGACCGAGTTGGTGGTGCCGAGGTCAATGCCGATTATCTTTCCCATTTCCTTCCTCCTGGCTTTTTCTTTTCCCTATATTTAATGTAAGGAATTCAAGTAGTTGGGTTGCGTCGAGGCGGGGCGTCCCCGTCTTTATGGTTAATATAGGCACGGAGGCTCCGTTTGTCAAGGAAAGTGGGCGCAATTCCTTGATTTTTTCTGAAGGGGGCAGGACAGTGGGAGAGGTCAGCGTTTGAGCTTCTTTTTTACCTCTTTCCAGGTATACCTGTTGAGGGCGTAAAGGAGCGCCGTAAGGACGGCCATGTAAGCGATGACCCACGGCCCGAGCCGTTCGCGCTCCTCGCCGGAAGGGTCTGATACCTTGAGGAGGAAGGCTGAGATGTCCCTCGATTTTTCCGCAAGCGCCGGGTCGTCCAAAGGTATGGGAGGCGGCATGGCTATCGCCCCGTCTCCTTTGGTCTCCTCGGCAAAGGCGCTGTTCCTTACTTGGCCGTCATCGGAAGTGTAGTAGGTCGTAAGGAGGCGGAATATGTAGGCCGCCCCTTCTTCGCCCCGGCCCCTCGATGCCGCCATGAGGCTCAGGTCGGGCGGGGCCACGCCGAAGGCCGCTTCGGCCGCAGCCGGGTCCATCGCGGCCGCAAGCCCTGTCTTTGCGTCCTCTCCCCTGTAGAACTTGAGGCCGTGGCAGGCAAGGCAGTACTGGTTGTAAAGAAGCCTGCCGCGCTCTATTGATTCCGGGGTAAGACTTATGCCCGGGTCTTCCTTCGCGAAGGCCGGAGCAGCTGAAAGTATCGCCAGTATGAGGAGCATTATCCTAATCAAGCTGGTCCCCCTTTGGAAGCTCCTCAGAGGGCGGGAGCTTCGTTTTTTCGAAGTAGGGCAGCACCGGAAGGAGCGCGAAGAAAAGGAAGTAGATTACCGTGAGTATTACTCCGAGGTTCGCCATCTTGAGGCCCACGAAGGATACGGCGTCAGGCGCGTTCAGGCCGACATAGCCGAGCAATATGAAATCGACGAAGAATATCCAGATGAGAATTTTTTTAATCGGCCTGTATCGCGTGCTCTTCACGGGCGAGCGGTCCAGGTACGGTAGAAGAAAGAGTATGAATATCGACCCGCCCATCGCTATAGCCCCGCCTAACTTGTCAGGTATCGAGCGCAGGATCGCGTAGAAGGGCAGGAAGTACCACTCCGGGACTATGTGCAGCGGCGTCTTCAACGGGTTTGCCGGCTCGTTGTTCACGGGCTCTATGAATGCGTCCGGCCAGAAGAAGACGAAGAAGAAGTAGACTGTGAAGGCCAGGGCGATGAACCAGGCGTCTTTCGTTATGAAGTACGGCGAGAACGGCACCATTGCGGGCCCTTTCTTGTCGTACTCAACGCCGTCGGGATTGTTTGAGCCGACCCTGTGGAGGGCCGAAAGGTGCATGACCACGAGAAGGCCTATTATGGCGAACGGGAATATCGTGGTGTGGAAGGAATAGAACCGGGAGAGCGTTGCGTCCCCAACGGCAAAATCTCCCCTTATCCACACCGTGAGCTCGGGGCCGATAAGCGGCACTGTAGTGAAGAGGTTGGTTATGACCGTCGCGCCCCAGAACGACATCTGCCCCCAGGGCAGCAAATAGCCCATGAAGGCCTCAGCCATGAACGCGAGGAAGATTAAGAGGCCTATCCACCAGAGGAGCTCGCGCGGGCCCTTGAACGAGCCGTAGTATAGCCCCCTTGCCATGTGCACGTACATCGAGAAGAATATGCCTGTTGCGCCTATGGCATGGAGGTAGCGCATGATCCAGCCGTAGTTGACGTCCCTCATTATGTGCTGGACGCTGTCGAAGGCAAGGGCCGCGTCCGGTTTGTAGTACATCGCGAGCCACACGCCCGTTAATACCTGGACGACGAAAAAGGTGCCGAGGAGCGACCCGAAGTTCCAGAGGTAATTGAGGTTTTTTGGCGTGGGGTACCCGGTGACGTGCTTTTGCACGAATTCGGAGGCTGGGAGGCGTTTGTCGAGCCAATCGAGATAGTTCGGCATCAGGTATCCTGTTTTTTCGCTTCCCCCTTTTCTAAAGGGGGACTGAGGGGGATTATCTTATAACTCCCGTCCGTCATTGCGAGCGCAAGCGAAGCAATCCCATCTTCATCTTTAACAAAGCTTCTTGAGATTGCTTCGTCGTCTTGCTCTTTGCAATGACAGAAAAAAGCTACGCCTCCACCTTCGGCAGGTCCTGTATTTTCCGGATGTTCTCGCCGTAGCCGCCGAATTGCTCCGTGCCGATTATCAATCTGTTCTGGTCGGCGAGCCTGTACGGCACGAGGTGCAGGTTCTCCGGGGGAGGGCCGCCGAGCCTTCTGCCGAGGTTGTCGTATTTTCCGCCGTGACAAGGGCAATAGAAACCAGAGACTTCGGATTCAGGCAATCTTTCCATGAACTTGGGAATGCAGCCCAGGTGCGTGCAGATACCGAGAGAGACGAAAAGACCCTGCTCGACAGTGCGCTCTTCAGGAGCTGCCGGGTCGTCGAGCTCGCCTGTTTTGACAGAGCTCGCCTCTTCTATCATCTGTGGCGTGCGCTTCAATATGAAGACGGGCTGCTTCCTCCAGATGACGGTCTTGAGCTGGCCCGGCTGAAGGGTAGAGATATCGACCTCCTGGACACCTGCCGCGAGTATGTCCTTGGTGGGGCTCATGGCTCGGATAAAGGGCCAGGCCGCGAAAGCTGCCCCCACCGCGCCCAGAAATGCAGCCGCGCCAGTGAGGAATTTACGGCGGGTGACTATCTCTTTTTCACTTTCAGCCATGTAAGGGCCTCTTTTGGGTGCTGAAAAAAGTATAGCAGAAAAAGAAGAGGGGAGGACTGAGGTAGAAGGTAAGTGCTTGATTTAAAAGCAGACGACAGGGTTTAGGATTCTGTAAACAGTAATCCTTTAAACTTCCCCTTTTCCTAAAAGGGGGGTTGAGGGGGATTATTCAAGGCAGGTAATCTCCCCTCTCCCCTCTTTAAGTAAGAGGGGTAAATACCTTTCATCCTGAGGAAGCGGAGCGACGAAGATCTCGGCTTTTTTGAAGAAAACTATTTTGGCGGGTTCAGGTTTGTAACCTGAACCTATAAAGAAAATTGCGGGCGTATTCTGATGTTTTTGGTAGAGCACGAGATTCTTCGCTCCGCTCAGAATGACAGCTTTCTTACGCGCTGCCGCGCAATTTGGCCTTGCCAAAAAACCATGTAACGCGGCTGCCGCCGCTCTTTGTAACATGCTCTGCGCGCTTTCCGCCTCCCCATCCGCGAAACGCTCCCCCAAGGTCGCTTCGCTCCCAGACACCCTTGTCGCGTTTCGCCCTTCCTC
>CAJPGC010000055.1 GCA_905339405.1 uncultured bacterium | reverse complement strand
CCCCTTGTGATGACGTTCTCTAATTCCCTCACGTTTCCCGGCCAGGAGTACGACATCAGGTGGGCCATGACCTCCTCGGGCACCTTCTTCACCTTCTTGTGAAGCTCCCTGTTCGACTTCTCGAGGAGGTGCATGACCAGCAGCGGCACGTCCTCCAGACGCTCCCGCAAGGGCGCGACGTCTATCGTTATGACCTTGAGCCTGTAGAAGAGGTCCTCCCTGAACGCCCCCGCCGTGACAAGGGCCTTAAGGTCGCTGTTTGTCGCCGCTATGACCCGGACGTCCGTGCGTATCGTCTCGCCGCCGCCCACTCTCTCGAAGCTCCTCTCCTGCAGGACGCGCAGGAGCTTTACCTGCAGTGCCTGGCTCATCTCCCCTATCTCGTCGAGGAAGACCGTGCCGCCGCTTGCCGCCTCGAACTTGCCCTCCTTTTTGAAGAGCGCGCCGGTGAAAGCCCCCTTCTCGTGGCCGAAGAGCTCGCTTTCAAGGAGCGTCTCGACGAGGGCCGAGCAGTTTATGGCCACGAAAGGCCTTCCCGCCTCGCTTGAATTGCGGTGTATGGCCCTTGCAATGAGCTCCTTGCCGGTGCCGCTTTCCCCCTGTATGAGGATTGTGACCTTGCTCTGGGATGCAAGGCCGATGGTCTTGAAGACCTCCTCCATTACCCTGCTCCTGCCGACTATCTCATCGCTCCTCCACTGCCCGCCGGCCCCGAGGTCGGCAAGCCTCCTGTGGAGGTCGACCCCCTCGAAGACCTTCTCAAGGCACCGGTCGAGCTCGGCCAGGTCCACCGGCTTCGGTATGCAGTCAAAAGCGCCTTTTTTAATGACGTCCACGGTCGTCGCCATGTCATGGCCGCGGGTCAGGGCGATTATGCTGGCGTGCTCATCCGCCCTCTTGAGCTCGTCTATCGCGGAGATGCCCTGCCTTTCTTCTCCGATGTCTACTATGACTGCGTCGGGGCGCTCAGAGGCGTACAGGCCCGCGAGCCCCCCGTGCCCGCAGGAGAGCACCGAGACCGCTCCGCCGAGGTGCTGGCTTATCCGGCTCGCAACTGAGCCGTCAGACGAGGTTATGAGTACTTTTCTCATGGCCGTCCCCTTAATTATACCTCCTCTTTGCCACGCCCGGCCGCCTCCCCTGACCTGTCTCTTTGTACAGCCCTACTTGCGCATTTACAAAAACACGTTACAATACTAAAGCCCATGGGAAAACACGACCTTGAATCTCATCAGCTATGCACGTACCTTCTTGTAAGAGATGGCATGCCCGCGTGCTTGTTCAGGGTCGCGGACGTCCAGCCATGCGGGTACTTCAAGGGCTCGCGCTGCTATTACCGCAGCGGGCCGTTCACCGCCGTAAAAACGTTTAAGGCCGAGGAGCTGACATCCAAGGACAATAACGATAAGTAGAGACAAATTACGCAAAACCTGCCATAACCCTGAAACACAGACGCGGGGAGCGGACATGAACTCGAGGAACGACCAGCTGAGGCTTTTCCTGAAGGGTTTTATGGAACTATGCGCGAGAAGGCGCTCCGGGCTTCATCCGTCCATCTCAAAGACTCTCCTCACCATAACCGCCGAACTCGAACAAGACAAGACCCCGGCCCTGGAGAACCTGCTGGACTTCGAAAATAAATACGAACGGATGGGACAGAACGACGCCCACCTCAGGTATCTTCACTGCGTCCTCAAAGGCTTCAGGGAACGCACCTACAGGCCCTCACCCAGGACGGCTGAAAACCAGCCCCTCTGAACTTTTTTTTCAAGTCTCCAGAATCCTCCCCAGGCATTCCCCTTTCCGTCCAGCCAAAAAAGCGTTGAAAAGAATTGAATTTTTGATAAATTGGAAAGCTACCGCGACTTACACAGGACAGGGGACAGGATGTCTAAGGACCTTCTATTGGAGATAGGAACCGAGGAGCTTCCGGCAAAGGTCGTTCCAAGGGCAACGGCCGCGCTCGAGGGCTTCTTGAGGAAAAACCTCGAGTCAAAAAAGCTCTCTTTCGCCTCGATAGAGACGCTCGGGACGCCCCGGAGGCTCACGCTCATCGTAAGGGGGCTCGAGGAAAGGCAGCCTGACGCGCGCCTTGAGCTCAAAGGGCCGCAGAAAAAGGCCGCCTACGACAACGAGGGCAAGCCAACGGGCGCGCTCCTCGGCTTCGCGCGCTCGCAGGGGCTCGAGCTTTCGGACATTAAGCTCGTCTCTACCGACAAGGGCGAGTACGCCACAGCCGTGAAAGAGATAAAAGGCGAGCAGACCTCGAAGATACTCCCCGGCGTGCTGCTCGAGACCATCTCCCAGGAGTTCATGCCCAAGTCGATGAGGTGGGGCTCCTATGACATCTCCTTCTCGCGGCCCATACATTGGATAGCCGCCCTCTACGGAAAAGCGCCGGTCGATTTCTCTTACGGGCACATAAAGAGCGCGGACGTCACCTACGGCCACAGGTTCCTTTCCGAAAAGGTCGATGGGCGGCCCGCGCCGATAAAGATAACCTCTATAGAGTCGTATTTAAAAAGCCTCGAAGCCGCCTTTGTCATCCCAGGCCCGGAGGCGAGAAAGAAGGCGATAAGAAAAGGGGTGGAGGAAGCTGCCGCTGAGGCCGGAGGGCGCGTCCTTCCAGACGAGGGGCTTCTCGAGGAGATAGCGTACCTCGTCGAGTACCCGGTGGTGCTCCGGGGCTCTTTTGAAAAGGAGTTCCTCGCCATGCCGAGGGACATAATCGTTAACGCCATGAGGGAGCACCAGCGGTATTTCTCGGTCGTAGACGAAAAAGGCGGCCTGCTTCCGTTTTTCATAACGGTCGCCAATACCCGGCCCATCGACATGGACGTCGTAAGAAAGGGCAACGAGCGGGTTCTAAGGGCCCGCCTCAACGACGCGAAGTTCTACTTCGAGCAGGACATAAGAAAGCCGCTCGTGTACAGGGTCGCTTCCCTCAAGGGGGTCGTTTTCCAGGCTAAGCTCGGCACCTCTTTTGAGAAGGTCGAGAGGTACACCGCACTGGCCCTCTTCACGGGATGGAAGACCGGCTTCTCCAGGCCGATCGAGGAGGGCGAGAAGTCGGCAGACTTCGCCACAGACAGCTTCAACCCGGCGAAGTACGACCCGAAGAGCGTCGACCCGGGCCTTTACTCGAAGTATATACTCGGCAGGGCTGCCGTCCTGGCGAAGGCCGACCTCACATCCGGCGTGGTCGGCGAGTTCCCGAGCCTCCAGGGCATCATGGGCTCGGTCTACGCCAACAGGAGCGGGGAAGTCCCAGAAGTTTGCGCGGCCATTTACGAGCACTATCTGCCTTCGTCTTCCGGCGGGGCGCTCCCTGCGTCTCTTGCCGGGGCCATCGTGAGCATAGCCGACAAGATGGACACCATCTGCGGCTGTTTTGCCGTGGGGCTCATCCCCACCGGCGCGGCAGACCCGTACGCGCTGAGGCGTCAGGCTCTCGGCATAATCGCGATAGTCCTCGACAAGGGTTTCAGGTTCGAGATAGTTGAACTGGTAGATAAAGCGCTTGATCTCCTTGAATCAAAAAAGACGAGAGGCAAGGGCGAGATCAAGGCCGACGTGATGGACTTTTTCAAGGAAAGGCTGAGAAACCAGCTCCTTACGCAGGGGCTTTCTCATGACTCCATCGACGCGGTGCTCTCGGCGCCCTGGCACGACATGGTAGACGCGGTAAAGAGGATAAAGGCCCTGGAAGAGTTCAAGTCCAACCCGGACTGTCAGAGGCTCGTGGCCGCCTTCAAGAGGGTATCCAACATACTTAAAGCTACTGACCTTGGAGAAGCAGAGCCGAATGCGGCTCTTTTCACCGAACCGCAAGAGAAGGACCTTTTCGAAGCGATGAGGTCTATCGCCCCGAAGATGAAGGAGCTCCGTGAAAAAGGTGATTACCTGCTCGCCTTCGAGACGCTTGCCTCGATAAAAGACAGGGTGGACGCCTTCTTCGACAAGGTCATGGTCATGGCAGAGGACCTTGAAGTCCGTAATAACCGCCTTGTCCTTCTTAGTTCGATAAGGAGCTTATATTTCAGGACCGCCGACCTCTCGAAGCTGATGGTATGAGAAAAGGCCTAAAACAGGCTAGAAGAGGCCCTGTCCAATGATATATGTCATTGGACAGGGCCTTTTTTTCATGCTACATTGTTGCATAGTTTCTTAACTGATTGACTGAGGGAGGCACACATGAGACTCAAGACTCTCTTTTCGGCCCTTCTTGCCCCTGCCCTGCTCTGGGCCCCGGCCTTCGCTGCGGAGGTCAACAACACGCCCGAAGAAAAAGCAATGGCCGCCGCGGACGAGATAATAACCATGCGCTCGGAGCTTGCCCGCGAATTCATAAAGCCGGGCGCGGCCGTTGACGAGGAGACCTTCAAAAAGGTCTGCGGAGCTGTCGGCAAACGCGTCAAGGAGATAACCGAAAAGACGGGCGTCAAGATACGCCATGCCGCCACGAAGAACCGCAACCCCGCGAACGCGGCTGACGGACGCGAGAGGGCCCTAATCGAAAAATTCGAAGCCGACAAGAGCCTCTCTGAGGTCTGGGAAGAGTTCGAATCTGAAGGGAAGGCTTTCAAGCGTTATACGCGGCCCATCCATGTCGAGGAGGCCTGCCTTGCGTGCCACGGGGCGAAAGAGTCGAGGCCGGAGTTCATAAAAGCGAAGTACCCGGACGACCTCGCCTACGGCTTTAAGGAAGGCGGCCTCCGCGGCATAATATCCGTAACTGTCCCAGCTGAATAACACCTGAGGAGGATGTAGATGAAGAGAATGTTTTTCTTTGCGCTTGCCGCAAGCTTTCTTTTTGCCGGAGCTTCTTTTGCCGATGGCCCCACGATGCAGGAGATGATGCAGAAGATGGGCGGCCCAAAGCCCGACGACAGGGTAGAGCTCAAGCTGCCTGATACGATGAAAGTCATGCAGAAGAGGATGATGCGCCAGCACCTGAACACGGTAGCCGACATAACCGGGGCCATCGCCTCCGGAGACCTATCGAAGGCTTCCGCGCTTGCCAAAGACCAGCTCGGCTGGAGCCCGCAGGAAGAGCAGAGGTGCAACATGGGCGGGAAGATGACCGGCGAGCAGGACTTCGTGGGCTACGGCATGGCGGTGCACAAGACAGCCGACGAGCTTTCGGCTGCCGCAGCTGCCGGGGACAGGGACAAGTCGCTGGCCCTGCTCTCAAAGCTCATAAAGAACTGCAATGCCTGCCACGAGAAATTCAGGCACTGAGGGTACACAACTTAAAAAGGGGGCGCACAAGCGCCCCCTTTTCACCCATTGTATAAATCCTATTTAGGCGATTCTCCCTAACGGAGATGTTAGAATGAACAAAAAAACTATAAATCGGCTAACTATCTCCAGACGAGATTTGGAACAGTGTCAAAAATTTTTAGACGAAATTAAAAAAACCTTTTATGGTAGCATTACATATGAAGCATTGTTAATTTCCGCTATCATTGCCTATGCGAGACCTTTTTCTAACAACGAACATAACAAAAAACCGAGCGCGGATTCATCCATTGACAATAGTGTCCTTGAGAAATTAACCAGCAAAGAAATTGAGCTACATAATAAACTAATAATACTTAGGAACAAAGCGATAGCTCATTCGGAATCTACATACGACTCAAAAACCGAGCAAGTATATCATCCAGCAGCGGTATCTGGTGCCGGGTTTATTGTAAGCAGACCATTTCCGTTATGGAATTATTTTACCCCATCCAACGCAGAAATTATAGATTTCTTGAACCTGGTGCAGAAAATTCTAAAATACGCAGAAGATTTAACCTGCAACCAACTGCGTGTTCAATAGCTTTAATTCCTGAGACATAAGGCTCACTCACTATTTTGTATTTTGTCTTTAACCCATGCGCCGTAACATGCGGAGCGCTTCTCGCGGAGGAAGGGCGAATCGCGACGAGGCAGCCTGGGAGCGAAGCGACCTTGGGGGAGCGATTCGCGGGCAGGGGAGAAGGAAAGCGCGCAGAGCATGTTACAAAGAGCGGCGGCAGCCGCGTTACATGGTAGTTTGATGAGAGCGTTAAAGCGCGGCAGCGCGAAAAAGTGTCGGATTTGGGAGTTATAAGAATATCAAGCACTACCTCTCCTCTTTCAAAAACCTCATCGCCTCCTGCAACGTCGGTATGCCGCTCCTGCCGCCGAGCTCCCTGCATTTCATCGCCGCCACCGCAGAGGCGAACTCGACCGTCTTTTTTATCTCCCAGCCCTGGACGACGCCGTAGGCGTACGCTCCGTGAAAGACGTCTCCCGCCCCCGTCGTGTCCACGGCCTTCACGCGGAAGACCTTCTGCATGAATATCTTTCCCTCGTGCCATGTGAAGCTCCCCTTGTCGCCGAGGGTTATCGTGACCGCTTTTGCCTTCCCGCCGGAGAGCTTCTTGAACGCTTCCTTGAGGCTGAGCTTCATCCCTCCAACGAACTCCTCGGAGCAGACGACATAGTCGGACATATAGGCGAGCTTGAGCATGCCGGGCCTCATCCTGCCCGCGTCCAGCATTATCGGGACCCCTCTTTTAGAGGCGATTGAAGCAGCGTGGTATGAAGCCTCAGCCATGAGGCCGTCGAGCATGAGAAAGCTCGCGCCTTTGAAAAGGGCAGGGTCTATTTCACGGGGAGCTATCGCGGAGACGGTCGGCCTCTGCCAGAGGATCGTCCTCGAGCCACCCTTTGAGTTGACAAGTATGAAGGCCTGCTGGGATTTGCCGCCCTCTTTCACAAGTAGCCCTTTAGTGTCGACGCCCTCTTCTCGAAGGCCTTTTTTTATCTCGTCCCCCGGCCGGTCGTCCGAGATGCGCCCTATCATCGAAGTCTTCACCCCCAGGCGGCTCAACGCGACAAGGGCGGTCGCCACCGGCCCGCCGCCCTGGACGATGAAATCGAGGACCTCCTGCTTTGTGTCCTCAGCGGGAAAACCGTCGACAAGCGTTATGTAGTCGAGCGAACACTGC
>CAJPGC010000054.1 GCA_905339405.1 uncultured bacterium | reverse complement strand
GGGAGCGAAGCGACCTCGGGGGCGCGATTCGCGGGTGGGGGAGGCAGAAAGCGCGTAGAGCATGTTACAGAGAGCGGCGGTAGCCGCGTTACATGGAATTTGGCGAGATGATTCAAGCGCGGCAGCGCGAGAAAAATTGTTGCCAACGCTGTAAAATAAATTGTTCATTCTAAGGTATCTGAGTGACCGAAGGCCGGTTTTTTTCGAAGAGAAAAAATCTCCCCTGTCCCCCTCTTTAGAAAAGAGGGGGACAGAATCCGTACTTTCTGGCAGAGCACGAGATTCTTCGTTTCACTCAGAATGACAGATAAGGACTTTCTTAGAAAAACGTGAACCCAATGACCCAACCCAAACAACTCCTTTGCCCCGAATGCGGCGGCTTCCTCCACGAGGTCTACGCCGCTGCCAACTATGGCCGCGTACTGCTCCTCGACCAGTGCAAGGGCTGCGGCGGGGTCTGGTTCGACAGGTGGGAGCTCTACTTCGTAACCGACAAATCCATAAGGGACCTCGAAGCGATCGACGCGGCTTCCTTTGCCGCCGCCGTGGCCCCTCACGCCGCGAAGGGCAAGTGCCCCAGGTGCGAAAAGGCGCTCGCGATATTTACAGACCCGAACCTGCCTAAGGACGCCCTCATAGAGCGCTGCCCCGGCTGCAACGGCCTCTGGCTCAATAGGGGCGAGCTCGGCAAGTACGCCGCCCACAGGAAGGTTTTTCGCGGTGAAAGGGACGGTGAGCCAGGTGCCGCCGAGACGAGCGCATTGAAGCACCTTCAGAAGGAACTCAAGATCGGCGACATCGCCATGCCCACGACCCTTGAGCTCGCCGCAAGCGAGCTCAAGGAAGCCCGGCCCATGAGCACCAGAGAGGTCGCAAAGGATATGGCTTTTCTGGCGTTGCAATCCCTTGTGAGGCTTGTCTTTAAATTTTAAAAATAAAAATTGCTATTTTTCCTGACCTCCGCGTCAGTGTGTAAATAAAAATGCTCACATATTTTCATATATGCTGCGCTTTTTATTTCCACCCTTCCTTGATCTCAGAAAAAATATCTAATTTTTTTGAGCCGTCTTTTGTGTTATAAAAATTCGTAATGGCAGAAGCTCTTTTCATAGCGGTAGGCCTTGCTGCGGGCGTGCTGAGCGGCCTTGTCGGCGTGGGCGGCGGCATAATCGTGGTGCCTGCCCTTGTATTTCTCTTCGGCTTCACCCAGCACCAGGCGCAGGGCACGACGCTTGCCATGATGGTCCCGCCCATCGGCATACTCGCCGTGTGGGCCTACTGGAGCCAGGGGCACGTGGACGTCAAGGCTGCCGCCCTTCTTTGCGCCGGCTTTGTTTTAGGCGGCTATCTGGGCGGCAAGGCTGCGGTCTCCCTTTCGACCCCGGCCCTTACGAAGGCGTTCGGGGCGGTCCTCCTCGTCATATCCATCAAGATGCTCTTTTCCAAATAGGTTGCGTTCGGGCCGTTCCCAATATATAATCTGTGCGGTTTTGCACTCCCAACACCCACGTAAAAAAAGGAGTTCGAAAGATGAGATTCGGAAAATCTGTTTTGACGGCAGCTTTCGCAATAGGATTATCCCTCGCGGCTTTCAACGCCAACGCCGGTTCAGGCGCCCACTGGGGTTATGAGGGCGAGCACGGCCCCGAAAAATGGGGACATATGTCAGGCGAGTACAAGGCCTGCTCCGAAGGCAAGACCCAGTCGCCCATAGACTTGACCGGGGCAGCCGCAGAGGAGCTCGCGGAAATCAAATTCGACTACAAGGCCTCGAAGCTCAACGTTGTCAACAACGGCCATACCGTGCAGGTAAACTACGACAACGGCAGCTCGATATCCGTGAACGGCGAGCAGTATAACCTCGTCCAGTTCCACTTCCATACCCCCAGCGAGCACACGGTAGCCGGGAAGTCCTTCGGCAACGAGATGCACCTCGTCCACAAGAACGACAAGGGCGAGCTCGCGGTCGTAGGCGTGCTCGTCGAGAACGGCCAGGAGAACGCCGCTTACAAGGCCATCTGGTCGAACCTGCCCAAGAAGGCCAACGAGAAGAAGTCGGCCGCCGTTGACATCAACGCTTCCGAGCTCCTCCCCAAGGACAAGAAGTACTTCACCTATTCCGGCTCCCTTACGACCCCTCCTTGCTCGGAGAACGTAAGGTGGATAGTCCTCCAGACCCCCATCGAGATGTCAGAGGGGCAGATAAAGGACATACAGAAGATAATGCACAAGAACAACAGGCCCGTCCAGAAGATGCACGACAGGACGCTTAAAATATCGAAGTAAGAACGGCCATCAGAAAAAAGCACGAAGCCCCTGCCGGAAACGGCAGGGGCTTTTTTATTTCAGGCGTTCAGGTTAAAATACCTGGAACGATACCGAAGGGGTTCATACGATGGACAAATCATTTCTTTTCGCGGTCCTCGCGGCTGTAATATGGGGCTTTGCCCCGGCGCTCGAAAAGGTCGGCCTCAAGGGGGCTGGCATGGACCCCTTTCTCGGGGTCTTCATAAGGACAATACCCATAGCCTTCTTCGCCATGCTCGGAGTCCTTGTCATGGGCAGGATGGGGGAGGTAGCTTCAGTCGACCTGAAGAGCGCGCTGTTCGTGGCGGCAGGAGGCCTCGTGGCGGGCTTGCTGGGGCAGCTGGCTTTCTACTCAGCACTCAAATGGGGCGAGGCGTCGGTCGTCGTGCCGGTAGCGGCGACCTACCCGCTCGTCGCCCTCCTAGTGTCGGTCCTCTTTCTCGGGGAGGCGTTCACCATGCAGAAGCTCGCCGGAATAGCCCTGGTGGTGGGCGGGGTCGTGCTCTTGAAGTAGAGCTACCTTTGAAGGCCCGCCTTGAACTCGAGCATCTTCATTATGTCCTGCCTCGAGATTATGCCGACGAGCTGGCCTCCCTGGACCACGGGGAACCTGCCGAGGTTGCCGTTGCTGTTCGCCATCATCCTGGAAAGGGCGTCTATGGCGTTGTCTTCAGGGCTCAAAGTGTCGTTCGGGCCGAGCCTGTTCATCACGTCGCTAACGCGGGTATCGTTCCACCTCTCCTTGTCCACGGCCCTCACGTTGTTGAGGGTCAATAGGCCGGAGACCTGCCCGTCGGAGCGCACAGGGAAACTGGCGTGATGGAACTTGAAGAAGTAGTTCTCCACGGCGTCGGTCACGCTGCTCTGTCCGTCGACCGTTATGACAGGCTTGGACATCAGGTCTTTTACCTTGAGGCCTGAAAGCGCTTTTTTAATGACGACCTGCTGATAGCCGCTCTCTGCCGCCTGCTGGACGAAGACCCCGATGAAAACGAACCAGAGCCCGCCTACGAAGTTCCCCATGAATATCTGTATGAACCCCATGACTATGAGGAAAAGGGCGAACCCTTTGCCGATGTTGCTCGCGACCCTCGTCGCCGTGTTGATGTCCCCGGTCCTAAGCCACCAAATCGCCCTGAAGACCCTGCCCCCGTCGAGCGGGAAGCCTGGTATCATGTTGAAGCCCAGAAGGATGAAGTTTATGAGCGCGAGATAGCCGAGCACCGATTTCAGGAGAGGGTAGGCCTCCGGGTTTATTGCCGCGGCTGAACCGTAGAAGAGGAGCGCGAGGACGAGGCTTGCAGCTGGCCCTGCTATCGCAATTTTGAGCTCGGTTGCCGCGTCCTCCGGTTCTTTTGTGAGCTGGGCGACCCCGCCGAATATGAAGAGCGTTATCTCGTGGATGTCCATGCCGAGCCTGTTGGCCGTGTACGAGTGGGATATTTCGTGGATGAGGACGCACGCAAACAGGAGAGTGGCGGAAAGGATGCCCATGGTCAGGTACGTGCCGGTTGGAAGCCCGGGGTGCTGGAACGGGAAATACCCGTATGAAAGCGACCAGGCGAAGAGCACGAAGACTATGAACCATGTATAATCAAGGGATACCTGTATCCCGAGAATCTTGAATATTTTTATTCCTTTTGCCATAAAAGCCTCATGTTTTGACGTTTCCAGAGGCAAATCAAGTCCTTTGGACGTCTGTTTAAAGCATATCAGAGGGGTGGGCAAGCCGCAAGAAGCCCGCCTGTGCTTGTCTTGAAGCCTGTTAGGGGATAAAATCACATTCGCCGCCATTTTCAAGGAGGTTTTCCCATGATAAGGCAGCTTTCATTCGCGCTTATGGCCTGTATGCTGGTCTTTGCTGATGTTGCCGTTGCCGCCCCAGAGCTCAAGGCGCTCGCGCCGGGCGTCTACGCCTTCATCGGGGGCGAAGGCAAAACAAACTCCGGCTTCGTCGTGACCGAAAAAGGGGTCGTCGTAATCGACACGCAGGGGCCCGCAGAGCTCGCCATGCTCCTTCGGGAGAAGATAAAAGAGACCACGGACAAGCCCGTGACCCACGTCATAAACACCCACTACCACGGCGACCATACCTTCGGGAACCAGTACTTCGCGGAGGGCCTGATAATAGCCCACGAGAACACGAGGAAGGAGCTAGTCGAGCGGGACGAGGGGCACAGGGCCATGTTCAGGAAGTTCTTCGGCCAGGAGAGCCTCAAGAGCTTCTCCCTGACTCTGCCGGAGATGACTTTCACCGACAGGATGATATTGAGGCACGGCGGCAGGACTATGGAGCTCGTCTACGCGGGCGCTAAAGCGCACACCGAAGGAGATATCTTCGTCTGCTCCCAGAGGAGAAGATACTTTTCAGCGGAGACCTCATTTATAACGGAAGGCTCCCGCTTTTGAACGACGGCGAGACTGCCGGGGTCTTGAAGGCTATAGACAAGATAACCTCGACCGGGGCCGCAAGGCTGGTCCCTGGCCACGGGCCGATCGCCTCGAAAGAGGACGCATTGAAGTACAAGGGCTACATCGAGGCCTTGAGGGCCGAGGTGAAAAGGATGATGGAAGAAGGCATGGGCAGGAATGAAGCGGCTTCAAAGGTAAGCCTCCCGGCGTACTCCTCGTGGCTCATGTACAGGGAGTGGCTTCCTGCGAACGCCGCCCGCGTTTACGACGAACTCTCAGCTGAAAGGGATGAAAAGGATTGAAGTCCATCGTCGAGGTAAGGGAGCTCTCGAAGGTATTCAACAGGTTTAAAAAGGCCGTAGACGGCATCTCTTTTGACATGTTCGAGGGGGAGATACTCGGGCTCATCGGCCCGAACGGCGCGGGAAAGACCACGACCCTGCAGATGCTCCTCGGCCTCACCACGCCCACCGGCGGCCAGATAAGGATATTCGGCCTCGACATAAAGACCGGCAGGGAGGAGATACTGAGGCAGGTGAACTTCTCGTCCTCCTACATATCCCTTCCGTACTCGCTCACCGTCGAGGAGAACCTCATTGTCTTCTCGCGCCTTTACGGGGTCAAAAAATACAGGGAGAGGATAACTGAGCTCTTACGCACGTTCGAGATAGAGGAGATAAGGCATACCCCTACGCGCAGGCTCTCCTCCGGCCAGATCACGAGGGTGTGCCTGTGTAAGGCGCTCCTCAACAGCCCCAGGGTACTGTTTCTCGACGAGCCCACGGCAAGCCTCGACCCGGACATAGCCGACAAGACCAGGCACCTGCTGAAGAAGATAAGGGGCGAGCAGGGCCTGTCAATCCTTTATACGTCCCACAACATGAAGGAAATGGAAGAGATGTGCGACAGGGTAATCTTCATGGACAAGGGCAGGATAATCGCCATGGGCGACCCAGCCAGCATAATGAGGGAATGGAAGGGCAGGACTCTTGAAGAGGTCTTCCTGAAGATAGCGAGGCCCGGCGAATGACGAGTTTCCAGAGGATACTGGCCTACACCGTACGCCATCTGTACCTATACAAACGGAGCATGCCGAGGCTCATGGAGGTCTTCTACTGGCCAGTGCTCGACCTGCTTGTCTGGGGGTTCGTCACGGTCTACCTTTCCAGGCAGTCCGGGGCTGTGCCCCAGTTCGTGACCTTCTTTCTGGGTGCGCTCATCCTCTGGGACATCCTGTTCAGGAGCCAACAGGGCATTTCGGTCTCGTTCCTCGAGGACGTCTGGTCGAGGAACCTCCTCAATATATTCGTAAGCCCCATGAGCGCGACCGAGTACGTCCTCTCGCTCCTGTTCCTCAGCATAATAAAGCTGCTACTGACCTCTACAGTAATGGTGACGCTCGCGCTCCTCCTGTACCGTTTCAACATATTCGAGATCGGGCTCGCCCTGGTCCCGCTCGTCCTGAACCTCGTCGTCATGGGCTGGGCCGTTGGCATAGTCACGACCGCCCTCATATTGAGATTCGGGCAGGAAGCCGAGGTGCTGGCCTGGGGAGTAGCCCTACTTTTTCAGCCCGTATCGGCTGTTTTCTACCCGGTAGCGGTCCTGCCCTGGTTTTTAAAGGCGGTGGCGCAATTCGTCCCGGCAGCGCACGTCTTCGAGGGCATGAGGATTGTCATAGAAGGAGGGGCTTTCCCTGCAAGGGAGCTTGCGTGGGCTGCCGGGCTCAACGTCCTGTATATCATCTTCTCGGTCTTTTTCTTCTACTGGAACTTCAAGGTGGTCAAGGAAAAGGGGCTGCTGGCGAAGGTGGGAGAGTAGGAAAACAAAAAACACTCTCTCCCCTTATCTGGGGGAAGGGGAGAGAGTCAGATTGACGGGCGGCAAATTTACGCCGCTTTACCCTTGTAGGCCATCCCTTCGAGGCAATAACCGGCAGCTTTCCATTCCTCTATGCCGCCCTTGAACCTCCAGATGTCGCTGAAGCCCAGCGATTCGAGCTTTTCAGCGGCTATGTGGCTCGCGGTGCACGCCGGGCCGGAGCAGTGTACTACGACAGTGTCGTTCCTGTTCAGTATACCGTCTGCGTCCCTGGCTATTGTAGCCACAGGAAGGTTTATCGAGCCGCAGATATGCTCGTTCTCGAAATCTTCAGCGTCGAGCACGTTAATGAGGACGAAGCTCTCTCCTCCGTCCATCATATCTTTGAGTTCCTCGCGCGATATGTCCCGTATCATTGAATACCTCCTGCCAGGCAAGTAGAAAAGCCCGGGATTTGGAGTTTTTAAACTCTCTTAATAAGACTATACTGCCCATCCGGAGAAGCTTCAACATGGGTCAATGAAGGGCTGGAGAGGTTTCCAGCTCGAGGCAGCCGCCTTCTTTTTTCCAGACCGAAAGCCCTCCGTCGAGCACGAGGACGTTGTGGAAAGAGAGCGTGTGGAGCTTGTCCGCCGCTACAACCCCTTCCGCGCTCATGGGGGCTCCGCAATAGACGACGATGAGCCTTTCGGTGTCCAGGCCCTGCACCATCTCTTCTATCGACTCGACCGGGACTTCTGCGGCCCCGCAGATGTGCCCGCTCCTGTATTCCTCCGGCGTCCTTACGTCGATTATCGAGAGCTTGCGGCCGCTTTTCATGAGGGTCTTGAGCTCTTGCGCTTTTATCCTGTCGTACATGGAAGTGATGGGCCCCATGAAGATGGCTATGTCGTTTTCCTCGTTGAACGATTCGCGCGTTACCGGGACTGTCGATTCATACTCGTCCATGACCGCCTCCATTAACGAAAATGAAAATCAATATCATCTACTTGGATTTTATGTCTTTTGGGGAAAACTGTCAAGGAGAGGGCGATTGGAGGTTTTTCCGGAGAGCGCCGGAGTAGGCGGCCAGGTCCCTTTCCGAGAAAAGGACGAACCTGACGAGGTCGAGGCCCTCGTTCTGCCTGACGAACTCGATGACCGTTGAAACGGCTATCGTCGAAGCCTCTTCTATTGGGTATCCGTAGACCCCGGTGCTGATTGAAGGGAATGAGATGGATTTGAGCCCTTTTTTGATGGCCAGGGAAAGGCTCGAGGCATAGGCGCTTTTGAGGAGGCCGGGCTCGCCGTAACTGCCGCCCCTGTAGATCGGGCCGACCGTGTGGATGACGAAACTTGCCTTGAGGTTGCCTCCGGTGGTGATGACCGCGCTCCCGGTGGGGCAGCCGCCTATCTTCCCGCACTCTTCCATTATCGCTGGCCCGCCGGCGCGGTGTATCGCACCGTCTACTCCGCCTCCTCCGGCGAGGGCCGAGTTCGCGGCATTCACGATCGCGTCGGTCTCTTCGAGGGTTATGTCGCCCCGCACCAGAGATATCGTCGTGCTGTTGACTTTCGCTTCCATCGGCCGCCTCCTGTCAGGCAGGTCTTCTGGCGATTATCCTGTAGTGAGAAGTATTGAGGGGAGAGAGCTGGACCACGTCGAAACCCGCTTCCTCGACAAAGGCGCGGGCCTCCTTGTCGGATATGCGCTCTTCAAGCGGCGGCCCCTTCTCTTCCGCCTTTTTCGTCCAGTCGAGCACGAGAAGGGTAGCCCCGGGCTTCATAACGCGCTTTATTTCGCGGAGCAGGCGTACTTTGTCGGGCGTTTCGTGGAGTACGTAGGCAAGGAGAATGAAGTCGGCTTCGAAGTCGCCGATGGGTATCTCGTACTCCTCTGACTTCATGAGGATGACGTTGTCGGGAGGGTTGCGCCGGTCGCGCAGGTCGATGAGCATCTCCGC
This sequence comes from uncultured bacterium, assembly GCA_905339405.1. Taxonomy (GTDB): domain Bacteria; phylum Desulfobacterota; class GWC2-55-46; order GWC2-55-46; family GWC2-55-46; genus GWA2-54-12. The sequence goes on along the minus strand of CAJPGC010000054.1, from coordinate 31,273 downwards.
CTGCGTGTCCACGGCAAAGGCGATAGCCGATGGGCCGATTATCCTGGCCGCGGGGATCGTGAAAAAGCCGGGGCCAGCGCCTATGTCCGCGAATATCTGGCCTGGCTTCAGGCCCGCCTCCCGCAATATCTTCTCGGGGGAGAGCTCCTTTTCGCGTTCCTCGCTCATGAGGCGCTCTAAATGTTCCGGGTTGAATTTGTGCATCTTTTAAATCCCGCCGGCCCTTATGAAGACGGCGAAGAGCACTATCAAGAGGGCCACCAGGAGGTTTGCCCTGCCGAAGATCCTCGCTATCTGCGAATGCCTCGGCGAGTTCCTCGCCTTGGGCCCTATCCAGAAGTCGTGCACCAGGGCGCTTATGACAATTATGGTCACGAGCGTTATCTTGCCGATGACAGCCTTGCCGAAGCCAGTTCCGTGGAACGCCGGGTCAAAGAGGGCCGAGAACGGCATCGCGTAGAGGTAATGGAGCATCACCGGGCCGGTTATGAGAAGGGTTATTATCGCAACCCAACCCCAGAACCTGTACTGCTTTCCGACGACCTGGTATATCTGGGACTTGGCCTTCGGGTCGGATATCGTCTTCAGGTAGGGGGCCACGACGAGAACGAGGAAGAGCATGCCGCCTACCCAGAAGATGGCCGAGATTATATGCAGTAATAGCGCTAATTTGAGGATCATCTTACAGAAAGCCTCCTGGGAAAATTGCTCTTTTTTCAGAAGAAAAAATAGCTATTAGTTTCATTTTACGCCCGAATGATAACCTGCTTTTCAGTTTTTTTCCATGACCAATATCAGCCCCGGTAGAATCAGAGCATGCCTTCTATGCCCCTTCGTATCATCATCACCGCGATGGCGGCCAGGAGCAATGAGATGACCTTCGAGGCGGCCATCGCGCCCTTCTCTCCTATGTAGTCTATTATCGCGTCTGCCGAAAGAAAAGTTGCCCATACGATAAAGAGGTTCACGAGCAGGGCTATTAGAGTGACGGTGAAGCCGTAAAGCTCGCTCAGCATGAGAAGGGTAGTGAGCGCGGCTGGCCCGGCAATGAGCGGCGTGCCAATGGGGACGACGCCAACCCCGGGCATGGGCGCAAGCGGGGCGAACCTGGCCGTGGAGACTATGTCGACTATGGCGATTGAAAGGAGGATAAGTCCTCCGGCTATCTGGAAGTCAGGGAGCGTTATGCCGAGCAGAAGGAATACGGCCCTGCCGACCAGGAGAAAGGCGAGGGTAATTGCGGCGGCGGTTACAGTCGAATGGAGGAGGACGCTCCTTTTCTGGTGCCTGTCCATCTTCGAGGTCAAAGAAGCGTAGACAGGGATGAGCCCTATGGGCTCCATCGCCACGAAGAGCGGGATGAAGGCCAGGAAAAAAGGCTCTAGCGTCTTCAGCATGAGGTCGAAAAGATCCATCTCCTCCAGCATAACAAATCCCGCAATGAATTTCAGCCCGAAAACCTTTTCTCGAACCCGGCTCCCCTGACCGCCACGGAGCCTTCAAAGCCTGCCGGGCCTTCGACGCTGAACTTTACCGGGAGGAATTTTTCGATGACATGGACGTTGGTCAGGAGGTGGCCTGTTATCTCCGTGGTGGTAAAGGAGGACTCGCCTCCGGCAAGAGCCATATAGATGAGCGCCTGGTCTGAAAGATGCGGGTCGAGCGCACCCTCTTTTCCCATGTACTCGAGAAAAGCCATGGCCGCCTCTACGCCGACGGCTTCGGCCCTTTTGACGGGCGCGCCGAGGGCGGAAAAGCCTGCCCTCGAATTTTCAAACTCGGCCAGGATGAAAACGGATGTGCCTCTGCCGGGTGATGGGGCTTCGGTAAGTACGGTTTCAACAGGGAAGTTTGAAAGGAGCTCTGAGGCGCTATTGAGTTGCCTTTCCGCTATTGAAAGGGGCAGGTTCGACACGGCCGAAGTGACGCGCACTCTTACGAGCTTGCCTCGGCCGGTAATGATGAAAGGCGCAAGTGGTGCCTTTACCGGTTTTATCTGTGCGCTGGCCTCTCCTCCTCCAGCCGGGTAATATCCTCTCGAGACGGTCGAAAAACCGGCCGCAAGGCCAATGGGTGAAAGAAGCGGTAGGAAGACCTCCTCGATGTAACAGGTTGGCGGGCTCCAGGGTACATGGGTGCCGCCCTTAAATGTCACGGAAGAGTTTGCCTCCGAGAACGCGAGCGGGGCGAGTATGGTCTGGAAGACGAGGGAGAGTGAACCGGCTGTGCCGCAGTCAAAAAAATACCTGCCCGATTTTATTTTGCCGGGCAGGTATGTGAGAGTCCGTGAGCCCTCGACGCAGCCTTCGAGGCTGCCCTTTGTCACCTGGGCTGCGGCCCTGGCCGAGAGCGCGTGCTGGGGCCTCAGGCCCGGGCGTTTTCGTCTTGACCTCAGGTTGTATATCCTGAAGGGCAAGCCCGTGAGCGAGGCCAGGGTGAGCGCGGTCCTCAGTATCTGGCCGCCTCCCTCGCCGAAGCTGCCGTCGAGCTCGATTATTTCTTTACCTCTTTGCCGAGCCGTTTCTCCACGCTCTTGAGCTTCTCGGTAATCCTCTCCTTCGGCTTGGCAGGCCTTACGTCCAGCTGGATGTTCACCACGACACGCGGGCTTTTTTTCAGGACCTCTTCATGACAGCGCTTCACGAGGCCGTTTATCTCGTCCCATCCGCCTTCCACGACCGTCGACATCGCGTTGGCCTTGTACGGGAGCCCGCTCTCGTCGACTATCTTGAGGACGGCCGCTATCTGGTCCCCCATTGATTCGCCGGAACCGATGGGGATAATATTGAAAGTAGCAAGCATGGTAAACCCTCCTTTGAGGTGACTTCAATGCCGCTATAATGAAGTATAGTTCTAAAGCCCTACCCCGTCTATCGCAGAGCCGCATGAAGGGCACCTGGAGTCCGCGACAGCGTTCTTTTTCACCATGAAGCCGCGCCTTTCGATGAGCAAGGCGGAGCAGTTCCAACAATAGGTCGACTCGCCCCTGTTGCCGGGGACGTTCCCCGTGTAGACGTACCTCAGGCCCTCCTCAAGGCCTATCTCCCTGGCCCTCTCGAGGGTTTCAACCGGAGTCGGGCCGATGTCCAACATTTTGTAGGCCGGGTGGAAGGCGCTCAGGTGCCACGGCATTGTCTTGTCGGTCCTGTAAATCCACTTCGCCAGCGCCCTCAGCTCCTCCTCGCTGTCGTTGAGGGTAGGGATGACGAGGGTCGTAAGCTCGACCCATACGCCCATACGCCTCATGTTCTCGACGCTTTCGAGCACAGGAGCGAGGGTAGCCCCGCATACCTTCCTGTAAAACGAGTCGCTGAAGGATTTTATGTCCACGTTCGCGGCGTCCAGCACCCCATCTAGTGCATTGAGGCACTCGGGCGTCATGTACCCGTTCGTCACGAATACGTTCTTTAGACCCTTTTCCTTCGCGAGCACGCCTATGTCATGCGCGTACTCGAAGAAGATGGTCGGCTCGGTATAGGTATACGAGATCGACTCGCACCCAGTTTCATAAGCTTCGGCTGCTATCTCCTCTGGAGAGACCTCTTCGCCGCCGACCAAGCCGCCCTCCCTCGGCGCCTGCGAGATATCCGAGTTCTGGCAGTTGAGGCATTTGAAGTTGCAGCCCGCGGCCGCCACCGAAAAGGAGCGGGAAGACGGCAGGAAGTGGAAGAGCGGCTTTTTTTCTATGGGGTCTATGTTCTCCGCCACGAGGCGGCCCCAAGTATGGGTGTATAGAGTGCCTCCCTTGTTTTCTCTTACCCCGCATATGCCGCGCCGTCCGTCCGGAATATGGCAGCGGAAAGAGCAAAGGCGGCAGTCGACGCTCTTTTTTGCCGCCTTTTCGTACAATTGCGCTTCAAACATCTGTTCGTAAACTTCCTTTCGGTTATTTGGCCGTTGCGGCCTTTAATCTCTCGTCCAGATTATCCTGGCGAGACTCTTGTCTTTGCTCCATTTGTACACCAGCTCGCCGCTGAACGCCTTCTGGAGTATCTGCCCGATCCTTTGCGCGAGCTTTTCAGTAGTAGTCTGCACCTCGATGTGGCCGTCGAAGCGTTTGATTTCGACTATCTGCTCAAGCGGGTTTATGTAGGCCTGCAGGCCTTCCTTGTTCTCGATGACGTTCATTATCTCATCTGCGTGCTCCTCGACGAACTGGCCTTCTATCGACAGGTACCCTTCGGCGTATTTGTCCCTTACCTTCTGGCAGCCGGGGCAAAAGACCAGCGCGGTGTTCGGGGAGCCGGCCAGCTTGCCGGGCAGGTCTTCTCTCTTATACCATCTTTTTTCATGATACACAGCCCCGCATCTTCTGCAAAGGGCCATATCGTCCGGAGCGTCCTTGTTGAGATACGGGTCAGACCCTTCCGGGTCGATGCTTTTTCTCCTTACGATGTGCGGGGCCCTTTCAAGAAGTCCTTTTCCTGTTTTCTTTGGCATATCGAGCCTCCTCAATCTCATTATAACAAGATTTTGGTCAGCTCGTCCCGCTCGAAATACTTGAGTTTTTTCGACTTTCCTCCTGCTGTCATCCTGACGGAGCGCCCTTTCGGCCCCACCCTCCCAATGATTGCGGACTGTATACCTGCTTCCCGGAGAGCGCCGGTTATTTTCGCCGCGCGTCTCTCCGGGGCTGAGATAAGGAGTGCGCCCGAGGAGATTGCGCCGAGCGGGTCTATGCCGAAATGTCCGCACAGGGCCCTTGATTCCGGGAGCACCGTTATCATGTCTTCATCGACGGTGACGGAGCAGCCTGAGGCCGCCGAGAGCTCGTAGAGGGCTGTTGAAAGGCCGCCCTCGGTCGGGGTCGTGCATGGCGTTTACCGGGCCGTTCTCAAGGGCTGCCAGGGCGTCCTTCACGACGCTTATGCCTGGCTTTCTGAAGTAGTTTGCGCACCGCCTGAGGAAGACGCCGGAGAACGAGCCTTTGAGCTCGCTTTTGAACTCCCTCGCGATGACGCTCGTTGCCTCTATGGCGATGCCTTTCGTGAGTATCAGGACGTCCCCCGGACGCGCCCCTGCGGAAGTGATTGGTTTTTTCACAAGGAGCGTGCCGAGCATATGGCCAGCCACAAGGGGCCTGTTTATACCCGGGGTCACCTCGGTATGCCCGCCGCAAAGGGCCGCGCCGACCTCCTCGCAGGCCGCGCTCACCTGGGCGAAGATTCTCTCGGCGGTTTTCGGTGTGGCCTTGCCCGCTGGAAGCAGGATGGCGGCGAGAAACCACTTCGGTGCGCCTCCCATTACGGCGATGTCGTTGGCGTTGACATGGACGGCGTACGCGCCGATGTTCTCCGAGACGAATGTGACGGGGTCTGATTTGGCTGCAAGAAGGGTGCTGCCGATTTTGATGACTGCAGAGTCTATGCCGATGGATGGGCCGACGATAACTCCCGGAGCTGGCAGGGCGTACTTCTTCAGGAGGCGGTCGAGGAGCCCCATGGGCAGCTTGCCCGCCTGCAGCTGGTCAGCCCTCGTCCTTCTCCTGCCGTTGCCGGAGCGTTCCATCTGCCCTTTCTCAGAGCTTTTTGAACCGGTCTTTTATCCTGTCGAAAACGACAGGCATGGAAGAGTACTCCATCTCTTCCTGAGGAAGCCTGTGCGGCTGAAAGGGGCCGTGCCGCCGGAGATAGTCGGTGACCTTGTTGGCGGTTTTCCTCGCCTCGTCGAAGCTCGGGTCGTCGAACATGTCGTGAGGGCCGATGAGGTGGCTCTCCGTTACCTGGAACCCGGCGGAGATGACCCTCGGGGGGCCGTCGAACCTGGTGGAGTTCGCCTCGTAGAAGGGCACTGGCATGAGCGGGCCCGCGTGGGACGCCCTCATCCACCCGGAGACGAGGTGAGGGAACGAGAACGCCTCCATCACCTCGCCGACAGCAGGAAGGCCGGACTGGCACCTTACGATGAGGGCTGGTTCGTTCCTCGCGGCCGGCCTGCCGCCGATGATGTCGTACTTCTGGCTGGAGACGACTGCCGCAGCCTCGCTCCCGACGTTCCTTGAAACCGACGTTATCACGTATCTGCTGGTCGAACCGGCAAGGGCCAGGAGGAAGTGCGTCTCCTCGGGGGTCTTGAGGGTAATTGCCTTGTTCTCCCTTATGTCCTGGATGGTGAAGGTGAAGCCGTCCAGCATGGCCGGATCGCAGATGAGCCCCGCGGTATTGAAAGGGTCGGCGAAAATCCTGTAAAGGGGGAGGTTCCACGCGCCCGGCCCCGTCTTGTTAGCGAAGAAGACCACGACGGGCTCGCTGGAGCGCTCGAGGAATTCCAGTTCAGCTACCCCCGGGCCCAGGCCCCTCAGGTTTCCCGTGAACTCGTCAAGCAGGCCCCTTGACCATGCGTACAGCTTCAGGTCCTGGGCTATCTCCCTGCAAGATGTGAACGTGTTCCAGGCGAGCTCGTGTATCTCGCGGTCGTCGACGCCGCACTGGTGCGTGATTACCAGTTCGAGGTCGTCACAGCACCTCAGGACATGGTAGTCGGATATGAACTTTTTGGCTTTTGCCGAGCTAAGGCGCTCCCTTGCGTTGTCTACGACTTCGGGGTGGCTGCTGACATGGCCGACAAGCCCGCCCACGTCCGCCGTGAAGACGCTCAAAGTGGTGTGCTTATCGGCCATCTAAAAGCTCCTTCGGCAGGGCAGGCTTGTGCGTAGGCCCGGAACGCATGGCAACGCGTGATATCTGGGCTTCAGGACCGTAATGGAATGTTTCCGGCGGCACGCCGTCTCCCGCGGCGGGCGCGCAAAGTCCCGCCATCGATTTTGGATTTGGAAAGGTTTACAGGTAAAAATCATCCCTGAAAGGCGGGGCTGGTTTGTGGCAGGGCATAAATGCGCCTCAGATTAGCCGCATTTATGCCCTTATAATAAACTCAAGACTCTTTTATGAGCCTCTCTTTGCCCTTGTTGTAGGCTTCCTTGCCTGCCTCGAAGGCCGACTGGAGGTCTTCACGCCTGTCGCTGACAAAGCTTCTGACCTTGCCGGTGCCTTCGGAGACCTTGTACCTGGCGTCCTGGTATTTGTCCTTTGCCCAGTCCCCGGCGTCTTCGGCGCCCTCTTTTATTTTTCTCCTTGTTTCAGTGCCTGAATCAGGGGCGAAAAGAAGGGCAAGCCCGGCGCCTATGGCTCCGCCGACAAGAAAAGCGACCGCGACACTCTTAGAGTTGTTCATCTTTCCCTCCTCCTTTTTTATTCCTGTGAAAGAACCGTTTAAAACCCTCTTCAGCCCCGAAAAGAAAGCTAAGGAAGCTTATTACCGGCCCCTTTACGTTGTCGACGACTATATCCCCGAGCCCGGTCACTTTTACGCCCAGGTCTTTGACCCTGGTGATGAGCTCCTCGAAGTCAGCGACCTGGTCCTGGGCCCTCTTCGCTATGAAGTTTACGACTTCGACGGTCTTTTTAGTCTCAGTGGTAAGTTCCTCTACCGCCTTGAAAGTCCTTTTAAGCTGCAGCAGGGCGGGTACCAGCGCTATCACAAAAATAAAAAAACCAAGCCCGATCAAAAAAATAGCAAAGTCAAAGACATCAGCGGTAATCGTCATCTCCCCTCCCTGTACTCAGTATATCCTCTAATGCAGGGCTGTCAAGTGGCCGGGAAGGCCTTGTTCCTCGCTAACCCTGCGAAAAATAAGCGTTTAATTCTCTCCTAATGTTCTCCGGGGTATCATTGGTTTCATTGTGGACGTTTGATGGTTATCATACACTATTTTTCGGAATTATGACTCAGGCTCTTGACAAAAATCAGCATTTCTTTTAATATGAACTAACCTTGCGAGAATTATCAAGTTTTTAATCCTGTAGAATGGAGGGCCTTGGGAATGGGAAAACTGAAGAAAATTGCAGCCTTGGCAATGGTTTTCACGTTTCTGGCCGTCTCTACGGCTTCCGCGCAGGACTCGATGCAGCGCACCTTGAGGGACTCTCTGTACGGTGGCCTCATCGGAGCCCTTCTCGGTTCCGCGATAATGCTCCTGACCGACAACCCTGACGACCATCTGAGCTACATCCCCACCGGAGCCGCCGTCGGCGTGCTTTTGGGGGCCGCTTACGGAGTTGCCACCAGCGGCGTGATGTCGACCGCCGCGGTTGAGATAGACAAGAAGGAAGGCTCGGTCAGCCTCGCGATGCCGACCATCTCCGCTGAGCAGCACTACGATGAGCAGATCAACGAAAAAGAAGAGATAGAAAAGATAGAACTGGTCAGATTGACCTTTTAACCAAAAAAAAGCCTTGTTCAACCCTGCATGCCAAGGCATGCAGGGTTTTTTTATTTTGTAAGCCTGCCTTGTCCGTTCCCGGTCTTTAAAACGCGCCTCAGGTGATCTTCTTGTAGACGGTATACCCGAGCACCAGGAAAAGGACGAACATCAGCAGGAAGATGCCGAAAAGCGCCTTTGCCATCCAGGCCGCCGCGCCAGCTATCCCGGAAAAGCCGAGAAAACCCGCTATAAGAGAGATTACGAGGAAAGTAATCGCCCATCCTATCATCTTGACCACCTCCTTATTATTGATGATAGCAGGGAACGTGAGAAGATTTAGGGGGTTGGGGAGGTGGGCTGTTGAGCCTGACTTTGTAAGGCTTTCTTCTATTCTTTCGCGCGCTGCCGCGCAAAGAGTCTTTTCCAAAATACCATGTAACGCGGCTGCTGCCGCTCTCTGTAACAGGGCTCTACGCGCTTTCCGCCTCTCCCACCCGCGAACCGGGCCCCTGAGGTCGCTTCGCTCCCAACTTCCCCGGCCCGGTCGCCTCTTCCTCCCTTAGGCGCGCTCCGCCCTGTTACGGGGTATGTGTTAAAGGCAAGTAAAAATAATGAATGGAAGCGTAAGCCCCAAAACGCAAACAGCCCCTTTTACCTTTCGGTAAAAGGGGCTGTTTTTTTGTCTGCTCAGATGGAAAGCGGAGGCGTGAAAAGGGCGGTCTTCTCGTCGAGCCCGAACATTATGTTCATGTTCTGCACGGCCTGGCCGGACGCGCCCTTTACGAGGTTGTCTATGGCCGAAACGATTGTCACCCGGCTCCCTTCCACGAAAAGGCCAAGGTCGCAGAAGTTAGAGCCCCTGACCTGGCTTATGTCCGGGAACGACCCTTCAGGCAGGAGGCGCACGAAAGTCTCTTTCGAGTAGGCAGCGTTGTACAGCTCTCTCATCTCTGAGGGCGCAAGCGGCCTGTTGAGCTCGGCGTAGGCTGTCGTGAGTATGCCCCTGGATACAGGTATCAGGTGGGGCGTGAACCTGACGTTGAGGCTGCCGCCGGCCGCAAGCGCCAGTTCCTGCTCTATCTCCGGCGTATGCCTGTGGCTGCCGACCTTGTAGGCCTTGAAGCCCGAAGAGACCTCGACGAAGGAGCTGGCTAAAGACGCGCCCCTTCCGGCCCCTGATACCCCGCTCTTTGAATCGATTATTACCGAGCCTGTCTTTATTAGGCCCTTTCGTGCGAGCGGGGCGAGGGCAAGTATCGCGCTGGTCGGGTAGCAGCCCGGGTTTGCCACGAGGCGTGCGTCTTTTATCTCCTTCCGGTAAAGCTCCGGGAGGCCGTAGACAGCTTCCTTGAGAAGACCGGCCGCCTTGTGCTCGCCGTACCAGGCGTTGTAAGCAGCCTTGTCGTGAAGCCTGAAGTCGGCGCTGAGGTCGATGACCCGGTTCTTTTTCAGGAGCTCGGGGACGACGTCCTGCGAGGCGCCGTGGGGCATGGCGCTGAAAGCTATGTCAGAGCTGACAGAGCCGAGGTCCTCAGGGTCGGTAAAGAGAAGCCCGTCGTAAAAACCACGGAGGGCCGGGAAGACCTCCGGGACAGGCGTGCCCTTGTACTGCCTGGAAGTAGCTTCGACCACGCGGGCCTCAGGATGTGTCGCGAGAATGCGGAGAAGCTCGAGGCCGGTGTAGCCGCTTGCGCCGAATATTGCTGCTTTGATCATTGTCTACTCCTTGCAGGCCGCTGAAAAAGTCCCATCTGCGTTGTTGTCATCGTCGCTCGTCACTGCGGCGTACAAAAAGTACGCCTCACTCCTCGCTCTCTTCGCAGTCCGGCAGCGGAACTTTTTGAGCGGCCTGCCGCTGTTCTGTTTTTTCTTGAGCAGGCCGCTCAAAAAATCCCATCTGAGCCGTTGTCAACCGGCATACAACAAAGCAGCAGATGGCTTTTTCAACAGACTAAAATAAAAAAGGGGAAGGCCAGCGGCCTTCCCCTCAGAGTTTCGTGATAAAAAAGGGATTACCTCTTGGAGAACTGGAACCTCTTCCTGGCGCCCTTCTGTCCGTACTTCTTTCTTTCCTTCATTCTCGGGTCCCTGGTCATGAGACCCGCCTTCTTGAGGACTCCCCTGAACGAGGCGTCAACGAGGCAAAGGGCCCTGGAGATCCCGTGCCTTACGGCTCCGGCCTGGCCGCTCTCGCCGCCGCCGTCCACGTTCGCGGTCACGTTGTACTTGCCAGCGGTGCTGGTAAGCTCGAGGGGCTGCTTTACTATGCTCCTCAGGGTCTCGCGGCTGAAGAACTCGCCCACGGCCTTCTTGTTTACTACTATCTCTCCGGCGCCGGGCGTAAGCCTGACCCTCGCTACCGATGTCTTACGCCTTCCTACCGCGGTGAATACTTCTGCCATTTACCTGTCTCCGGATTCTTATTTGTTTACGGCCATGCTCACAGGCGACTGCGCCTGGTGCGGGTGGTTCTCGCCGGCGTATACCTTGAGCTTCTTGAACATGTCCCTGCCGAGAGGTCCCTTGGGGAGCATGCCCCATACGGCCTTCTTTATGACTTCTTCGGGCTTGTTGGTAAGCATCTTGCCGACCGGGGTGGACTTGAGCCCGCCCGGGTACATGCTGTGGTGGTAGTAGATCTTGTCGGTCAGCTTGTTGTTGCCCGTGAGCGCGATCTTCTCGGCGTTTACGACGACGACAAAGTCGCCCATGTCGATGCTCGGGGTGAAAGTGGGCTTGTGCTTACCGCGGAGCACCGTTGCCAGCCTCGCCGCGAGCCTTCCCAGCGTCTGCCCCTTGGCGTCCACGAGGAACCACTGTTTCTTATTTGCGTCTACCTTCGGAAGAAAAGTCTTCATCATAAATCCCCAAACAAAGATTTGAATTCTAAAATTTAAATTATTTCACCTGACTTGTCAAGGAATAAATTCCGAAAGAAAGGCCCCTGTCCAATGGAGGGTCTTTCCTTATACCCCATCCGGAGTTCGAGGTCAAGGTAAAAACTTTCCCTTCCGTCCCGCGTTGACCTAGGCAGGGCGCTGTGCTACATATAACTTCATGGAAAAAAACGAGGCGCTCAAAGAGATATCCCGCCTTCGCACGGAGATAGACCGCCACAACTACCTCTATTATGTGCTCGACAGCCCGGAGGTGCCGGACGCCGAGTACGACAGGCTGATGAGGCGTCTGGAGGAGCTGGAAGCAGCCTATCCCGAGCTTGTCACCCCTGATTCGCCCACGCAGAGGGTCGGCGCGAAGCCGATGGCCGCCTTCGGGACCATAAGGCATACCTTACCGATGATATCGCTTCAAAACGCTAAAACGAAAGATGCGTTAGATTTCGATGTTAGTGTCAAAAAGATGGTGGGCCTTGTCGCTGATGAAAGTGTTGAATATGTAGGCGAACCCAAGATGGACGGGCTTGCCGTGGAACTCATATATGAGGACGGCATCCTGGTGAAAGGGGCCACGAGGGGCGACGGCGAAGTGGGCGAGGACGTGACGCAGAACCTCAAGACCGTACGCTCGATACCGCTTCGGCTTACCAAAGATGCCCCCAGGCTTCTGGAGGCAAGGGGAGAGGTCTTTTTGCCGCTCGACGCGTTCAGGAAGCTGAACAGGGAAAGGGAGGAGCGGGGCGAGCCGCTTTTTATAAACCCAAGGAACGCGGCTGCCGGTTCATTAAAGCAGCTTGATCCCAAGGTCACTGCCTCCCGCCCCCTTGACATATTCTTCTACGGGGCCGGGGTGATAGAGGGCGCGGCCCCTTTCACCCACCTCGAGACCCTGGAACTCCTCAAGAAATCTGGCCTCAAGGTAAACCCTTTCGTAAAGCTCCTTCACGGTATAGATGCCGCGATAGAATACCACGACAAAATGGAGGCGATGAGGGATTCGCTTGATTATGAGCTCGATGGCGTGGTCTTGAAGGTTAACAGCCTCGAGTTTCAGAAGAGGTTAGGTGCCAGAACGAGGAACCCCCGCTGGGCGATAGCCTACAAGTTCGCCCCAAAGCAGGAGATGACCCGGGTTAAAAGGATTGAGGTCGGGGTCGGCAGGACGGGCGCGCTGACGCCGGTTGCGATACTCGAGCCAGTATTCGTCGGCGGCGTGACTATCGAGAGGGCGACCCTGCATAACCTCGACGAGGTCGAAAGGAAGGACGTGCGCCCGGGAGATACCGTCATAGTCCAGAGGGCGGGGGACGTGATACCCGAGGTGCTCTCCGTTATAATGGACTCGAGGCCTCCGGGGGCAGAGCCTTTCCGCATGCCTTCCTCTTGCCCCCAATGCGGCTCTGCCGTGGACAGGGTCGGGGCCATCCATTACTGCACCGGCGGGCTTCTTTGCCCGGCGCAGCTGAAAGAGAGCATAAGGCACTTCGCGTCCAAGAGGGCGATGGACATAGAGGGGCTAGGCGATAAGCACATAGAGCAGTTCATCGAAGCCGGGCTATTGAAGGACGTGGCCGATATATACTCGAACGTCACGCCGGAAAACCTCAAGAGCCTAGCCAAGTGGAAGGACAAATCAATATCGAACCTCCTTGCCAGCATAGAAAGGAGCAAGCGCCCGGCTCTGGAGCGGCTCATCTACGCTCTCGGCATAAAGGGCGTTGGCGAGCACATGGCAAGGCTTCTCGCGAAGAGGTTCGGGTCTATCGAGAAGTTAATGGAGATGGACGAGCAGGGGCTCCTTGCCATCCACGAGATAGGGCCGGAGACCGCCAGGTCTATCGTCGACTTCTTTGACGAGCGCCGCAACATCGCGGTCCTGGAGAAGCTCAGGGCTTCTGGCGTCGTCTTTGCGGCAGAAAAAGGCACATCGGAAGGCGTCCTTTCAGGAAAGGTCTTCCTCTTCACCGGCGGCCTATCTTCCTTTACGAGGGACGAGGCAAAGGACCTGGTCGAATCTCTCGGCGGGGAGGCCGCCTCTGCGGTAAGCAAGAAGGTCGATTACGTGGTCGCTGGCGAAGAGGCCGGGTCAAAGTACGACAAGGCAAAAAAACTCGGCCTCACCATAATAGATGAAGACGAGTTCAAGAAGATGGTGGGAAGGTAAAAGCTTCCCGCTTCTCCTTCCCTCCTCATGTCGCACTCCCCTCAGGCCGGGCTGTTGTCGGCGGTGATGGTGATTATCCGGCTCTGGTCCTCGGCGTAGCCCACCACGACGATATCGGAATCAAGAAGGGTCTCCATTGGAATGGAACTCAAGGTCTTCCAGCCGTCTCTCCCGGCCAACACACACTCCCCTGTGTCCCTGTAGCATATGTTCACCGTGCTGGTGTCGTTCACCTGGATGGGAAGGCCTATGAGCTCGGGGCCGAAAAAGCCTGGCACCCGCGAGCGGACCAGTATGGACCTGCTTTCAGGCTCTATGTCGGCTATGGTCCCCGAGTAGAAAGTCTCCCTGCCTGAAGAAGTGAACGGGAGTTTTTCCTCCTGCGAAGGCACTCCTGCCGCGTAATCGTCAAGCCCACCATAATAGTATCCCGGCGCTTCCGTTGCCATAAAGGCAAGGAAAAGCGGCAGGAAAAATATCGTTTTCACTGTTCTCATAGTTCATACCTCCTTAGCTTATTATAAGTATATCCCCAAACTGTCAATCCGTAACTCTTTTAGCCAAAAAAATCATATAAAACAAGTAGTTGAATCGAATGCCGTCTGGCCTCTTGCCGCCTGCCTCGTCCTTGCCTCAACCCTTTTTCCTGTAATCCCTCAACCTTTTTACGCGCTTTAAATCAGCATATGTGCCGGAGAGAATTAGCCTCAGTACCGATGTAGCCGGGGCAGGCTGGACCGATATATCTACAAAAGGACGTAATAATTCCGCTTCAGAGGCTTGTTAAATGGAAAAGACCCAAACGGTTCTGGACAGGTTCATAGTGATGGAAGATGGCGGCAGGCTTTTGCCCGCCTTCATAACGGCGCTGGCTGCAGGCGTCATCCTTGTGGCAGAGCTCATGACGGGTTCCGGCCCTGTCAAGGCCGCTGCCATGGCGGTCCTCGCGCTGATCGCCGGTTTTGTCCCTGTCTATCTCCTTAACAGGGGCTCCGTGAGGCTCTCCGAGGTCGACAACGAGGAGATAGTGAGGGAGCTGGCCGAGAAGACGCGCCACTACAGCCGCCGCAGGGAGAAACTCGAGAGGTACTTCGGCTCACAGCACGAGGTGAACAGGCTCGTCACCGGCCACCTCCAGGAGGTCATCGGCCAGACGGGCGAGGCCGCAAACCAGATAATCGGCCAGTCGCAGGACATAGACGCTTCCATGACGATGATGAGGGGGGCCATCTCGACGCTCCAGCGCCAGACCGAAGAGCTCGCCGAGTCTTCAGGGAAGACTATCGAGGACAACGAAAAGAGCATAGCAGGCCTCAGGGCTTATATAGACAAGCGCAGGGACGACGTCGACAGGGACTACAAGATAGTCCTCGGGCTCGCAGAGGACGCCAGGTCCATGACGAAGCTCGTGGACCTCTTGAAGGAGATAAGCGACCAGACCAACCTCCTTGCCCTGAACGCGGCGATTGAGGCGGCAAGGGCCGGAGAGCACGGCAGGGGCTTCGCCATAGTGGCCGACGAGGTCAGGAAACTATCCAAGCACTCTGAGCAGGCCGCCAGCAAGATAGGCCAGGCCATGATAAAGATGGCCGACGAGATAGAGGGCAAGTTCGCATTGAAGCTCAACCAGGACAGGAACAACCAGGAGGCGGGCCTCCTTACGAGCCTCGAGGCCCAGCTCGGAAGCCTCGGGGAGAGCTACAACAAGCTCGACAGCCTCAACAGGCAGATACTAGAGGAGGCAGGCTCCTCTTCCGAGCGGGTAGCGGGGCAGGTGTTGGACCTCCTGGCGGGAGTGCAGTTCCAGGACATAGTCCGCCAGCAGATAGAGCTCGTGATGAAGGCCATAGAGGAGACCGACGGGTTCGTGGAACTCCTCAGCTCTTGCATGAAGGAAGCGAGGCTCTGCGAAGACGATTGCAGGATAGAGGAGTTCAGCGCGGACAACATCAGGAAGCACTACGTCATGGAAAAACAGAGGGAGACGCACAGCGCCGTGGTGATGCCCTTCCCCGGCAGGCGTTCCGCCGGGGAGATAAGGCCGGCGGCGCAAAGCGACGTCACTTTCTTTTGAGCGTATTTTAACCGGAGGATACAGAGATGGCAAAAAATGTGATGGTCGTGGACGATTCGGCGTCTATCAGGCAGGTGATGAGCCTTACGCTGGCGAAGGCCGGTTACGACGTGACCGAGGCGTGCGACGGGGCCGACGCGCTCGGCAAGCTCACAGGGCAGAAGGTGAACCTCATAGTATGTGACGTGAACATGCCTAACATGGACGGTATATCGTTCCTCAAGTCACTCAAAGACAAGCCTGGGTACAAGTTCACGCCGGTCATAATGCTCACGACTGAATCCCAGGAATCGAAAAAGCAGGAAGGCAAGGCGGCCGGAGCGAAAGCCTGGGTCGTCAAGCCCTTCAAGCCCGAGCAGATGCTCGAGGCCGTATCCAAGCTCATACTGCCCTGAACGGAGCCCATATGGAAATGCGGACACAAATAAGCGGGAATGTTGCCGAGGTCGCGGTAACGGGCGAGATGAACATCTACAACGCCATTGAGCTGAAGGCCGCCCTCGTAACCGCCATAGACGGCGCCGAGGCAGTGGAGCTCGACCTTTCGGGCGTGAGCGAGTTCGACTCCTCCGGGGCGCAGCTCCTTCTGCTGGCGCGCAAGGAATGCGAGCTGGCCGGAAAGAAGCTCACCCTGGCGGGCAGGAGCGCGCCGGTGGATTCGGTAATAGGCCTTTTCAACCTTGGGGAGCTCTTCGGGAGCGCAAGGCAGGGAGAAGCGTAATGGAACTGGAACTCGGACAGGCAAGACAGACTTTCATAACTGAGAGCCAGGAGCTCCTTCAGGAGATGGAGAGCGCCCTGCTGACGCTGGAGGCCGACCCGGCCTGCCAGGACGCGATAAACTCTCTTTTCCGCTCGGCGCATACCATAAAGGGCTCTTCCGGCGTCCTGGGCATAGAGACGGTCGAGAAGTTCACGCACCACGTGGAAAACCTCCTGTCGAAGATGCGCGAAGGCGAGATACTTGCCTGCAAGGAGAACATCGACCTCCTTCTCCAGTGCAGGGACCACATATCGACCTTGACGGCCCTTGCGGCCGACGGCATTGAAGTCCTTACGCCGGAAATAGAGGCCTCTGGCGCGGCGCTGGCGGCCCGCCTCGGCCAGTGGCTCGCGGCCCCCGTGGAAAAGAAAGAGGAGAAGCAGGCGAAGCCGCCAGAGAGCAGGCACGAGGGGCCGAGCTCCGCGACCGACGCGTGGCACATATCAATAAGGTTCGGCCAGGACGTCCTGCGCTCGGGCATGGACCCTGTCTCTTTCATATCATACCTTTCGAAGATGGGAGAGGTCGTATCAATAACGACTCTCTTCGATTCAATGCCGCAGGCCTCGGACATGGACCCGGAGAGCTGTTATCTGGGCTTTGAGATAGACCTCCGGAGCGATTTTGACAAGGCCGCCATCGAGGGCGTCTTCGAGTTCGTGCGAGAGGACGCCGTCATACACATACTTCCCCCGTTCAGCAGGGTCGCCTCCTACGTGGAGCTCATACAGGGCCTTCCCGAGGACATGCTCCTTCTGGGCGAGATACTCGTCAAGGGCGGGGCCCTCACCAAAGCCGAGCTCGAAGAGGCGCTCAGGCGCCAGCAGGACGCGGAGGGCGGGCAGGAGAAGCACCGCATAGGCGAGATGCTCGTGGCCGGGGGCTCGCTCCACCCGGAGATAGTCGACGCGGCGCTCGACAAGCAGAAGAAAAACCAGTCGATAGCCGGCCGCGAGGCCTCGACCGTGAGGATAGACGCGGCGAAGCTGGACGCGCTCGTCGACCTCGTAGGAGAGCTCGTGATATCAGGGGCGAACATAGACCAGCACTCGCAGAGGATGTCGGATGCCGCCCTCCAGGAGTCTGCGTCCGTGATGCTGAGGCTCGTCGAGGAGATACGGGAGTCCACCATGAAGATAAGGATGGTGCCCATCGGCGAGACCTTCAGCAGGTTCAGGCGCGTGGTGAGGGACATAAGCCGCGAGCTCGGCAAGGACATGGACCTCGTGATATCCGGCGGGGACACGGAGCTGGACAAGACGGTCATCGAGAAGATAGGCGACCCTCTGATGCACCTCGTCAGGAACTCGGCAGACCACGGCGTCGAGGGGCCGGAGGAGAGAAGGGCCGCTGGCAAGGACCCGAAAGGCACCATACGCCTCAATGCCTGCCATGACGCGGGCAGCATCATAATAGAGGTCTCAGACGACGGCAAGGGCCTGAACAAGGAAAAGATAACCGCGAAGGCCGTTGCCGCCGGGCTCATCCAGCCTGGCCAGCAGCTTACCGACCAGGAGGTCTTCAGGCTCATATTCGAGCCGGGCTTTTCAACGGCCGAGGCGGTCACAAAGTTCTCGGGCAGGGGCGTCGGCATGGACGTGGTGAAGCGCAACATCGAGGCGCTTCGCGGCACGATAGACATCGACAGCGCGCCGGGGAAGGGCACCACGGTAAGGATAAGGCTGCCGCTTACGATGGCCATAATAGACGGCTTCATGGTCGGCGTGGGAGGCTCTCCGTACATCATCCCGCTGGACATGGTCATGGAATGCGTCGAGCTGCCAGCCTCCGAGAAGAGCGCGGCCGACAGGAGGAGCTACATTAACCTCCGCGGGGCGGTCCTGCCGTTCGTGCGCCTCAGGGAGTTCTTCGCTGAATCAGGGGAGAGGACCGGGCACGAGAACATCGTGATAGTGCAGTACGGCGGCACCAGGATAGGGCTCGTGGTCGACGAGCTCTTCGGAGAGGTGCAGACGGTCATAAAGTCCCTCGGCAGGGTATACAGGGAAATAAAAGGAATTTCAGGCGCGACGATCCTCGGCAACGGGCAGGTGGCCCTGATACTGGACGTGCCGAGGCTTATGCAGGCGGTAGAGGCGAGCCTTTTGGCCATGAGCGCCTGAGGCTCGTCTTTTTCCCGCCCGTTCTCCTGGCCAGGGGCGGGCCGGACATAATGACGAAAAAATAAAAACGAAAGATAAACAGGAGGGTTTTTGAAATGGATTTCCTAAGGAATCTCAAGACACGATCCAAGCTGTTCTTAAGTTTCACCGTTCTAATCGTCTTCGTTCTCGGGTTGGGCCTTTTGAGCATCAACAGGATAGGCGAGATGAAGTCGATGCTGCAGACCCTTTACGCGGACAGGTTCGTCCCGGCGGTAGACCTGGGCAAGATAAACAATAACCTTTCCTTCATAAGGATAGGCGCCCTCCAGGTGATGAACGAGCCGGACAAGGCCAAAAAGCAGGAAGTATGGAACAAGGCCGCCGAAGCCGAGCAGGAGACCAACAGGCTCATAGATAAATACGGCGCCACCTACATGGACGGCGACGAAAAGAAGGTCTTCGACGACATGAAGGCCTCATGGTTGAGCTACAACGAATCACGTATAGTGACCTATAAGCTTGCGCTCGCGGGCGACAACGAAAAGGCGAAGCATAACGCCCTCACGGACGCCGGCCCGAAGTTCAAGCGCCTTGACGACAATATAGTAAGGCTCATTGAGATACAGGACGAGATAGGACAGGCTCTCAATAAGGAAGCTGAGGCCGATTATGCCTTCACCAGGAACATAGTCATCATCGCCACCGTGCTCTCGATAACCATCGGAGTGGCCCTGGCGCTGATACTCACGGCCCTCATCGCAAAGCCGCTCGCCTCCGTGACCGCTGTTGCGAACAAGCTTGCCGACGGCGACCTCACGATAGACATCGACGCCAGGGGCAAGGACGAGATAGGCCAGCTTACCGTGGCCTTCAGGAACATGGTCGGCAAGCTCCGCGAAGTCGTAGCCGACGTAAGGGCGGTCTCCGACAACGTCGCCTCAGGCGCGCAGGAACTCTCTTCCGGTGCCCAGCAGATATCCCAGGGCGCGACCGAGCAGGCGGCTTCCATAGAGGAGACCTCCTCTTCGATGGAGGAGATGTCCGCCAACATCAGGCAGAACTCCGACAACGCGCAGCAGACCGAGAAGATAGCCCAGAAGTCCGCGACCGACGCGAAGGAGAGCGGCCAGGCCGTCACCGAGACGGTCGTCGCCATGAAGGAGATAGCCTCGAAGATATCGATCATAGAGGAGATAGCAAGGCAGACCAACCTCCTTGCGCTGAACGCCGCGATAGAGGCCGCCAGGGCGGGTGAGCACGGCAAGGGCTTCGCGGTTGTCGCCTCCGAGGTAAGGAAGCTCGCAGAAAGAAGCCAGACCGCGGCGGGCGAGATAAGCCATCTTTCCGCCTCGAGCGTACAGATAGCTGAGAAGGCCGGTGAGATGCTAGCTAAGCTCGTACCGGACATCCAGAAGACCTCCGAGCTCGTGCAGGAGATAACCGCTGCGAGCGCCGAGCAGAACTCGGGCGCAGACCAGATAAACAGGGCCCTCCAGCAGCTCGACCAGGTCATTCAGCAGAACGCCAGCGGCGCGGAAGAGCTCGCGTCCACCTCTGAAGAGCTCTCCAGCCAGTCCGAGCAGCTCCAGAAGGCGATAACCTTCTTCAAGATAGCCGGGGGCGGCTCTTCGACGGGCGCAAACGTCGTGAACATAAACAAGGCGAAGCCCGTCCACAAAGCGAAGCCCACCACTCACCCGGCGCAGGCGCGCAAGCCCCAGGCGCAAGTTGCGAACAGCGGGGTCGTCTTAAACCTCGGGACCGGCAAGGACGACGAAGACGCCGATTTCGTCAAATACTGAGCGAAGGGGAGCTGAAAAGTGGAAAACATAACGGAAACCGCGCAGTACCTCACCTTCAAGCTAGATGAAGAGGTCTTCGCGCTCGACATATCGCAGGTGAGGGAGGTCCTGGACTTCACCGCCATCACGAAAGTACCGAGGACGCCCGAGTTCATGCGGGGCGTAATAAACCTCAGGGGAAGCGTCGTGCCGGTCGTTGACATGAGGCTCAAGTTCGGCATGACGAGGACCGAGCAGACCCTAAGCACCTGCATCATAATCGTAGAGATAAACGTGGAGAACGACAGGCTCATCCTCGGCGCTCTTGCAGACTCGGTCCAGGAGGTCATAGAGCTCGGGCCCGGGCAGATAGAGCCCGCCCCGAGGATAGGCACCAGGCTCGACACCGCGTTCATAAAGGGCATGGGCAAGAGGGACGAGCAGTTCATAATCATTCTGGACATTGACAGGATATTCTCGATGGACGAGCTCGCCTCGACCGGGTTGGCCGAGGCCTGCTGATGGAAGCGGCGGAAGTCCTGGGCAGCCTCAAGAGGCTTTCAGACGAAGAGTTCAGGGCATTGAGCTCGCTCGTCGAAGGTGAGCTCGGCATAAAGATGCCGCCCGCGAAAAGGACGCTTCTGGAGTCAAGGCTCCAGAAGCGCCTGCGCTTACTCGGGCTCGGCTCGTATGCAGAATACTGCGACATGCTCTTCAACAAGGGTGGGATGGCCTCCGAGCTCGTCCATATGCTCGACCTCGTCACCACCAACAAGACAGATTTTTTCAGGGAAGCGCACCATTTCGAGTTCCTGGCACAAACGGCCCTCGACCGGATGGTCAGGTCATCTGGGCCGAAGGTGAGCATATGGAGCGCGGGATGCTCGACAGGAGAAGAGCCTTATACCCTTGCGATGGTATTGAACGAGTTCGCCAGGAGCAGGCCCGGCATGGGCTTCGATTACACGATAACCGCGACCGACATATCGACAAGGGTGCTTGAGGCGGCCTCGAAGGGCATATACCAGGAGGACAGGATCTCTCCCGTGCCACTGGAACTGAGGAAAAAGTACTTCTTAAGGAGCAGGGACGCCTCCAAGTCCCTCGTCAGGGTAGCCCCGGAGCTCCGCGCGCATATCTCGTTCTCGCGGGTAAACCTCATGGACGACGTCTACCCTGTGGACGGCAACCTCGACGCCATATTCTGCCGCAACGTCATCATCTACTTCGACAAGCCCACGCAGGAGAGGCTTTTCACGAAGTTCTGCGAATACTTGAGGCCCGGCGGGTACATCTTCATCGGCCACTCGGAGACGCTGAGCGGCATCGACCTTCCGCTTAAGAAGGTAGCCACTTCGGTTTACGTGAAGCACTGACGAAACTCCGTTTTTCGCGGAGAGCCCCAAAAGGAGAAAAGCATGCAGGTACTCCCGGACCTGGAGCTCATAGAAGAGCTCCGCAAAAGGCTCGAGGCGAAGGACAAAGCCTACCGCGACCTGGCCGCGGTGACGGCCAAGCTCGAGGAACTCAACCGCAAGCTGGTAGAGTCCGAGGAGTTGAAGTCGAGTTTCCTTTCGAACATCAGGAACGAGATAAATAACCCTTTGACTTCGGTCCTGGCGATGTCCGAGCTCCTCGCAGGAGGCGAGGAGATGCCGGATGAGAAGACCTTGAAGTCGATAGCCGGGCTCATACACAAGGACGCGTTCAGCCTGAACTTCCAGCTGCGCAACATCTTCGCCGCGGCGGAGCTCGAGGCAGGCGAGGCCGTCCCTTCGTTCACCAACACCGACATCGAATCCGTATTGAGAGAGTCCGTCTCATCTCTGGGCACGAGGGCGTCCGACAAGGGCGTAAGGGTCGGGTTCGACATCTCTGCCGAAGTAAAAGACGCTCCGTTCAGGACCGACGCCGAAAAGCTCCAGAGGATATTCCTCAACCTCCTGGCCAACGCGATCGAATACAGCCGCGAGGGAGGCGAGGTAAGCGCCTCCGTGTGGCGCGAACCCGGCAGGCTCGTCCTGACGGTCAGGGACAACGGGGCCGGCATCGACAAGAAGGACCACAGGGCGGTCTTCGAGAGGTTCAAACAGCTCGAGAGCGGGGCGACCAAGCAGCACGCGGGCCACGGCCTGGGCCTCAGCATAGTGAAGTCCTCGGTCGAGCTCCTCGGAGGCGCCATCACGCTTGAGAGCTCAACCGGAAAAGGCGCCATGTTCACAGTATCGATCCCCGAGGCCGACGCCTGCATGGGCGGGGATTTCCTGAGCGAAGGGACCGAATTCTTCGATTCTCCTCAAAGCGAGAGGTTCTGAGGTGCAGCAGGCCATGACAGCCGCGGAATCGAAGTACCTCTATCCCGGCATGCTCTTCGCCGAGCCCGGCGACTACAGCGTCACCACCGTTCTGGGCTCTTGCGTGTCGGTCTGCCTCTGGGACCCGTCCGCGAGGGCCGGGGGCATGAACCACTACCTGCTGCCCCTGTGGAACGGAGACGGCCTCCGGACGCCCAAGTACGGCAACATCGCCATCCCCCTTCTCGTTGAAAAGCTGCTGCAGGCGGGCTGCTTAAAGGCAAACCTCAAGGCGAAGGTCTTCGGAGGGGCCAGCGTTCTGGAGAGCACGAGCGGCCTGCTGAACGTCGGTGAAAGGAATATACACTTCGCCGAGTCCGCCCTCGAAGAGGCGCGCATACCAATCATAGGAAAAGACGTAGGCGGCACAACCGGAAGGAAGCTCATGTTCGTGACCGGCACCGGCGACGTCTACGTCAGAAAGCTGAACAAAAAATGAACGACAGGAAAAAAGTCCTCATAGTGGACGACTCGGCCGTCGTGCGCCGCGTCCTCTCCAACATCATATCCTCCGACCCCGGCCTTGAGGTGATGGCCACCGCCTCCGACCCGTTCGTCGCCGCCGAGAAGATAGCCCACGAGAAGCCCGACGTCATGACGCTCGACATAGAGATGCCGAGGATGGACGGGCTCACCTTCCTCCAGAAGATAATGGAGCAGCACCCGATTCCGGTCGTCATCATATCCTCCCTGGCCGGAAGCGGCACGGAGACCGCGATGAAGGCCCTCGAGAGCGGGGCCGTGGACATAATCGAGAAGCCGCAGCTCGGCACGAAGGAGTACCTCGAGGACGCCTCCGTCTTCATCTGCGACGCCGTAAAGGCCGCTTCCCAGGCCAAGCCGTCCCATGTGCGCCCACCGTTGCCGATAAGCAGCAAGCTTTCCGCTGACGCGGTCATCCAGAAGTCAGGCGCGAAGGCGATGCTGAAGACGACGGAGAAGGTGATAGTCGTCGGTGCCTCGACCGGCGGCACCGAGGCAATAGCCGAGTTCCTCACTTCAATGCCGATGGATTCCCCCGGCATAGTCATCGTACAGCATATGCCTGAGAAGTTCACGGCGGCCTTCTCCAGGAGGCTCGACTCAATCTGCGCGATATCCGTGAAAGAGGCCGAGGACAACGACACGGTCATAAGGGGAAGGGCCCTCATCGCGCCGGGCAACAAGCATATGCTCCTGAAGAGGAGCGGGGCCAGGTACTACGTGGAGGTAAAGGACGGCCCGCTGGTCTCGAGGCACAGGCCCTCTGTTGACGTGCTCTTCAGGTCGGCAGCCTCCTACGCCGGAAAGAACGCCGTTGGAGTCATTATGACCGGCATGGGGGACGACGGTGCGCAGGGCATGAAGGAGATGAAAGACGCAGGGTCTTTCAACATAGCCCAGGACGAGCACTCTTGCGTGGTGTACGGAATGCCGAAGGAGGCGGTAAAGGCCGGAGGGGTGGACGTATCGCTCCCGTTGAAGTCCATAGCCGGAAAAGTCCTTGCCGAGTGCTGATAAGGCAACTGCCGCCTGCTTCCTGATTCAGCGACGGGACGTAAATGCGGAGTACGAAAGATACGCCCAGTCTGTCAGCCGAAGAACGAATCCCTGTCGTAGATTAGCGGGGCTGCCCCGTCCCTGTTCACTCCGCCGTCCAGCACCTCTCCGATGAAGATGGTATGGTCGCCCGCGTCATGGAACGAGACTACCTTGCAGTCGAGCCACGCTATGCAGTTTTTGAGGACGGGCGAGCCTGTGACCTTCGTCTCGTAGTCTATCCCTTCGAACTTGTCGGTCTTTCTTCCGGTCTTGAGGCCGAAGTGCCTGCCCAGCTCTATGTCCTCGGGGCCGAGTATGCTCACCGCGAAGACCCCGGAGTCGAGTATCATCCCATGAGAGAAGCGTGTCTTGCCGATGGAAGCTGTTATGAGCGGCGGGACGAACGAAGCCCTCGCCACCCATGCGGCCGTCAGGCCGTTCAGGCGGCCCTCATGTGCCGTGCTTATCACATAGACGCCGTGGGCCAGGTACTTCTGTGCCTTTGAGACCTCTTCCTTTACGCTCGCCATTGCTCCTCCTCGGTGCGCATGCGCGCTGTCCCACAATTAAAATTATAGACGACAGGCTTTCACCCTTCTTTCAAAAATAGAGTATACAGATTTCAGGGAATGTATCAAGGAAAGCGGTTAGGGGGGGTTATTTCGAATGGCGGTCGGCGACCTTGCTCGCGCCGAAGGAGGCCGGTTTTGTCTTCGCGGCGTAACCCGAGCCCGTCACCATTCCGACAAGCTCGCGGATTATCTCCTTTGTCTCGCCTTTTTCGCCGACGTCCAGGTGTATCTCCACAGGCAGCTTGCCGAGGCCCGACTCGTCGAGCCTGGTCTTCACGATGGAGGCAAGCTCGATGCTCATCGAAGCCTCGTAGAAGATGCGCTGCTTCAGGTTGTCCATCTTCCGGCGGGGGTTCTTTCTGTAGAAGTACCTGCCGCCGTGGCCGACCCTGTGGATTATGACAGCGCTTACGAAAAGAGTTTCGCTGTTCAGAAATGAATCAGTGCCGATGATGAGGTTGTAGGCCTGGTCCGGCACCTGTCTGATGTACTCGACGATGACGCCGAACATCTCGTCAAAGGAAACTGGGCCCTGGGAGGGGCTTATGAATTCCTGAAAATTATGGGAGCCGTGTTGGTCCACCCTGTGATTCTAAAATAAAACCCCTTGTAAAACAAGGGGTTTTTGCCTGCGCCTTCTTGACACCGCTTATGACGGGCCTATAGTCATTAATAGAGGCGGTTAATATCATTGAGGGGGTTTGCCATGCCATTAGACCTTAATGCGGCCGGCCTTGAGGAATTGGCCAGGACAGGGATAAGCGTTGAGCGGGCCAGGTTCTTCCTTGAATACAGGGACGAGCACGGGTGCTTCAGGACATGGGAGGACGTAAAAAACGTACCTGGCTTCTCGCAGAAGTCGATAGAGCTCCTCAAGGAGCATGGGGCCTTTTTCAGTGGTCATGATAGAAAAGCCGCCTAAAGAAGGAGGCAAAGATGGCAGAAGACAGGGTTGAAGGCAAGTTCGATGAAACCGGCACGCTCGCCAAGGTCGTCTCGCCGGGACATTACGAGGCCTTGCGGGAAGAAGAAGGCGCCTCTGCCGAGGCTTATGCCGACATCGAGCACGGTTCCGGGCCTCAAGGCTTGAGAAGGCTAGGAAAGAAGTTCGTGCACCTGACGAGCAGGCTCAGGAAACATTACGGGACCACAAAGAAAGCGGCCTGAAAGGGCCTTCCTCGTTTTAAATCCCGTTCCGCAATCATGCTTGCAAAAACAGCGGAACGGGATTGACAGGCAATAAATCTCTTAAAACCTCACCAAGGCCCCGGCGAAGTTCCAGCCTTCGTTGTTTCTCGCGTGCGCGTTGGAAAAATGCGAGAATTGGAGGCGCACGCGCTCCCCGAGGTTCACCCCGAGCCCTATGGAGAAGTTCAAGTTGGTGCCATTTATAAGGTGCGTCCTCGCTATGTACACCCCGCCAAGGTTCAGGTCGAAGACCTTCGAAGGGAGCAGGTCGAAATCAACCCCGAAAGAGATGTTCTCGCCGTCGCCGCCGTCCCAGTACATGGCCTGCCCGCCGAGCCTCGTGGGCCTGTGGTCATATCTTACGATGGCTGCCTTCGTCCCGGGTACATGGATGACGTCCTGAGCGTAGCCTATCGACAATTCCGCTGACGCGGCCGCGGGCAGGGCAGACAAAATCGCCGCGGCAAAAAGGGTAAGTAAGGTCTTTTTCGGCTTCAGGCTTTTTCCCTCCGTGTTAATTGTGCCGCCGGCGTGGACAAAAGGCCGCCGGCCAATGAAATTATATCCCAATAAAAAAATATGTGAAGGCCGCTTCGTGCGGCGCGTCTTGACAAGCGGGCCAGGTTGATGCTATTGAGAGTGGAGGCGGCAGAAAAAAGCGCTTCGCGAAAGGAGCTGAAAATGAGATTCGTAATGGCGATAGCCGTTCTCCTCATGGCGCTGGCGGCGGTTTTCGCGCTCCAGAACTCCCAGCCCGTAAGCGTCAATTTTTTCAATTGGTCCTTCTCAGCCTCTCTGGTCATAGTCCTCATCCTCGCCTTTGCCGCCGGAGCCCTGGCCGCCTTCCTCTTTTCGATACCGTGGCGGGTTAAGGTATTGAGGGAGCTTTCAGGCCTGAAGAAGCTTCAGAAGGAAAAGGCTTAGGCCCAGCGCGCTTTCAGCTCTTTTTGCAGATATAAGTGACCCAGCTCGCCTTTTTTATCCCTGCCAGCTTCCAGACGGGGCTCAGGTCAGGGTAGTCGATGGACTCGTCTTTTACGATCTCCGCCGGTATCATTCTTCTTAATTTCTCGTCCGTGTAAAAAGAGATGACAGGCGCGCCGATGTTGTTCCAGCCGTTGAGAAAAGATACCCTCCTGTTGGAAAAGCCGGTCATAAAGCGTTTGACGTAGAAGATGACGTCCATGGGGAATGCGGGGGAATAGGCGTTCTCTATGATGACGAGATGGCCGCCTTTCTTGAGGAGCTTCAGCGCGTTCCTTACGGCCGAGCGCGCCAGTTCCTCGGAACCTGTTCTTGTTTTGCCGACGAGGTGGTGGAGGATGGCGCCCATCAGGACGAAATCGTACTGTTTTTTTATCCCGTCGATGAACGCCGTGTCGAGGATGGAGCCTTTCAGTATCTCGCAGCCGCATCTTTTCGCGGCCTGGGCAACGTAATTCTCGGCGAAGTCCATTCCGCTTACTGAAAAAGAAAGCTCGTTCTTGACGTATTCGAGCACGTTGCCCGCCCCGCAGCCTATGTCCATGCAGGTGCTTCCGGGAGCGGCGTTTTCCTTCATGAACTCGAAAGCGGCCCTGAACCGTTCGAGCTCATAGACGGGAGTGTGCTCGTTGAAGTACTCTTCCATATCCCCTCCTAAGGGTAAATGATATGGATGTTCCGCTCCCGTTGAGTGTCTTTGAAGAATATAGCAAAAAGTCTGATTTCGCGCAACACGGCCTTGCGAGCCTCGCTTACGGGCTCGCTCCCGCTCGCCCTCATCCTCGCGCTGCTCGGCGCGAGAGAGCCGTTCGATTCCGTCGCCCATAGGTTAAAAAAAGGGGACTGGCAAAAAGCCGATCCCCATTTTGATGGAGGCGGCGGGAATCGCTCTCCGCTTCGCCGCTCCCGCGTCTCGCTCCGAGGCCAGTCTCTCTCGCTTACGGGCTCGCTCCCGCTCGCCCTCATCCTCGCGCTGCTCGGCGCGAGAGAGCCGTTCGATTCCGTCGCCCATAGTTTATAAAAAAAGGGACCGGCAAAAACGCCGGTCCCTTTTTTTATAAACTGGTGGAGGCGGTGGGAATCGAACCCACGTCCGGAAACGCTTATCCGTTTCTTCTACATGCTTAGCCCACAGATGGAGTCTCGCTCCCCGGCTCTCTGCAGGCAAGTTTCCGGGAAGCCAGTCCGGTTAGGTCTCGCCCCCAGGTCCTTCGGACCTAGCCCCAGAGGCCATCCTGCTTATTGTCGTCCAGCAAACCCCGCAGGAAAAGGTATGCCGGACGCTGGCCGGTTTTTAGGCAGCCAGGGCGTAATCGTAGTCGTTGCCGACTGTGTTTGCCTACCTTTTTTTACGAGAAGATAGTTAACTCGGCATGCTTCACCCGGACTCAGACCGTCCCGTCGAAGCCAGTCGCCCCCAGTTGTCAAAGAACCGAAACCCTACTTGATATTGTAACACAAGAGCGGACATTTAGAAAGATTACTGCTTGCTCCTGTTTCTCATTGTCTTTTCTATCTCACGCTTGACGTCGCGCGCCTTTATCGAGTCGCGCTTGTCGTACGAGGTCTTGCCCTTCGCCAGGCCTATCTCGACCTTTGCCTTGCCGTCCTTGAAGTATATCTTCGTGGGCACCAGCGTGTAGCCCTTCTCCCGTGTTTTGCCCAGGAGCTTTAATATCTCCTTTTTGTGGAGGAGGAGCTTTCTGGTCCTCTCGGGGTCGTGCTGCTTGAAGCCGTCGGCCTGGGTATACGGGCTTATGTGCGTGTTGAGGAGGAATATCTCGCCGTCCTTTATGCGGGCGTAGCTGTCCTTCAGGTTGGCCTTGCCGGCCCTCAACGACTTGACCTCGGTGCCGGTGAGCATTATCCCGGCCTCGAAGGTCTCCTCGATGAAGTAGTCGTGAAAGGCCTTTCTGTTTTGAGTTACTATGTCTATCGCCAATTATTCCACCCTCAGGACCCTGGGGCGCATAGACCCCTTGCGCTCGGAGAGCGCGCCGTAACCCTTGAGGCCCAGGAAAGCAAGGGCGAGGAAAACGACACCGGTCACCCCGGCCACGAGGTCGGCGTTATACCCGGGGAGCGCGCCGGTTATTACGGTCTGCCCGAGCACGACGCCGCCAATGAAGCTCACTATCGGGGCGAGGTACAAGAGCATCCCGGCCTTCAGGACTGAACCCGCGCTTACCGAGAATACCACGCGGTCGCCTACTTTCGCGCCGAGGAGGTCCTCGGCTTCGATGAGTATCTCATTGTCCGCGCCCACGCCGCTGTGGCAGGACTTCTTCGAGGCGCAGTTGTCGCAGGAGGTCGTCCTTTCGGCCCTTATGACGACCGTGCGCTCTTTTTTTTGTACTACCGTACCGTGCTCTTCCATAATAATAAATCGTAACAAAAAAGCCCGATTTTATCAAGGAAGGACGGGCAAGGATTAAAAAAAGCCCTGCCCTTTTTTCAAGGGGCAGGGCTTTTTTGGGGTATCTGTCAGATCAGGCGGCTTTTCTGGTCTTTTTCAGCTGGACGACTTTTGAACTCGTCCGTTGTTCCACGGCTTCGGGCTGTTTACCGGCTATCCTGAAGACCTCGACTGTGGATTTGAGGCTGGAGGCGAGCTCCGCCATCTCCTGGCTCGCCTTGGCTATCTGCTGGGCGCTCGAGGAGGTCTCGTTTATGACGTCCGCCACCGCGGCTATGTCGCCGCTTATCTGCTCGGTCGCGGCGGACTGCTGCTCTGTGGCCGTCGTGACCTGGTGGACCATCGTGGTGACGACGTCGACCTTGCTGACTATTTCGCTCAGGGCATCTCCGGCCTCTTTGGCGAGCCGCACTCCTTTTTCAACGGCGTGCACCTCCTCCTGCATCGAGGATATCGCCTTGCCGGTCTCGTCCTGCATGGCCTTTATCATCTCGCCTATTTCCTTCGTCGCTTTCATGGTCTTCTCGGCGAGCTTCCTGACCTCGTCGGCGACGACCGCGAAGCCGCGGCCCTGCTCTCCGGCCCTTGCCGCCTCTATGGCTGCGTTGAGGGCCAGGAGGTTGGTCTGGTCGGCTATGTCGTCTATGACGTTCACTATGTCGCCTATCTGGTTGGAGCGGTTTCCGAGGGCGGAAATGATGGCGCTGGACTCTTTGGCCGTCTCGGCGATGCCGTTCATGGACACTATCGACTCGGACACTATCTGCCCGCCCTTGACCGCAACGTTGCTCGCCTCTTTCGCCGCGTCCGCGGCCCCCGAGACGTTCTTGGCGACTTCAATGATGGTCGCGCTCATCTCCTGGGTAGCGGTCGAGACCTGAGCGGCCCTCGAGCTCTGCGACTGGGAGCCGCCCGCTATCTGGACGGCCGAGGCGGAAAGCTCCTCTGAGGACGAAGCGAGGTGCTCGATGGACGAATGGAGGTCTTTCACTATCGCGTGGAACTTGCCTATCATGCTGTTGAAGGCAGAGGCCATCTGGCCGTTCTCGTCTTCGGAGGCCACTTCGATGTGGAGGGTGAGGTCGTTTGTCTTCTCTATGTTCGTGATGGCGTCGTTGAGGCGGGATATAGGCTGGACGACCTTGCTCCTTATTACGAGCATCGAGAATATGCCGAGGCCTATGACCGCCAGCATGAACACGAACGCTATTATCATGTTCCGCTTCGAAGAGGCCAGGTCGGCCATCACGGGCTTGTCGACCATGGCGCCCACCGCGGCGGAGACCGCCAGTATGGAATCTATCGCCTCGCTGCTCTTTTCTATCCATTCCTTGCCGGTAATGGGGTACGCGCCGGTGTGGGCGGCTTCCATTACCGATTTACGCACTGCCTCGAAGCTGCCCAGGTATACGCTCTCCATCTTCGAGAAGGCGTCGATGACTTCCTGGTCCATGCCGCTCGTGCTCTTTATGCGCAGGATGGGCTTGAGGTTGATGTCTACGACCGCCTTGAAGGTGTTGAGCTTCTGGAAGGCCGCCTCGTCGGCAGGTGTCTTGGACGATACGAACCTCGCCAGGGCGGCCCTTTCCCTGCCGGCGTATTCGCTCACGAGCCAGAGGGCCTGCTTGAGCTCGAGGTTCATCCTCAGGGCCTGCTGGTTGGAATCGCGGTGCGCCCTTGACGCGAAGGCTGAAAGCCTCGCCTCGGAAGTCGCGTCGATGAATGAGGTAATGAACTTTATCCACTCCTGAGGGGGGTAGTTTTTAATTTCTTTCATTACCTCGCCGTCGACCATGCGCCTCATGGACTGGAGCTCGCCCTCAAGCCTTTCGACTTCTTTTATGGAAGACTTGAAAAGGGTGTTGCTGCCGTCGGCTTCCTTGAATTCAGCGGCCAGCTCGAATGTCGTTTTGAGCGTTTCATCCAGTTTCGAGCGGACTTCCTGGATCTTTTGCACCAGAGAGCTTTCAGCCGGTTTGTCCGAGGAAAGAGCCGTAGCTGTAAAGCCGCGCTCCTTGGCCGCGAAGCCCGCCGCCGCGAGCAGGCTGTCGGCCATCTCGTTGGCTATGTCGACCCTGCTCGTTTCCTTGTAGTACCTCCATGTGTCGATTGCGATTGACGCCGAAAGACCCGCCAGCACGACTACGAGCGTGCCGATTACCGTCAGCATGAAATTCCTGATGCTGATACGTTGAAGAAAACGCATAGAACCTCCTGGAGAATTGTTTGCGGGGTAAAGATATTATCGGCC
>CAJPGC010000053.1 GCA_905339405.1 uncultured bacterium | reverse complement strand
ATGACCTTTTCGATGCCGAGCCTGTTGCCGTGGTAGACGTGGTTGTCGATGATGGCGGAGACGAGGTTGTGCGAGGTCACGACGGCGTAGTCGTCGCCGTTGAACTGGAGGGAGAAGTCTTCCAGTGGGCCTGCCTCGGATAGCCCCGAGCCCATCGCCCCTCCCTTGACGCCCAGGAGAGGGCCGAGACTCGGTTGCCTTATCGAGGCAGAGGCTTTTTTGCCGAGGAGCCTCAGCGACTGCGTAAGGCCTATCGAGAGCGTCGTCTTGCCGATGCCCGCTGGCGTCGGGCTCATGGCCGTCACGAGCACGAGCTTGCCCGAAGGCCTTCTCTCAAGGCCGTCTATGGCAGAAGGGTCGACCTTTGCCATGAAGCGGCCATAAGGCGAAAGAGAGTTTTCCGGTATCCCGGCTTCGGCGGCCACTTCCTGTATGGGCTTGAGCCAGGGGCTCGATTTTCCATCAACTTTCATCTCTTCAGGGTTAGCACACGAAGGAGCGGGAGTCAAGGAAAGGAGAGAAAAACATTGATTTGGAATAGACTCGCTCCGTTCAAAAAAGTTATAATGCCATGATGGACACCGTGGCAAAGGACAGGTCATACTTCTCTTCGGTCTGCGTCGAGAAATGCGGCGGCGTATGCTGCGACCCCTGGTGGGGGATAATCTCCTACCCCGTCGTGAAGCAGGGGGGGCTTTCAAGCCTCTCGTCTTTCAGGGCGGAGCTCGTAAAGGGCATCAGGGCGAGGGCGCAGAGGATAGTCGAGGCGTACATAACTTCCGAGGAGCCCCCGAGGGCCCTGTTTGCCTCGCCCGAGAGGTATAACGTGCTGGCGCGCGACATACGCTCGTCGGGGACGACCCTTACGATGAACCTCGTGGCCATGTTCGCCTTCAGGTGCGCCTTCGTCACGAAAGACCGCTCGTGTTCCATTCACCCGTCGATACTCGGGGCCGAGATAAGGCCTCCCCACTGCGGGTTTCTGGGCACTCCGGAGGCCTCTCCCGGCCAGAAGGGCTACTGCAGGATAATACACGCCGCTCTCACTGGAGGGCAGGCCGAGATAGAAAAGGCCCTCGCGGTAGAAAACGAGAGCGCTTCGAGGAACCTCGAAGGCGGAGTGACCACGGCCGAGGAGGCCGCCGACAGGGTCGTGGAGAATTTAAAGGCATGGTGTGAAAGGCACGCCCCTTCGCTGATGCCGCTTCAGAGGCCATCGGCGCCGCCCGGCAGGAACGACCCTTGCTGGTGCGGGAGCGGTCAGAAGTTCAAGAAGTGCCACGGAAAATAAACGCCTATAAATGAAAAGGGCCCGGCATGAACGCCGGGCCCTTTTTTTTCAGTCTTATCTTACGCTCAGCGCGCCTTGAGGCTCGCCACGTTGTCGCTGCCTGCCTTTACGTAGTCTACCCACTCCAGGCCCCTCTTGGGGTGGAAGTAGAAGCTGGACGCACCGTCAGGGTTGAACTGGTAGTCTTTTTCCACGATGAACCTGTTCTCGCCCTCGCAGCCGAAAAACCAGGGGTCCTTCCCTTCGCCCGCAAGCAGATGGCTGAACGCCTCTTCCGCGCTCACTTCCGTGTACCGCGCGACCTTGCCGAACCTCTTGGATACTATTACAGAGGGGGTGCCGTTCTCCTTCTTGCAGAGGGCGTACATGTACTGGTAGACGTCGATCGAAGCGTAGTCGCCTTTTATCTTGCCTCCCGGGGGGGCCGCGACCTCTTCAAGCGACGGTATGTACTGGTTCATGTACGCGAGCGGCTGGGCCTCCGTTGTCTTTAGGAGAAAAGAGCTGCCTTCGGAGCCGGGCGAGTCCACGGCCGCCGCGTTGAAAACACCCTCGCAGCTGAATGAGTCAGCTTCAGTGGCGAGAGCGCCTTTGGCCGCGGAGCACGCCGAAACGAGGACCGAATTCATATCCTCGATGGTGCCCGTCTTTATGAGCGTAGTATGGTCGTCGACAGAATATAATGCGCTTAATTTTCCGCTTTCCAGGAGTTCTTGCCTGATGCTCAGGTCTTCAGACCAGGCCTGGCCTGAAAGTGAAAGAAGAGCCGTTGCCGGCAGTATCAGTTTTTGAATTATCCGCATGTTTTCCCTCCTTAACTCTGGTATATCGGCGGAAGTTGGCCGGGCTTTAGGAAAAGTTCATAAAATTTATAACAGAAATATAAAAAGCCACAAGTGACTGATGTCACTTCGAGTTGTAATAAGTTAATATAAGTGAGATTAAAGGAAGATTGGAATTGGTGTTATTTTGAAAAGTGCTTGTATTCTGATAAGTTAGGGGTAAGGCTTGGTGGTTGGCGAGCCCCGTTTAGAGGGCCGCTTCAAAGGCGTAACCGGGCATTTGAGCCCTCAGCCGCCCTTTAATTTCTTTGAAAGGTCCCTGAAAATCCCGTGGATTATGACCCTGTTTCCGCTTGTGGCAAGGGCCGTTCCTATCCTTACGGGTATTTTCCTTCCGTCACTGTGGCGGACGTACTGAATGCCGCCAGTGAAAGGCACCCCCAGGCGCACGCGTTCACGGAACATGGCCTTGTAGTGCTCGGCGTCCTCCTCCGAGTGGAGAGCCGACTGGTGAAGGCCTTTGAGCTCTTCAAGAGGCCTTCCGACCAGAACCGAGGCCTTTCTGTTCGCGTGTATTATGGCGCCTGTGGCGGCGTCGGCGACGAATATGGCGTCGTGCGCCGCTTCGAGCATCGAGCCGTACTTCTTCTCAGATTCACGAAAAGCTTTTTCGGCCCGTTCCCTCTCCAGCATCTCTCTGAGCAGCCTCTCGTTCGTTATTATGAGCTCTGAAGTGCGCGTCTGGATTAGCTCTTCGAGCGCGAAAGCGCAGGCGTGCTTTTCAGCGGCCGGGAGGCCGCAGGAGGAGGACGCGTTATGCCCGACCCCTAAGAGCCCGTGGACCTCGTTGGCTTCAAAAATGGGCTTCATCCTGAAGATGAAGGAAGTGAGCCCCATCGGCAGCTCGCATTCCGCGTCGGCCCCGCTGAGGGCCCTGGCGCAGGCTGCTCTGGCCTGTTTACGCCACTTCTCCGGAAAGAGGGCCGCGAAAGGGCGGCCCAGGCAGCCGTGTCCGGAGCTTATCTTCCTGAACGGCTCGTTCACGAAGATGAGCTTTGCCTCCGTGTCGCACAGGAAGGCAAGGTCGCTTACCTCTGAAAGAAGCTGCCTCAGCCAGTAATTTCTTTTCCCGAAATACCTGTTATCCTTTCCGTTTCCGCCGGTATGCCTGTCCATGGCATCGACCCTCCCTGTTTTGCGTTTCAATTTTAGTTAAATCAGCCTGTCATGTAAAGCTTTCAAGAAAAGACGCGCGAGGGTCCTTCTTTTTTGCTGATTTTAAGAGTAATCGCGTGCGGCCAGTGTCCCAGGCCCAAGAATGGCGCGTGCTTGACACCGGCATGCGCGCTATAGTAGTCTTTTTCCTCAAGGAGCATTTCCCCGATGAAACGCTGCGCATCCCTCTTTTTACTATTCCTTCTGGCCGCCGGGCCAGCTTTCAGCGAAGATGTAAACCCGCTGTCCCTCGGCATATCCGACTACAGGGACGAAAGCTACGAAGAGGCCATAGACTCCCTCAAGGAGGCCAGGCAGGCGCAGCCGTCTTCCTTCGAGGCCGCGCTCTACCTCGGACTTTCGTACAAGGCCATCCAGGATTTTACCGAGGCCAGGGCCCAGTTGGCCGAGGCGGCAAGGCTTCGGCCCGCAAGCGCCGAGGCGCGCCTCAGCCTCGCGGAGACGCTCTACCATCTCGGAGAGTACGAGGCCGCCGAAAGGGAGATAGACGCCGTTGACTCAAAGGGGTTCCGCCCCGGCGACGTCCGGTTTTTGAAGGGGCTCGTCTTCATGAAGACCGGCAGGACCGAAGAGGCCGTCGCTTCTTTCAGGGCGGCGAAGGCAGTTGACGGCTCGCTTTCCCAGTCTGCCGACTACCATGCCGCTCTCGCCTATATGAACGCAAGCCGTTATGACGAGGCGTTAGGCGCCCTCAAAGAGGCCGTTGTAAATGACCCTTCCACCGACCTGGCAGAGTACGCACGCGAATACTCCCGTTCAATAGAGAAGAAAAAGGAGCGCGAAAAGCCCCTCAAGCTGTCCGCGGGCTTGAGGCTCGAGTATGACGATAACGTCATACTGAAGCCGGCAGATGCCGCTGCGGCAGCCGGAATGACCGGCGAGGGGGATTTCCGCGAGGTGCTGACCTTCAGGGCGGATCATGCGAGGACCGCAAAGGGCCCCTGGTCTCTCAAGGCGAGCTGGTCGCTTTACGCCGCCAACCAGCACAGCCTTGAGACCCACGAGGTCATAAGCAACAAGTTCAGCGTCACCCCAGCGTATAATTACACTGAGGGCAGCGCGGCGGTCTCCATTATCTACAGCAACTCGCTGGTCGAGAACGCCCTTTACCTCGACTCCCTCACGGTCCAGCCCTCCTGGAGCCGGACACTGGGCCCTTCGAGCATGGTCACGTTCTCCGGAAGGCTCCAGAAGAGGGAGTACCACCAGGAGCCTTTTTCAGACGCGGAGGACAGGGATTCTGTCGATTACGGGATAAGCGCCGCATATCACAGGTTCTTGGGCAACGGCGGTTTTTGGAGCCTCAGGTACGAGCTTAACAGGGAGGAGACCGACGGGGCCAACTGGGAGTACGAAGGCAAAAGGGCCTCCGTGAACGTCCTTTATCCGCTGCAGGAGGCGTTTAAATTGCAGGCATTCGCCGAGTGGCTAGTCCAGGACTTCTCCAACGCGAACAGCTTTTTCTTCGTGGAAAGGGAGGACAAGGTCTTCACCGCCTCTCTTCTCGCCTCCTACGCGGTGGCCGCGAACGCGGATTTGATGGTACAATATACCCATGTGCGCGACGATTCCAACATAGCCATATACGA
Source organism: uncultured bacterium (assembly GCA_905339405.1). Classification (GTDB taxonomy): domain Bacteria; phylum Desulfobacterota; class GWC2-55-46; order GWC2-55-46; family GWC2-55-46; genus GWA2-54-12. The sequence continues at coordinate 3,830 of CAJPGC010000053.1, read as the reverse complement.
TTACGAGCGGAACATCTACTCGGCTGGCATCGACTACAGGTTCTGACATTCCAAAACGGTGGCTGACATGAATAAAAAAATTGCCGCAAAAGCCGCGCTTGTCTTTTTCATGCTCTTTATTTCAATAAACCCCGCGCTTGCGGAGGCCGTGGGCAGGTTCACGGCGATAGAAGGCCGGGTAGACGTGTTGAAGCCCGGTGAGAAGAGGGCCTCGCCAGTGGCCCTGGGGGCGGCCGTATCCGAAGGGGACATAGTAAGGACAAAGTCGGATTCGTTCGCCGAGATTACTTTTTCCGACGATACGGTGTTGAAGCTCACCCAGTCGACGAGGGTGGAGATAAAGGAGTACCTCCTTTCAGGGAACAAGAGGCACAGCGGCGCCTTGAAGCTCCTTCGCGGCAAGGTAAGGGCGACCGTCTCCAAGGGGCTCGGGAGGGTCATCCCGGTCATCTATTCCGGGCCGTCCACTTTCAAGATAGAGACCCCGACGGCAGTCGCCGGTGTCAAGGGCACTGATTTCTTCGTCTTTTACGACATGGGCAAGACCGGGGTTTTCGTCCTCGAGGGCGCGGTCGACACGATGGGCCTGGACGAGAGCCATAACGTGGTGAGGGTCAGGGGCGGCGAGTACACCATCGTCGAGCAGAACGGCCCTGCCGCGGCAGCGGCAGCGGCGCGCGATTTCGCCATCTCGAAGCACATGAAAGACGCGGACCCTGAAGCCGTTAAGGAAAGGCGCGCCGAAAGGGAGCGCGACCGCCCGGAAAGGACGTATGAGGAGAGGGAAGGGCGCGTAATAAAAGCGGCTTCGGAAAGCCGCAGCGGCGATGAAGGCCGCCAGGAGGACAGGTGGGGACGGGGGCACAGGGAGCATGACCGGGACGACAGGGAATTCTCCGATTATGATAGGGACGGCGACCGATATGCGCAAAGGTATGATGACGGCGGCCACGAATATGAGCACGAACATGACTACGACAGGCCCATATCGGAGATAAACACGGCCCTCCTCGGAAGCTACGAGGGCGTGCTTGCAACGGCCCCAGCCGATATCCTGCAGGTCGACGCGGAGATCGAAGGCAGTTTCAGGGACGACCATACCTGGTGGGGCGAGGTCGATGGCGACTATACGAACGGCGGGGCGGACACCACGTTCACCGGTACCATGAGCGGCACTTTCCAGAACGGGTCTTTTACCGGGACCTTGAGCAACGGCATATGGGACAATAACGGCACCTGGTCTGCCGACGTCACCGGCACCATCCCCGGCGGGACCTTTACCGGCACGTTGAGCGGAGACCACGACGGGACAGCCGCCGGAGAGTTCGAAGGCAACGGGCAGGGCACCTGGACGCTCAATTAGAGCTAGTTGTTGATTGAAATTAGAAAAGGCCCACCTTTCAAGGCGGGCCTTTTATTTTTTACGGTAAAAAAAATCAGGCCAGCTTGACTATCGCCGTGATGAGGGCCGCCAGGGCCACTCCCGCGACGAGGTAAAGCGCGGCCACGAGCCTCTTTAAGGTCTTGTCGAAGCCTGCGAGCGCGGCTTCGAGTTTTTCTATCCTCATCTCGAGAAGCCTCGTCTTCATCTGCTCGTCGGAGACTCCCCCCTGTCCGGCCCTGTATCTGTTGTAGACCTCTTTTGCCACTGGCTTGGCCGCCTTCAACCAAAAAGTGATTTTCGGGGCGAACTTGATGAGCGCCCAGAGCTTAAGCATCTGCCCTCCATGATTCAACGACCTTCATCAAGCGCTTACGCCGGTATCTTCGGCAGCCTCGAGAGGGCTTCTTTTATCTTCTCTTCAGGGTACGCGTAGTCCGTGAGCTTGCCGCCGAGATAGTCTGCGTAGGCCTGCATGTCAAAGTTGCCGTGTCCGCTCAGGCTGAAGAGAATGACCCGCTCTTTGCCTTCTTCCTTAGCTTTCAATGCCTCGTCTATGGCTGACTTTATGGCGTGCGCGCTTTCAGGGGCCGGGATGATGGCCTCGGTCCTGGCGAACTGGAGGGCCGCCTCGAAGATCTCCGTCTGCCCCCAGGCCGCGGCCTCTATGAGCCCGTCGTGGCATAGCTGGCTCACCAGAGGCGATTCCCCGTGGTAACGGAGCCCTCCGGCGTGTATGCCCGGCGGGACGAAGTCGTGTCCGAGCGTGTACATCATCATGTAGGGGGTAAGGCCGGCGAGGTCGCCGAAGTCGTAGCGGAACTCGCCTTTCGTGAGCGTGGGGCATGATGAGGGCTCTGCGGCCACGACCCTCAGCTTCTTGCCGTTTATCTTGTCGAGGAGGAACGGGAAGGACAGGCCAGCGAGGTTGGACCCGCCTCCGCTGCATCCTATTATGACGTCAGGGTAGTCGCCAGCGAGCTCGAGCTGCTTTTTGCACTCCTGTCCGATTATGGTCTGGTGGAGGCATACGTGGTTCAGGACGGAGCCCAGGGCGTAGTTCGTATCTGAGCGGCTCGCGGCCTCTTCTACGGCCTCTGATATCGCTATGCCGAGGCTTCCGGGGCTGTCGGGGTCGGCAGAAAGGACCTTGCGCCCCGATTCGGTCAGGTTCGTGGGGGAAGCGTGCACCTTCGCTCCCCAGGTCTCCATAGCTATTCTCCTGTAGGGCTTCTGGTTGTAGCTTACCTTGACCATGTATACGTTTACCTCGATGCCGAAAAAGCTTCCTGCAAGAGCGAGCGCCGAACCCCACTGGCCGGCGCCGGTTTCGGTCGCTATGCGCTTGATGCCTGCCTTGCTGTTGTAATAGGCCTGCGGTACGGAGGTGTTAGGCTTGTGGCTTCCGGCCGGGCTTACGCCTTCGTATTTATAGTATATCCGCGCCGGGGTCTTCAACGCCGCTTCGAGGCGGTGGGCCCTGTAAAGGGGGCTTGGCCTCCAGAGGCTGTATATCTTCATCACTTCTTCGGGTATGTCTATCCATCTCTGGGCGGTGACTTCCTGCTCGATTAGCGACATCGGGAATATGGGCTTCAAGTCGTCCGGGCCGCAGGGCTGCAAGGTGCCGGGGTGCAAGGGCGGGGCCGGAAGCCTGGGCATGTCGGCCATGATGTTGTACCACTGGCGTGGCATCTCTTTTTCCTGAAGGACGAACTTAGTCTGGCTCATCGATTCCCTCCGTTGTTGAGATTGAAGGGATTCTATCACAGGGGAGAAGGGAGTGAAAGTACAAGAGGAAGGGGAATAATGTTCTGTCATTCTGAGGAAGCGAAGCGACTGAAGAAATCGGTCTTTGTTAAATGCCGTCAGAGATAGAAAATAGTTTTATAGCGGAATACGAGAGATTTCTCGTTTCGCTTAGAATTACAGCGTTCTTGCGCGCTGCCGCGCTAAAAGCATTCTCGCCAGAATACCATGTAACGCGGCTGCCGCCGCTTTTTCTGTTTACCCGGCTCGCTCGGCATCGCGCTCCTGCCTCCGAGCAGGCCGCTTATCCAGCCTTGCCCTCCTTCGGAGGCCCCTGCGCTTTTCCGCCCGTCACCTCCCCCAACCTTAGGCTTTGCTACGCCGGGTAAACCGTGCATGGTTTAAAGACAAATCAATAATGTTTTGTCCTGTTCTTAATACATACACCGTAACATGCGGAGCGCGTCTAAGGGAGGAAGGGCGAAACGCGATGGGGAAGCATGGGAGCGAAGCGACCTCAGGGGAGCGTTTCGCAGGTGGGGGAGGCTGAAAGCAAGCGGAGCATGTTACAGAGAGCGGCGGCAGCCGCGTTACATGGTATTTTAGCCAAAACCATTCAAGCGCGGCAGCGCGCAATGGCGCCATTTCATAGGCCGACAATGGTCAACCTCACCATCTTTTTTCGCCCTCGTCCTTGCAA
>CAJPGC010000052.1 GCA_905339405.1 uncultured bacterium | reverse complement strand
GCGGGCATGGAAGACCTCGCGCTCATGCACAGGATAGCGGGCATACTGTACAAAAGCGGAGATTTCGAGTCCGCGCTCAATGCCCTGGAGGCAATTGTGCGCTCGGCAAAGGCGCCGAAAGAGCTGCTTGAACGGGCGACATTTCAGTTCGCGGCGATGCTCGACGAAATAGGCAACGAACAGGCGGCCTGCATGTATTATGAGGGCTTCCTGGAGAAGTTCCCTGAATCGCAGGCCGCCCCGAAGGTGAGAGCAAGGCTTGCAAAGGCAAACGCATGAAGTGAAAAGTCGAGGATACCTTGAGAAGTCATAGAAGAGATATCTCCGAGAGATGAGACAACGAGATAGATACTTAAGGAATAAAATGAAAAAGGGGCTACGCTTTCGCGTAACCCCTTGATTTTAGTGGTGGCCAGGGAGGGAGTTGAACCCCCGACACGGGGATTTTCAGTCCCCTGCTCTACCAACTGAGCTACCTGGCCGCAAGATTTAAGAGAAATAAAATAATATTTACGGCACGACTTGTCAAGCCCTATTTGGGCCGCCTGGCGCATCTACCGCAGGTCAACCTCCCGTCCATTTGATTCAACCCTTTTTTTGCCAAATTTTCAACCATTCGGATAATTCAAGCTTTCGGCATATTTGACGAAAATAACTTGTTGGTTTTAGAAAAGAAAAAGCCTGGGCGGCCTTTCATGCGTCCCGGCCGGGGTCAGGGGGCGATATGCCGGACAAAACAAATATTCTCTTCGTCGAAGGCGACAAGGAACTGCTCGCCTCTTTGGCGAAGGTATTCAGGAAAGAGGGCTACGGCATAATGCTCGCCGAAAATGGCGAGTCCGGCCTCGAACTCCTCAAGCATAACAGCATCGGCGTCGTCGTCTCGGGCCAGCCGCAAAAAGGCATTGCCGTAGAGTTCCTCAAGAAAGTGAAGGACGTTTATCCTGACACGTCGAGGGTGCTGCTCGCGGACAGCGCTGATGCGTCCGCGATGGTCCGGGCCATAAACGAGGCAGGGATATGCGGTTGCTTCGCGAAGCCGTTGGACTTTGACGGGCTCAAGACCGTAGTGAAGGAGGCGGCCGCGCTACACGCCTCCAACGCCGAGAGCAGGTTTGTCCATGAAGCCGCGCTGAAGCAGAACGCCGAGCTCGGCGAGCTGAACAAGGCGCTCGCGGCCAGCGTAGAGGAGAAAGGCCGCAAGCTCATGGAGAACTTTTATTCGTTCGTGGGCCTGTGCGCCGACATCATGGAGTTCCATGACCAGCTCCTGGGCGGGCACGGCAAGAGGGTTGCCGTACTTTCAAGGGGGCTTGGGCAGCGGCTCGGGATAAAAGGCGCCGAGCTCGAATCGCTCTGGGCGGCGGCGCTTCTCCATGAGATAGGCCTCATAGGCGTGCCCAGGGAGGTCCTCGACAAGTCCGAAGGAGAGCTCGTTGACAGCGAAAGGGCTCTAATCAGGAACAACCCGGCGCTCTCGCAGGAGATAATCTCGAAGATAGACGTCCTGAAGCAGGCTGGCCTCATCGTCAGGAGCTACATGGAGTCATATGACGGCGGCGGCTACCCGGACAGGCTACGGGGGCGCGATATAAACCATTGTTCGAGAGTGCTTTCCATCTGCAGGGAATATGACAGGCTCAGGCACGCGAAGCGGCCCTATTCAAGGATGGAGGCCCTGGCTGTCATAGAAAGGGGCAGGGCAAGGAGGTTCGACCCGGACGTCACCGAGGCCTTCATCAAGTTCATCTCAGAGCTGAAAGAAGAGGACGAGAACCAGCTGGCCGGGCATAACCCGAACTCCAGGCCGGTAATCATGCACGTCGATATCCATGACATTGCCCCGGGGATGGTCTTGTCGAGGCCGCTTGTCTCCGGGAGGGGAAGGCTGCTGGTAGGACAGGGCACGGTCTTGACAGAAGCCCTCATTGAAAAGGTTTTGAACTTCCACAGGATAGACCCCATTACGGAGCCCGTACAGGTCCTGGTTCAGCTGGCGGCCTGACCAAAGCCGCCGAAAGCGTACTCGATTACCGCCGCCGCTGCCACCGCCGCGGTCTCCGCCCTCAGTATCCTCGGGCCCATGCCCGCCTTTTGAAAACCGGCACTTTCTGCAAGCTTGACCTCTTCATCGGAAAGTCCGCCCTCCGGGCCTATGAGCAGGGCCGCCGCTTCAGGCGCCTTGCCGGAAAGAAGGTCCTTGAGGCTCGCGGTCCCTTCCTTTTCCCATAATACTATCTTCAATCCGGCTTTCGTCTCCTGGACGGCTTCCTTCAAGCCAGGGGCGAGCGTTATCAAGGGGAGGGTAGACCTGCCGCACTGCTTTGCGGCCTCTATAGCGGCCTTTTTCCACCTGAGGAGCTTTTTCTCCAGGCCTTCACCGTCTACCCTGGGGACCGTCCTGGCCGTAGTATAAAAGCATATTGCCGTCAGGCCGAGTTCGGTCGCCTTCTGGACGATGAACTCGGGCCTGTCGCCCTTCAATAGTCCCTGAAGAAGTGCGAGGCCGAATGGGCTTTCTTTTCTGTCCTCGCTCCTGCCTTCTATGGTGATTTTAGCGGAGCGCTGGCCTATCGATTCTATCCTGCCGAAAAGCTCGAGCCCCCTGCCGTTGAAAATTGCCGCGCTGTCGCCGGGGCCGAGCCTCAGGACTTTTTTCAGGTGGGTGAACTCTTCGCCTGTTATCTCGGCTTCTTTAGCGGAACCGTCCAGCTCTTCGAGGAAAAAACGCCTCATCTGGAAGGCTTTCCGAACGCAAGCGCGACCCATTCCTTCTCGGCAAGAGAGAACGCTTTTTCAAGGCCGATTGCCGTGAACGCGGCCTCTATGGAGGCCTTTTCGGTTTCCAGTATGCCGGAGAGGATGAGGAAGCCGCCGGGCTTCATTTTGTCTTTGAGAAGGCCGGAGAGCCTCGTGAGCTCACCGGCGAGGATGTTGGCCGCTACGAGGTCGTATTTGCCTGGCACGCCAGATAAGTCCTTCGCGGTAAGGGAGAGTTTCGTCCTGTTGAGGCCCGCGTTCTTCCTGGCGACTTTCACGGCTACCTTGTCTATGTCGGTGCCGACCGCTTTTTTGAAGCCGAGTTTTATCGCAGCTATGGCCAGCACTCCGGTGCCAGTGCCGACGTCGAGGATGGAAGGGCCTTTGGGGAGGCGGCGGCCTTTTGCGAGCCGGAGTATCGCCTTGAGGCACATCTTTGTGGTGGCGTGCCCGCCGGTGCCAAAGGCCATGCCAGGGTCTATGTCGATCATTATCTCGCCGGGCGCCCTCTTGAGCTTATGCCACGTGGGCTTTACTATGACGGAAGAGCCCCTGTACTTTACCTTTATCGGCTTGAGCCCTTTCTTCCATTTCTCGGACCAGTCGGTGTCCTTCAAAAAGGAAGTCTCCAGAGACCAGCCTATGCGGCCAAGGTCAGCTTTTACCGTCTTGAGAGCGGCTTCGTCTCCGGCAGGAAGGTATGCTTTCAGGGCTTTCACTGGAGAGGTGTCCTCGTCTTCGCGGGTCTCGTCCTCCCAGAGGCTGTGCGAGACGAGCTTCCCGGCGGAGGTGTCGACAGTCTCTTCCTGCACGCCGGGGCTGCCAGCGGCTATGAGGAGCGCCGTGGCAAGGTCTTTTGACTCGCCGGGCCCCGCAGCTTTTATCTCTATCCAGCCGGACACCATCAGGACCTCATGTTGACGTACTGGAGGCTCAGGTCCAGGTCCAGGCCCTTGAGGGTCTGTATGACCTCCTGCAGGTCGTCTATCTTCTTGCCCGTGACCCTTATCTGGTCTTCCATTATCTGCGCCTGGACCTTGAGCTTCTTGTCTTTTATCATCTTGGTTATCTCTTTGGCCTTCTCTGAGGGAATGCCCTGGAGTATCTTGATGGTCTGCCTCTTCATGCCGCCGGAGGCCTCCTCGACCTTGCCGTATTCGAGGGATTTAAGGGAGACCCCCCTTTTGACGAGCTTGGTCTGGAGTATGTCTATGACGCTCTTCAATTTGGTGTCGTCATCGCCGACGATGGTTATGTCCTCTTTTTTCTCCCACTTTATCTCGCTCTTGGAGCCCTTGAAGTCGTACCTCTGCTGCATCTCCTTTATTGCCTGGTTCACCGCGTTGTCAACTTCCTGCGTGTCGGTTTTTGAGACGATGTCGAATGACGGCATGGTTTCCCTCCAAAATAGACTTTAAGGCCGCTCTTTTAAGCGGCCTTTGAAAAGCATTTTTTATGAATTATTTCTAAGGCCTCACGACCTTCGCGCCTTTGGGCGGGGCGTACCTGAAAAGTGAATCCTTCATCGAGGCGTTGAGCTTTACGCCGTCGAAAGCCACCGAGGTCTGGTTGCCGAAGTGGTCGGTGATGACGGTCTTTTCCACTATGAAGTTTTCCTTGTTGACCTCGAGGATGAGCTTGCTGAGGCCGGGCTGCTCCTGCCTGGGCGTAAGGATGAGCACGTGGTTTGCGGCTTCCACCTCGGAGAGCTTCACGTCGAAGTCCTTTTCAAGGCTGCCGATGCCGGAAAGGAAGTCGGTAGCCATCGACGAGGCGGCGGTCGAGACCTTCTTTTCTATGACCTGGTTGAGGTCTGGCTGAAAGAGCCAGATGGTCTTCCCGTCGCTTACGATGAGGTCTTTGGCGGGCTTCTTGTATTCCCAGCGCATCTTGCCGGGCTTCTTGAGCCAGACCTTGCCTTCGGATTTCATGGCGGGCATTCCCTTTGACGTGACCTCCTGGGTGAAGTCCGCCTTGATGGAATTTATCGACTCGTATTTCTGCTGTAGCTTCGAGACTATATCCGGGGCCTCCTGGGCAAAAGAGAGCGCTGGGAAGATTGTGAGCGCGGCGGCGAGCATGATTTTTTTAATGGACCTATTTCTCATTGGCGTGCCTCGTTTTTTTTGATGGCGTCGTCGTCGCGGGAGCGGCTTTCAGGCTCTGACAGGTCCGCCGTTCCGGTTCACCTTCAAGTATACCATCCCTCAGTGCTGCTTACGCAGCAGCACTTCCCTGGGGCGGCTGCCCTGCGCGGGGCCGACGACGCCTTCTTTTTCCATCTTCTCTATTATGCGGGCGGCCGTGTTATAGCCTATCCTGAACCGCCGCTGTATGTACGAGGTCGATATCATCTCCTGCTGGGCCGCGAGGGCAACGGCCTCGTCGTAGCGGCGGAGGAACTCCTCGCCGAGGTCGGCCTCCTCGTCGGTAAGGCCCGGCTCAGGGTCTTCCATGTTTATCTCTTCGTAAGCGGGCAGGCCCTGCGCCCGCCAGAAGTCGGTCACTTTCTTTATCTCGGGCTCCGAGACATAGGCCCCGTGCACCCTCAGGAGCTTGGAGGTGCCCGGAGGCAAAAAGAGCATGTCTCCCTGGCCGAGGAGGGTCTCCGCGCCGCCGGCGTCGAGGATGGTCCTGGAGTCCGTCTTGGAGGGGAGCTGGAAGGCTATCCTCGCCGGGAAGTTCGTCTTGATGAGGCCGGTGACGACGTCGACCGAAGGCCTCTGTGTTGCTATGAGGAGGTGGATGCCCGAGGCCCTTGCCATCTGGGAGAGGCGCACGAGGCACTCTTCCACGTCCTTGCCCGAGGTCATCATGAGGTCCGCGAGCTCGTCTATTATGACGACGATGAAGGGGAGCTTTTTCTCGTCTGGCTTGCCGCCCTCCTCGACCATCTGGTTGAACTTCTCTATGTTCTTTGCGCCCCGCTCGGCCATCATCTTGTAACGCCTGCCCATCTCCGCGACTATGTGGCGTAGCGCGTTGGCGGCTTTCTTCGGGTCGGTTATGACCGGGGTTATGAGGTGCGGGATGCCCTCGTACGCAGAAAGCTCGAGCATCTTCGGGTCTACCATCAAAAAGCGCACGTCCTCGGGCGTGGCCTTGAAAAGGACGCTCAGTATCATCGCGTTCACGGCGACGCTCTTTCCGGTGCCGGTTGCACCGGCGACGAGAAGGTGCGGCATTTTCGCGAGGTCTGACACATACGGAGCGCCTGAGATGTCCTTGCCGAGCGCGAGAGTGACCCTGGAGCGGCTCTTGGCGAAAAGCGGGCACTCCATCATCTCCCTCAGGAGTATGGTGTCCCTCGTCTGGTTGGGCACCTCTATGCCGACGACCGACTTGCCGGGTATCGGCGCGATTATCCTTATGGACATGGCCTTCATTGCCAGCGCCAGGTCGTCCGAGAGGTTCGTTATCCTGCCGACCTTCACTCCGGCGGCGGGCTCGAACTCGTACATGGTGACGACGGGGCCGGGACGCACTTCCAGCACGCGCCCCTCCACGCCGAAGTCCATGAGCTTTTTCTCGAGTATCTTCGAGTTCTCAAGGAGCGCCTTGTCATCTATCGAGCTCGACTTTTTGGGTACAGGGTCCAGGAGAGTCAACGGCGGGAGCTGATAGTTGCCCTTGGGGACCGCGAAATCGAGCGGCTCGGCCGAAGGCTCTTCCTGCTGCCTTTTGTTGTGTATCTTCGGCGCGGTTATCGCGGGGGCGGCCTTCGGCTTCTCTTCTTTTTTAGGCTCTTTTTTCGGGGCCGGGGCGCTTTCGGCTATTGGCTCCTCTTCTTCCTCGACGCCCTCGTTCCTCTGGCGGAGCTTTTCCATCATGGACTTGAAGAGCATGGCCGCCGGGGGGATGACCTTGCCGCCAATTTGCACGACAGAGATGCCGGTTGCGACAAGCAGGGTTATGAGTATCACTGCCGAGAGGAATATGGCCGCGCCGGTCGCCCCGGCAAGGTCTGTGAGCATCCTGCTGAGGAAGGTGCCGACGGCTCCCCCGGCCGTCTCAGCGGCGGAGACGAGGCTCAGGAACGCGGAGGAGGCCAGCACGAAGACGAGAAAGCTCACGGGGACCACGACCCTGAACGAAAGGAAGCGGCGCATGAGGAACTGGACCGAGATGACTATGAGTATTATGGGGAAGACGTAGGAGGCGTACCCGATGGAGCCCAGGAGGGCCCACGATACGAACTCGCCGATGGCCCCGCCCCAGTTTGCCGAGGCCGCGCTCGATACCAGCGAGATGCCCGAGTACAGGGCCAGGGCGAAAAGGACTATGCCCAGGACCTCCTGCCTGAGGCCGTTGCCTTCTTCCTGCTTTGGACTGGGTTTGGCCATCTCTCTCCGTTTTTTTTGTGGGGGAAGCTGCGGCAAGCCCGCTACAGGCTCTTGAACTGCTTGCTGAGGGTTATTCCCTGGTACTGGTATGACGAGCCGATCCTCGGGCCGTATATCTTGTCAGGCACTTCGGCCATGCGCTCGAAAAACAGCTTGCAGAAGGTCTGGCCGTGGCCGATCATGAACGGCACGTCGTGGGCGCGCACCTCGAGTACGGCCTTGGTACCCTTTACCTCGCCGTTGGCCCCGAAGCCGAAGCCCGGGTCGAAAAAGCCTGCGTAATGGGTCCTGAGCTCCCCGGAGCCCGCTTCGTAGGCGACCATCTCGGCCGCGTACCTGGGAGGGATGCGTATCTTCTCTTTCGAGGAGAGTATGTAGAACTCTTCGGGCTCGAGTATCAGCGTGCCGCGGCTGTTCTTGTGGACCGGCTCCCAGAAGTCGGAGACGCCGTAGTGGTTCTTCATCGTCAGGTCCACGACGTGGCTGTTCTTCTTGGATTTGTACCCGACTATGCCTCCGGGGTTGTCCCCGCTCAGGTCCACTGACATGAAAAGCCCTTTGGAGACCTTGATCTCGTCGGCGGTCAAGTGGTCGTCGCCGTTATAGAGGAGGCGCGAGCCCTTGTGCAGGCTCTTGAGCTTCGAGTCGGTAAGCGAGCACTCGCCCCTGGCGAGCCTCAGCTGCACGAGAGAGAGGCCTTCTTTGACCTTGATGGTAAAAGACCTGGGCATGACTTCGAGGAAGAGCTGGCCTTCGTAGCCGCAGGCGATGTCCTCGAACCTCGGGCTCCTGTTCGTGAGGACCCTGGCGAAGACGTCGAGCCTGCCGGTGGTGGATTTCGGGTTGGCCCTGCCCCTAACGTCAGAGGGGAGCTTGAGCTCCTCCATGAGAGGGATGAGGTAGACGTGGCCCCTTTCGAGGATGCCGCCTTTGGAGATGTCTGTCTCGTACATGACGAGGTCGGAGCCGTAGACGTCGGGGGTGTGGAGCCTTTCCATCACGTCGCTGTCCTCGGGGAGGAAGCTGGAGATGAGCCTGTAGGCCTTCTTTCCAAGCCTCAGGTCCATCGAGGCGGGCTGTATCTGCCCTTCCTCAATGGCAGCGGCCTTTGAGAATATGTGCCCCTTCGCAATTGCTTTTTTTATCGACTGGCAGCTTAATACGCCCTGGTTTTTCTCTGGCATCGGCACAATCCTGTTCAATTAATTAAACGGCGGTATCATACAAAAAAGGAGCTTGAAAATAAAGGAATAACTTCACGGCTGGATGCAATAAAAAAAGCCCGGCCTGTTGAGGGCCGGGCTTTCAGAGCGGCGTTGTTTTCAGGCTACATGGGCCTTGTCTTCGAACCTGAGCCCGGCCCTGGATATACCGTAGAACTTCTTTGTCCAGACTACGCGGGCCAGTCTTTCTATTTCGAGCTCCTGTATGTACACGCTGACAGTTTCGTCCTGGTCAAAGGGCAGGTAGCCCATCATCTTTATGCCGAGCCCGGTTTCCGAGACGTCGACTGTCTTGACCGGGACCTTTACCTCGCCCTTCAGTATGTTCGCGGTCTTCTGGGTAAGCTGCCTGTTCCCGTACCGTCTGTCAGGCTCGTGGGACTTCATGACGAAGCCGCAATGGGGGCACGGAAGGTTGGAGTTCCTTGCAGCCGTGAAGAACGAGTTCTCGCACTTTGGGCAATTAAGCCTGTTCATCTTCGAGCCACCCTTGGTATAGCTTCGCCATTCACATAATGGGAACAGCGCGTTCATATAATAGCAATATCGTAACTTTTGTCAATAGGCTTCAGCCCCTTGTTTTCCCTTTTTCAAAGGCTTTTCCGAAAAAAAACCGCATCCTTTGGCTGCGGGGGCCCTTTCTGACGCCGAAGCCTTGACTTTTGGGGTTCACTCTGATAATCCTTATGCTTCAGGTAAAGGGTCTGATGAGGAAAAACATAGAAGTCCCGAAGAGAAAATACATCCTCCTGGCCGGGCTCGTGCTGGTGGCCGTGGTGACCGTCTTTGGCGACAAGGGCATCTACGAGCTTTACAAGGTAAGGCAGGAGCGCGACGGGATACTGGCCTACAACGCCGCCCTTGAATCAGAGAACAGGGAGCTGGAGAGGCAGATTAGGCTCCTTGAGACCGACAAGCAGTATATCGGGCAGATAGCCAGGAAAGAGCTGGGCAAGCTCGGGAGAAACGAGCTCGTCTACAAGATAGAGGCCCCGGCCAATGACAAGGCCCCGGCCGCTGCCCGCAAGTGACCCCGCCAGAGAGGGCGCACTCCCGCAAGCATTCCCGAAACGCTCAAAGGACACGATGACGAAAAAGATAAAGACCGCGGGGGTCCAGCTCGCGCCGGGCCCCGACAGGGAGAGAAACCTCGCGAAGGCGGCCATGCTCGTCGAGGTCGCCGCGAACGAGGGCGCCCGCATAATTGCCCTGCCGCAGCTGTTCAGCCTTCCATGGTTCCCCGCGTCTATCGACAGGAAGAACATGGCTTTTGCCGAGGAGATGGACGGGCCGACGGTCTGCTTCCTCCTGGAGACTGCCAAAAGGCTCGAGATAGTCCTCATAGGGAGCTTCTTCGAGGTTGAAGGCGGCAGGTATTTCAACACCGCGATAGTGGCCGGGCCGGAAGGTCTCATCGGCAAGTACAGGAAGGTGCACGTCCCGCAGATACCGCTCTGGGAGGAGCGGGCGTACTTCAGCCCCGGAGACCTGGGTTTCCCAGTCTTCGACACCCCGTTCGGCAAGCTCGGGGTGCTTTTGTGCTGGGACATATTCTTCCCGGAGGGTTTCAGGATACTCGCGTTGAAGGGCGCGGAGATGGTCTTCGCCCTCACGGCTTCAGCCTTCGAGCATTCGCATAAAAAATGGGAGCGGGCAATCTCGGCGGCCGCCCACGCGAACGGGTTTTTCGTCTTCAGGGTGAACAGGGTCGGCAGGGAGGAGAAGCAGGAGTTCTACGGAAAGAGCTTTTGCTGCGGGCCGGACGGCGAGATGGTAGACGCCCCCAGCGGGGCGTCTGAAGGGGTCATCGTAGCTGAAGCGGCTTTGGCGGATGTGGCCGCCGTGAGGAACGAATGGGTATTCCTGAAGGACAGGCGCCCTGGCGCCTACACTGAGATAGCAGGGGCAAAGGAATGAAGGCCGGGGTCGTAAAAATAATAAAAGACGCGGTAGCTGGCGCTGCCGCTGACGGGCTCATAACTGGAAGCAAGCTTCCGGAAATAGTCCTGGATAAGCCGAAGAAGGAAGAGTTCGGGGATTTCTCCTCGAACGTCGCGATGCTGCTCGCGCCTGTGGAAAAAAAGGCCCCGAGGGACATCGCCAAAGCAATAGCCGACAGGATTTCCAAGAGCCCCGACGTTGAAAAATGCGACGTGGCGGGCCCCGGTTTCATAAATATTTTCCTCAAGAAGTCGTTCTGGCTCGGAATACTCGAAGACATAATAAAGAGCGGGGCAGGGTACGGCAGGAGCGAGGCCGGAGGGGGCCGGAAGGTACAGGTCGAGTTCGTGAGCGCCAACCCCACCGGGCCTTTGCACATAGGCCACGGCAGGGGCGCGGCCGTAGGTGACGCGCTCTCCAACATATTGAAGGCAGCCGGGTACGAGGTCTCAAAAGAGTATTACATAAACGACGCCGGCCGCCAGGTGCTGACGCTCGGAGAGTCGATTAGGCTCCGCATCGAGGAGCTGCAGGGGAAGAAGATAGAGTTCCCGCAGGATTTTTACAAGGGCGAGTATATAAAAGAGATAGCTGCCGAGTACGTCGAAAAGTACGGCGGCACTGATGCACCAGGGGCCCCGGCCCTGAAAGAGTTCGGCTCTGCGGCCATGCTGGAGAGGATAAAGAGCGACCTCCTTGATTTCGGCATCGAGTTCGACACCTGGTTCAGCGAGAGGAGCCTCGATGAAACCGGAAGGGTTGGCGCAACCATCGAGGAGCTGAAGAAAAAGGGGCACGTCTTTGAATCTGAAGGCGCGCTCTGGTTCAGGACGACCGGGTTCGGAGACGACAAGGACAGGGTCCTCATAAAGGCCGACGGCGAGAGGACCTATTTCGCTTCTGACATCGCCTATCACAGGGACAAAATCGAGCGTGGCTTCTCCTCCATCGTCAACATCTGGGGAGCGGACCATCACGGCTACGAGGGCAGGATAAGGGCGCTCATAAAGGCCCTCGGCCATGACGACGGCGTCCTGAAGATAATATTCATACAGCTCGTGGCGCTTCTGCGCGCCGGAGTGCCGGTTGCCATGGGCAAGCGCGAAGGCGAATTCGTTACTCTCCGGCAGGTGATGGACGAGGTCGGCAAGGACGCGTGCAGGTTCTTTTTCCTCATGCGCAGGGCTGACGCGCAGCTCGACTTCGACCTCGAGCTGGCAAAGAGCCAGGCCCCGGAAAACCCGGTCTACTACGTGCAGTACTGCCACGCGAGGATAAAGAGCATAATAGCTTTCGCTCTGGAGAAGGGCTTTGCCGTGCCGGAGCATTTCGATTCCAGGCTCCTTTCACGTCTCGACCAGAAGGAAGAGGCCGAGCTCATAAGGCACCTGGGCTCTTTCGGTGAGGTCGTCGAGAGGAGCGCGGAGGCCATGGAGCCGCACAGGGTTACTTTCTACCTCATGGACCTCGCGGCCCTCTTCCACCCGTACTACAACAAGAACCGGGTCGTGACCGACGACCCTGAGCTTACGGCGGCAAGGCTCCTTTTGTGCAATGCGGTCGCGACCGTCACCGCGAACGGCCTCGGGCTCCTCGGCGTGTCCGCGCCGGAGAAGATGTAGCCCCGTTTTTCCTGTAGGCTGCAGCCGAAGCGCCGTTTCGTTCATGAAGTCCAAACCCGCGAAAGTTCTTCCTGCCTCGCGGTCTTTAATTGAATCTACGAGTTGAATAATTTATAATGCGCGCACATTCGAAGCTCAACATGATGAGGCGTCGTTATAAATGGGTTCTCTCAGGCTTATACTCGCGATATCGGTTTTTCTTTCACATACAGGTATGCTCTTCGGCATCGCTCTCGTCGGCCCCTTTGTAGCCGTCCAATCTTTTTTTCTCCTTTCGGGGTTCTATATGGCCCTTATCCTGAACGAAAAGTATAAGGGGCCGGGTTCCTATTACCTGTTTATCACCAACAGGCTTCTGAGGCTAATGCCCGCGTTCTGGGTTGTGCTCGGCCTTACCGTGCTGATGATATATTCGCTGCGGTCCATTTCCCTTGAAGAGCCCTGGGTCAGCTACAACTTCGACAAGTTCTTCCCGCTTCTGGACATTAAGACCCAGGTCATGATCGTCTTCTCGAACTTGTTCATAGTCGGACAGGACCTGTTGAGAATGCTCGGCATAGACCCGGATAGCGGGCTGTTGACGCTGACCAGATACCCGCTGGACGGCAGCCGGGAGATGCCCTCCGTCAACGGTTTCTTTTTCATCCCCCCTGCATGGTCCATAGGCACAGAGCTGTTGTTTTATCTTGCCGCCCCTTTCCTGGTCAGGGGCAAAAAGGCTCTTCTGGCGCTGCTTTCGTTGAGCCTTTTACTGAGGGTCGTGATGTTCTATTCCGGCTTCACGGAGAGAGAGTGGCAGTTCCAGTTTTTCCCGACGGAGCTTGCGCTATTCCTTTTGGGAGTCCTTTCGTACAAGCTGTACCGGAGCAGGAAGGCGTTTTTTTCTTCATCGTTCGGCCTGTACGCGACAATAGCGGTGGCCGCGGCAACCTTGCTGTACCAGTTCGCGCCGGGGTTCGAGGTGCAGGGCGCCAGCATGAAGAAGTGGTTCTACTATCTCATGCTGGTCTTGCTCATCCCGGGGGTTTTCAGCTACACGAGCAGGTTCAGGTTTGACAGGTACCTCGGTGAGCTTTCTTATCCGGTTTATATCGTCCATTATTCGGTCATATGGCTCTGGGTCATCTTGAGGGACAGGCTGCTTGATACCATGCCCCTGAGCGTGCTGCACCTGGGCATGCTGCTGCTTACGCTGGCCCTGGCGGCCGCCCTTTTCCACCTTGTCATAAACCCGATGGAGAGGTTCAGGCAGGCGAGGGTCGTGAAGCCTTCCTCCAGCCCGGCCGCCCAGCCCGAGGCGGGATAGCGCAGAAATAGTACCCGGATTGGCCGCTTTTTTCGCATCAAGTGTTGACAAAGGGTTTTCCAGTTGCTACTATAGTCGGATTGAGACGATACTACTGCGGGGTGGAGCAGTCCGGTAGCTCGTCGGGCTCATAACCCGAAGGTCGCAGGTTCAAATCCTGTCCCCGCTACCA
>CAJPGC010000051.1 GCA_905339405.1 uncultured bacterium | reverse complement strand
GAGGAAGAGGCAAGCTGAGCCGGGGATGATAAAGCGAAGCGACTTAAGAATCTCGTATTTGTAAGCCTTTTTGCGCGCTGCCGCGCTTAAGCTTTCTTACGGGATACCATGTAACACGGCTGCCGCCGCTTTTTGTAACATGCTCCGCTTGCTTTCTGCCTCCCCCACCCGCAAAACGCGCCCCTGAGGTCGCTTCGCTCCCAAGCTTCCCCCGCGCGTTTCGCCCTTCCTCCCTTAGGCGCGCTCCGCATGTTACGGTGTATGGGTTAAATACAAAAAGAAATTAAAAAAAGGGCAGGCCCTTTCGAGCCTGCCCTCTTGCGGTTTTTTTTCAGTAAGCGGATGTTTTCGACGACGGGAACTTGAAGTCTTTGAGTTCAGTCATCTCGAAAAGGCCGGGGTACTTCTCGTCTTCAAGGAGTATCCTGCTGACATTGCCCTGCCAGAGCGAAAAGAAAAGTTCCTTTTGTTCCTTTGTGGCAGACCCGCGCATGACAAGCGGGATGACGTCGTTCATCCTCGGGTCCCCGGGAAGGGCCTGCGGGTTGTAGGTGACCTGCACGGCCTTGCCGGTGTCCTCCCTCTGGAATATGAAGGTGTTGAATTGGACGTCCTCGGCGTCGAAGAAGAGCCTGTTGTTCCTGCCCCACTTGCCCCCCAGCCCCTTGAAGCCTGTCGAACCGGCGGCCCCCGTAATAAGAGAGATGACGTGTGACTGCGGTCCGTAGGCCAGGTCTTCAGGTCCTCCTTTTATGAGCACCCTTATCTGTCCCCTTACAGGGACCTCGCTGCCGTAGAGCGCTTTCAATGCTTTCTGCGTGAGCTTGTATGCCCCAGAGACAGCCGGGCACGAATGTCCGGCGACGAGGACGGCGTCCGTGTAGTTGATTACAAAGAGCTCGTCTTCAGACTGGGCGCCGAGTATATGCGCGAGAGGTTCCCTGAGCCTTATGGGCTCGACCTTATCGAAAAATTCCTGACGCCAGACGGTTGTTTTCTTCATATCTTCCTCTTTTTTACGGCGTGCCCCTGATTTTTGGCCAGGCACAAATTTAAAGTGTAACAAAGTGAACTAAAAAGTCAATGTTTTTAAGACCTTTCCCCGCCGCCCTTTTCTTTTTAGCGGCTTTGGTCCCTCTTCAGGACCCCTCTTTTAAACGGCCCCTGAGCTCCCTTTTTTGAAAATACAGGCCTATTTTATATGTTTTCAGACCAAAGTCACTGATATATATCCTATTTCTATGTTTTTAATGGATTGGGAAGAAATGGAAAAATATATTTAGACTCGTTGGTTCATTTGACGACGGCTTCTTCCCTGGAGACTCTGAAAAGTTTTAGAAATTCATGCTTTGAAGAGTTTTCCACTTGACAAGTTTTGATTTAATTGTAAAATAAGTTTAAACTTGTAATAAGATTAATTTTAGACTTAAAAATGTACTCTCTTAATATAACAAACAGGAGCAAGCGACCGGGTGGGCATAAGGACTCCAGACCTGCTGGCGAAAATAGATATTCCACGGCAAAAGCTCTACTACCTTGAGCAGAAGGGGTTTATCAAACCCCAGAAGATAACTATCGGGGATAAGGAGTTCAGGGAGTATTCCGAGGAAGATGTAAGGAAAGTCGAATACATCTGGAAGTACCTGAAAAAGGGATTCAAATACAAGATAGCCTTTGAAAAGGCTATGGAAGAAATCCAGAACCCGCAGTTGAGCCTGACAAAAACCGATAAACCCGCGTAGGTAGGAGGAGTCGAATGGAGGGGCTTTCAATAAGCTCTGAACCGCCCAGTAGTAACCTTGCAGTCCGCAGGTCGTCCCTGGCTGAGTACATCGATTTTCCCGATGCCCGCCCGGACTGCTGGTACGACTGGAAATGGCAGTTGAGGAACAGGATAACATCCCTGGACGTCATAAGGGAGCTCATTCCCTTGACGAGAAGGGAAGAGGAGGGGATCAAGAGGGCCACAGGCCGCCTTGCGATGGCAATCACCCCGTACTTCTTCTCGCTCATCGACCGCCAGGACCCGAAGTGCCCCATAAGGAAGCAGGCCATCCCGAGGCTCGAAGAGTTCAGCGTCGCGCCTTGCGAGATGATAGACCCCTGCGGCGAGGACTCCCATTCGCCTGTGCCCGGCCTTGTCCACAGGTACCCTGACAGGGCCCTTCTCATAGTGACCGACTCTTGCGCGATGTACTGCAGGTACTGCACCAGGAAAAGGATGGTCGGCGAAGAGCACCCGCCGATGCCAGTAGACCGTTTCGACGACGCGCTCAAGTACATAAGGTCGAAAAA
Source organism: uncultured bacterium (assembly GCA_905339405.1). Classification (GTDB taxonomy): domain Bacteria; phylum Desulfobacterota; class GWC2-55-46; order GWC2-55-46; family GWC2-55-46; genus GWA2-54-12. The sequence continues at coordinate 2,378 of CAJPGC010000051.1, read as the reverse complement.
ATCGATACGCGACGTCCTCATCTCCGGCGGCGACCCTCTCATGATGAAGTCCGAGGTCCTCGAGAACTACATCGCCAGGCTCCGGGCCATACCGCACCTCGACATAATAAGGATAGGCACCAGGGTACCCGTGACCCTTCCGATGAGGGTCACTGAAGAGCTCGTCTCGATGCTCAAGAAGTACCATCCGCTTTACATAAGCATACATTTCTCGCACCCTCGGGAGATTACCCCCGAAGTCGCGAAGGCCTGCACGCTCCTGGCGGACGCGGGCATCCCGCTCGGCAGCCAGACCGTGCTCTTGAAAGGCGTGAACGACAGGCCTGCCACCATGAAAAGGCTCATGCAGGAGCTCCTGAAGATAAGGGTGCGCCCCTATTACCTCTACCAGTGCGACATGGCGATGGGTACCGGACATTTCCGCACCCCGGTAACGGTCGGCATGAACATAATAGAAGAGCTCCGGGGACACACGACCGGCTACGCTGTTCCGACTTTCGTAGTCGACGCGCCGGGCGGGGGAGGGAAGATACCTGTGGCCCCTACGTACCTCCTTTCCCAGGCAAAGGGCAAGGTCGTCCTCAGGAACTACGAGAACAAGATATTCACCTATACGGAACCCGAATAAACGGAGAGAGATGAAGCCTGAGAGCGTCCCTGTACCAGAGGAAGCCGGAGCGTATACGATGGAAGAGGTCATCGAGATATCGGCGGCAAAGCGCCTTACCGACAAGCAGAACTATCTTCTGAGCTGGCTCATAGCGCCCCCAGCCCAGCTGAGGAGCGGAGATATCGACTCTGAGAAGAGGTTCGAGACCGTCCTTTCGGTCCTTCACAAGGAAAGGAACAGGAAGGTCATACCCTTCAAGCTCCGCCCCAGGAAGTAGCTTTCGCGCCGTCGCCCTTGATTTCAGGGCCTGTTGGTACTATATTATCGGGAACATCCCATAACAGGCAAAGGAGCGGCGCAAATGGAAGATTTCTCCCATCAGATAATGGAAGAGGACTATAAGAAAGACCTCCTCCATACCCTTTATTCCAATTCATTCAAGTACAGCGAAGAGGGCTTCACCCTCTCGAGCGGCAAGAAGTCCAACGTCTACATAGACGTCAAGAAGACCGCTCTTTCGGCCGTGGCCTTTGAGACCATCGGCTACGCCTACTTCCAGAAGCTCAAGCTCGCGCCCATCGACGCTGTCGGCGGCATGACCCTCGGGGCAGACCCCATAGCCTACGCGGCTGCGTTCATGTGCACGCTGCGGGGCAAGTACCTCGACGTCTTCATCGTAAGGAAAGAGGCGAAGGGACACGGCACCAAGTCCGCCGTTGAAGGCCCGGTCAAATCCGGCGCGAACGTCGTCATAGTCGAGGACGTCGTTACCACGGGCGCCTCGACCATAAAGGCCGTGAACAGCGCCAAGGAGGCAGGCTTCAATGTGCTTCGCGTGATACCCCTTCTCGACAGGGAAGAGGGAGGGGCCGCGAACATCGAGAAAGAGACCGGCGTGAAAGTAGACCCCATCTTCACCATGACCGACCTCATGGAAGCCCATAAGAAGAAGCTGGAGGAAGAGGAAAAAGAAAAGAAGAAGGCCCAGGCCGCAAAGGACAAGCCGGATTTCTAGAATGTATGTTTTGGATTTTTGACTGATCAGGGCCCGAGCCATTCAAGTGGCCGGGCCTTTTTTTTGGCTACTTCATTTTAAAGGTGATTGAATGACCATCTCCCCCAAAGACCGCATAATATTCGCGCTCGACGTGCCGGGCGTAGCAGAGGCCGCAAGGTTTTCCGCTCTCCTCAAAGACCACGTCGGCATGTTCAAGATAGGCCTCGAGCTTTTTGTCGCCTGCGGGCCTGAGGTCGTAAAAGCGGTACGCGAGAGGGGGGGCAGGGGCATTTTCCTCGACCTCAAGTTCCACGACATACCCGAGACGGTAAAGGGCGCGATGAGGTCGGCCGCAACGCTGGGGGCTGACCTGGTGACGGTCCATGCTTCAGACGGGCAGGCGATGATGAAAGCCGCGGTCGAAGCCGCGGGAGCCACAAAGGTGCTGGGCGTTACAGTTCTCACCAGCCTTTCCGCACAATCTTTTCCAGAGGCTGGAATAGACGGCAGGTTCACCCCGGCTTCTCTTGTCCTCCATAGGGCAGAGGCGGCGAAGGCGGCCGGGTGCGCCGGGATCGTATGTTCGGGACAGGAGGCAAAAGCGGTGAGGGAAGCTTGCGGCCCGGACTTTCTCATAGTGACGCCGGGCGTCAGGTCAGCGGAGGACGCCGTAGGCGACCAGTCGAGGGTTGTGACTCCTTTTGAAGCTGTAAAAAACGGCGCTGATTACATTGTCGTCGGAAGGCCGATAAGAAAGGCAGCGGACCCGGT
>CAJPGC010000050.1 GCA_905339405.1 uncultured bacterium | reverse complement strand
TAGGAAAGATATGCGAGGGAGGGATTGAGCTTCGCTCCCGGTAAGGAAGGAGTCTATTTTTATAGCCCGCCTCGCCTTCGGCTGCGGCGGGCTCCCGGACGATTGCGTACATCCCTGTACGCAACCCTTCGCTTCGCTCAGGGCCGCCTGCGGCGGTACAAAATCTTGTCCAGCGGATTTGTCGAACCCGGTCTGCCTTGCGGCAGAGGGGTTCGCATCCCTGCATAGAGAACAAAATAAAAAAGGGGGCATGAAGCCCCCTTTTGTTATTTTCTGGCTCCCCGGGCGGGACGCTCACCAAAACTTTTTCACCTATAATTTTGTCTTTTCATTCCTACACGCATCTCAATCAATAAAAGGAAAACCTTTTAAGAATCAAACTGTTAAGTCAAAAAAGAGGCTTGATCATGGTGATCTGCTAGCTCTCGCGTTGGAGTGGAAGAAAGGACTCGAAGAGGGTAGATATGCTTCCAGGGCCGCGATTGCAAGGGCGCACGCCATTTCACGCGCACGGGGCACGCAGATAATGAATATTCTAAGGTTCCCGACTGAGTTGTTTCAGGGCAAGATGGAAGCGGTTACCGAAAGAAGGATTATAGCCATTCTGCATGGCCCAATCAGGGACTTATGAAATATCCTCTCCTTGATCCGTCAGGCTCTATCCGATGAACTATCCTGTAATCGCCGTCATCTCGCCTTAGGGTTTCGCCTGAAAGGGCCCTTACCATCGGAAATCTAGAGCCGACGCTTAAAGCGGCGGTCTTGGCCGGTCTGATTATCCCGGGCTTTTCGTTCAGCGCTCTCTGCTGGATTGACGGGTCTGAAAGCTCAAGCCGCGCGGCAGGAATATTCAGGACTGACAGGTTTCCGAAGGAGCTCCAAAACATCTCGGGGTCTACCGGAGCTGGCTTTTCATTATTTTCTTTTCTGTTAACAGGCGCGCTTAAAGGCGCTCTTATCGTATAATGGACATGCTGCGCATAATCATTTACACCATTCGGCCCGCGTCCTCCCATGGTGTCGATAATCTGACCGGCGGTTACATGATCGCCTTTGTCCACCTTGATTTCATCCAGATGAAATATTTCGTGGGTAAACCCTTGCGCATCTTTAATTACTACCAGACCCCAGTTATATAGTTTCTCCATCACATAACCTGACACTGGAGAGCCGACCTCCATGGGCCATATTAATGCCGTTTTGCCCCACAGACGCACCGGTTTCATGATGATAATTAATGTCCACTCCGCCGTGGTTTTTGCGGCCGACCCTCGGGGCATTGAAATCCTGTCTGAAACCATCCGCGTGAGTCACGCCTGGGCTATAGATTCTGCCGTTAACTGCCCTGCGCGGCAGGATGCGCTTCAGAATACTTTTAAAATTCGAATCCATTCGGGTTCCCCTTATTTATAATCTCCGCAGATCCAACTGGAACTGTATATGGCCTTCCAGCCCGCTGGATCGTGCCTCAAAATCACTATCTGTCTTCCGTCGCCGCCATCAGGCTCTTTCAGGCTGGCTACAAATCTCTGAATGGCCAATTCATGAATCCCATCATCGTCTATGTCGAATAACCCTATAAGGGAGAAAGCTGGGGTCATGAATTCTTCGGAAAATATCATTTCAATTTTTCCAGAATCCCACAAAATGAAAAGGACTTCGGAAAATGCTCTGGCTGGGATTATTTTATTTTTGTCGTCTTCCTTATTGTGAGATACGTTTATTGTATATATGCCAAGCAATTCTTTCTTCCCGTTTCCATCAATATCGATAGCCTTTAAAATATTAAGTCGGCTGCCCGATTCGTCTCTTATTACCCGGTTCTCTTTATCCAACTTTCCCTGAATGCGCTCTGAAGCCTCAGGCAGAAGGTCCCGCCTGACCGCTTCGACAGCCTTTGCTTTGTCATCTTCGGTTACCTCGAATTGATTAGTCTGCGGCCGCTCAAAGGATAAGGGCGTGGCAGTCGACTTCAATGCACCGAACTCACGCTCCAATGTGTTAAAAATATACAGCGATGAATCCTCATCGCTCTCGACCAAAACATGGTCCCCCTCATATTTTCCGGAGCCGATGATGTCTGGAAAAAATTCATCCGTATAGCAGAAGTTTGAAAGGTTCATCTCAACTCCGCTCAACCTGCCTTTGAATTCCGCACCAGCGTAGACATTAAAGGCATTGCCTTTGACATATTTGTCCACGAATCCTTCAAAGGCCTTTGCTTCCTCCTTGCCAAGGAATTGTTCTGGATCATCCCTGTAACCTTTGGGGAAAAATGCATTAGGCTCGACAAGCCTGCCCTTTTCGACGACAAAAAGGGCGGCGAACAAATCGCCGCTTCTGGTATAGGGCTTGTACATATAGAGCCCTTCCGGGAGGTTGACCTTGAAGGAACCCTGGGCCATTTCTTTATGCTTGCGGGTCGAGGCACTACCATCAGTTACTATGAGAAAAAGAACAGCTATGAAGATCGTAGCCGCCACGGTCTTTATCATGACTTTTTCCCTTCGCAATCAGTGATTAATAGGGCTCAAGCGCTGAGTCCGCAATCAAACACCTCTTATATCACAGCTGCTTGCATTCTACCCTAAAAAGTGAAATCTTCTGTTTTGGCTAAGGAATCGTGATGAGATTATTCTTTATCGGCAAGAAGAGGTGCAAAATCCCGCACTCCTCGCTTAACAAAAAAACGGGATTTATTCTGAACGGTTGGAAAATCCAAAAGACTGCCGGAGTCAAAGCTGTTGAAAATTACGACAGGTTACTCACAAAAAGGATCTTGTCATACATTCCTTGTTCATATCGGAGAAAGAACTAAAGGAGTACTGATCCGTGAGTTTTATGATTAGGGCAGTATGCGACAACCGAAACCGGTTTTGCTGAGCGTGCCACCCCAAATAAAAAACCCCTTGAAAATCAAGGGGTTTTGTTTGTTTTGGCTCCCAGGGAGGGATTGACCTCGGCCATCCCTGGCCTCGGCCCTTCGGGCTTGCTCCGCAAGTCCAATTTTGCTTTCCTGCAAAATTGTCGAACCCCCTTCGTGGGTTCGAACCCGTCATGAAATAGAATAAAAAAAGGGCCAGCTTTCGCTGACCCTTTTGTTTATTCTGGCTCCCGGCCGGAACGCTCCACAAAACTTTTTTACCTATAATTTTGGCTTTTCATTCCTACACACAGCTCAATCAGTAAAAGAAAAAAGCCATAATAATCAAGCTGTTAAACCGAAAAAGAAGCTTAATTACGGCAACCCGCTAAGGCTCGCCAGAGAGTGGCAGAAGGGGCTTGAAACTGGAAGATGTGCTTCTCAGGCTGCAATAGCGAGGGAACATGGCATTTCACGGGCCAGGGTGACCCAGCTCATGAACCTCCTGAAAAATTTCCCCAATGGAAAACCACAAAGGGACTGCTGACTGAAGAATAGTCAGGGCTTTGAGGATCATGGACTTTTGCATGTTTTCGAAAAAAGATGAAGACTTGCGCTTACGACTTAAACCATAAACATTTTTTCGCCAAATTCGCTTAAACTGTACTCTATGATTGTGACCAGGCCGAGATAATCCATCGGGTCTTGACGGTTCCCGGTTGGAAAGCTGTAACCCCAGCTCAACTCGGTTTGCGAATCAATCACCTCGAAATGAAGATGAAAGCTCTGTTTGAGCTTCTTGTAATATGCCATCATTCCAGTATTCCCAGATATTCCGATCTTTTCTCCCTTTCTTGCCTCATGCCCTTCATATGCGTTTCTATTGTCGAGGTGGGCGTAAAGAGTGTATATGTGTCTTTCATTTTTTCCGGCTTCAGGGGTATGGTCAATCACGACAGTCTCACCGTAATTCGTCCTTGTAATCGAACCCTCCCTTGTGCCGGAATAGACGACGATACCGCTCTCGCTCGCCATGACGGTAGAGCCCAACGGCGCCTTAAAGTCCTGCCCCTGGTGCGAGCGGCGGCCCTTATCTCTTGGCGCGCCGAACTGACCGCCATTCGTGCTGACCTCGGCATTGACCGGCATGCCAAAATGCAGCTTTATGGTCTTCGTGTTGCTCATTCACCACTCCTTTTGAGAAGATCAATTAACCATTTTGAATAAGCTATTTTCCTTCGCATGACTTGTTCGCCTTCCGCTGTAAGTGGCCAGGGTCCCGCTTCAGATAAATCCTGCTCAGCATTTCTTGTAAATTCCAGCAAAGCTGAAATGGCTTTGTCCTTTTGGCCATTAAGAAAATATGCTCTACCTAAAGAAAAAAGTATTTCATAGGTAGACAATTCACCCCTGTCGACTTCAAGAGCTTTTTTATAGAAGATTATGGAATCTGCGGGCCGTCCACTTCTTTCCTTTTCAAGCCCCTTCAGCCAGAGGTCATAAAATTCATAATCGTCATGTGGCAGTGCATTTTTATCAACGGAATTCAAAAACTCCGTTACAAATAAAAATTCCTCGGAGGCAAGGGCTGAAAGTTTTTCTCTGTCTTCGCGCGTCATGTCAGGGCCGGCATTGGCCTGATGCGCAAAAAGAGCAAAAAATAAAATCAAAACTGAAATGAATAGAGGGTTATGTCTGGGGAAAGACCTTACAACCATCCGGCAGGTTATCTCCTCGTATATTTTTGTCTATTATAGCAGGAGGCCAGGTGAATCCACAAATTACTAAAAATAAGTGTTGTTTTTCTCTTACTGAATTCGTATCCACAAGTTTTCAAAACGAAAAACGCGATAAATTATTCTGTCCTTTTCAGACAAACCTTACCGATGATGAGGTGAGAACCTCAATAAAAAAACATTCAGAGAAGATATGAGACGCATTGAGTGTGATTACAGTGGATTGATAGGAAAGATATGCGAGGGAGGGATTGAGCTTCGCTCCCGGTAAGGAAAGAGTCTATTTTTATAGCCCGCCTCGCCTTCGGCTGCGGCGGGCTCCCGGACGATTGCGTACATCCCTGTACGCAACCCTTCGCTTCGCTCAGGGCCGCCTGCGGCGGTCCAAATCTGCTGTCCGCAGATTTGTCGAACCCGGTCTGCCTTGCGGCAGAGGGGTTCGCATCCCTGCATAGAGAACAAAATAAAAAAGGGGGCATGAAGCCCCCTTTTGTTATTTTCTGGCTCCCAGGGAGGGATTGACCTCGGCCATCCCTGGCCTCGGCCCTTCGGGCTTGCTTCGCAAGTCCAATTTTGCTTTCC
>CAJPGC010000049.1 GCA_905339405.1 uncultured bacterium | reverse complement strand
TCGCTCGCTTTCAGCCTCCTGCCTCCGAGCAGGCCCGCTTATACAGCCTCGCCCTCCTTCGGAGGGCATCCCTGCTTCCTCGCCTGCTCGCCCCCTCCCCCAACCTTAGGCTTCGCTACGCCGGGTAAACCGTGCATGGTTAAAACAAAACAACAAAAAAGAATTAGTTTTTGTATTGTTTTTAAACCCATACACCGTAACATGCGGAGCGCTTCTCGCGGAGGAAGGGCGAAACGCGACGGGGAAGCATGGGAGCGAAGCGACCTTGGGGAAGCGTTTCGCGGGTGGGGGAGGCTGAAAGCGCGCAGAGCATGTTACAGAGAGCGGCGGCAGCCGCGTTACATGGTATTTTTGAAAAGAGTATTCAAGCGCGGCAGCGCGCAAGGAGTTATAAGAAAGCCAACCGTTTACCGAAAATGCCGAGATTCTTTCAGTCGCTACGCTCCTTCAGAATGACAAATGGCGGGGTCATGCGCAGTACTAAATAAGTCAGTCATTCTGAGGAGCCGCAGGCGACGAAGAATCTCGTGTTCTGCCCGAAATAACCCCCCTTTTTCCATCCTTCCAACAATTTTCCTCCCCTCGAACAAAAAAAATAGAACTTGGGCTATAATCTCGGTATAATTACGGGACTAAGGTAAGTACATTTTCTGGAAGGGCCGGGAATGAAGATACGGGAGATATACGAGAGGGCGATAAAAACTGGCAGGGATTTTGACCCCAGGGGGCACGAGGAAGTCGCCCGCGAACTCGACCAGGCCAAAAAGGAGCACGACGAGCTCAAGGAAAAGGACAGGAAGTTCTTCGACCCCGAAAAGCTCACGAACCCTTACGCCGACTCCCGCGTCCTTTTCGGAGACCTCGAAAGGGAAGTCAAAAGGGCCCTCGTCGGAATAGACATGGAAGTTGGCGAGGTAGTGCTAGCCGACAGACTTGCCGACAAGGGCAAGCCCATCGACCTCATCATCGCCCACCACCCCGAAGGCAGGGGCATGGCCAAGCTCTACGACGTCATGGACATGCAGTCCGGCATACTCTTGAAGTACGGCGTGCCCATAAACGTCGCCGAAGACATAATGGACGAGCGCATAAGGGAGGTCGAAAGAAGGCTCATGCCCGCCAACCACAACAGGGCGGTAGACGCGGCAAGGCTCCTGGACATCCCCATCATGTGCCTCCATACCCCGGCGGACAACTGCGTCACCGACTATCTGCAGAAGCTTTTCGACGAGTCGAAGCCGTACCACGTCTCCGACATCGTGAAGATATTGAAGGACATCCCCGAGTACGCTACATCGATGAGCGAAGTCGGGGTGGGCCCGAAAGTAGTGACCGGTTCCGAGAAAAGGCGGGCCGGAAAGGTCTTCGTCGACATGACGGGCGGCACCGGCGGGTCGAAGAAGGCGTTCGAGAAGCTCTCAATGGCCGGCGTGGGCACCATCGTCGGCATGCACATCAGCGACGACCACAGGAAAGAGGCCGACAAGTTCCATATCAACGTCGTTATAGCCGGACACATCGCGAGCGACAACCTCGGGATGAACCTGCTTTTGGACAACGCCCTCGACGGAGTGGAAGTCGTCGCGGCCTCGGGTTTCAGGAGAATAGCAAGGACCTGAACCGGGTAACCCTCTTGCAGTTTATGCCGTGGACCAGACTACCTTAGAAACACTTGAATTCCCATCAGTACTGAAAGAGCTCGCCTCTTTTTCCATGACCCCGGTCGGGAAAGAGGAGGTCGAGGCCCTGAGGCCTTCGGCTTCCGTCCCTTATATAGAAGAGGCGTTCAGGGAATACTCCGAGCTGGCCGGAATAATAAAAGTTTCGGGGACTTTGCCGCTCGGCGGCATAGGCGACATAAGGCCCGTCCTTTCGAGGCTCGACCCTGAGGGGGCGTTCCTCCTTGCGCCTGATCTTCTCCTCATACGCTCCAACATCACGGCCACTTCTCTCATCAAATCTCTCAACACGGCCTCTTTCAGCAAGCTCTACCCGAGGATATCCACGCGGATAGAGAACCTTTCCATGCAGGACGAGCTCAAAGAAGAGCTCGAGCGCATCCTCGACGACAGGGGTGAGATAAAAGACACGGCGTCCACTGCCCTTTTCAGGATAAGAAAAGAGATACGGGCGAACAAGGACCGCGCCAGGAAGATACTCGAGTCCATCACCACCGACAAGGACACGAAGGAATACCTTCAGGAAGACATAATCTCCATAAGGGACGACCGCTACGTGCTCGCCATAAAGGCCGGGGTGCACGCTGGTTTTCAGGGCGTTGTGCACGGCAGGTCCGGGAGCGGGGCCACCTACTTCATCGAGCCCATCGCCCTCGTCGAGCTCAATAACAAGGTCGCCATCCTTAAAAAAGAGGAGAAGACCGAAGAGATAGAGATCTTAAAAGAAGCCACGAGGAAGGTCGGCCTCCAGCGGGAGCCTCTTCTTTCAGACCTCGACGCGGCTGCCAGCCTCGACGCCATACAGTCGAAGGCCCTTTTCGGGCGCGAGATAGGCGCGATAGTGCCGGAGATTAGACAGACGGGCGAGGTGAAGCTCCTGTCAGCCCTTCACCCCATACTCGTCTTCAAGGAGAGGCGGGGCGCTTCCAGGGCCATACCCATAGACATAGTTATACCCGAGGACAGGGCAGCCCTCGTCATATCGGGCGCGAACACGGGCGGCAAGACGGTCGCCCTGAAGACTTTGGGCCTCCTGACGCTCATGGCACTTTCGGCCCTGCCCATACCGGTTGCCGAGGGCAGCGTTGCAGTGGCGTTCAGCGAGATATTCTCGGACATAGGAGACAGGCAGGACATAATAGCTTCTCTTTCGACCTTTTCGGCCCACGTGAAGAGGATGGGCGAGTTCCTTGAGAACGCCGCGCCCGGCTCGCTCGTCCTCATCGACGAGATAGGGGCCGGAACAGACCCCTCAGAAGGCGGGGCCTTCGCGCTGGCGGCCCTCGAGACGCTCCGCGAACGGGGAGCGAAGATAATTATAACGACCCACCTCAACATATTGAAGGCCCATGCCCAGGTAGACTCGAACTACCTGAACGCCTCTGTCGAGTTTGACGAGAAGACTTTGAGGCCCCTTTACAGGCTCCGCTACGGGGTGCCGGGGCCGTCCATGGGCCTTTCGATAGCCCAGAGCCTCGGCATACCCGAGGCCGTCATAAACAGGGCTTACGGCTATATAAAAGAGAAGGAAGGGGCCTTCATAGAGTCGATAAAAATACTCGAAGAGGAAAAAGAGAACGTAAGGAAATTGAGGGAGCGTATCGAGGCCCTCGAAGCACAGAAGAGCAAGGCCCTCGACAGGCTCAGGCAGGACAGGGGCGTCATGGTCGAGAGGGCCAAGCGCAACATCGAGACGATGGTAGACAAGGCCGGGGACGAGATACGGGAGTCGATACAGAAGTTCAGGGCTGAAGGCAAGGCAGCCTCCGGCAAGAGGACTGCAACCGAGGTGCTGAAGGCCGGGGAGAGGCTCAAAGAGAAGCTCGGCCATAAAAAAGAGCGCTACGTCCCGAAAAAAGGCGATCGCGTCTCGCTTTCCGGCTCGAACACGAAAGGCACCGTCGTCACGGTCGACGCTGACGGTAAAAAGGCGGAGGTGATGGTCGGCAACCTCAAGGTCTGGGCCCCCTGGGACAAGCTCGAAAAAAGGGGCGGACAGGACTCGAAGCCTTCTCAAGGAATGTCCCTGAGCGCCGATATGGAAATAGCCTCCACCCTGAACATAATAGGGATGCGGGTCGAAGAGGCCTTGCCGATAGTGACGAAGTTTCTGGACAACGCGCACTCGAGCGGCCTCCACAGCGTTGACATAATACACGGGGTAGGCACCGGGGCTCTTTCAAGGGCCGTTGAAGAAAATCTGAAGAGACACCCGCTCGTCAAGTCTTTTCATCACGCGGACCCGTCCAGGGGCGGCGGAGGCGTGACCGTGGTGGAGCTGAAATAAAGGCGAGATGAGCATACCGAAGGAAAAGATAGAAGAGGTACGCGACCGGGCCAGCATAGTCCAGGTCGTGAACGAGTACGTGCCCCTGACGAAAAGGGGGCACAACCACGTCGGGCTTTGCCCGTTCCACTCCGAGAAGACCCCCTCGTTCACCGTGAACGAGGAGAAGAAGATATTCTATTGCTTCGGCTGCAACGCGACCGGCAACGTCATAACTTTCCTGATGAAAAAGGACGGCCTTGCCTTCCCCGAGGCCGTAAGGGCGCTGGCCTCCAGGTACGGCATCACAATAAACGAATCGAAAAGGGACGTACCCGACGAGCGCGAGCAGATATACGCCGCCTTGAGGGCGGCTTCCGAGTATTTCAGCGGCATGCTCAAGGCCTCTGCCGGGGACCCGGCAAAGGAGTACCTGAAGTCCAGGGGGCTTACCGGCGAGCTCGCAAAGAGGTTCCACATAGGCTACGCCCCGAACAAGTGGGACGGCCTTTTGAACTTCCTGAAGGGCCGCGGCATAAGTGTTGAGGCGGCCTTGAAGGCGGGCCTCCTCGTCAAGAAGGACAAGGGCCCCGGCCACTACGACAGGTTCAGGAACAGGGTCATATTCCCCATTACCGACGTAAGGGGCCGTATAATCGGTTTCGGCGGAAGGGCGATGGACGACAAGAGCCTGCCCAAGTACCTCAATTCGCCGGAATCTCCCGTATTCAAGAAGGGCGAGACGCTATTCGGGCTGGCGCAGGCAAAGGAGGCCGTCTCGAAGGAGGGCTACGTACTTGTAGTTGAAGGGTATTTCGACCTGGTGGCCCTTCACAGGCACGGCTTTTTGAACAGCGTGGCGACCATGGGCACCGCGCTTACGACCGACCACATAAGGACATTGAAGGGCTATACCTCTTCCATATACGCCCTTTTCGACTCTGACGACGCCGGGAAAAAGGCGGCGTTGAGGGGCTTGAACCTTTTCCTCAACGAGGACATCTCGTGCAGGGCCGTGCTCTTGAGCCAGGGAAAGGACCCGGACGAGTTCTTGAAGCTTGCCGGGCCTGACGCGCTCCGCGAGGCCATAGTCGACGCTCCCACGCTGATGGAGTTCTATTTGAGCACCTTGAGGTCGAAGGTCAACATGACCGCGCCCGAGGGCAAGAAAAAGTACTTTGAGGACGCGCTATCGTACCTTTCAAAGATAGGCAACCTTGCGGAAAGAGGACATTATGCTACGATTGTAGCATCGACTCTGGGCATAGGCGTCGATTCGGTGTACGACGCCTTGAAGGGCGCGTCCTCCGGAAGCCTCAAGGTCAAGAGCGGCTTTCAGGTGAAGAGCCTGCCGGAGCTTACTTTGCTGCGCGTCATTATGAAGCACCCGGAGCTCTACAACCCTGAGGTAGAGGCCGCTTTCGAGGCCTTTACCGACGGCGAGCTGAAAACGGCCGCGAAGGCGGTCGCCGCGCTCTGCCGCGAGGGGCTTCCGGTCTCCGGGCCCGCCCTCCTTGAAAGGGTCGAGGGAGAGGCTTTGAAGGGCGCGATGGCCGAGCTTCTTTTCAAGGAGATGGACGGCTTCGTCGAGGAGCCCGCGAGGATGGTCCAGGACAGTTTGAAAAGTATACTGAACAGGGGTAAAATCAAACCATCTACTCAGGACATGGTAAAGCTCCTCGAGCAGATGGGCAAGTCGGACATAGCGGTCGAGCTGCAAAAGAGGATAGACGCAGGCCCTTCAGGGAAGAGGCACTGACACAGGAAGTGGATATGGACAGGCAGATGGATCTTGAGCCGGGCATGAAAGACGCTGAGATGGAAGAGCTCGAACTGGAAGGCGAGGACGCCGAAGCCATGGACGGCCTCGGCGAAGAGGACGGAGAAGCCGCTCTTGCGCCGGACGGAGTCGAGGAAGACCCGGCACAGGCTGACGTGGCAATGGCCGGGCCTTCGGCCGGGGCCGACCCGGTAAGGACTTACCTCAAGGAGATGGGCTCGGTCTATCTCCTTTCGAAGGAAGAAGAGATAGCCCTTGCCAGGCGCATAGAAGAAGGTAAGGCCGCCATCGCAAGGGAGCTCCTCGCAACCGCCTCCATAATGGAAGAGATAGAGCGCCTCAGGGACAGGCTTACCGTGAGGCCCGAGGGCGAAGGCGAGGACGGCCTTGAGTTAGAAGACGAAGAGGCTTTCGTAAGCGAGGACGAAGAGGAGTTGCGCGCCGTCCTCGGCAAGATAGAGGAAGCCCTCAAGATATACGCCAAAGCTTCGAAGAAGGAAGGCGGCAAGAGCTGGGACAAGCTCTTCGAGCTCGTGCTCGAAATCGAGAAGACGGCCGACATATTCGAAAAAACGATAGAGAACCTGAGGAGCGCCTCCCGGGAGATGAAAAGGCTCGGCAGCCGCAAGGCCTTTATCGAGGAGACTCTAAGGGCCTCCGGCGCGGACTTCAAGGCGCTGGCCGCCGACCCCACCGGGCCTGCCGCGGAGTACGCCGCCACTGTAAAGGAGTTGGAAGCGCTCTCTGAGCGCACCGGGCTCGACGAGGAAGGGCTTTCATCCCTTCTGGCACGCATAGACGGCTGGCACATGAGGGTCGACGAGGCCAAGCAGAAGCTCGTGAAGGCCAACCTGAGGCTCGTTGTGAGCATCGCGAGGAGGTACCTGAACAGAGGCCTGCAGTTCCTCGACCTCATACAGGAGGGCAACATAGGCCTCATGAGGGCCGTCGAGAAGTTCGAATATAAAAGAGGCTACAAGTTCTCCACCTACGCCACATGGTGGATAAGACAGGCCATCTCGCGCTCCATCGCCGACCAGGCGCGCACCATACGCATCCCCGTGCACATGATAGAGACGATAAACAAGCTGGTCCGCATCTCCCACTACATGGTGCAGGAGAACGGGGTCGAGCCAACGCCCGAGGAGCTCGCGGCCGTCATGAACCTTCCGGTCGACAAGATACGGAAGATAATGAAGATAGCGAAGGAGCCCATCTCCCTGGACACTCCTGTGGGCGACGACGGAGACAGTCTACTTGGGGACTTCATAGAGGACAAGGAAGCGGCGGTGCCGCACGACGAGATAATAACGAACAACTTAACGGGCCACATGAGCGAAGTCCTCTCGACCCTCTCGCCGCGGGAGGAGAAGGTCCTGCGCATGAGGTTCGGCATAGGAGAGGTGAAGGACCATACGCTCGAGGAAGTCGGGGCGTTCTTCAACGTCACGCGCGAGAGGATCCGCCAGATAGAGGCAAAGGCGCTGAGGAAGCTCCGCCACCCGAAACGGTGCAAGAAGCTCAAGACCTTCTCCGAGAAATGAGCGTCAGGAAAACAGGCACGCCGGAGAGAAAAGATACTTTTTAGAGCGTTTCCAGGTGCCAGAAGTGATTTTTTTTTGACTCTCAAAATAGCTGTTTTTCCAGCTAATTTCCTTAACAAACAGTTTTAATGTGCCGCAATTATTAATTTTTTCTGAATTTTGCCTTGACAATCCTTAATAAACAAATATAATAGCGGTAAAGCTAGACAAGCCAGAGGGCTCAAGGTGGGCCTGAGGTGACGGCGATGATGCCATAGTGTGACCGACAGGTTGCACGAATGGCTTTTTTTTTGCGTAAAAAAGTTTATATCCTAACTCCCCTGGGGGAATTTGCTTATGAAGAAAATACTATTCTCATCGCTGGTCGCAATAGCAGCCCTGGCCCTTGCTGGAGGGGCACAAGCAGTATCAATAGGAGATTACCCTGCAGGGACTGCGGCAAACGGAATAGGGTCCTCAAGGCATAATATGGGAAGCCTGGGTAGGGTAATCAGGTCCACAGATACAAGCGAGATATGCGTATTCTGCCATACGCCTCACCATACAAATACCGCTAATAACCTGAAGCCCTTGTGGAACAGGGGTACGCAAGCCCCGTCGGCCTATACGGCTTACGGCGCTACGCTGGGCGGGTCCACGGTCGTCAGCGGCGACGTAGGTTCGACCACCCTGGCCTGCCTTAGCTGTCATGACGGCGTGACCACCTTCGATAACCTCGTGAACTCGCCAGGTAAATCGGGCGTCGTGAACGGCGGCTCTGACAGGAACTGGAATTTCGCCATGCCGGCCTCTGATGTAGGTGGAGAAGTGCAGGGTACCAACCTTCATAAGTTCACAATGGGAGTGCCTTGTGGTTTCTGCCACACGGGGGGCCTGGATCAGGTCAACAGGCTTATTATCGGAACCAATCTCTCGAACGACCACCCGGTTTCTATTCAGTATGACGCTGCTAAAGGCGGCCTGAGGCCGACTGATACCATAATCAACTCCATCGATCTTACGAGCGACCTTGCTTCTTCGGCCTTAACAGCATATAGCGCGAACCTTGCCCAGAACCGTTGGGCCGTAAGGGGTTTTGTCTCTGACAGCGCGACGGTAGGCGACCTCCTGCGCGACGGCAAGGTCGAGTGCTCTTCCTGCCATGACCCCCACTTCAGAAACCTGAGCTGGGACGAGACTGAGGCCACATATACCAGCCAAGGTTCACCTGCACTGGCTGACCAGGCTACCTGGTGTGGTAACGTTGGCGAGAACTGCGCTGACGGCCAGTTCCTTAGGAGGGTCGGCGGCAACACCGGCTCGGGCCTGTGCAGGACCTGCCATAACAAGTAGCAGTAAACCAAAGATAACGATAAAAAACCGGCGGAAACCCCGCCGGTTTTTTTTGTTCAATACCTGTGGAGAGGACTTTCCAGACGCCCACGGGCTTCGGGCTTGTGCAGGACCCGTCACAACAAGTAGCAGTAAAACAGAAAATAACGATTGAAAAAGGCCGGCGGAAACCCCGCCGGCTTTTTTGTTCAATACCTGTGGAGAGGACTTTTCAGACGCCCCACGGGCTCGGGCTTGTGCAGGACCTGTCACAACAAGTAACGAATGGTCGAAACAAAAATCGCGACGGAGAAAACGGCCGGTCTTTTTATGGAGCCGTTCGTAAAAACACTTTAACTTTAAGGTTTAGGGTTTTATCCGGAAGAGCCTTTGTTAGTAGTTAAGATTGGCATATCGTCTTTAATTTAGCTTCCCTGAAACCATGACTTTTAGTTTGATAGCCCTAAATGAAAAAAGAGGGTCTCCTGATATGGAGGCCCTCTTTTTTTTCGTTAACTGAGTCGATGTTGTTGGGTGCGCAGAACTGGAAGGGATGTCTTTTTCGGCCGAACCTCTTATTTTAATACCCGTATAAAATACTTCCAGAATTGAGATTGGTCGGGCCATCTCCTTCACCGCCCCATATAATCATCTTATCCTCCGCCCAGACAGCGCTGTGTGCGAGCCTTGCAGATGGTGCATCTGTAGCTATGGTATCCACCCATGTATCAGTGGCAGGATTGTATGCTCCACCTGTATTGAAGTAATTGTAATTAACACCATCGTAACCGCCGCCGCCCCAGATCAGCATTTTGTCCCCTGTCCAGACTGCTGTGCTATTCCCCCCCTGTGTAGCCGGAGGTGCGTCAGTTGTAGTAATGGACGTCCATGCGTCTGTTGCAGGGTCATATGCTCCTCCAGTATTGATATAATCTGAGCCATCAAAACCACCCCATACAAGCATTTTCGATCCTGTCCAGACAACGTTGTGCCATGCCCTGTAATCTGGCGCATTCGTGGTTGAAATTGAAGTCCATGTATCTGTTGCCGGATCGTATGCAGCTCCTCCTGTATTGACAGTGGAACCATTGAATCCACCCCAGATTATCATTTTGGATCCTGTCCAGACTGCGGTATGACTTGTCCTCGCAGATGGAGCATTCGATGTACTCATGGTCGTCCATGAGTCGGTTGCTGGGTCGTATACAGCACCTGTATTGTAAACGGAATAAGTATCCCACCCACCCCAAACTATCATTTTGCTGCCTGTCCAAATTGCTGAGTGATCGAGCCTTGCTGATGGTGCGTTCACTGTATTTGTAGACGTCCAGGAGTTAGTAGCAGGATTGTATGCAGCCCCTGTATTGTATGTGTTGTTCCCCGCACCACCCCAGATTATCATTTTGCTCCCTGTCCAAACAGCAGAGTGCCGACTCCTTGCGGAAGGTGCGCTTGAAGTTGTTATCGAAGACCATGAGTTAGTAGCAGGATTATACGATCCCCCTGAATTGAGGCTACTATTGGCATCTTCCCCACCCCATATCAGCATTTTGTCCCCTGTCCAGATTGCACTGTGTCTATACCTTCCGGAAGGTGCGCCTGTGGTTGTTATGGAAGACCAGCTTGGGTCTACACAGGCTATTCCTTCAGGCGCGAAGACAAAAACGAGAGACATTGCTAACATCAAGTGCTGTTTAAGTTTCAAATTCTTCATTGTTCTTCCCCTCCCCATAGTGTGGATAGAATTTAGAAACTATACATCAATTGAATAACAATTAAAGCAATACATGTCAATAAAAGATGTAAAAAGGATTTATTTTATTCTGGCGTTTAGATTTTTTTAAAGGAAAATTGAGCGTGCGGCTGCTTGGGGTTTTTCAGGTTTACGGTTGGTAATGCTAAGTGTCGACGGGTTACAATTAGGCAGAGGGCTTGTTCAGTTGGCAGGTTTTTACATTTTGTCCGGGGCAGAAGGCGTCGCTTGCGGCGCTGCCGGGACCTCGGCAGGGACCGTCGGGGCCGCCATCGGTTCGTTGCTCTTCTTTAAAATCTCCTGCACCGTCTTCTGCATGGAGTTCAGTTTGAGCATCATCTCATTGGCTTCAGAGCCCTTGAAGTTCGTGAAGATGACGAGCTTCATCTCCGACATATTGCTCAGCAGCCCCTCGAGGTCGCTCTGGAGCCTGGCGAGCTTGGCCTGCGAGTAGTCCTGCTGGGCCTTGAGGTCCATGTACCTCGTGGTGAGCTCGCTCAAGGTCTTCCCGCGCTCGTTGACCTTTATCTGCAGGACGCGCTCGTTCGCGGCGTTCTCGGCGCGCTCCCTGTGCATCTTCTGCGTCAGCAGCTTGATGTTCTCGTCGTAGGCGCCCCTTGAAATGCACCCCTGGGCGAGAAGGGGCAGGGCCATGAGGCCCGCGGCAAGGATGATTTTTCCGTTCCTGAGTGTAAAGCGTGCCATAGGATATTATGGTAACAGATTCGGACGTTTAATGGAAGTAAAACAGCCCCGGCGAGCGCCGGTCTGCCATTGGCTGAATTGTTTTGACTTATGTCCGGCTTCTGGTATAATCTCTTTTCCGGTCTTAAAGGCAGGGGGTTGTATTCCCTGCGGAGTATTCCATCAAAGAACGTGTCATGGATGGGGGGTGTTTACGTTTGTCAGAAGTCAAGGTTTATGACGATCAGCTCGAGAAAGCGCTCAAGATCCTCAAGCGCAAGCTGGCTCAGGACGGGACCTTCAAAGAGATAAAGAAGCGGAGGTTCTACGAGAAGCCCAGCGTGAAGAAGAAGAGAAAGCGCCAGGAAGCTGCAAAGCGCCGCGCCAAGGCCTCCAAGAAGAGCGCGAGAAGGGCTCAGGATTAAGAGCTCAGCGCTTTAAAGAAACAGATGAAAAAGCCCCGGTTGAAAAACCGGGGCTTTTTTTATTTCCTTTCAGGGTCAAATACCCCCGCAACTGGCTGCGGTTTTTCTCCCTCCCCCTTGATGGGGGAGGGCAGGGGGGGAGGATTAAAAGAACTCACCCTCTCTAATCCCTCCCATCGTGGAGGGAAGCTTATTTAGATACCCCGCAGTTTGCGGGCTGGGAAGTCCATTTCCGGGCGGAGTCACTGCCTTTCCTTGACGAGCGAGTCCACTATGCCGGGGTCGGCCAGCGTCGACGTGTCGCCGAGGTCTTCGGTCTCGCCCTGTGCTATCTTCCGGAGTATTCTCCTCATTATCTTGCCGCTCCTGGTCTTGGGCAGCCCGGTGGTGAAGTGTATCTTGTCGGGCTTGGCGATGGGGCTTATCTCGTGCTTTACGTGCTCCTCGACCTCGTGCCTGAGCTCGGGCGTTATCTCGACCCCTTCCTTGAGGACGACGAAGGCGTATATGCCCTCTCCCTTGACGTCATGCGGGTAGCCCACTACCGCGGCCTCCGCAACAGCCGTGTCGGAAACGAGGGCGCTTTCTATCTCGGCCGTCCCGAGCCTGTGGCCGGAGACGTTCAGCACGTCGTCGATCCTTCCCATGAGCCAGAAGTCCCCGTCCTCGTCTACCCTCGCGCCGTCCCCGCTCATGTAGTAGCCGGGAAAGCGGCTGAAGTAGACCTCTTTTATGCGCCTGTTCTCCGGGTCGCCGTAAGTGCCGCGGAGCATCCCCGGCCAGGGCTTCTCGATGACGAGGTAGCCGCCCTCGTTCGTCTTCGCGGGCCTGCCGTCTTCTTTCAATATTTTAGGGGCTATGCCGAAAAAGGGCCTCGTGGCTGAACCCGGCTTGAGCGTCGTCGCCCCCGGCAGGGCTGATATGAGGATGCCGCCGGTCTCGGTCTGCCACCAGGTGTCTACGATGGGCAGGCGGCTTTTGCCTACCGTGGAATGGTACCACATCCAGGCCTCCGGGTTTATGGGCTCGCCCACTGAGCCGAGAACGCGCAGGCTCGTGAGGTCGTGCTTTTCGACCCAGCCGGTGCCGCACCTCATGAGGGCCCTGATGGCGGTCGGCGCGGTGTAGAAAATATTGACGCTGTGCTTTTCTATTATCTCCCAGAACCTGCCGGGGTTCGGCCAGGTCGGCACCCCCTCGAACATGACCGAGGTCGCGCCGACGGCCAGCGGGCCGTAGAGTATGTAGCTGTGGCCCGTGACCCAGCCTATGTCGGCGGTGCAGAAGTAGACGTCCTCTTCCCTGTAGTCGAATATCCATTTGAAGGTGAGGGCGCAGTAGACCATGTAGCCGCCGGTCGTGTGGAGGACCCCTTTGGGCTTGCCGGTTGAGCCGCTCGTGTAGAGGATGAAGAGAGGGTCTTCTGAGTCCATCTCCTCGGGGGCACATGAGCGGGTTATATCCGGGGAGGCCATCTCCTCGTGCCACCAGGTGTCCCTGCCCTCGACGAAGGGGACGGCGTTCCCCGTCCTTTTAACGACGATGACCTTTTTGACGCCGGGGCATTCCGAAAGCGCCTCGTCGCAGTTGGCTTTCATGGGGATGGGCCTGCCGCCCCTTACCCCCTGGTCGGAGGTGACGACGAGCCTTGAGTCCGAATCGAGTATGCGGTCGCGGAGCGACGTCGGGCTGAAGCCTCCGAAGACTACGCTGTGGATGGCGCCTATCCTGGCGCAGGCGAGCACAGAGACCGCGAGCTCGGGTATCATCGGCAGGTATATCGTTACGCGGTCGCCCTTTGATACGCCTGATTTTTTAAGGACATTGGCGAAGCGGTTAACTTCGGCGGAGAGCTGCTGGTAGGTAAGGGTTTTGGAAGCGCCGTCGTCGCCTTCCCAGATTATGGCGGCCTTGTTCCTCCGCCACGTGGAAAGGTGGCGGTCGAGGCAGTTATAAGAGGCGTTGAGCCTGCCGTTCAGGTACCACTTGACTTGTGGCTTGTGGAAGTCCCATTCAGAGACTTTGTCCCACTTCCTCGACCAGTCGAGTATGCCGCCCATGCGCTCCCAGAAGGCGTCCGGGTCTTCTATCGATTCCTTGTAAAGCTGTTCGTATTCAGCCGCACCTTTGATGTGGGCCTTCTCCTGAAGCTCCGGCGGGGGAGGGAAGACCCTCTTCTCCTGAAGGAGCACCTCTATCGATTCTTTCCTGTCTACCGGCATCTGTTACCTCCGGGGGCGTATCTCGGGCCTGTGCGGCCTTGCCTGTACAAAAAAGATTAACTTATGCGCCATGCGGTGTCAAGCCCTCAGAGGCCAGCATAACCTTGCATAAATACTGGGTATATGTTAAAAAATCCTGATAAGTTTTTTTGAGGGAAACGCTCGTATGAACACAGGCTATAATCAGAACGTGCTCTTCAGGGGAGAGGTCTACCACGTCCAGACAGAGGACGGCGGGAAGTCCAACCCCGTCATCACGACACTTCTGTTCAAGGGAGGGACGGTGCTCGCCTCGAAGAAGGTGAGCTACGCCGAACTGCCCCCTTCCGAGGGCCTCGGGGCGGCCGTGAAGGCCCTCATGACCGAGCAGCACGCGGCCATGCTGCGGGAGCTGAAGGCAGGCCTTTTCCATAAGGAAAATAACCAGAAGGAACAGATATAGATGAGCATCACCGCGATAAGGGGCTTCAACGACATACTGCCGGGTCAGACCGGTCTCTGGAGGCAGATCGAGCAGACGGCATGGTCGATATTCCGCGCCTACGGCTTCGGCGAGATAAGGCTTCCGATAGTCGAAAAGACTGAGCTGTTTTTGCGCTCAATAGGCGAGACGACCGACATAGTCGAAAAGGAGATGTACACCTTCCCCGACCGCCACGGAGATATGATGACGCTTCGCCCGGAGGGCACAGCCCCTGCCGTGAGGGCTTTCGTCGAGCACAAGCTCTATACTGCCCCTGTGACCAAGCTCTACTATACCGGCCCAATGTTCCGCTACGAGAGGCCGCAGAAGGGGCGCTACCGTCAGTTCTACCAGATAGGGGCCGAGGTACTGGGAGACGAGAGCCCCAGGGCCGACGCCGAAGCCCTCTCCATGCTAATGAAGTTTTTCGCGACGCTCAAGGTAAAGGGCGCGTCGCTGCAGATTAACTCCCTCGGGGACGCCAACTGCCGTCCAGCCTACAAGGAGAAGCTCTACAACTACCTCAAGGGAAAGGCAGGGGAGCTTTGCGAGAACTGCCTCAGAAGGATAGAGACGAACCCCTTGCGCGCGCTCGACTGCAAGGCCGCCGACTGCATAGAGGCGACGAAAGAGGCCCCTTCTCTCGTCGATTCGCTATGCGAGGGCTGCGCTGCGCACTTTGACAGGGTCAAGTATTTCCTTAGACTCTATGGGATAGACCCGCTCGTGAACCCCAGGATGGTAAGGGGGCTCGACTATTACACCAGGACGACATTCGAGATAACCGCCGACACAGGCCTCGGCTCGCAGAACGCCGTTGCAGCCGGAGGCAGGTACGACCGTCTCGTCGAAGAGCTCGGCGGGCCAGCTACCCCCTGCTTCGGCTTTGCCATAGGCATGGAAAGGCTCGCGCTGCTCCTTGAAGGCGAACAGGCCTTGGCAGCCCCATTGACGGTATTTATCGCCCTGGGGGACGAGGCCGAAAAGAAGGGCGTCGAGCTGGTTTCTGCCTGGAGAGGGGCCGGGATAAGGGTCGTCGAGGAGTTCTCGGCCGGAGGGTTGAAAACGAGGATGAAGCGGGCCGACAGGCTCGGGGCTGACTTCGCCGTCATCCTCGGAGAGAACGAGCTCAACGAAGGGGTCGTGACGGTAAAAGACATGAAGCAGGCCCGGCAGGATACTGTCGCCTGGGACAAGGTGGCTTCCATCATCGCCGGGGCCGGGCATTGAAGGGAAAGGGGGAAGCTTGCACTTCCCGATAGACTCGCCGTTCGTCATAATAGCCGCCCTCATAATATTCATACTGACCGCATCAGGCGTGGTGCTCGTCCTCTGGATAGCCATGCCCTTTTCGATGTTCGGAGTCAAAGGGCACTTGAGAAAGATGGTAGAGGAGCAGGAGAGGACGAACAGGCTCCTCGAATCGCTCGTCGATTCCATGCGTAAAGAGCCCACGCTCCCCTCCGAGAAAAAGGAAGACAACCAATAGCGGCATACCCTGACAGAGGGCGTCGGCCGAATTCGGCCGTAAGAAAGACGGCGCAAGTGCGGACAATCTGCAAGGAAGTGGTAATCGTAACATGAAGATAACGAAAGCGGAGTTCATACAGAGCGCGGCGAAGATAAGCCAATGCCCCAGGACGGGCCTGCCGGAGATAGCTCTCATCGGGAGGAGCAACGTCGGCAAGTCCTCCCTCATAAACGCCTTCACGAACAGGAAGGCCCTGGCCAAGACAAGCTCCCAGCCGGGAAAGACGCGGCTCATAAATTTTTACGCCATAAATTCGTCCTTCTGCCTGGTAGACCTTCCGGGCTTCGGGTACGCGAAGGTTTCCCACGACGAAAAGAGGTCGTGGGAGCTCATGGTGAACGAGTACTTCGAGAAAAGGGATGCCCTGAAGGGCGCTCTTGTAATCCTCGACCCCAGGAGGGACGCTGGCCCCGTAGAGGAGAACCTCTTCGGCTGGATGAAGGATTGCGCCCTTGCGTATACGGTCGTATTCACCAAGATAGACAAGCTCTCGAAAAACCAGCTCGCCCAGAGGCTCGCCGCGCTTAAAAAAGCCATACCGCTGGAGACCCCGGTCCTTTTCTCCGCCGTCTCCGGCGATGGCAAGCTCCAACTCGGCAAGAGGATACACGAGATGCTGGATACGGCGGAAAGTGATTCGGGTCACTGACTCGGCGCTCGATACGGCGGTAAATTGGCAGTGGACGGGCCCCTCTGCAAAGGCCATAGGGGCTGTTTTTCCTTGACAAATTTTTGTAAAAGGGATTAATTCAGGGTAAATGAAACGTAAAATACTGATAATATCCGCGCTGGCCTTCGTCTTTTCCGGGTGCGCCGGGATGAGCGAGCAGCAAAAAACCATAAACAACCTTTCAGTCGAAGTCGCGGACCTCAAGACCTCACTTAGCGACACCAGGGCGAAGGTCGACGACCTCGGGAACAAGTTCACTCTCCTCCAGGAGAAGATGGACGCCTCCAGGGCCGATATCGACAGGCTCGGCGTCTCATCATTTCCCTCGGCCCCGCCAGAGGGGCTTACCGTCGTCCCGCTCGCGGAAGAGGAGCTCAGGTACAACCCCGGCCCCTCCCAGAAGGGGCACACCATGAAAAAAGAGACGGGCGAGGCGAGCGCCGAAGCCATGTACAACAAGGGGCAGGACCTCTTTATGGCCGGAAGGTACGAGGAGGCAAGGGCGGCTTTCGCGGCTTTCCTCAAGGCCTACCCGAGGCATTCGCTTTCCGACAACGCCCTCTACTGGACAGGCGAGGCCCATTACGCCGAGAAGGATTTCACAAGGGCGCTTGAGAAATTCAGGGAAGCTGCCGATAAGTATCCAGGCGAGAACAAGGCGCCGGATGCGCTTTTGAAGGCCGGTTTTTCACACATGGAGATGAACGAGGGCGAAAGGGCGAAGGCCGTGCTTGAAAAGGTCGTAGCCACGTATCCCGGAACAGACGCCGCGTCCAGGGCCAAAAAGGCACTTGAGAGCGCGGGCGCAAAGGAAGGTACCAGATGAGCCTTAAGCGGACACATATGCTCTCTATCGCGGCCGCGCTCCTTTTTACGGGCGCTGCCTTTGCCGAAGGGCCCGGCACAGTTGCCGTGGAGGAGCCGACGGGCGAAGGCGAACCCGAGGTCATCTATCACAAGATAGTGCCCAGGGACACGCTCTGGGACATAACGGAGCATTACCTCCAGGACCCGTTCAAATGGCCGAACATCTGGAAGCTCAACCCGTACATATCCAACCCGCACCTCATATATCCGGGCAACACGGTTAAGCTGACCCCGGGAGGCATTGAGATACTTGGGCCCGACGACATGAAGGCCGAGGGGCTCGAAAAGATTGGGCTCGAACCGTCGGATGACTCCCTTGTCCTCGAGCCGGAGCCCGGTGAAGAGGCGCCTCCGGTTGCCGTAGAGGCCCCGAAGGGGCCGAGCTTCCGCGACCACGCCATCGCGAGGAGCGGCTTTGTCACTGAAAAGGAGCTGCAGGCAAGCGGCGCGATAGTAAGGCCCAGGGAAGACAAGATACTCATAAACGGCGATGACGAGGTATTCATCTCCTTCAAGGACAGTGAAGGGGTCAAAGAGGGCAGCCGCTATACGGTCTATTCGGTCGGCAGGCAGATAGAGCACCCGGAGACCGGCAAGGCCATCGGCTACGAGATAGACATTCTCGGCAGCCTGACCGTCACCCGCGTTGACGGGGCGGTCGCGGCGAAGATAGACAACTCGTTCAAGGAGATACTGCCCGGGTCGAAGCTCCGCCCGTATACCGAGCCGGTGCGCGAGGTCGAGATAACCAAGGCAGCCTCCGAGGTGGCAGGCGTCATAGTCATGGCCCTCGAGGGCAAGGAGAATCTCGCGGACGGCGACATAGCCTACCTCGACAGGGGGAGCGCGGACGGCCTCACGAAAGGCAACGTAATGCGCATCTTCAGGCCTGTGCCCGAAGCTGCCGACCCCATGAGGAGCGGGAAGAGCGTGGCCATCCCTCCCCTTGAGCTCGGCACCCTCGTCGTGCTCGAGGCGGGCGAGCGCACTTCGTCGGCCGTAGTCGTAAAGGGCGTGAGGCCGATATCCTGGGGCGACAAGGTCAGCACCGCCGGAACATACTGATTGAAGGCTGCATGGCCGTCCTTGCGGCTGAATAACAAGCTCGCATATCCTCTTCTCAGGTCTTTTAAGAAAGTCTGATTAACAGGGCCGGCAGTTTTTCTGCCGGCCCTTCATGTTCCGCATCCCGGCAAATCAATACCAGGACAAATGCCTTTCAGGGGAAAAGGTTGGATGAAAAAAGGCTGAAATACTGGCTTGCCCTCAGCATGCTGAGGGGCACTGAGCGCGTAAACCCGGGAAGCCTGCTGGAGAGGTTCGGTTCTCCCGAAAAGGTCTTCAGTGCCGGGCCCGAAGCGCTCGAAGGCTTTCACGCGCCGTTTGTGAAGTCCCTTCTTTCTTTTAAAGACTGGGACAGGGCTGAGCGTGAAGCCGAGCTCGCCCTCAAAAAGGGAGCGCGTATCGTCCCCTACGACGACCCCGCTTACCCTTCGGCACTGAAGATGACATACGACCCGCCTTTTCTGCTGTACATGATGGGCTGCGAATACAGGGAAGAAGCCCCGGCAATAGCCATTGTCGGCACGAGGCACCCGAGCCAGTACGGGAGCGCGATGGCCGAGACGCTCGGCAGGGACCTCGCCTACTCTGGCGTCAACGTGGTGAGCGGCATGGCGCGCGGGTGCGACACCTCAGGGCACAAGGGGGCGTTGAAGGCGGGGGGCTTCACCACCGCGGTGCTCGGCACCGGGGTGGACGTCGTATACCCGCCGGAGTCAAAGAAGCTCTACGCGGAGATAATCGAAAAGGGCGTGGCCGTCTCTGAGTACCTCATGGGAACTCCGCCGCAGCCGTATAACTTTCCGAGACGGAACAGGATAATAAGCGGGCTTTCCCTCGGAGTGGCCGTAGTGGAAGCGCCCTTGAGGAGCGGTTCTTTGATGACCGCCAGGCTTTCCCTCGAGTACGGCAGGGAGGTCTTCGCCTTCCCCGGGCAGGTAAATTCGCCCAAGAGCAGCGGCACGAACAAGCTCATCAAGGATGGGGCCATGCTCATAGAGGGCGCGAAGGACATAATAGAAGCGCTGGGACTTGCCCCGGCAGAAGAGCGCGAGGAAGCAGAGGCGATAGTATCCGAAGGCGACGAGAAGCTACTTTACGACGCGCTCGCCAAGGGGGCGCTGCACATAGACAGCCTCTGCGACAAGACGGGCCTCAGCGCGGCGCGCGCCTCGACGCTCCTTCTTGACATGGAGCTCAAGGGCATGATAGAGCAAAAGCCTGGCAAATCATTCCTTAGAAGGATTTGAGAGCGGCCCGTTTATGGGGCGGCATTTGCATTTTATGATATAATATTTGACGGCCTGAGGCAAAAAGGCCTTTGTGACACCGCCACCGGCTCCGATTGAAGGAAGGACGCTGGCAGGATTCAGAGCAAATAAACGTAATCATTCAGGAAGGTAATCTCCGTAATGGCAAAATCACTTGTAATAGTCGAGTCTCCCGCGAAGGCGAAGACCATAAACAAGTTCCTGGGCAAGAACTTCACGGTGCTGGCTTCCGTCGGCCACATAAAGGACCTGCCGAAGTCAAAGCTCGGCATCGAGATAGAGAACGGCTTCGAGCCCCATTACGAGACGATAAAAGGCAAGGCCGCCACGATAAAGGAACTGAAGAAGGCGGGAAAGACCGCCGAGAAGATATTCCTCGCGCCTGACCCTGACAGGGAGGGCGAGGCCATCGCCTGGCACATCGCCGAGGAGATAGACAAGAAGAACGAGAAGACCGCGAGGGTCCTCTTTAACGAGATAACCGAGAAGGCCGTGAAGGAGGCAATAGCCCACCCGATCGCCCTCGACCAGAACAAGTATGAGGCCCAGCAGGCAAGGAGGGTCCTCGACAGGCTCGTCGGCTACCAGGTAAGCCCGATACTCTGGGACAAGGTGAGAAGGGGGCTTAGCGCCGGAAGGGTGCAGTCGGTAGCGGTGCGCCTCATATGCGACCGCGAAAGGGAGATACAGGCCTTCGTCCCCAGGGAGTACTGGTCTGTGACGGCAAGGCTCGAGACCCTGAAAGGCGATTCTTTCACCGCGAAGCTTGCCAGGAAGGACGGCCAGAAACTCGAGATAAACAACGGCGACGAGGCAAAAGCCGCCCTCGCCGAACTCGAAGGCGCGCCATACAAGGTGGCGGAAGTCGACACAAGGGAGACCAAGAGGAACCCGGCCGCTCCCTTCACCACGAGCAAGCTCCAGCAGGAAGCCGCAAGGAAGCTCGGGTACACGGCCAAGAAGACGATGATGCTCGCCCAGCAGCTCTATGAAGGAGTCGAGCTAGGCGACGAAGGGCCGGTCGGACTCATATCCTACATGAGGACGGACTCCACCCGCATATCCGGCGAAGCAGTTGCAGCCGCGAGGGATTTCATACAGGCCAAGTACGGGCCGGACTATTTGCCGAAGGGGCCGAACGTCTACAAGTCGAAGAAGAAATCGCAGGACGCGCACGAGGCCATAAGGCCGACCTATTTCCAGCACCCGCCCGACGAGGTCAAAAAACACCTCTCGCGCGACCAGTACAGGCTCTACCAGCTCATCTGGAACAGGTTCATAGCCTGCCAGATGACCCACGCTGTAATAGACCAGACCAGGGCGCAGATACAGGCGAAGAACTACACCTTCAACGCCTCCGGCTCGACCGTGAGGTTCCCCGGCTTCATGGCGGTATACATAGAAGGCCAGGACGTCGAGGAGGAGAAGGAAGAGAAGCTCCCGCCCTTGAAGAAGGACGAGGCCTTGAAGCTCCAGGGGCTCGACCCGGACCAGCACTTCACGCAGCCTCCGCCGAGGTTCACCGAGGCTTCCCTCGTAAAGGAGCTCGAAGAGAAGGGCATCGGGCGGCCTTCGACCTACGCTTCCATCATCTCGACCATACAGGACAGGGAGTACGTCCTCAAGGACGGCAAGCAGCTCAAGCCCACTGAGCTGGGCTTTACCGTGACCGACATGCTTGTGGTGAGCTTCCCCGAGATACTCAACGTGGAGTTCACGGCCCGCATGGAAGAGGAGCTCGACCAGATAGAGGACGGGCAGATGGAATGGCGCAAGGCCATGACCGAGTTCTACGGCCCGTTCAGCCAGAGCCTCGAGAAGGCCAAAAAAGAGATGAAGAACATCAAGGCCGAAGAGGTCCCCACGGACATCGTCTGCGACAAATGCTCCAGCATGATGGTAATAAAGTGGGGCAGGAAGGGCAAGTTCCTGGCCTGCTCGGCATATCCCGAATGCAAGAACACAAAGGACTTCAAGACCGGCGAGGACGGCAAGATAGTCGCCCTCGAGAAGACCTCTGAAGTGACCGAGACGCCGTGCCCGGCCTGCGGCAAGCAGATGATAGTGAAAAGCGGCCGCTTCGGCAGGTTCCTCGCCTGCCCGGACTACCCGAACTGCAAGACCACGCTGCCTTATTCCACTGGCGTGCCCTGCCCGCAGAACGACGGCGGCATGCTCCTGGAGAGGCGGAGCAAGAAGGGCAGGATCTTTTTCAGCTGCTCGAAGTACCCCTCGTGCAAGTTCGCCACCTGGGACCTCCAGAAGCTGGACGGCGGCAAAAACGAGGAGGATTGACCTCGGGCCGCTTTTGGATATAATACTGTAAACAGGAAGCCCCCTGCCGCAAAGCGGCAGGGGGCATACACCGCAGGCTTCAAGCTCCCTTCAAAGCAAACTCATCTCGACCCCCTGCTTTCACATTAACCTCTATCCCTGAGAGGGCGCAGGCATGATAACTAAAGACTCAAAGAACATCCTCATCGCGGACGATTCGGTCTTCTTCAGGACAAAGCTTTCGGACATACTCGTTGAGGCGGGCCACAAGGTGCGCTTCGCCAAGGACGGCCGCGAGCTAATAAGCGAGGTCAAGATAGACGCCAACGGCATCGACCTGCTGATACTCGACCTGCAGATGCCTGACATCGACGGCTTCGGCGTGCTCCAGTGGATAGCGGAAGCCGGGCTGAGGGGGGCCTTTCCCGTCCTCGTCATAACCGGCGTCTACGAGCCAGGGGAGATAATGGACCGCCTGCGCTCGCTCGGGGCCAGCGGGCTCATGACAAAGGGGCTTACCCCGGAGCAGATAATCTTCAGGGTTAACAGGCTTCTTTTCCCCGAGAAGGCGGCGCAGGGCCAGCCCAGGATGAGAGTGCCAGTCTCTTTGCCTGTCGATTTCATGCTGGGCGAGCTCAACAGGACGGGCTTTCTCCTCAACATCAGCGAGACTGGCGCGTTCCTGCACAC
Organism: uncultured bacterium; assembly: GCA_905339405.1. Classification (GTDB taxonomy): domain Bacteria; phylum Desulfobacterota; class GWC2-55-46; order GWC2-55-46; family GWC2-55-46; genus GWA2-54-12. The sequence goes on along the minus strand of CAJPGC010000049.1, from coordinate 13,711 downwards.
CAAATCCGAGCTCTTGACCGGCGCGCTCTTGAGGCTCCGGTTTTCGCTGCCGGGTTCTGAACGGGTCCTTGACCTCAAGGTCATGGTCAAGTGGTCGACGACGGACGTCGCGAAAAAGACGCTATTCGGCGGCTACGGCCTCATGTTCACGTCTATCGAAGCCGGAGACCTGGAGCATATAAAAACTTTCATAGACGCCGAGGCGAAAAGGCTCGGGCTCGAAGAGCAGCATAGTTAGGAGAGTTGCAGGTGAGATGAAAAAAGGGGCTGCCGAGGCAGCCCCTTTTGTGTTTTTATCGTTTCGGAAATCCGCGTCAGCTTTCGGACTTGCGGGAGAAGAAGAACGACAGGAAGGCCAGGCCGACACCGGCGCTTATGGCCATGTCAGCTACGTTGAAGGCGGGCCAGTGGTGGCCGCTTATGTGGAAGTCCAGGAAATCTATGACCGAGCCCTGCCTTATCCTGTCGATGAGGTTGCCCGCGGCCCCGCCAGCTATGAGGGAGAGGGCGAAGGTGTAGAGCCTTTCTTTCGAGCTCCGCACGATGGCCGCTATGATGACGAGCGCGGCCATCGATATGCCGATGAGGAGGAGCTTGCCGGTAAGTCCGCTCCTGTTCAGAATGCCGAAGGCAGCCCCGGGGTTAAGGTAGTGTACGATATTGAAAAACCCGGGCACTGTTTCGACTATCTCGTACGGGGCCAATGACGCGACTATCGCGAGCTTGGTCAGCTGGTCGAGGAGGACGACCGAGCCGCCTGCCGCGGCGAATATTTTCATGTTGCCGCTTATCTCAGCGCCTCCGCGCACCTGTCGCACACGGTTGGGTGCTCATGGTCTTTGCCGACGAAGGTGCTGTAGTGCCAGCACCTCTCGCACTTGCCGCCTTCGGCCTTGCTCACGACGACCGAAAGACCTTCTATCTCGGAGGACGTGAAAGAGAAAGCCCCTTGACCTGCGGACGATGAGTCGAGCGGTTCGTCGGAGACGACGAGCCTTGAGATGATGAGCACCTCTTCGAGCGCCTTCTCCTCTTCCTTGAGCATCTCCCTGTCCTTCTCCGGCGCGTAGACCATAACCTGCGCGTCGAGCGGGTGGCCTATTATCTTACCCTGGCGGCTGCCCTCGAGCGCCTTTGATATCTCGCCCTTGTACGCGGCAAGGGAGTCCCACTTCTGCTCGAGAGACGTGTCTATCCATTCAGGCTTCGGCACGGGCATCGAGGCCATGTGCACGCTCTCTTCTTTTTTGCCGGGAAGGTATGCCCACGCCTCATCGGTCGTGAAGACGAGGACCGGTGCCGTAAGGCGCAAAAGCGTGTCGAGAACAGTGTGCATCGTCGTCTGCGCTGCGCGCCTGGCCCTCGAATCGGCCCTGTTGGTGTAGAGCCTGTCCTTTATTATGTCGAGGTACGAGGCCGAGAGGTCGACGGTGCAGAAGTTGTGGACCGAGTGGTAGACGGCGTGGAACTCGAATTCCTCATAAGCTTTCGTGAGCTTCTCCGTCAGCCTCGTCAGCCTGTGGAGGGTGAGCCTGTCGAGCTCTTCCAATTCCTCGTACCTTACTGAATCCCTCTCGGGGTCGAAGTCGTAGAGGTTGCCGAGTATGAACCTGAAGGTGTTCCTTATCCTCCGGTAGGCCTCCGAAAGCCTCTTTAATATCTCTTCCGATATCCTTATGTCCTCGCGGTAGTCCTCGCCGGAGACCCAAAGGCGAAGGACCTCAGCCCCGTACTTGTTGATGACCTCCTGCGGGGCCACGACGTTGCCGAGAGACTTGCTCATCTTCCTTCCGGAGCCGTCGACCACGAAGCCGTGGGTGAGGACGGCGTCGTAAGGCGGCACGCCGCGCGTGCCTATGGAAGCCAGAAGAGATGAATGGAACCAGCCCCTGTGCTGGTCGCTGCCCTCGAGGTATAAATCCGCAGGGAACTTCAAGCCCTCCCTTTTTTCGACGACGGCGGCAAAGCTCACGCCAGAGTCGAACCAGACGTCTAGGATGTCTTCTTCCTTCGCGAACTCGTCCTGCGAGCACTTGGGACATTTCATCCCGGGGGTGGCGAATTCGGACGCGTCTTTTTCAAACCATATGTCAGCCCCGTCCTTTTCGACGAGGGCGGCGAGCTTTTCAATAAGCTTCGGGTCGAGGACCGATTCCCCGCATCCCTTGCACTTCAACGCGGGGATGGGCACGCCCCAGACCCTCTGCCTCGAGAGGCACCAGTCGGGCCTTCCAAGCACCATGTTGAATATGCGGTCACGGCCCCAGCCGGGTACCCATCTGACCTTGTTCTCTATGGCGTCGAGAGCCTTTTTCCTGAGGCCGCCTGCTTCCATCGAGGCGAACCACTGCTCCGTCGCCCTGAATATGATGGGGGATTTGCACCTCCAGCAGTGGGGGTACGAGTGCCTTATGTCCTCCTTGAGGAGGAGCGAGCCGTTGGACCTCAAGAGCTCAACTATAGCCTCGTTGGCCTTGAATACGTGCGTGCCCGCGAACTCTGGGACGACCTGCATGAACTTCCCGGCGTTGTCGACGGGGTTGTAGATGTCTAGGCCGAACTTCAGCCCGAGCTCGTAGTCGTCCTGTCCGTGTCCCGGGGCGATGTGGACCGCGCCCGTTCCGGCTTCGAGAGTTACGTGCTCTCCGGGGAGTATCCTCGAGTCCCGGTCTATGAACGGGTGGCGGGCCTTCATCCCTTCGACATCGCTGTAGCGGAAGGTCTTTACTACTTCGGCATCTTCCCAGCCGAGCTTTTTCGAGACCTCTTCCAGAAGCCCGGCGGCGATGACGTAGGAGGAGCCCTTCGCGGCAACCAGCACGTAATCGAGCTCAGGGTGGAGCGCTACGGCCATGTTGGCCGGGATGGTCCAGGGGGTCGTCGTCCAGATGACCACAAAGGCCTTGTCCGTGGGGATGGAGACGCCGAGCCTTGAAGAGAGCTCTTTTTTGTCTATCTCGAACCTGACGTAGATGGACGGAGAGGTCTTGTCAGCGTACTCGACTTCGGCCTCGGCAAGGGCGGTCATGCACGAGGAGCACCAGTGTACGGGCTTTTTGCCTTTGTAGACGAGCCCTTCGGAGACGAACTTCCCGAGCTCGCGGAGTATCGAAGCCTGGTAGCCGTAATTCATCGTAAGGTACGGGTCCGCCCAGTCGCCGAAGACGCCGAGGCGTTTGAAGTCCTCGCGCTGAATGTCGACGAACTTCGAGGCGTATGCCCTGCAGCGCTTTCTTATCTCGCTCTTTGAAAGTTCGCTCTTTTGCTTGCCGAGCTCTTTTTCCACCTGTAGCTCTATTGGAAGGCCGTGGCAGTCCCAGCCCGGGACGTACTCCGTCGAGAAGCCGGACATGAAGCGGCTCTTTACGACAATGTCCTTCAGTATCTTGTTGAGGGCGTGACCTATGTGTATGTTGCCGTTGGCGTAAGGAGGGCCGTCGTGGAGAGTGTACTTCGGCCTGTCCTGGCCCAGCTCCTTGAGTTTTTTATAAAGGCACGTTTCCTCCCAGTGCTGCAAGGTCTCGGGCTCTTTTTTGGTGAGCTCGGCCTTCATCTGGAAGTCTGTCCTGGGCAGGTTGAGAGTGTCCTTGTAGTCCATTTGAAACAGGCTCCTTGCCATCGATTGCGGATGATTTGCGAAATGATAAAAATAGCACAAAGGGGCGGGAAATTAAACAGATTTGTGGGGAAAAGGGGTTGCGCTTCGCGCACTGCAGCACAAATAGGCCTTTGCAATAATGCCATTTACGCGCTGCCGCGCGCCTTCTGTTTACCCGGCTCGCTCGCTTTCAGCCTCCTGCCTCCGAGCAGGCCCGCTTATACTTCCTCGTCCTCCTCCGGAGGGCATCCTTACTTCCCCGCCTGCTCGCTCCTTCCCCCACCCTTAGGCTTCGCTACGCCGGGTAAACCGTGCATGGTTTAAAGACAAAACAAAGATAAAGTTATGTTCTGTCCTTAACACATACACCGTAACAGGGCGGAGCGCGCCTAAGAGAGGAAGGGCGAAACGCGATGAGGAAGCTTGGGAGCGAAGCGACCTTGGGGAAGCGTTTCGCGGGTGGGGGAGGCGGAAAGCGCGCAGAGCCCTGTTACAGAGAGCGGCGGCAGCCGCGTTACGCGGTATTTCGGTGAGGCAATTCAAGCGCGGCAGCGCGCAATAACGCCTAATGGTGGGCGCAGCCCACCCTACAGGTGAAGCTCGACTTAATAGCAGTGTGGCTGTTCCACATTTTCAATTAGTCTCCCGTCCTTTTTTGTTATAAAATAAACTGTTATGACGAGTCCATTCAGGATAAAGAGCGATTTTGTGCCCAAAGGCGACCAGCCAGCTGCGATAAAGGCTTTGGCCGGGGGCATCAGGGCAGGGGAAAAGCACCAGGTGCTCCTCGGCGTCACAGGCTCGGGCAAGACCTTCACCATGGCCAAGGTCATAGAGGAGCTCGGCAGGCCCGCCCTCGTCATAGCCCCGAACAAGACCCTGGCGGCCCAGCTCTTCGCGGAGTTCAGGGACCTTTTTCCCGATAACGCCGTCGAGTACTTCGTCTCCTACTACGACTACTACCAGCCAGAGGCCTACGTCGCCACCACCGACACCTACATTGAAAAGGACGCCTCTATAAACGACGAGATAGACAAGCTCCGCCACTCGGCCACCCATTCGCTTTTGACGCGCAAGGACGTCATCATCGTGGCTTCGGTCTCATGCATATACGGCATAGGCTCCCCCGAGGACTACGGCTCGATGCACGTCTATGTCGAGCGGGGCATGGAGACCGACAGGAACGCCATATTGAAAAAGCTCGTCGAGATGCAGTACGAGAGGAACGACTACGACTTTCACAGGGGCTCTTTCAGGGTGAGGGGCGACGTAGTCGACGTCTTCCCGGTATACGAGGCAGAAACCGCCCTGAGGTTCGAGTTCTTCGGGGACATCATAGAGTCGATCTCCGAGATAGACCCGCTTCGCGGCAAGCCACTTAGAAAGGCCGAAAAGGCTCTCATCCACCCGGCGAGCCATTACGTCACGACGAAGGAGAACCTCTCGCGCGCCATCGAGACCGTAAGGGACGAGCTCAGGGGCCGTCTCCAGGAGTTCAACGCCGGGAGGAAGCTCCTCGAGGCGCAGAGGCTCGAGCAGAGGACCCTTTTCGACATCGAGATGCTCCAGGAAATGGGCTACTGCCCTGGCATCGAGAACTATTCGCGCCACATTACCGGAAGGCTCCCGGGCGAGCCGCCGTATACCCTCATTGACTACTTCCCTTCGGACTACCTCCTTTTCCTCGACGAGAGCCACATAACCGTCCCCCAGCTCGGGGCCATGTACCACGGCGACATGTCGAGGAAGAAGAACCTCGTGGAGTACGGCTTCAGGCTGCCCTCGGCAGTCGACAACAGGCCCTTGAAGTTCGAGGAGTTTGAGAGGAGGGCCGGGCAGGCCGTCTACGTCTCAGCGACCCCCGGCGATTACGAAAGAAGGCTTTCCGGCAGGAACGTCGCCGAGCAGATAATCAGGCCCACGGGCCTCATGGACCCCGAGATAGAGGTGAGGGGCGCGGCTGCCCAGGTCGACGACCTGCTCGCCGAGATAAGGAAGAGGGTCAAAAAAGGCGAAAGGGTGCTCGTGACGACCCTGACGAAGAGGATGGCCGAGGACCTGACTCAGCATTACGCAGAGCTCGGGATAAAGGTCAAGTACCTCCATTCGGACGTCGAGACGCTCGAGAGGGTAGAGATAATAAAGGAGCTCCGCATGGGCTCCTTCGACGTGCTCGTGGGAATAAACCTGCTGCGCGAGGGGCTCGACATACCGGAGGTCTCGCTGGTGGCAATACTGGACGCCGACAAGGAAGGTTTTTTGCGCTCCGAGCGCTCGCTCATTCAGACCTGCGGCAGGGCCGCCAGGAACGTGAACGGACGGGTCATCCTGTACGCCGACTCGATAACGAAGTCGATGAAGGCGGCCATGGACGAGACCGAAAGAAGGCGCAAGATACAGGCTGAGTACAACAGGGCGAACAACATAACCCCGGAGACGATAAAGAGCAGGATAAAGGACGTCCTCAGCTCCATCTACGAAAGCGATTATTATACGGTGCCGCTGGCGGCGGAGAAAGAAGAGAGATACATCCCTCCCCACGAGCTGCCGGGCCTCATAAAATCGCTCAGGAAAGAGATGGAAAAGGCGTCGAAGAAAATGGACTTTGAAAGGGCGGCTGAGCTTCGAGATAGGATAAGGGAGCTGGAAGAAAAAGAAATTAAGATAGGTTAGCAGGTTGTTGAAAAAATCCCATCTGCTTTGTCGTCATCGTCGTTCGTCATTGCGGCGTACAAACAGAGTACGCCTCATGTCTCTCTCCTCGTCTCCTCGCATCTGGAACTTTTTGAACAACCTGCTTGTTTCAATATCTGAGCTTTAAGCGATTTTTCAGGTTAGCAGGTTGCCTGCAAAAGCCCCATCTGCTTTGTCGTCATCGTCGTTCGTCATTGCGGCGTACATACAGAGTACGCCTCATGTCTCTCTCCTCGTCTCCTCGCATCTGGAACTTTTTGAACAACCTGCTTGTTTCAATCTGAGCTTTCAGGCGATTTAGCAGATTATTGCAAAAGTCCTATCTGCTTTGCCGTCATCGCCGTGTCATTGGGGTATGTCGCGATAATGGCTTTCAGGCGGATTTTTTCGACAGCTCCCGCCTGTACAGGTAGGGGTGGACCAGTCTTTCCCACGCGCGGCAGAAGCGTATGGCCGACCTCTTGCTGACGCCCAGGGCCCTCAGCCTGCAGAACAGGTGCAGGCTGTTGAAATAATGCTGCAATACCTTCAATCGGTCATGCCTTTCCGGTGTCCGCCGTGGTAATGCCCGCCAATTCACATATCGGACGGCGGGGCCGTTTCTTAAGCCCGGGCGGCACGACAGTCAATCGTTCTTTATTGTTCTTTTTTCTTCACTTCGGAGATAAGCGCGATGAACTCTTCGAGCCTTTTCTTTGTAGCGGACTTCAGCGGACCGAAGAGCATGCCGAAGGCGACCCTGTCAGCGTCCTTGCTTATGTTCCTGATGCTGCCCGAAAGCTCGTAGCTTTCGCCGGTGCCCGGGAACTGGACCTTGAGGACGGCTTCCCTGTTTATGTCCATGGTCTTGTAAAAGGCTTCCGCGTCCTCGAGGCTCGCTGATTTGACCACGCACCTGCACCCGTCCAGGCTTATGTCGATGACGACGGTGTCCCCGTTCAGCCCTTCCACGGAAGTGACCGCCGGGAGTATGCATTCGTACCTCGGGCTGCTCCTGACCCTGAACTCCTCTATCTTCTTGGGATATGAGAGGAATAAGAGCCTCTCGGGCGAATTCAGGAGGTTCAATACGTTCGTCCTGAAACCGTAGACAGAGCCCCTGTAAAGGTATCGGATTATTATTTCGCTGTCCTTGAGCACGTCGGGCCTTATGCCGGACATGTCGTGCTGCATTACGATGATGAGGTACTGGTTGTGCCTCATGCCGACGAGCTCGCTTTTAGTCCTCAGCGTGAAGTCCTGGAATTCGACGAGCAGTTCCGTGCCGATAGTTATCGGAAGGTCTATGGAGGCTGCGAGCGGGTTTATGTTCATCGGGGTTTGTTCCTTTCGACGGAGTATATCATCTTTTCCGGCCCGGTTGTATTTTCATCTCTTGTGGCACTGGCCGCATGGCATCTGGTTTAAAGTCTCTTGCCTGACGACTTCATTGTTTTCCTTGTCGATGACCTTGTAGTCGGCGCTCTCGATGGGGCACTGTCCGTATATCACGTTCTTCATTATGTTCTCGCCCGGGCTTATGTACTCGAACTTCGCCTCGTAGCTGTACCATCTGTCCTCGTAGGCAAGCCTCCTGGCCCCGGTCTCCTTTTTCTGGAGCACCCACCACAGGGGCTTCTCGTTTTTCGCCTCCTGGCCGGGCTCCTCAAAGAGGTACTCCCTCGAGCAAGAGGCGAGGACGAGGAGCGCGAAAGATAAAATTACCTTTTTCATCGGCCTCCCGTTTTCCGAAGCATCATCTGACTCTATTTGCTTCTTCGGAAAACGCAAGCGGCCCCGGAAAATCTTCAAAGTCCGCTTGCCCCGCCGGAGATAAAAGGTTACAATTACCTTTTATTCCATAAAGGAGAATGGCTTAAAAATGCCTGACTTTCTTCGTGAACTGAACAAAAGGCAGCTCGTCTTCGACGGCGCCACAGGGACCATGCTCCAGCGGCTCGGATTGAAGCCGGGAGGCTGCCCGGACGAGCTCTGCCTTAAAGACCCCGGCCTGGTCAAAAAAGTGCACACCGCCTACGTAGAGGCAGGCTCGGATATCGTCACAACCAATACATTCGGAGCCAACAGGGCAAAACTTAAGGAATATTCGCTCGAAGGGGCCCTGAGGGACATAAACGTCGCCGCCGCCAGATGCGCCAGAGAGGCCATAGGCGAAAAGAGGTTCGTAGCCGGAGGGCTCGGGCCCACGGGCAGGTTCGTAGAGCCCGTCGGGGACATGCCGTTCGAGGAGGCGCTCGCGATATTTTCGGAGCAGGCGCAGGCCTTGAAGGAAGGCGGGGCAGACCTCATCATCATCGAGACGATGATGGACATAAAGGAGATGAAAGCGGCCATAATGGGCGCAAAGTCGACCGGCCTGCCGGTAGTGGCCACCATGACCTTCGACGAGACAATGAGGACGGTCCTCGGCACCCCGCCTGAATCTTTCGCGGTGATGGCGGCGGCCCTCGGGGCCGACTGCATAGGGGCGAACTGCTCGTTGGGCATAGAAGGCATACACAAGGCAGTGCTGGCCATGTCAAAGGTTGTATCAATACCGCTCATCGCGCAGCCCAACGCCGGGTTGCCGATGCTCAAGGGCACCGAGACGGTCTTCCCGGCCTCTCCTGAGGAGATGTCGGCGTTCGTGCCGAAGCTCGTCGAGGCCGGGGTAAGGGTCCTGGGCGGCTGCTGCGGCACCACGCCCGAGCATATAAGGATGATGGGGGATGCCTTCCGGGGCCTCGCGTCCGCCGGAAAGAGGTCCGTCGGCTTCACCGCGCTTGCCTCGAGGACTTCGTACACGCTCTTCGGCGGCACGCTTCCGGCCATAGTCATAGGAGAGAGGATAAACCCCACGGGCAGGAAGGCTTTCGCGGCCGAGATAAAAGATGGCAAGACGACCGGCATAAGGAACGAGGCGAGAGGGCAGGAGGCTGCCGGGGCCCACGCGCTCGACGTCAACGTGGGCGTGCCTGGCATAGACGAAGTGGCCTCAATGAGGCGCGCCGTCTTCGCCGTGAACGAGAACTCCATCCTCCCGGCTGTTATCGACTCTTCGAGCCCGGAGGCGGTGCTCGCGGGCCTTCGCGCGGTAGACGGCAGGCCGCTGGTGAACTCCATAAGCGGCGAGGAGAAAAAACTCGATACGATACTGCCGCTGGCAAAGGAATACGGCGCGGCCGTCCTGGGGCTCGCGCTCGACGACGTGGGTATCCCCGACACGGCCGAGGGCAGGGTCAAGGTCGTGGAGAAGATGCTCGAGAGGGTTTTGAAGGCAGGCATGAGGAGAGAAGACCTCGTCATCGACTGCCTCGCCATGACTGTTTCGGCCGCTCCGCTGAGCGCGATGGAGACCTTGAAGGCCATTAGGATGGTCAAGGAGAATCTCGGCCTTTCGACCGTCCTCGGGGTAAGTAACATCTCGTTCGGGCTGCCCGCAAGGGAGATAATAAACTCCAACTTCCTTACCATGGCGATAGCGGCCGGGCTGGACGCCGCGATCATCAACCCGAACAACAAGGCGATGATGGACGCCTACCACGCCTCCCTCGTGCTCCTCAACAGGGACGTCCGTGCGGAGAGGTACATAAAGAGGCATCAGGCTTTGACCGAGTCGGCTCCGGCCGTTTCGAAGGAGGCCGCTGCAGCATGCGCTCCGGCCGGGATAGGCGAGAGACTCAAACAGGCCATAATCAACGGCGACGAGGAGAACATAGTCTCGCTGGTCGAGGAAGCTTTGAAAGAAGGCTGGGAACCTCTGAAGATAAGCAACGAGGCGCTCGTGCCGGGCCTCGAAGAGGTAGGCCGTCTTTTCGCCTCGAACAGGTACTACCTGCCGCAGGTCATGCTCTCGGCTGATACCATGAAAAAGGCCTTTGGCCGGCTCAAGGTCGAGATGAAGGGCAGGAGGGGGCCCGCGCTCGGCAAGGTGCTGCTGGCGACCGTCGAGGGAGACATACACGACATCGGCAAGAACATAGTGGCGACCCTTCTCGAGAACCACGGCTTCGAGGTCCTGGACCTCGGCAAGAACGTTCCGGCCGACAGGATAGTCGAGGAGGCCGAAAAGAATAAGGTCGATATCGTCGGCCTCTCGGCCCTCATGACGACGACGGTGCTGGAAATGGACACCGTCATAAAGAGGCTCAAGGACAAGGGCATAAAGGCCCTTACGATAGTCGGCGGAGCCGTCGTCACACAGGAGTTTTCGGACAAGATAGGGGCCGACCAGTACGGCGGGGACGCGCTCTCGGCCATAGAGAAGATGAAGAGGATGGTCAGGGAGAACGCCTGATTTCCGGTTTAAAAAATTGACCTTTTTCCCGATTTCTTTGTCAGGGCGGAAATGAAAATGCTCACATATTATCATATATGCTGCGCTTTTCATTTCCGCCCTTCCTTGAACTCGGAAAAAATTTCAATTTTAGGAATAAGCTGAAAGGGTGTCTTTTTCCAAAAAAGAAGCAGTATTTGTTTTGTACTGTCTCTAACCCATGCGCCGTAATATGCGGAGCACGCCTAAGGGAGGAAGGGCGAATCGCGACGGGGAAGCCTGGGAGCGATTTGCTGGTGGGAGAGGCGGAAAGCGCGTAGAGCCCTGTTACAGAGAGCGGCGGAAGCCGCGTTACATGGTAGTTAGGCAAAGGGCCTGATTGCGCGGCAGCGCGCAACAACGCTGCACTGTCATTCTGAGCGAAGCGAAGAATCTCTGACTCTAAATGACTAAGAGGTTTTTTACCCAATGATGCGGGTCCGGTCACCGGGCCCGTATTTTTATTTAGAAAAGGAGCTTTCAGTTGTCAACGGTAATAGAGATAACATCCCTCGTCTACGGCGGCAAGGGGCTTGGAAGGGTCGACGGCAAGGTCGTTTTCGTGCCGTATACCGCGCCCGGAGACGTAGTAGAGGCCGAGCTTACAGCCGACAAGAAGGGTTACTTCGAAGGCAGGGCCGTAAAGCTCATCACGCCTTCGCCTCTAAGGGCCGAGCCTGCCTGCCCCCTTTACGGCAGGTGCGGCGGGTGTTCCCTTCAGCACATGAACGGCGGGGCGCAGCTCGAATGGAAGCAGAAGATACTCGACGAGACGTTGAGGAGAATAGGCAAGCTCGATGACGTCCGGTTCGACAGCCCTCTGTCTTCCCCAAGCCCTTTCAATTACCGCGCGAGGGCGCGCTTCCACGTTGACGGCCACAGGGCGGGGTTTTTCGAGGCTGCCTCCCACAGGGTCGTTGACATGGACTCGTGCCCGCTCCTGGAAAACAGGGTGAACGAGACGTTCCTCGATTTTAAACGCGCTGTTTTGAGCGTCAAGGTCAGGCCGTTGGTCCATTCATTCGAGGTGGGCCTCAGCGATGACGACGGCAGGACGGTCCTGTCCATTCTTGCAGCGCCTTCGGGCGGCTTTGAATGGGAGAGCCTGCTGAAGGAGATAAGGCACCTGAAGGGTTTTGAGCTCTGGATCCAGAAGGACAGGACCCGCAAGGGCAGGTTCGTCAAATCCGCAAACGACACGAGGCTCGCCTATACGGCGGGGGGCGTCAGGTTCTCAGCCCCGATAAGCGTCTTCTCGCAGGTCAACCTGGCCCAGAACAGGGCCATGGTCGACAAAACGGCCGAGTTCGCCGGTCTTTCCGGAAAAGAAAGCCTCCTTGACCTCTACTGCGGCGTCGGCAACCTGAGCCTTCCGGCGGCAAAAAAGGCGGCCAGGGTCATTGGGGTCGAATCGAGCGGCCAGGCTGTTGAGGAAGCAAGGGCCAACTGCCGGAGAAACGCGATAGGGAACGCCGTATTCCACGAGGGAGACGCGGCGGGATGGCTTAAACAGAACCTGAAAAATCTTGAAAAAGACGGGTTCGATGTGTTAATATTGGACCCTCCGAGGGGCGGAGAGCCTAAAATCGCCGATTCCCTTTCGGCGGTGAAGCCGGGCAGGATTGTGTACGTCTCATGCAGCCCGCCCACCCTCGGCCGTGACGTCCGCCAGCTCACCAGCGCGGGTTACGTCGTCTCCAGGGCTGTCCTTGTCGACATGTTTCCCCAGACATATCATATAGAGAGCATATTGGGACTTGAGTTACGGTCATAAATTTCAATTTTATTTAGAAATAGGATTCAGGAGATTATCATGCACGAGCTTCCCATCGTAAAACAGCTCAAGGAAGAGCTTCAGAAGGTCGAAAAGGAACTGAGGGTCGACGTGCCCAAGGAACTGCAGAAGGCCGCCGCCCACGGCGACCTGCGCGAGAACGCCGAGTACGAAGCGGCCAAGCACAGGCAGAGCTTCCTGCAGGCGAGGGCGGGCCACCTTTCGGCCAGGATAAATACGCTTACCTCCCTGAAGCTCGAGGACCTGCCGAAGAACGCGGTCGGCTTCGGCTCAAAGGTGCATCTCGAAGACCTCGCCACGGGAGATGAAACCATATTCGAGCTCGTCACTCCCGAGGAGGTCGACCCGAGGAACGGCAAAATATCCGTAAGCTCGCCAATAGGTAGGGCGCTCCTCAACAAGAACGTCGGAGACGAGGTCGTAATAGACCTGCCCGCGGGCAAGAAGGAATACGAAGTAACCCAGCTCTTCACGCTACACGAGCTCTTTTTCAGGAAACCTGACAGGTAGGAGGGTTAATGACGGCTATAATCGTCCTGGTAGTAATAGGCATAGTGATACTCTGGGCCATACTGGTCTACAACGGCCTCGTGGGGCTCAAAAACCAGGTCGAGAACGCCTGGCGGCAGATAGACGTCCAGCTCAAGAGGAGATATGACCTCATACCGAACCTCGTCAGCACCGTAAAAGGCGCGATGGAATTCGAGAGGGACACCCTCACGAAGGTCATAGAGGCAAGGGCAAAAGCGGTTGCAGCCCAGGGCGTGCACGACAAGTCCGCTGCCGAAGGCATGCTGACTAGGGCCCTCGGGGGCCTGTTCGCGCTGTTCGAGAACTACCCGGACTTGAAGAGCAACAAGAACGTCCTCGAGCTCCAGGAAGAGCTGGCCTCGACCGAGAACCGCATAAGCTTTTCCCGCCAGTTCTACAACGATATCGTGGAGCAGTTCAACACGAAGCAATCCGTATTCCCGTCGATGATAATCGCCTCCCTTTTCGGGTTCAAGAAGGCCGAGTACTTCCAGGCCGAGGAGGCGGCGCACGCCGCCCCCAAAGTCGATCTCGGCATGAAGTAATATTCAGTGCCTCTAAAAATTGTTATTTTTCCCGAATCTCTTCGTCAGGGCGGATGTAAAAATGCTCACATATTGTCATATATGCTCCGCTTTTAACCTCCGCCCTTCCTCGACCTCGGAAAAAATATCTAAGTTTTAGAGGCACCCAAAAACAAAATGACAGACATCTACTCCCAGCAGAAGAGGAACAGAAGAATAACCTACTCCCTTATGCTGGGGTTTTTTATTTTCGTAGTCCTCATCGGTCTTGCCGT
>CAJPGC010000048.1 GCA_905339405.1 uncultured bacterium | reverse complement strand
CCAGCTCACGTACCACTTTAAATGGCGAACAGCCATACCCTTGGGACCGGCTACAGCCCCAGGATGTGATGAGCCGACATCGAGGTGCCAAACTCCCCCGTCGATATGAACTCTTGGGAGGAATCAGCCTGTTATCCCCAGAGTACCTTTTATCCGTTGAGCGATGGCCCTTCCATACAGAACCACCGGATCACTATGACCTGCTTTCGCACCTGCTCGACCTGTCCGTCTCGCAGTCAAGCAACCTTATGCCATTGCACTATCAGTACGATTTCCGACCGTACCTAGGTTACCTTCGCACTCCTCCGTTACTCTTTGGGAGGAGACCGCCCCAGTCAAACTGCCCACCATGCACGGTCCCCGATCCAGATAATGGACCTAGGTTAGAACCTCAACAACATCAGGGTGGTATTTCAAGGTTGGCTCCACGAGAACTGGCGTCCCCGCTTCAATGCCTCCCACCTATCCTACACAAATCTTGTCAAAGTCCAATGCAAAGCTACAGTAAAGGTTCATGGGGTCTTTCCGTCTAGCCGCGGGTAGATTGCATCTTCACAAACATTTCAACTTCGCTGAGTCCCGAGAGGAGACAGTGTGGCCATCGTTACGCCCTTCGTGCGGGTCGGAACTTACCCGACAAGGAATTTCGCTACCTTAGGACCGTTATAGTTACGGCCGCCGTTTACCGGGGCTTCGATCAAGAGCTTGCACCCCATCACTTAACCTTCCGGCACCGGGCAGGCGTCACACCGTATACGTCCACTTTCGTGTTTGCACAGTGCTGTGTTTTTATTAAACAGTCGCAGCCACCTTTTCACTGCAACCCCATCGCGCTCCCAGAGCAAGTCTGTTCACGCTAGCGGGGCGCACCTTCTCCCGAAGTTACGGTGCTAATTTGCCGAGTTCCTTCTCCCGGGTTCTCTCAAGCGCCTTAGAATTCTCATCCTGCCCACCTGTGTCGGTTTGCGGTACGGTCTCAATATAACTGAAGCTTAGTGGCTTTTCTTGGAAGCTTGGTATCAATCACTTCGTCTACAAGTAGACTCGTCGTCACGCCTCAGTCTTAACCTCCCGGATTTGCCTAAGAGATCAACCTACACGCTTAAACCAGGACATCCAACACCTGGCTGACCTAACCTTCTCCGTCCCCACATCGCATTACATTGAGGTACAGGAATATTAACCTGTTTCCCATCAGCTACGCATCTCTGCCTCACCTTAGGGGCCGACTCACCCTGCGCCGATGAACGTTGCGCAGGAAACCTTGGGCTTTCGGCGAGGGGGCTTTTCACCCCCTTTATCGCTACTCATGTCAGCATTCGCACTTCTGATACCTCCAGCATGCCTCACAGCACACCTTCGCAGGCCTACAGAACGCTCTCCTACCATGCGTACACTCCGAAGAATGTACGCATCCGCAGCTTCGGTTACGTGCTTAGCCCCGTTACATCTTCCGCGCAGGACGACTCGACTAGTGAGCTATTACGCTTTCTTTAAAGGATGGCTGCTTCTAAGCCAACCTCCTAGCTGTCTGTGCCTTCCCACTTCGTTTTCCACTTAGCACGTCATTAGGGACCTTAGCTGGCGGTCTGGGTTGTTTCCCTCTTGACCACGGACGTTAGCACCCATGGTCTGTCTCCCGTAATTGCACTTCCCGGTATTCGGAGTTTGCAATGGTTTGGTAAGTTCTTATGAACCCCCTAGCCATAACAGTGCTCTACCCCCAGGAGTGATATACGAGGCACTACCTAAATAGTTTTCGGAGAGAACCAGCTATTTCCAAGTTTGTTTAGCCTTTCACCCCTATCCACAGCTCATCCCCTAATTTTTCAACATTAGTGGGTTCGGACCTCCAGTACCTGTTACGGCACCTTCATCCTGGCCATGGATAGATCACTTGGTTTCGGGTCTACACCCAGCAACTGAACGCCCTATTCGGACTCGCTTTCGCTACGCCTCCCCTATCGGTTAAGCTTGCTACTGAATGTAAGTCGCTGACCCATTATACAAAAGGTACGCAGTCACCCCTACTTCAAACATCCTTTCGGACTCTCTAATATCTTTTGAGTCGCATCGCTACGCGACACTCCTCGAAAGAATCTCAAAGACGCTTGAAGTAGGGGCTCCCACTGTTTGTATGCATACGGTTTCAGGATCTATTTCACTCCCCTCCCGGGGTTCTTTTCGCCTTTCCCTCACGGTACTGGTTCACTATCGGTCGATTACGAGTATTTAGCCTTGGAGGATGGTCCCCCCATGTTCAGACAGGGTTTCACGTGCCCCGCCCTACTTGTCGCAAGCTTAGTCTCGCTACCGGGTTTTTGCGTACGGGGCTATCACCCACTACGGCTGGCCTTTCCAGACCATTCCACTAACGCGGTAGTTATCTCTTGCAGGCTGGTCCCCGTTCGCTCGCCACTACTTAGGGAATCTCGGTTGATTTCTGTTCCTTGAGCTACTTAGATGTTTCAGTTCGCTCAGTTCGCCTCCTCTGACCTATGAATTCAGTCAGGGATACTCCTTGCGGAGTGGGTTTCCCCATTCGGACATCTCCGGATCAAAGCCTGTTTGCGGGCTCCCCGAAGCTTTTCGCACGCTACAACGTCCTTCATCGCCTGTAATCGCCAAGGCATCCACCACATGCACTTAGTCGCTTGACCCTATAACCTTGAGCTCTGTTCCCAGAACCCACGCTACAGGTGCAACTCGCGCTTGTTTTCAACGCTGCCGCTGGTTCGCAAGCAGCGCCGAAGAATGCAATCACAACCCATGTACGATCTGATTCCTCAGATCGAACACTTTACTTCTTCCTAATTGTTAAAGATCCAAACAGCCTTCGGCTAAAAAACCGATATCAAAGTGCTTCCACTTGGATATCGCTTCTCTTCCCAGGATTGGTGGAGGCAGACGGGATCGAACCGACGACCTCCTGCTTGCAAAGCAGGCGCTCTCCCAACTGAGCTATGCCCCCGCATGCCTCTCTCGACTCAAGACGTCTTGCCATCGATATGCGTGGTGGGTCTGGTTGGGTTCGAACCAACGACCCCCGCCTTATCAAGACGGTGCTCTAACCGACTGAGCTACTGACCCATCTATCACCAGTGGGCGATACCTTCAATGGTCATGACATTAACTAACAGCCAATAAGTGTGGACGCTTTCGCTTTGCGAGCCATTCGCTCTAAAAGGAGGTGATCCAGCCGCACCTTCCGATACGGCTACCTTGTTACGACTTCACCCCAATCACCCGCCATACCGTGGGCGGCTGCCTCCCTTGCGGGTTAGCTCACCGACTTCTGGTATGACAGACTTTCGTGGTGTGACGGGCGGTGTGTACAAGGCCCGGGAACGTATTCACCGCAGCATTCTGATCTGCGATTACTAGCGATTCCAAGTTCATGCAGTCGAGTTGCAGACTGCAATCCCAACTGGGGCAGGCTTTTTGGGATTGGCTCAACCTCGCGGTTTTGCTGCCCTCTGTACCTGCCATTGTAGCACGTGTGTAGCCCTAGGCATAAAGGCCATGATGACTTGACGTCATCCCCACCTTCCTCCGGCTTAACGCCGGCAGTTCACTTAGAGTGCCCGGCATGACCCGATGGCAACTAAGTGTAAGGGTTGCGCTCGTTGCGGGACTTAACCCAACACCTCACGGCACGAGCTGACGACAGCCATGCAGCACCTGTCTCGGAGCTCCCTTGCGGGCACTCCCCTGTTTCCAGGGGATTCTCCGGATGTCAAGCCTAGGTAAGGTTCTTCGCGTTGCGTCGAATTAAACCACATGCTCCACCGCTTGTGCGGGCCCCCGTCAATTCCTTTGAGTTTCAACCTTGCGGCCGTACTCCCCAGGTGGGGCACTTAATGCGTTAGCTTCGGCACGAAGACCTTGAAAGGTCCTCACACCTAGTGCCCATCGTTTAGGGCGTGGACTACCAGGGTATCTAATCCTGTTTGCTACCCACGCTTTCGCGCCTCAGCGTCAGTATCGGTCCAGGAAGCCGCCTTCGCCACCGGTGTTCCTCCTGATATCTACGCATTTCACCGCTACACCAGGAATTCCACTTCCCTCTCCCGTACTCGAGCTTGGTAGTATCACGGGCAATTCCCCGGTTAAGCCGGGGGCTTTCACCCGTGACTGGCCAAGCCGCCTACGCGCCCTTTACACCCAATAATTCCGAACAACGCTTGCATCCTACGTATTACCGCGGCTGCTGGCACGTAGTTAGCCGATGCTTCCTCAGAGGGTACCGTCAATCCAGGATGGTATTAGCACCCTGAAGTTTCTTCCCCTCCGACAGAGGTTTACGATCCGAAGACCTTCTTCCCTCACGCGGCGTCGCTGCGTCAGGCTTTCGCCCATTGCGCAAAATTCCCCACTGCTGCCTCCCGTAGGAGTCTGGCCCGTGTTTCAGTGCCAGTGTGGCTGATCGTCCTCTCAGACCAGCTACCCGTCTTTGCCTTGGTGAGCTTTTACCTCACCAACTAGCTGATGGGACGCGGGCTCATCAACGAGCGACAGGTGTTGCCACCCGCCTTCAACCTCAGGACATGTGTCCCGTGGTCTTATCCGGTATTAGCCCGCCTTTCGGCGGGTTATTCCAGTCTCGAAGGGAGATTACCCACGCGATACTCACCCGTGCGCCACTCTACTAAGGAGTTGCCCCCTTTTCGCGTTCGACTTGCATGTGTTAAGCGCGCCGCTAGCGTTCGTTCTGAGCCAGGATCAAACTCTCCAATTAAATTGTCAAGTTTGGATTGATAAAGGGTTTGTTACTTGACTGTGCTTGCTATTTAGTTTTCAAAGAGCAGACTGCAGATTTATTCAAGTTTATCTTATCAAGCGGCCCTTGCCGGGTCAACATGATTCGAGAGAACTTCGTACCGCAGCGAATCCGACCATCTTACTTTAACCGGCCGACCCTGTCAAGAACTTTTTTCGGCCAGGTCCATCTTTTTGTTTCAGCCGTTTTTCGTAGCAGGGTTTATGAATATAACCTAAGGCCCGGTTGCCTGTCAACAGAAAAAAACGGCTTGCTCAATCTTTTTTCCGGGGGCCCTTTGAATCCGTGATGCGGACCCCGACAGGACTTGCCATTATACGGATTTCAAAAGGGGTGTCAAGAAAAAGATATCCTCTTGAAGAATCTTTTTCCGACCTGCACCAGGAGGGCTTTCCCTTTAGGCAATTCCATCTTCCAATCGGTAACGCGCTCTCCGTCCACCTTGACGCCGCCCTGCTCAACCAGTCTTCTCGCTTCAGAGGTGGAACTCGCCAGGCCCGCTGATACCAAGGCTTTCGCGAGCCCGGTGCCCTCGGAGCCGCTAAGGACGGCCTCTTCGACGGCCTCGGGCACTTCGTGTTTCTTGAAGAGGCTCCTGAAGCCCTCGACAGCCTTTACAGCCGCGTCCGCGCCCCAGTACCTTTCGACGAGCTCGGAGGCGAGCGCCTCTTTGGCGTCCCTCGGGTGGACGCGCCCGGCCTTTATCTCCTCGACCCTCTCGCCGCTGGCCGACGAGAGCAGCTCGTAGTACTTCATCATGAGCCCGTCGGATATGGACATCACCTTGCCGAATATCTCGGATGCGGGTTCGGTGATGCCGATGTAGTTGCCGAGCGACTTGCTCATCTTCTGCACGCCGTCAGTGCCCTCAAGAAGGGGCATGGTTATTACCGCCTGAGGCTCCTGGCCCATCTCCCTCTGGAGTTCCCTGCCGACGAGCAGGTTGAAGAGCTGGTCAGTGCCGCCGAGCTCGACGTCTGATTTCAGCACGACCGAATCGTAGCCCTGTATTAGAGGGTAGATGAACTCATGTATCGCTATCGGCCTTCCTTCGGAGTACCTCTTCTGGAAGTCGTCGCGCTCGAGCATCCTGGCGACGGTGTACTTTGAGGCGAGGTTCACCATGTCCACGGCGTTGAGCCTCTCCATCCATTCGCTGTTGAAAACGACTTCCGTCTTCTTCTCGTCGAGTATCCTGAATACCTGCGCGGTATAAGTCTTCGCGTTCGCCTTGACCTCATCCGGCGTCAGCGGCTTTCTCGTCTCCGACTTGCCAGTGGGGTCGCCTATCATGCCGGTGAAATCGCCAATGAGGAGAAGGACGTGGTGACCGAGGTCCTGGAAGTGCTTGAGCTTCTGGATGAGAACCGTGTGGCCGAGGTGCAGGTCAGGGGCCGTCGGGTCGAAACCGGCCTTTATCCTCAAGGGCTTGCCTTTTGCGGCAGAGGTGGCGAGCTTCTTCAAAAGCTCGCCTTCGGTGATTATCCCGGAGGTGCCGCGCTTTATGAGTTCGAGCTGTTTTTTCGGGTCCATATGATCCTGCGTCCGTCCCTTTTTAAAATAATGTTCTTGAGCTTACCTGCAGAAAACTTCGATATTCAGCAGCCCCTAGACTTCCCGCCCAAGCGGCTCTTTTATACGCTCTATCGAGGCGGCCTTGCCGGTAGCGGCGTCGACCGTGATGAACACGCCCTGGAGCTCGACATTCTTCGAGGCCACGTCGAAGCGCACAGGCATGTGCGTAAGGAACCTCTCGAGGATGACTTCCTTCTTCATGCCTATGACGGAGTCGATTGGGCCGGTCATGCCCGCGTCGGTGATGAACGCCGTCCCGAGGTTCAAGACCCTTTCGTCAGAGGTCTGCACATGAGTGTGGGTGCCGATGATGGCGCTCGCCAGACCGTCGAGATGCCAGCCGAGGGCCATCTTCTCGGAGGTGGTCTCCGCGTGGAAGTCGATGACGACTATCGGCGTTACCTCCCTCACCTTGCGCACGAGCTCCATGCCGACGACGAACGGGCTGTCGAGACAGTCCATGAAAACGCGGCCTATGAGGTTCACCACGCCGACCTTCACGCCTGAGGGGCACTCATATACGCAAAAGCCGACGCCAGGGGAGCCATGCGGATAATTGGCGGGCCTCAGGAGCCTGTCCTGCGCGCGGAGGTAGTCGTAGACCTCCTTCTTGTCCCAGATGTGGTTCCCGGAGGTTATTACGTCTACCTGGAGCTTACGGAGCTCCTCGGCTATCTCCGGCGTTATGCCGAAGCCACCGGCCGCGTTCTCGCCGTTGGCGATGACGATGTCCGGGCTGTAACGGCCGACAAGCCGGGGAAGAAGCTCTCTTACAGCTATCCTCCCCGGCTTGCCGATGATGTCGCCTATGAATAATATCTTTATGTGGTCCTGCATTCCGCCGTGGCCGTGCACCGCCGCGTTGCCCGCACGGTCACGTTTTCGATTTAAATTCAAACCCCGGGCCGCAAGGCCCGGGGCGTCATTTCACTTCTTAAGCAGGGCGGCTTACTTCGCGTAATCTATCGCCCTGGACTCCCTTATGACCGTGACCTTTATCTGGCCCGGATAAGTGAGCTCTTTTTCTATCTGCCTGGCTATGTCCTTGGAGAGCACGACAGCGCCCTCGTCGTTCACGGCCTGGGTCTCGACGATGACCCTGACCTCTCGCCCGGCCTGCAGGGCGTAGGCCTTCTCGACTCCGCCGAAGTTCTTGGCTATCTTCTCGAGGTCCTCGAGCCTCTTGATGTAGTTCTCGAGCATCTCTTTCCTGGCCCCAGGACGGGCGGCCGAAAGCGTGTCTGCCGCCTGCACGAGGATGCCCAGGATTGAATCAGGCGTGTCGTCGTGGTGCTGGCCGATGGCGGAGACTATCTTCGGGGCCTCGCCGTACTTCTTGGCGAGCTCCGCGCCTATGGCGGCGTGCGGCCCTTCTATCTCGTGGTCGACGGCCTTTCCGATGTCATGCAGCAGGCCCGCCCTCCTGGCGGTCTTCGCGGGTATGCCGAGCTCGGAGGCCATGACTCCGCATATGAAGGCCACTTCCATCGAATGGGAGTAGACGTTCTGCGCGTAGCTCGTCCTGAACTTGAGCCTTCCGATGAGCTTCTGTATCTCCTTGTGGATGCCGTGGAGGCCCGTGTCGAATATGGCCCGCTCTCCGGCTTCCATTATGGCCTGGTTGACTTCCGCCTCGACCTTCTGGACTATCTCCTCGATCCTCGAGGGGTGTATCCTGCCGTCGGTTATGAGCCTCTCCAGAGACTGCTTGGCGATCTCTCTTCTCACGGGGTTGTGGCCCGAGAGGATTACGGCCTCGGGAGTGTCGTCTATGATGACGTCGATGCCGGTTGCGGCCTCGATGGCGCGTATGTTGCGGCCTTCCCTGCCTATGATCCTGCCCTTCATCTCATCGTTAGGGAGGTTTACGACGGAGACCGTCCTTTCGGCGACGTATTCGCCGGAGTACCTCTGTATGGCAAGCGCGATTATCTCCTTCGCCTTCTTGTCAGCGTCGGCCTTTGTCTCTTCTTCTATCCTCTTCAAGAGCTTGCCGGCCTCCAGCTTGGCCTCGTTCTCCATGTTCTCCAGGAGCATCCGCTTGGCCTCCTCGCCGGATATGCCGGCGAGGTTCTCGAGTTTCGCTTTCTGCTGGGCTATCGTGCCGTTCAGCTCGCCTTCCAGGTCCTGGAGTTTTTTCTCCTGAAGGGTGACTCCCTTTTCCCTCTTCTGGAAATCGGCTTCTTTCCTGTCTATGGCCTCGAACTTCCTGTCAAGGTTCTCTTCTTTCTGCTGGACCCTCTTCTCAAGTGACTGGAGCTCCTTGCGGCGCTCCCTTGTCTCCTGCTCGTACTCGGTCTTGCCCTTGAATACTATGTCCTTGGCCTCGAGCTCCGCGGCCTTCTTTATATTTTCAGCCTCTTTCTTAGATTCGGAAACTATGGAATCAGCGGTCCTGCGGCCAGCTTCCTGGTTTGCCTCGTCCATCTTCCTCTTTATCGCGTAACCTATCGCCACCCCCGCCAGAATCGCGAATACCGCTATGACTGCGATGATTAGAACAGTCGAAATCCCCATTATCAGAACACCCCTTTCTGCCTGTATTTGATAGAGCCGGCTTTTGAAGCCGCCCGTCGTGGCTGAATCGCCCCGGACGGCCAGCCGTCTCTTTATTCCCCGGCCCTGCGGCCTGTTTCTATGACACGCTCGTCGGTCACTATGGCCGACACGGTCACGTCATGAGGCTCGACCGGGATTCCCTCTTTTTTCAGGACCTGGAACTCGTACGCCAACGCGACTATCCGGCCCGTTGCCCCCTCGAGGGCCATGTCGTAGTAACCCTTGCCGAACCCGAGCCTTCCGCCCTGCTCGTCGAAGGCCACCCCTGGGACGACTATGAGGTCGAACCCCTCCGGGCTGGCAAGCTCAGCGCCCGCGTGCGGCTCCGGTATCTCGTACGCTCCGGGCAAGAGCTCTTCGAGCCCGTGGACCCTGAAGAACCCGAGCCTCTTTTTTGGCCCGGAGGCGACCACCCTCGGGTAGAAGACCTCCTTGCCGAGCGCCCTGGCCCTCTCAAAGACCTCGTCCGTCAGGACCTCGTTCTGGAAGCTGCAGTAAAGGCAGACCTTGCGGGCCTCGTTGAAAACCGAGGCGCCAACAAGCCTTTTCTGCGCCCTGAGGCTCAGCTCGTAGACGGTCTCGAAGACCATGGACCTGCGCTTTTCGAGGAGCTTTTTTCTTATGAGCTCCTTTTTCGCGGACCTGTTCATCGCCTTTTTTTGGAAGGATTTTTGAAGAGAATAGAAGAGACGGCTGGAGATGCAACTTACGGGCTGACCCGCCTGGAACGGGCCGTTACTGGAATTTCCCTATTTCCTCACATCTGCTGGTTTTTGTCATAAGGAAAAAGATGCTGCCTGCTTTACCATGTATCTGAATCGGACTTGCCTTTTACTCCCAGGACCCGAGTTGCGTTCATACCCCCGCTCGGCCGTGTCGACTGATATTTGAACCTGTCTGAGACAGGTGGGCGCCTCAATAAAAGCTTCCGGATTCCCGCGTGGGGACGTGCCTTCCGCGTATCAGAGGAGGCTCCCTTACAAATAATGTTGGTTCTAAATAACCCGTCGATCACTAACCCCGCAGGGGATTAATCTTTATTCCAATCTCCTGTCTATCTTCAAAGAAAGCTCTTCGGATTTCCTTCCAAGCTCCTCTAGTATCTCCTTGGTTTTGATGACCTCGCCCGTTATATTGAGGGCGGCTAAAAGAGCCAGGTCCAGAGAAGATACCGCTTTTGTATTCTCCCTTACCTCCTCTATCTTAGTGTTTAGGTATTCTTCGATAGCGCGTATGTATTCTTCATTCTCATCGCTCCTTATAAGGAGCTTGTGGCCGAATATTTTGAGTTCAGCAACCTTCTTCACGTGGGGCCTCACGCGCCCTGCATAAGCGTCTCGAGCTTCGCCAAGAGGCCGTCTACGCGTTCCCTTACCTGGTCCCTTTCCTTCTCGAGCTTGGCGACCTTCTCCCGGAGGGCTGCCAATTCATGGTCTTTCGAGCCCTGGGAGGCCAGAATCTCACGGTTTTCAGCTGAAAGCGCCTCATATTCCGCCAAAAGGCGGCTCAGGCCCGCTTCCAGCCTCTCGAATTTCTCCAAAGCCATTGATTGTGCCTCCGAGTCCATTTATATATTACTTTTTTCAACCCCGTAAGTCAAGGGTTAATAGCCTTAACAATATGTGGTTATTCTGCCGAAAAAAGGCAAAAAAAAGGCCCTGGCTGACCAGGGCTTTTGGGTATAAAAAGATCGAAGAAGGACAGGTTGCTCAAAAAGTTACAGATGCGAGGAGTCGAGAAGCGAGGCATGAGGCGTACTTTCTTGTACGCCGCAATGACCGAGCTTTGAAGACGACAATGCAGATGGGACTTTTTCAGCGACCTGTTGTCAGTACGCGTACAGGTTGCCGTACGGCCTTGAGGAGACAGGTATAAGCTTCTTGAAGCCCTTTTTCATGATGTCCTCGAGCTTCAAGCCGAAATCCTTGCAATAATCGGTAAGGGCGTCCTTCAGAACCTTCTGGTCGTCGTCGTCCAGGTCGAGGATGCCGACTTCAGCGCCGCAGAGCTTCTTGTCGACCTCTCCCCTTACGAATATCGTGCCGCCGTGCATGCCGGTGCCGAGGTAGTCGCCCACGAGCGGGCCGGTGGAATCCAGGCCCAGGAGTATCAACACCCCTCCGGCCATGTACTCGCCGAAGAAGTCCCCCGCTGTGCCGCCTACGACGATGGTCGGGGTCTGCTTCTTGTTGCCCTTCATGTGTATGCCGACCCTGTAGCCGACGTCTCCCCTTATGTGGAGCTTGCCGCCCCTCATGCCATAGCCGAGGACGTCGCCTGCGTTGCCCTCGACGATGACCTTGCCGCTGTTCATCGTGTTGCTGATGTTGTCCTGCGCGTTCGACTTTATACGGAGGGTCGGGCCGTCCATGAAGGCCGCCAGGTCGTTGCCGGGCACGCCCTCGATGACTATGGTCGAGCTGCCCCTGAGCCCGTCGCCGATATAGTACTGACCGTTGACGTTCTTGAGGACTATCTCTTTCTCGCCCTTTTCGACCGCTTCGCGGACCTTCTGGTTGAGTTCCTTATAATATGTTCCTGACGCGTTTATCTCTACCATCTGTTCCTCTCAAGCAGGTTGCTGAAAAAGTCCCATCTGCTTTGTCGCTTCGTCGTTCGTGACTGCGGCGTACCTTCCAGGTACGCCTCGCTCCTCACTCCTCGACTCCTCGCATCTGTAACTTTTTGAGCAACCTGTTAATTTATTCTTTTCCGTTACTACCGTCCGGCGGGTTTGACTCCGAGGATATCCAGCGTGAACGAATCCAGCCCCACTCCGCGGAGCCTCTCCCTGTTGCCGCGGAGGCTCTCGATGGAGTTGATGCCCAAAGCGCCCAATATCTCTTTCAACTCATGCGACCACGCGCGGATGAGGTTCGTGAGCCTCTCGGCGTAGACTTCAGGGTCGAGCCTTGCGGTAAGCTCGGGCCTCTGGGTGGTGATGCCCCAGGAGCAGTTGCCGGTGTAGCACTTGCCGCAAGTCGTGCAGCCCATCGTTATGAGGGCAGCCGTTCCGATGCCCACTGCGTCGGCGCCGAGGGCTATTGCCTTGGCGACGTCAGCGCTGGAGCGGATTCCTCCGGCGGCGATTATGGAGGCCTCGTTCCTTATGCCTTCCTGGCGGAGCCTGTCGTCAACGGCCGCTAGCGCGTGCTCGATGGGTATGCCGAGGTGATCGCGGATAATCGACGGGGCAGCTCCAGTGCCGCCCCTGAAACCGTCGATGTAGACTATGTCCGCGCCTGCCCTCACGACGCCTGAAGCTATCGCGGCGACGTTGTGGACGGCGGCTATCTTCACGGAGACGGGCTTGTAGTTGGTCGTCTCCTTGATGGCGTAAATGAGCTGCCTCAAGTCTTCGATCGAATATATGTCGTGCTGCGGGGCCGGGGATATCGCGTCCGTGCCAACGGGTATCATCCTGGTCCTGGCGACCTCGAGAGGGATCTTCTCGCCCGGGAGATGGCCGCCTATGCCGGGCTTGGCGCCCTGGCCTATCTTGATTTCGACCGCCACTCCGGCGTTGAGGTACTCGGGGTTGACGCCGAACCTGCCGGAAGCGACCTGGACTATGATGTTGCCCTTGTACGGGAAGAGGTCCTCATGGAGGCCGCCTTCACCCGTGTTCATCACGATGCCGGAAGCCTTGGCAGCGGTGGCCAGCACCTTCTGCGCGTTCAGGCTTATGGAGCCGTAGGACATCGGCGAAAATATTATGGGCAGGTCGAGCTTTATCTGCGGGGGCATGGGCTCGGAGAGCTTCAGTTTCCCGTCTTTCGTCTTCTCGACCTTGATGTTCGACGGCTTCTTGCCAAGGTAAGTGCGAAGCTCCATCGGCTCCCTCACGGGGTCGATGGAAGGGTTCGTCACCTGGCAGGCGTCGATAAGGAGGTTGTCGAACAGGATGGGATACGGCATGTCGCTGCCCATTCCGGTAAGCGGGATGCCGCCCGTCTCGGCCTGCTTCTTTATGTTCCTTATGTTATTGAAGCTCCAGTAGGCGTTCTGCTTGAACTTCGTGGGGTTGTCCTTTATCTCTATGGCCTCTTCAGGGCAATAGTGGTAGCACCGGAGGCACTTCACGCACTTGAACGTGTCGATGAGTATTTTATCACCGCCCCAGGAATAAACACCCCAGCCGCAGTTCTGTATGCATCTCTTGCACCTGATGCATTTTTCCCTGTCGATTGTCGCCAGATATTCAGGCGGCGCAAGACTCTTGAACATCACTTCCTCCGTTAACGCCGATGACCTCGGCCATACTGATTAAAGATTGCGCATCTGTAACTTTTTGAGCAACCTGTAAAAAATCGTTTCGATTAAAACTAATCTTCCAGGTTCACGATGACCGGCTCGCCGGCCCTCGGCGCCCAGACCTTCTCGGGCTGGGGGCATATCGCCCTTATGGCCGACTCTTCGGAGGCCATGTAGGTCACGTCGTCCTTTACCGCGGCAACCAGCGGGCGGAGCTTGATCCTGTCGTTTATGCCGACAAGGCCGTTGCTGTGGCCGAACAGTATCGAGAACGGGCCGTTAAGGAGCGCGCTGCCGTAGGTCTGCCTCAAGGCGGTCAGCACCTCTTTTTCCCCGGCATCCCTCTGGTCGATGTTCTTCCAGAAGGGTGAAGCCAGCGCCAGGCAGGCCACCGGGATGGAAAGGCCGTGCCTCCTTATGAGGAGGTCCAGCAGGTAGGCCGCGACCTCGGTATCGGTAAGGAGAGTCAGCTTGTAGCCGTACATCTCCAGGTATCTCTTGTTTATGCCGTAGGAGGATATCTCCCCGTTGTGGACTATAGACCAGTCAAGAAGCGTAAACGGGTGCGCCCCGCCCCACCAGCCCGGGGTGTTCGTCGGGAAGCGGGTGTGGGCCGTCCAGATATAGCCCTCGTACTCGTCTATCCTGAAGAACTCGGCTATCTCCGAGGGGTTGCCGACGCCCTTGAAAGCGCCCATGTTCTTCCCCGAGCTGAAGATGTACGCGCCGTCTATCTCGGAGTTGACCTTCATGACGGTGTTGACCACGAAGTCGGTCTCCTGCTGGTCGCCGGAGAGCTTCTCCTTGAGAGGGGAGACGAAGTACCTCACGAGCATCGGGCTAATGGGAATGGCCTTCACGGCCCTGGTCGGTATCTCCTCTATCTTTTCGATATGGTAGTTGGCCTTGAGGTATTCCTCGACCGACCTCTTGACCGACGGCTCGTCGTACATGATATGGAAAGCGTAGAAGTCCTTGAATTCGGGGTATATGCCGTAAGCGGCGTACCCGGCCCCGAGCCCGTTGCCCCTGTCGGTCATGAGGCAGAGGGATTTCACTATCTCTGAGCCGCTTATCCTGCGCCTTTTCCTGCTTATGAGACCTGTGAGGCCGCAGCCCGAGATGTCTTTCTGATAGTTATGGTTCACGTTCCACCTTCTTATGGATATATGAATACGCTGTTTTTCTTTCTTATTCGGCCTTGTGCTGAGCCCTTTTCTCGTTCAAAAGAGCGTATAGCTTCCTGAACTCTTCCGCGCCTGAGGCCTTCGGCTCCGGCAGGCCGAGCTTTTTTCTCGCCGGGAGGGCCGGCTCGCCGAGCCTCGAGGTCTTGACGAACATGTCCCAGCCCCTCTTCACCTGAGGAGGGTGAGCGCCTTTTCTCGTTGCTATGTTCCTCATCGCCGTCATGGCGCTCTCAAAACCGTAATGCTGATAGCACATCTCGAGGCAGTAGTGGCACTCCAGGCACTCCCATATGGAGTGGTGGTTTATCCACTTCTCGTGCTCCCCGTCGAGTATGGACTTTATGACAGCCCTGGGGTCGTAACCGGGTATGTTCACGCAGGACGGGCATATGGAATAGCACGCGCCGCACTTCGAGCACATCTCCAGGAGCTTGAGGTCAAGTTTCGCTTCTAACATGGCTCTCTCCTTTTAGCCCAGCGCGTTGGGGCCGGTAAGCCCTTCCTCGATGCCTTTGGCAACGGCGGGTTTGGCCGAAAGCTCTTCCCATTTAGTAAGGAAAGAAGCGCAGTCGATCCTGTGATTGCTCATGCCGAGCTCCTCGGCGGAAAAGCCGAGGGCGAGGCCTAAAAGTTCCGTGAAATAAATGACGGGTATGCCGAAGCGCTCCCCTTCCTTCTCCATGAGGAACTGGTTGTTGTCGAACTGGAGGAAGCAGGACGGGCAGCACAGCACGAGGGCGTCGGCCTTCATGGCCTTCAGCTCCTTGAGCTTCACCCTTGCGAAGTCCAAAGCCTTGTCGTGCTCGTCTATCCTGTCGAGGCCCTGGCCGCAGCACATGAGCTTGGTCATGAACTGGAGGCTCTCGGCCCCGAGGCCCCTTATGAGGTTGTCGAACTTCACGGGGTTCAAGGGGTCGTCGGCTCTCAACGCGTGAGAGGGCCTTATCATGTGGCAGCCGTAATGCAGGGCTATCCTCATGCCTTTGAAGTCCCTTTTTATCTTCTGCTTGATGGTATGGACGCCGACCGTGTCGTGGAAGAACGGCACGAGATGCTTGAGACTGGCGGTGCCGGTAAACTCGCGGCCTATCTCTTTCAAAAGGCCGTTGACTTCAGCTTTCTCGCGCGGGTTGGCGTTGAGCTCGCCCCTTACGGTGGCGAGGTTGGAGACGCAACCGGTGCAGGGGCTGACGAGGTCGTAGCCGAGCTCGTCCACGAGGGCCACATTACGGGCGGCCGTCACGACGAACGCGCCGTGGTCGACGTTGTTGACGAGCGATTTTTCCGGACAACAGGTAAACCCGTCGATGTCCCTGTACGGGAGCTTGAAGCTCTCCAGGACCATGCGGGTGGATTTTTCAATGAACGGGAACCGGGTCTGTATGGTGCAACCCCAGAATACGGCAAACTCTTTCATATATCGCCTTCTGCCGCCTCAAGCGGCACACAGAAACTACGTAGGAAGAATCAACAAGTCCAGAAGAAAGAACAACCCCGCTCATGCCGGGGCCAGATGCTTGGTCGCCTGCGCCGCCCGATAAGGCGGCGCAGGCTCCGTAGAATAATTCTGCGGGTTTTTATGCCGCGGCAAATTCACTTAGGATTTGATCAGGGCCCCGGAAACCGGGGTCTTGCAGTCCTCAGGCAGGCACGCAGGCATCAACCGGGCAAACCTCAGCGCACTTGGGCGCGTCGTAATGGCCTTTACATTCCACACAGAGATTGGGATCGATGACGTATATATCCCCTTCAGAAATGGCGTTAACAGGGCACTCGGGCATACAAACGCCGCAAGCCACGCAATCTTCGGTAATTTTAAGCGACAATCCTGATCACCGTCCTTTCATTTTTTGTCTATACGGGTACAGCTCTGAACCGTATTCTTATGTATACAGTATACTAACGCACAAAAAAATTAAATACAAGATTTTTTTTGGAAGCTTTTGGCCTTTACAACAGGCATATGCTACATAAAACTGGTAGCGGCGGACAATGACAAAAATCCATATTTTAAAAGAAATGCTCCTATTTAGTTCCTGATTTGGCAGCGGATCCTAAAAAGCTTTTTTCTGAGGTCTGACGCTTAAGGTCAGGAAAAAGAGCAATTTTTAACCATTCAGGCAGAAGGGTTCAAGGCCAGCAGCTTCGGCTCGGTCATCTCCTCTATGGCATACGCCACGCCTTCCCTGCCGAAGCCGCTCATCTTGACGCCTCCGTAAGGCATGTTGTCGGCCCTGTACGTCGGCACGTCGTTCACGACCACGCCGCCCACTTCGAGCTCCTCGTAGGCCCTGAAAACGCGTCCCATGTCCCTTGTGAACACCCCGGCCTGGAGGCCGTACAGCCCGGAGTTGACCTCTTTCAACGCCTCTTCGAAAGTCCCGTAAGCCTCAAGCGACACGACAGGGGCGAAAACCTCCTCGCCGCAGACCTTCATGGAAGGCTTTGTGCCGGTAAGGACCGTTGGTTCCATGAAGCTGCCCTTCCTACCGCCGCCCAGGAGCACCTTCGCGCCCTCTTCGACGGCCTCGTTCACCCATTTTTCGGTCCTTATCGCAGCCGCCTCCTCTATCATGGGGCCAAGGGCGGTCGCCTCATCCATCGGGTCGCCCTGCTTTATTTTCCGGCACTCTTCGAGATAGAGATCCCTGAACCTGTCGAATACGTCTTTTTGTGCGTATATCCTCTGCACAGAGATGCAGACCTGCCCGGCGTACGAAAAAGCCCCGAGGGCGCACCTTTTGGCCGCGAACTCCAGGTCGGCGTCGCCATGTATGATAACGCCCGCGTTTCCGCCGAGCTCGAGCGTGACCTTCCTGTTGCCCGCCCTCTCTTTAAGCTTCCAGCCAACTGCCGCGCTGCCGGTGAAGCTGAGCTTTCTTATACGCTGGTCTTCCCAGAGAAGGGCGGCGTGCTCGTTGGCGCAAGGCACCACGTTGAGACCGCCCGGCGGCAGGCCCGCCTCGTTTACTATCTCGCCCAGAAGCAGGGCTGAAAGCGGCGTCCTCGGAGCCGGCTTTATTATGATGGGATTGCAACACGCCATGGCCGGAGCGACCTTGTGCGCTACGAGGTTCAAAGGAAAATTGAACGGGGTTATGCCAAGCACAGGGCCTATTGGGAACCTCCTCACCAGGGCGAACCTGCCGTCAGACCCCGGGCTTACGTCGAGGGGGACGACCTCGCCGCCGAACCTTCGGGCTTCCTCGGCCGCAAGGCGGAAGGTCGTTGCGGCCCTTCTTACCTCGCCCCTGGCGTCCCTTATGGGCTTGCCGGACTCGAGAGTTATCGTGCGGGCAAGCTCCTCTTCCCTCTTCTCGATGCCTTCGGCCGTCTTCGTGAGTATCTCCGAGCGCCTCCACGCGGGAAGCCGCTTGAGAGAGGCGAAAGCACCGGCAGAGGAGGCGAGCGCCTCTTCAATTAGGGCGGGCCCGGCCAGATGGACTTTCCCGACGGTCTTGCCGTCATAAGGGCTTTTGACGTCGAGGAGAGTCCCCGAGCTCTTCCACTTGCCGCCTATGAGGACGCCGAACTCCCTTTCCATGGCAATCTCCTTTGTTTGCTCTACGGATAGTTAACAGAAAACCGCCAAACAGTCAATTTGCACTTTGAATGCGGCTTTTATTATGGAATTGTCTTGAAGGGCCTACATGATATAATGAGTTGAAGATATCTTGACAAGGTTTGACAAAACACTGTCACCAGGCCGCTCAAAAAGTTACAGATGCAAGGCGTCGAGGAGCGAGGAATGAGGCGTACTCTGTTTGTACGCCGCAATTATGAGCGACGCTGACAACGAAGCAGATGTGATTTTTTCAGCGGGCTGTAAAATCAGGAGGCGCGCATAGCACAAATATCAGGAAACCTAACCGGCCTCAAGGCCAGCCAGATAAAGGCCGTTGAACGCGTCTATCAACGCCGCATACCGCCTTACAAGGTGATAACGCCCGAGCTCGCCAGGTACATGACAGAGCTTTCAAGGGAACTGAAAAGACAGCTCGGGATAATAATAAACCGCAAAGGCGCGATAGTCTCCGTCATAGTCGGGGACGAGCGCGAGATAGTAATACCCGTACTTTCCGATTACCCGCTTGGAAGAAAGCACCTTCGGGGCGTCAGGTGCGTGCATACGCATCTAAAGAACGAACCGCTGACGCAGGACGACCTTACCGACCTTGCGCTCCTCCGGCTCGACTACATGGCGGCCATCGGCGTCAGGGACGACGGCCTTCCGGCGGAGATCCATACGGCGCACCTCCTTCCCTTCAATCCGGAGGGCAAGACCTATGAAATACAGCCGCCGACGCCATTCCACGCCTTCGACCTCGAGATGGACAACTTCGCTTCCTCTCTGGAAGAGGAGATGGGCAGGGCCATAACGAGAGACGTCAGCGACACGAGGGAGCGGGCCATACTCGTGAGCGTTTCCACGAGGCACAAGGACGTGCAGATGGAGTCTTTGGAAGAATTGAAGGAGCTCGCGAGGACTGACAACGTCGCGGTTCTGGACATGGTCTGCCAGCGGCCGGAGAGGCTCAACCCCAAGTACCTCATGGGAACGGGGAAGATAAAAGAGCTCATAATAAACGCCCTGCAGAAGAACGCCTCGATGATAATTTTCGACCAGGAGCTCACCCCAACGCAAATAAGGGAGCTCGGCGACGTCACAGAGCTCAAAGTCATTGACAGGACGCAGCTCATCCTCGACATCTTTGCCAGGCGCGCCCACTCAAGGGACGGCAAGGTGCAGGTCGAGCTAGCGCAATTGAAATACCTCCTACCCAAGCTCACCGGCAAGGGCACTTCCCTTTCAAGGCTCATGGGCGGAATAGGCGGCAGGGGCCCCGGTGAAACGAAGCTTGAGACCGACAGAAGGCGCGTGCAGGACAGGATAAGCCACCTCGAAAAAGAGCTCAAAAGCTTAAGCCGGGGAAGGTTTGAAAGAAGGAGAAAGAGGGCGGAAAGCGGCGTGCCGATAATCTCCATCGTGGGCTACACCAACGCGGGTAAATCTACCCTTTTGAACGCACTTACAAAGAGCGAGACCCTTGCCGAAGACAAGCTCTTCGCCACGCTCGACACGGCTACCCGCAGGCTCCGTTTCCCAAGGGAGCGGGACACCGTAATAACAGACACGGTCGGCTTCATAAAAGACCTGCCCGAGGAGCTTTTCCGCGCCTTCAAGGCAACGCTGGAGGAGATGGAAGACGCGGACCTTCTCATGCACGTCGTCGACCTCGGTAGCCCCTCTTTCGAAGCGAGGATGGAGACGGTAGAGAAGGTCCTCGACGAGATAGGGCTGAATGCCATACCGAGGTTGCTGGTCTTCAACAAGATGGACCTCGTGGACCCGCAGGAGGCCCGGAACCTAGCGAAGCGCTTCGACGCGGTATTGATATCGGCTGCAAAGCCCGAGACGCTCGGCGCATTGATGAAGGAGCTTGAAAAGAGGCTTTGGCCGGGAGAGGCGATGGACAGGACGGCGAACTGACAGGTTTCTGAAAAAGTCCCATCTGCGTTGTCGTCTTCAAAGCTCGTAATTGCGGCGTACAAAGAGTACGCCTCATTCCTCGCTTCTCGACTCCTAGCATCTGGAACTTTTTGAGCAACCTGCCTTGTATGGAC
>CAJPGC010000047.1 GCA_905339405.1 uncultured bacterium | reverse complement strand
TCTATCGTAATACCGGTATACGAGGAAGAAGAGTCGCTGCCGCACCTCTATAAGTCGATAAAAGGGGTGATGGAGAAGCTGGGCAGGAAATACGAGATAGTCTTCGTCGACGACGGCAGCAAGGACGGCACCTTGAAGGCGTTGGAGTCCTACCAGAAGAAGGACCCCACGGTCGTCGTCGTATCGTTCAGGAGGAACTTCGGCCAGACGGCCGCTATGGCCGCCGGGTTCGAGTACGCGCAGGGCGACATAATCATCACGATGGACGCCGACCTGCAGAACGACCCGAACGACATACCGAAGCTCCTCGAGAAGATGAAGGGCCACGACGTGGTGAGCGGCTGGAGGAAGAAGAGGCAGGACAAGTTCGTCTCCAGAAGGCTCCCGTCGATGATAGCCAACGGGCTCATCTCCAAGGTCACTGGAGTGCATCTCCATGACTACGGCTGCACCCTCAAGGCCTACAGGAAAGAGGTCATAAAGAACGTGCGCCTGTACGGCGAGATGCACCGCTTCATCCCGGCCATAGCGAGCTGGGTCGGCGCGTCGATAACCGAAGTCGAGACGAACCACCACCCCAGGAAGTTTGGTAAATCGAAGTACGGGATATCCCGCACCATAAGGGTCGTACTCGACCTCATCACGGTCAAGTTCCTCCAGAGCTTTTCCACCAGGCCTATACACGCTTTCGGCCCCGGCGGCCTGCTCCTGGGTTTCATAGGCTTCATAATAGCGCTGTACCTGAGCTTCGAGAAGATAGTTCTGGGCCAGTCCATAGGGGGCCGTCCGCTCCTGTTCCTCTCGGTCCTCCTCATGATACTCGGCGTGCAGCTCGTCATCATGGGACTTCTCGGGGAGATGCTCGCCAGGGTCTACCACGAGTCCCAGGGCAAGCCCATTTACACGGTAAAGAAGGTGCTCGGTAGATGAAAGCCGCCCTGTCGACGCTGGTCAAGATACTCGTAAGCGGGGCGATAATGTACCTGCTGCTCCGCAACATCGACCTCGAGGCCTTCTGGAAGACCTTCTCCTCTGTCCAGCCGTTCGCGGTCGTTTTCGTCGCCTTCCTCATAATCTTCAACCAGTCGGTCTCCAGCTACAGGTGGTCGGTCATCCTGAAGAAGGACATGGACGTCTCCTACCTGAGGCTCCTTTCGATATACTTCGTCGGCATGTTCTTCAACAACTTCCTGCCGACGATGGTCGGCGGGGACGTTGTTAAGGGCTATTACCTCTACAAGTACTCGCGCAAGGGCGACATCGCGCTCGCGTCGATATTCATGGACAGGTATTCCGGTTTCACCGCACTCATGGTGATAACCGCTCTGGCGCTCATCCCGGGCTACGCACTCATAAGGGGGACCTCGCTGCCGGGCTTCTTCGTCCTCCTCATAGGCGGGTTTGTTCTCATGAGCCTCGTCATCTGGGTAGGCCCGCTCCATTCCTGGGCCATGCGCCTTGCCGGAAAGGTCCATTTTTACGGCATCAATAAAAAGATAGACACCTTCTACAAGGTCCTCATGGGCTACAAGCGCCACGGGGACATCCTCGTGAAGGCGTTTATCTGCTCCGTCGTTGTGCAGTGCGGCGTGATGATAGGCTACTATGTCCTCGGGCTGGGCCTGGGCCTCGATATACCCCTGGCCTATTACTTCCTCTTCATCCCTCTTACGACGGCAATATCCATGCTGCCGATATCCCTTTCGGGGCTCGGCATCCGCGAGGGGGCCTTCGTCTTCCTCTTTTCGATGGCCGGGGCCACCACGGAGCAGGCGTTGACGCTCTCGCTCATGTGGTTCGCGGTGGGCGTCATCGTCAGCCTCATCGGCGGCTTCGAGTACGTGAGGATGGGCGGCAAAAAAGCCGTAGAGGACG
This sequence comes from uncultured bacterium, assembly GCA_905339405.1. GTDB lineage: Bacteria > Desulfobacterota > GWC2-55-46 > GWC2-55-46 > GWC2-55-46 > GWA2-54-12. The sequence continues at coordinate 770 of CAJPGC010000047.1, read as the reverse complement.
GCATGGCAAGGGAGTAGCAGGAATTTTTCTCAAGTGATATAATCCGGAGTCGATTCGAGAATCAGGAGGAATATATGGCCGTAGACAAGGAACTGCTCGACATACTGGCCTGCCCCAAGTGCAAGGGGGCGGTGAAGCTCTCAAAGGGCAAGGACGGGCTCGTGTGCGAGAAGTGCAAGATAATGTACCCCATAAAGGACGACATCCCGGTAATGCTCATCGACGAGGCTACGCCGATAAAGTAACGGCTTTTATGCCGTCCCAGCCTGAATTATCACCCCGTATCACATCCCGATTATAAAACAGGCCCTGTTCCGGAACTTTCCGGGACAGGGCCGTTTGGCTTTCATGATGACCCATTGAGTTACTGGTTTTGTTTTGTCTTAACCAAACCCCGTAACAGGGCGGAGCGCGCCTTAGGGAGGAAGCGGCGAACCGGGCCGGGGCAGCTGGGAGCGAAGCGACCTCAGGGGCCCGGTTCGCGGGTGGGGGAGGCGGAAAGCGCGTAGAGCCCTGTTACAGAGAGCGGCGGCAGCCGCGCTACATGGTATTCGAGTGAGAACACTTTAGCGCGGCAGCGCACAGGGCCGTGAAAAGAAAGATACTCACCACGGTCGATTTCTCCGAGGTTTACCGTTTGCCCGGAAAGAGGATATGTGTTATATAAAACGGGTCAATCCCCGGAAATCCAGCAGGCTCCCTACGAAGGGGCCGCAAGGACCGCATGAGACGATACCTGAGCCTTAAAAGAGCCGACGCCCTAATTGAGA
>CAJPGC010000046.1 GCA_905339405.1 uncultured bacterium | reverse complement strand
CAAGCTTCCCCCGCGCGTTTCGCCCTTCCTCCGCGAGAAGCGCTCCGCATGTTACGGTGCATGGGTAAAGACAAAACAAAATTAATACCTCTTACTTTATGAGAGTGGTTAGGAGAGGGGACAATCTTCAACCCTCCGTTTGTATTCCAACTGAATCTTATGCGATAATTGATTTCATGAACGCCGTCAGCATCGAAGAGAAGCTCGCCAGGCTCCCGGCCACTCCGGGCGTGTACATCATGAAAAACGCCTCGGGCGAGGTCCTCTACATCGGGAAGGCAAAGGATTTGCGCTCGCGCGTGCGCTCCTATTTCAGGGAAGCGGGCGACGGCAGGTACACGGTAAGGTTCCTGGCTGCGAAGGTGGCTGACATCGACTACATCGTGACCTCGAACGAAAAGGAGGCGCTCTTCTTAGAGGACACGCTCTTAAAGCAGCACAAGCCCAGGTACAACATACGGCTCAAGGACTCAAAGACCTACGTCAGCATAAAGATAACGATGAAGGAGCCCTTCCCGAGGATCCTCGTCACGAGGCAGAGGAAGAAGGACGGCTCGAGGTACTTCGGCCCCTACGTCTCGGCGCGCGAAGTCAGGGAGACGATAAAGTTTCTGAGGAGGATATTCCCTCTGTGCACCTGCTCGGCTTCCGAGTTCAGGAACAGGGCAAGGCCGTGTCTTGACTATCAGCTCGGCCTCTGCTCGGCCCCGGCAGTCGGCTATATAACCGAGGCCGCCTACAGGGAGCTCATCGACAACGCCATAATGTTCCTCGAGGGCAGGAACAGGGAGCTCTTGAAAAAGCTCAAGGAGAAGATGAACGAGGCGGCGGGCGCCCTTGAATTCGAGAAGGCGGCCCGCTTCAGAGACAGGATACAGGCCATAGAAGGGATGCTCGAAGAGCAGAAGGTCGTCAGCCACAAGGCCGTAGACCAGGACATATTCGCGTTCGTGCGCGAGAAGGACAGCCTTGCCCTGCAGACGCTTTTTATAAGGGAGGGGCGTCTCGTCAGCGGTAACGACTACCTCTTCCATGATGCGGGGCTGCCGGACGAAGAAGTGCTCTCTTCCTTCATAGCCCAGTATTACAGGGGCGACAGAGTCGTCCCTGACGAGCTCATAGTGCCGGTCGAGTTGGAGGACAGGGAACTCCTCGAAGAGTGGCTTTCGGAGAAAAAAAGCCGGAAGGTATCAGTGACGCACCCCGAAAAGGGCGACAAGATGCGGCTTCTAAGGATGGCCGAGGCCAATGCCAGGGAGGCCTTGCGGAAAAGGTACGCTGTGGCCTCCGTAAAGGCCGGGATAATGGAGGAGCTCAAGACGAGGCTCCACCTTCGCGCGACGCCTGAGCGGATAGAGGCATATGACATCTCGAACATCGGCGGCAAGCACCCTGTAGGCGCGATGGTGACGTTCAGGAACGGCGCGCCTGAGAAGGACTCCTACAGGCTCTTCAAGATAAAGGGGCTCGCCGGGCCTGACGACTACGCGATGATGCATCAGGTCCTCTCGCGGAGGTTCGCCCGCGCTGAAGGGCTTGAAAAAGAAAACGGCCTCAAGACCCCGGACCTCGTTTTGATGGACGGCGGCAAGGGCCAGCTCAATATAGCACTGCAGGTATTGGACGAGCTCGGGGTAAAGGGCGTCGAGGTGAGGGCGCTCGCCAAGGACAGGGACGAGCCGGACGCCTTCAAGAGGGGCGCGAAATCAAAGGGTGAAAGGGTCTTCCTGCCGAACGTGAAAGACCCGATACTCCTCCGTGAGGGCTCGAAGCCAGACCTGCTCCTCCGTAGGATAAGGGACGAGGTCCACAGGTTCGCCATATCGTACCACAGGAAGCTCAGGTCTAAGGAGATGGCTTCACTCGTGGAGAAGGTTGCGGGCATAGGCGCGAAGAGGAAAAAGGC
>CAJPGC010000045.1 GCA_905339405.1 uncultured bacterium | reverse complement strand
CCGGAGGACAAAATGAGCAAGGCTAAATTCGAGAGGGGAAAAGCGCATCTGAACGTCGGCACCATAGGGCACGTCGACCACGGCAAGACATCGCTGACGGCGGCGATAACGAAGGTGTTGAGCTCGAAGGGATACGCTGATTTCCTCGCATACGAGAATATAGACAAGGCGCCGGAAGAGAGGGAGAGGGGAGTCACGATATCCATCTCTCACGTCGAGTACCAGACCGACAAGAGGCACTACGCGCACATCGACTGCCCGGGTCACGCCGACTACGTAAAGAACATGATAACCGGAGCCGCGCAGATGGATGGCGCCATACTGGTCGTCTCGGCCGCTGACGGCCCGATGCCCCAGACGAGGGAACATATCCTCCTGTCCAGGCAGGTCGGAGTCCCCTACATAGTCGTGTTCCTCAACAAGGTCGACATGGTCGACGACAAGGAACTCCTGGATCTCGTTGAGCTCGAAGTCAGGGAGCTTCTTACCCTGTACAAGTTCCCGGGCGACGACATCCCGGTCATAAAGGGCTCCGCCCTGAAGATCCTCGAGTGCGGCTGCGGCAAGAAGGAATGCCAGTGGTGCGGCGCGATACACGAGCTGACCGACACCCTCGATACCTACATCCCGGACCCCAAGAGGGAGATTGACAAGCCGTTCCTGATGCCCGTTGAGGACGTCTTCTCGATATCCGGCCGCGGCACCGTCGTGACCGGCAGGGTCGAGAGGGGCATTGTGAAGGTCGGCGAGGAAATAGAGATAATTGGCCTGCGCGACACGCAGAAGACGACCGTAACCGGCGTCGAGATGTTCAGGAAGCTCCTGGACGAGGGCCGCGCCGGAGACAACATCGGAGCGCTGCTCCGCGGAACCAAGAAGGAAGATGTTGAGAGGGGCCAGGTATTGGCGAAGCCGGGCTCAGTGACCCCGCACACGAAGTTCAAGGGCGAGGTCTATATCCTCACGAAGGAAGAGGGAGGCCGCCACACCCCGTTCTTCAACGGGTACAGGCCGCAGTTCTACTTCAGGACGACCGACGTCACGGGCATATCGAAGCTGCCCGAGGGCACCGAGATGGTAATGCCCGGCGACAACGTTAACATAGAAGTCGAGCTCATAAACCCGATAGCCATGGAAGAGGGCTTGAGGTTCGCCATCCGCGAGGGCGGCAGGACCGTTGGCGCGGGCGTTGTGACCAAGATAATAGCGTAA
>CAJPGC010000044.1 GCA_905339405.1 uncultured bacterium | reverse complement strand
TCACGCGGAAGGCCACGCAGCGTCGGGCCACTCCGAAGGTCTTCTGCGTCACCAGCGGCTGGCGCCCGAGGAACTCGCCCTTCTCGAACGACACGAAAGCGCCCAGCCCGGCCTCGAGTGGGGTGAGGTCCTCGCTCAGTTCGTGGCCGTACAGCGGATAGCCCATTTCCGTGCGCAGGGTGTCACGGGCGCCCAGGCCCGCCGGTTGCAGGCCGTGCGCGGCCCCCACCTCGAGCATCCGGTCCCACACCGCCTCGATCATGTCCGCCGGCGCGAACACCTCGAAGCCGTCCTCGCCGGTGTACCCGGTCCTGGAAACAAGGGCTTCTATGTCGTCGTTTATGAGACCCATGTGGAAGTGGAAGGTCTTTATCTCCGAGGGGGCAACGTCGAGAAGGCCCTTAATGATTTCGGCCGACTTCGGGCCCTGGAGGGCTATCTGCGCGTATATCCCGCTCAAGTCTTCTATGACGAGGTCGGGGAAAGCTTCTTTTTTCTGTACCTGTTTGAACCAGTCGAGGACCTTGGCGGTATTGGACGCGTTCACGACAAAGAGGTAACGGTCGATGTTGAAGCGGTAGACGATAGTATCGTCCACCACGCCGCCGTCCTCGCGGCAAAGTGGCGAGTACTGGCACTGGCCGTCCTTCACGCGCTCTATGTCGTTGGTCATCACGAACTGGACGAAGTCGATGGCGCTGTCGCCGGAGACCTCTATCTCGCCCATGTGGCTCACGTCAAAGAGGCCGCAGGCCGAGCGCACGGCAAGGTGCTCATCTATGACGCCCGTGTACTGGACGGGCATCTCCCACCCGGCAAACGGCACCATCCGGGCGCCTAGGGACTTGTGTATCTCATTTAGCGGTGTTTTCTTGAGCACTGAAATCTTTCAAAAAAGGCCAGAAAAGCCTTAAAAATCTCCATTAGTATTAGCAGACAATTTGAATATTACCAAAAGGTCCGCAAATGTCAAAGAAAAAAAACCGTCGTCGCCACAAAGTTTTCCAAGCTTTAAACCCGCCGGAGTTATTTCTGATATCATGACAATGTACGCCAACCGCGAGGCGCGAATGGACCTTGATGAGCGCACAGTAAAAGCCCTTTTGTCTCCCAACACGAAAACCGTGATGCTGCTCGGCGGGCCGGACGCAGGAAAGACCGCTCTCGCGGCCAATGTTGCTGGCCTCCTCTCAAAGGAAAGAAGGGCCGGGATAGTCGACCTCGACATGGGTCAGGCGCACATCGGCCCTCCTTCGACAATGGCCTGGGGGCTCCTTGAAGGCGGGTTCAACGGCTGGGAGAGGATAAAAGCCGAGGAAATCTACTTTGCCGGGGCCTTAAGCCCGCCGGGCAGCATGCTGCCGTCATTGACCGGCGCGAAGCTCCTCATGGAAGACGCCCTTTCGAAGTGCCCGAAGGTCATAATAGACACGACCGGGCTCATCACGGGGCCCATCGGCAGGCTCTACAAGCAGTACAAAATAGACCTGCTACGGCCGGACATCATATTGGCAGTAGAGGAAAACGGCGAGCTCGAGCACATATTGTCGCCGTACTCCCTAATGAAAAACCCTGTCATCATAAGGCTCAAGCCCTCGCCGCTGGCGAGGGTAAAAGGCACCCCCCTGAGGAGCGGCTTCCGGGCCGAAAGGTTTAAGGATTACTTCGAGGGCTCCCGCGTATTCGAGGTAGACCTGAAAAAGTGCGGAGTAAGGTACACGAGGGACGTCGGCGATGAAGAGCTCGAAGGCAGGCTCATGTCGTTCAGGGACGGCTCGGGCAAAGACATCTGCCTGGGGGTCATAAAGAAAGCTGACCTTCCGCAAGGGCTCCTTACAGTGCGCTCGACCCTGAAGCCAGAGACCGTGTATGCCTGCATCATTATAGGAAGGGCGACCGCCGCGTTATAAGGACGGCTAAAAGGTGGCTTAATTGTTAGGTGGACTGTGCCCACCTTTTTGCGGCTGCCGCGTTTTAATTGTCTTGCCAAAAAACCGCGTAACGCGGCTACCGCCGCTCTCTGTAACAGGAGCTCCACGCGCTTTCTTCCTCCCCCACCCGCGAACCTCGCCCCTGAGGTCGCTTCGCTCCCGACAACCTCGGCTCGGTTCGCCGCTTCCTCCCTTAGGCGCGCTCCGCCCTGTTACGGTGTATGGGTTAAAGACAAAACAATCCTTTCCCCACCTTGCGCGGCAGCGCCCGAAAAGATAAAGGATGGGAGTTCTTTGAGTAATCACCCTCATTCCCCTTTAAAAAGGGGGAAATAAACGTCCCCTCTCCCCTACCCTCTCCCGCAATGAGGGAGGGAGTTTTGTCCTTCCCTTTACTCTTGCAACGTAACACGCAAGCCCCTCTTCCTTGACAACTTGCCCTTACAGGAAAATACTCTAACATTCCACAGGAGGAGCTCCGCATGGATTTCGAGCTCAATGATGCCCAAAAGAAACTCCAGCAGGCCTGCCGTGATTTTACCGACAGGGAGATAATCCCTTCCGCCCGCGAGAACGACGCAACCGAGCGGTTCCCCGAAGATATTCTCCGTAAGATGGCCCCCTTGGGCCTTCTCGGGGCGCTTGTCCCGGCAAAGTACGGCGGCGCTGGCCTCGACTATATATCCCAGGCCATAATCCTCGAGGAGGTCGGAAGGGGCTGCTCTTCCCTGAGGACCATCCTCTCCGTCCAGCTTTCCCTTGTCGAATACTCCCTTTTGAAGTGGGGGACCGACGCCCAGAAAGACACATACCTTCCCGGCCTTTGCAACGGCTCCCTTCTGGGGGCCTTCGCCCTGACAGAGCCGAATGCCGGGAGCGACGCCGCATCTATCAGGACAACTGCCACCCGCAAAAAAAACGGCTGGGAGATAAACGGCTCAAAGACATGGATCACGACCGGCGGGAGGGCCGACGTCCTAATCGTATTCGCCCGCACGAGCCCCGAGGAAGGGCACAGGAACATAGCCGCCTTCATTATAGAAAAGGGCACGCCCGGCTTCAGGTCAAACGACATAAAAGGCAAACTCGGGCTCAAATCAGCCAACACGGCCGAACTCTTTTTCGATAACTGCCTCGTCCCCCATGAGGCCATGCTCGGAGCCGAAGGCGAGGGATTTAAGATCGCCCTTTTCGCCCTCGACAACGGCAGGTTCGGCGTGGCGGCCGGGTGCGTCGGTATAATAGAAGCCTGCGTAGAGGCCTCTGTAAAGTACGCGAGGGAGCGGGTCCAATTCAAAAAGCCCATTGCCTCGTTTCAGTCAATCCAGGACCTCATAGCCAGGATGGCCGTCGACCGGGACGCTTCCCGCCTCCTCGTATACAGGGCTGCCGAGATGAAAAACAGGGGCCTCAAGAACACGGCCGAGTCTTCAATAGCCAAATACTTCGCCTCTGAGGCTGCCGTCAGGGCCGCGACCGACGCCATACAGGTGCATGGGGCCTACGGCTACTCGAACCAGTACCCGGTGGAGCGCTACCTCAGAGACGCCAAGGTGACGACCATCTACGAAGGGACCTCCCAGATACAGAAACTCATAATAGGAGAGAGCCTCCTCGGGGTAAGGGCCTTCTTTTGAGCGCCTTCTCCCTCCTATCTTTTTCCAGACCAATCCTTTTCCTTTCAGCCGCACCAGCTTCCATGATAGAATGTTTTGATGCTCAAGCATACCTTCTGCCATGTGCCCGGCATTGGGCTTAAAACTGAACGCAGGCTTTGGGACAACGGCGTCCTCGACTGGGACTCGCCTCTGGGGCACGTGCGCCTCAAGAGGTCCTCGGCCGAGGCCATAGGGACCCTTCTGGACGCCTCCCGGGAGAAGTACGCCCTCGGAGAACCGGCTTTTTTCTCAGAGCTCCTTCCTCCAAAGGAGTCCTGGCGCATCTTCTCCGACTTCAGAGATTCCGTCGCCTACGTCGACATAGAGACGAACGGCTACATGGGCCCCTACGGGTACATAACCGCCATCTCTCTCTATGACGGCAGAAGGATACGTTATTACGTGAAGGGCGAGAACATGGACGACTTCATGGAAGACATCATGGAGTACAAGGTCCTCGTCACCTACAACGGCAAGTGCTTTGACGTCCCCTTCATAGAAAGCCATTTGGGCGTGAAACTCCCGCATGCGCACATAGACCTCATGTACGTGCTGCGCGACCTCGGCTTCAGGGGCGGGCTCAAGGGCTGCGAGAAGATGATAGGCATAGACAGGGGCGGGCTCGACGGGGTCGACGGTTACTTCGCGGTCCTCCTCTGGAAAGAGTACAGGAAGAGCAAAAACCCAAAGGCGATGGAGACCCTCCTTGCCTACAACATACAGGACGTCGTGAACCTCGAACCCCTCATGGTCACGGCCCACAACATGAAGCTCGAGCAGACCCCGTTCTGCCAGGGCTACAGGATAGAGCTCCCCCAGCCCCCTCTCGAGCTCCCTTTCAAACCCGACATGGAAACCATCCAGAAGATAAAAGCCAGGGTATACTCGGCGCACGCGTAAAGCGCGGGCGGAAAAAACCTTTACAACTATCTCTCCTTTCTCAAGTCATTCCAGAAAAATCAATCCGGCAACATCAAAAAAGTGGGCGAAGCCCGACCATGCCTGACTTGTGCAAAAAGGCCTTTTGCGCGCTGCCGCACTTTTTCTGTTTACCCGGCTCGCTCGGCATCGCACGCCTGCCTCCGTGCAGGCCCGCTTACCCAGCCTCTCCCCTTCGGGGCATCCCTACTTCCCCGCCTGCACGCCCCGCCCCCAACCTTAGGCTTCGCTACGCCGGGTAAACCGTGCATGGTTAAAAACAAAACAACAAAAAAAGAATTATTTTTTTGTATTGATTTTAACCCTTGCGTGTAACATTCGGAGCGTAGAAGTATTATTACGAGGCCTTTCGTGCGCTGCCGCGCTAATGTATTCTCACCGAAAACCGCCATGTAACGCGGCTGCCGCCGCTCTCTGTAACAGGGCTCTACGCGCTTTCTTCCTCCCCCACCCGCGAACCTCGCCCCTGAGGTCGCTTCGCTCCCGCAGCCTCGGCTCGGTTCGCCCTTCCTCCCTTAGGCGCGCTCCGCCCTGTTACGGTGTATGTTTTAGAAACAAATTCAAAAAGATTTTGCTTACCCCTCCCCCCCATCCTACTTTCCCCTTGACATTGTTTCAAAATTTCGCAATAATGCAAATATGAAGAAGGAAGTGTTCATACTCCAGGCCGAGATTTGCAAGACGCTGGCCAACCCCAAGCGTCTCGAGATAATAAACGCCCTGAAGGACGGCGAGCTTTCCGTGGGCGACCTCGTCGAAAGGCTCGGGATAACAAAGGCCAACGTATCACAGCACCTCGCGGTCCTTCGCCAGGCCCGCGTCGTCGACACCCGCAGGGACGGGGTAAACATCTACTACCACATAAACAACCCCAAGATAATCGAGGCGTGCTCCCTGATGAAGTCCGTCCTCATGGAGCAGCTCGCCGAAAGCGAGAAGCTCGCCCGCAGGATCAAAAAGTAAGGAGGCTCCCAATGACGATAGACAGGTACTTGAGGCTCATAGCCGGTTTTTTCATCCTTTTTTCCCTTGTCCTCTCGCAGGTCCATTCAGAGTACTGGCTCTATTTCACGGCTTTCGTGGGGCTCAACCTGCTGCAGTCTTTTTTCACCAACTGGTGCCCCATGATGAGTTTCCTTAAAAAACTCGGCGTCAGGGGCTGCCAGGCCTGCTGAACTTCCCATGCGATGCGCCGCGTCTCAAGAGTGCTGATATAATTCTCTTCAGACGCGGCCTTCACGCCGCAATCCATCAAACGAGCCAAACCATGAAACACGCCCTCGCTACGCTTCTCTTCACATTCCTTTCCGCCTCGAGCGCCCTGGCAGCGGGCCCTTTCACGATGAAAGACGCCGTCGAGCTGGGCCTCCGTGAGAACCACGCCATCAGGGCCGCGAAAGCGGCTTTGGGCGCGGCTCGCGAAGAGGTCGGCATGGCAAGGGGGCAGCTCCTCCCGAAGTTAACCTTCGAAGAGCGCTACATGAGGACCGACAACCCCACCTTCGTCTTCTCTTCCAAGCTCGGACAGGAGAGGTTTACGGCAGCGGACTTCGCCATAGACTCTCTAAACAGCCCCGAGGCCATAAACGACTTCCAGACTTCGCTTTCGATAGAGCAGCCGATATACGTAAGGAAGGCGTGGGTCGGCCTATACATGGCAAGGCAGGAATACTCCGCTAGCATCGACGAGCTTTCAGCCGGGCGCGAAAAGACAGCCTTCGAGATAGTCACGGCTTATCTGAACGCCAGCACCGCCGAAGGCTTCATGGCCGCCGCTGAAGCCGGAGCCGCCGACGCCAGGGAGCACCTCCGGATAGCCGAAGCGAGACACACCGGAGGCCTCGGCCTGTACTCCGACGTCCTTAGAGCAAAAACTGGCCTGCTTGAGGCGGAGCAAAGGCTCGTGACGGCCCGCAAAGACCTTGAACTTTCCAGAAGGGCCCTCGGGATGCTGCTCGGTCTCGACGATGAAGCAACGACATCGTCCTCCGCTTTCGATATTCAGCTCCGTAAAATCTCCCATTACCTTTCCTCGGCCGTGGATAGGAGCGACCTCAAATCGATGAAAAAGCGCACTGAGAACGCCAGGAGCACGGTCTCGCTCGCCAACTCCAGCTACTTCCCGATGGTAGGCGTCGGCGGCACATACTTCATGAACGACCACGAAAGGCCCTTTGGCAGTGAGGGCGAAAGCTGGCAGGTTTCGGCCTTCCTGCGCTGGAACATATTCGACGGCGCGAGGAGCCACGAGGCGGCAAAGGCAAGGCTCAAATCGATAGAGGCAGCCGAGCGGCTCGAAGGCTTGAGGCAGTCGGTCTCGTTCAGCGTCCGCCAGGCTTATCTCGAAGTCGAAGAGGCAAAAAAGAACAGAGAGCTTGCCGAGGCCGCGCTAAAAAACGCTGAAGAGGGAGAACGGCTCGTAAGGCTCAGGTATGAGAACTCCCTCTCTCCTCTTGTTGACCTGCTGGATGCTGAAGCGAGCCTTTCTGGCGCGAGGGCTTCCCTTGTAATGAGAAAGAACGCCTATAGCCGCTCGCTCGCCGCCTTGAGCTACGCGGGCGGGACCATATTAAAAGACCTTGGCCTCGAATAACCGGAGGGCTTAAAAGTGAAACGCTTCCTTCTCACCATAATTCTCGCAGCCCCGCTCCTCATTGGCGGGTGCTCTGAAAAAACAGGGCCTGGACAGACCGAAGTCCAGAGAATGACCATTACTGGCGTTGAGACGGCTGTCGCCGGTTTCAAGACATTTCCAGAAAGCATAGAGGCCGCTGGCACGGTAAAAGCTGCTGCCATAGGCGTAGTATCAACAAAAGTGATGGGGACCGTGACCTCCGTTCTGGTCAGCGAGGGGCAGCGGGTCAAAAAAGGGCAGACGCTTCTCACGATTGAAGACAGCGACATCGCCCAGAAGGTCAAGGCGGCCGAGTCAAGCATCAAGGAGGCTTCCTTCGCACTCGAGGGCGCGAGAAAGCACTCGGAGCTGACCGAGGCGACATACCAGAGATACGCCAGGCTCTTCGAGGCGAACGCCATCTCGCGCCAGGAGTTCGAGAACATGACTCTCCAGCGCGACACGGCGGCCCTTAACCTCTCCGCCATGGAAGAGTCTCTCAAGAGGGCGAAAGCAGGAGCCGAGGAGGCCCGCGTTTACCGGGGCTATGCGAAGGTAGTCTCTCCCTTTTCTGGCGTAGTCTCCGAAAAGAAGATTGAAAGAGGCAGCATGGCTGCCCCGGGCACGCCGCTTATCGTCATTGAGGACGACTCGGCATTCGTGCTCGAGACAACACTCGACGGACGCCACGCCGGGCTTGTAAAGCCCGGCGCTGAGATAACAGCCATTATCAATGACAATAAATACCAGGCGAAAGTAATTGAGGTCATTCCTTCGATAGACGCCGCCACCAGGACCTTCCTCATAAAGGCCTCGATAAAGGGCGAAGGCCTGCGTACCGGGCTTTACGCGAAGGTTACAGTTCAAGGGGCCGAAAGAAAGGCACTTGTAGTCCCCTCGAGGGCGGTTGTCACCAAAGGCCAGCTCACCGGCGTCTATACCGTCGACGAAAAGAATGTGGCCTCTTACACGCTCGTAAGGACGGGCGGCGCTTACGGAGACGACATCGAAGTCATATCCGGCCTCAAGGAAGGCGACCGCGTCATCTCAAAAGGGGCCGAAGCCGCATTCGACGGCGGGTTCCTGGGCGGCGTAAAATGAATACGGGCTTGTCAGGTCGGATAGCGCGGGCCTTCATACATTCGAGGCTCACTCCCCTCATCATCATAGCATCCCTCCTCCTCGGGCTTTTCGCGGTCTTCGTCACCCCCCGCGAAGAAGAGCCCCAGATAAAAGTCCCGATGATAGACGTCTTCGTCGCCTACCCTGGCGCCTCAGCCAAAGAGGTCGAGGAGCGCGTCACGACCCCGATGGAAAAGCTCCTATGGGAGGTTGAAGACGTAGAGTATATCTATTCGATGGCGAGCGCCGGGGGGAACCTCACCATCGTGCGCTTCTACGTGGGCACCGACGTCGAAGAGGCGATAGTGCGCCTTTACAACAAACTCATGTCCAATTACGACCGCATCCCGCCAGGCGTCTCGGAGCCGCTCGTAAAACCCAAATCGATAGACGACGTGCCTGTGCTCGCCCTCACCCTCTGGAGCGAGAAGTACACGGGATTCGAGTTGAGGAGCGTAGCCACGATGCTCGCCGACGAGCTCAAAAAGGACGAGTCGGTCTCAGAGGTATCAGTCATAGGCGGCCAGAGACGCCAAATAAGGGTCGAGCTCGACCAGACGCGCCTTCGCGCCTACGGCCAGTCGCCCTTCCAGATATTGGCGGCCTTGAAGCAGGCGAACTCGAACCTTCCTTCAGGGTCTGTTCCGTCCGCCAGCAGGGAACTTCTCATCGAAGCGGGGGGGTTCCTGAAGGACGCCGGCGACGTCAAGTCGGTCGTTGTCGGGGTAGACAAGGGCAGGCCAGTCTACCTCAATGACGTGGCAAAGGTGTCCGACGGCCCTGAAGAACCCTCGAATTACGTCTTCATGGGGCTCGGCCCCGCAGCCTCTGTTAAAGGCATTACCGCTTCAAACGCCGCAGCCGACTTCGAGGCAGTGACCATCGCGCTTTCCAAAAAGGCCGGGGCCAACGCGAGCGTCGTGGCGGAAGCTGCCCTCAAAAAGGCCGAAGCGTTGAAGGGCAGCCTCGTGCCTTCCGGCATTAACATGACAGTCACCCGCAATTACGGCGAGACGGCGAAAGAAAAATCAGACGAGCTCCTCGAGCACATGATGGTCGCCACAATCGCAGTCATCATACTCATAGCCCTGGCGCTCGGCACGAGGGAGTCGGCCGTCGTTGCTGTGGCAGTGCCCGTGACTCTCAGCCTGACCCTGCTGGTGAACTATCTTTACGGCTACACACTGAACAGGGTGACCCTCTTCGCCCTCATCTTCTCCATCGGCATCCTCGTCGACGACGCCATAGTCGTCGTCGAGAACATACACAGGCGCTTCAGGATTGACGGCGTCTCCACCGGCACGGCAATCGAAGCCGTCGACGAGGTCGGCAACCCGACGATACTCGCCACCTTCACCGTTATCGCCGCGCTTCTGCCCATGGCGTTCGTCTCCGGGCTCATGGGCCCGTACATGAGACCCATACCGGTCGGCGCGTCCGCGGCCATGCTCTTCTCGCTCCTCGTCGCCTTCATAGTGAGCCCCTGGCTCGGCTACAAGGTCCTGAAGAACGTCTCTCAGGATGCAAAAGGCGAAAAGGAATCTTCCAGGCTCGAGCTCTTCTACTCAAGGCTCCTTGCGCCTTTCATGGAAAATAGGGTGAAAAGGCTTGCCGCCTTCGCCGCCGTCATACTGCTGCTTCTCCTTGCCTTACTGCTCGTGCCGTTCAAGGCGGTTACAATGAAGATGCTGCCGTTCGACAACAAAAGCGAGCTCCAAATTGTCATCGACATGCCGGAAGGAGCTACTCTTGAAGATACCGCGAGGGCGGCAAAGGCCCTCGGCGGGTACTTAAGAAGCGTCCCCGAGGTCACGGACTTCCAGAGCTACGTCGGCACGGCCTCCCCATACAACTTCAACGGCCTCGTCCGCCATTACTACCTGAGGAGTGGGCCGAACGTCGCGGACATTCAGGCAAACTTCGTCGCAAAAGGCAAAAGGAGCTCGCAGAGCCACGACATAGCCAAAAGGCTCCGGCCCGGCCTCCAGGAGATTGCAAAAAAATACGGCGCGAACATAAAGCTCGCTGAGATACCTCCCGGCCCTCCGGTACTGAGCACGCTCGTGGCGGAGGTATACGGCCCGACTGAAAAGGGGCGCATCGAAGTCGCGGCGAAGATAAAGGAAGTCTTTGAGACGACCCCCGGAGTTGTCGACGTCGACTGGTACGTTGAAGAGCCCCAGAGAAAGCTCGTGTTCGAGGTCGACGGCACAAAGGCTTCTTTAAACGGGATTTCAACAGAAGCGATAGCGGCAACTCTCAGGACAGCCGTCGCGGGCATGAGCGCAGGGCTAGTGCACTTTGAAGCCGCTAAGGACCCGGTAGACATCTACTTGAGGATGCCCGTTGCCGAGAGGTCTGAACTCCCTTCTCTCGAATCGATCGGTGTGCCGTCTCAAGCGGGCGGCCTCGTCCCCTTGTCCGAACTCGTCACCTTGAGGGACGCCTCTGCCGACAGGACCATCTACCACAAGAACCTCAAGTCGGTCACATACGTAACAGGCGACGTGGCAGGGGTGGCAGAAAGCCCTGTCTACGCTATACTCGAGATGGGCTCGAAGATAGACGGGCTCAAGGCTCCGGAAGGCTATTCGATAGAGCAGTTCTCCTCGACCCAGCCCTGGCTCGAGGACAGGTACTCGATGAAATGGGACGGAGAATGGCACATAACCTACGAGGTCTTCAGGGACCTGGGGATAGCCTTTGCCGCCGTTCTCGTGCTCATATACATACTCGTCGTAGCCTGGTTCAAGAGCTTCATAACGCCTGTGGTCATAATGGCCCCGATCCCCATGACCCTCGTCGGCATCCTGCCGGGCCATTGGCTCTTCGGAGCATTTTTCACCGCGACCTCGATGATAGGCTTCATAGCGCTTGCCGGGATAATCGTGAGAAATTCGATACTTCTCGTGGACTTCATAGAGAGGGAACAAAAAGAGGGGACCCCTCTCAAAGAGGCCGTCATTAAGGCCGGGGCAGTCCGCTCCCGCCCGATACTCCTTACCGCAGCGGCGGTTGTGGCCGGCTCTTTCGTGATGCTCTTCGACCCCATTTTCCAGGGGCTCGCCATATCGATGATGTTCGGGGCAGTGGCCGCCACCTTCCTCACGCTGGCCGCCGTCCCGCTCCTGTACTATGAATTCTTCAAAAATAAGGAGAGGTGACGGAAATCATGGTTTCCACCCCTGTCCTCTGTTAAAATCCAACCGTTGTTTATAAGGAGAACCTGATGAAAAAAACTTTCCTCAAGGCTGCAATCATATCGGTCCTGTTCGTCACGGCATCCCCCCTTGCCGCGCTCTCGGCCGACCATAACCATCACAAGGCTGCCGGAAGCTCCGCTCCCTCTGGCGGCGCGCTCATCGAGGAGATGAAAGCCCTGGACGCGGTATTCAGGGAGGTCGTCTCGGCCGTGGCCCTGGGCGACGGCCACAGGGTCCACCTGGCTCTCGAGAGCATGCATGGAAAGATGGAAAAGACCCAGGAAGCGCTGCACGCGGGTGAAGTGAAGCTCAGGAAGAACGCCGCAAAGGTAGCGGAATTCGAGAAGATGGACAAGGCGTTCCACGCCGACCTCCAAAAGCTCGCGAAAGCCGCTCATAATAACGACCGCCAGAAGATGACCGCTTTCACCAAGAAGCTCCTCGACGGTTGCATCTCCTGCCACAACCAGTTCAGGCCTTAATACGGGATTGAAGAGTTAGAGCGGCCAGTCTCTAACACATCGCCAGGCCCCCTGCCGCGCCAGAGGCAGGGGGCCGCTCCTTTTTCAGCTCCTGAACCCGACAATCTATTTTTCCCTCTCCCTGCCCTCTCCCACAAGGGGAGAGGGAATTTTTGTTTTAGCCGAAGTCCTCCAGTCCAACCCATGTTTTTCCATAAAGGCCGGGATTCTTCGCTACGCTCAGAATGACAGGACTAGCGCTGAGCGCCCTCCATTCAAAACCGTCTTGGGCACTCACAAGAAGCAAATTTTCCCTTCTACTCCGCCAAAGAGTATATTTTTGTATTGTCTTTAACCCATACACCGTAACATGCGGAGCGCGCCTCAGGGAGGAAGGGCGAAACGCGACGGGGAAGCATGGGAGCGAAGCGACCTTAAGGGGAGCGTTTCGCGGGTGGGGGAGGCGGAAAGCGCGCAGAGCATGTTACAGAGAGCGGCGGCAGCCGCGTTACATGGTATTTAAAAAGAACGTTTTTGCGCGGCAGCGCCCAAAGCCGAAACCCTTTAATTCCCACTTCAAAAAAGGGCTGTCAAAAGCCCCTTTCACCCTTTCTACTTTCCCCTTTACACGCGCCTTTGGGCTGCTGTATAATATCTGATTCCATAAACTTTTTTCACATCTTAAGAAGGAAAATTATGCAGACTCTCAGGAACATCGCAATCATCGCCCACGTCGACCACGGGAAGACCACCCTCGTCGACGCCATGCTCAAGCAGGCGGGCACCTTCCGCACGAACGAGAAGGTCCAGGACAGGGTCATGGACAACATCGACCTCGAGCGCGAGCGCGGAATCACCATCATGGCCAAGAACACGGCCGTGCAGTACAACGGCATCAAGATAAACATCGTCGACACGCCGGGCCACGCCGACTTCGGCGGAGAGGTCGAAAGGACGCTCAAGATGGTCGACGGAGTCCTCCTCCTTGTCGACGCTTCCGAGGGCCCGCTCCCGCAGACGAGGTTCGTCCTCAAGAAAGCCCTGGAGCTCTCGCTGGTGCCCATCATCGTCATCAACAAGATAGACAGGCCGGATGCGAGAATTCAGGAAGTCATAAACGAGGTCTACGACCTGTTCATCGACCTGGACGCCAACGAAGACCAGCTCGAGTTCCCGATAGTCTACACCAACGCCAAGAAGGGCACGGCAACGCTCGAGCTGGCCGTGGAAGCCCCCGACCTCAAGAACCTCTTCGAGCTCATCATAAAGACCGTACCGGCGCCCAAGGGCGACTCCGAAGCGGTCCTTCAGGTCCTCGTCACGAACATAGACTACAACGACTACGTCGGCCGCCTCGCCGTCGGAAGGGTCTTCGCCGGCAAGATAAAGAACGCCGACAACGTCGCGATGATGCACATCGACGGCAGGGTCGTAAAGACCAAGGCCACGGCCCTGTACGTATTCCAGGGGCTAGAGCGCGCAACCGTCGACGAGGCCTCAGTGGGCGAGATAGTCGCGCTGGCGGGCATGGAAGGGGTCTCCATCGGAGACACCATAACCTCGGCGGAAACGCCTGTTGCCCTGCCCAGGATAAAGGTCGACGAGCCGACGATATCGATGGTCTTCTCCCCGAACACCTCGCCGTTCGCTGGAAAAGAGGGCAAGTTCGTCACCTCCAGGAACCTCCGCGAGCGTCTTGAAAAAGAGCTCCTCTACAACGTTTCGATAAAGGTAGAATTCGAGAAGGCTGACGCCTTCAAGGTCATGGGCAGGGGCGAGCTCCAGCTCGCCATAATAATCGAGATGATGAGAAGGGAAGGCTACGAGCTTTCGGTCTCGATGCCCGAGACCATAACCAAGCAGATAGACGGCGTGCTGCACGAACCGATGGAGCAGCTCGTCATCGACATCCCCGAGGAGTTCATCGGCGTAGTGACTCAGCAGGTCGGAGGCCGCAAGGGCAAGATGCTCAAGATGCAGAACAACGGCCACGGCAGGGTAAGGCTCGAGTTCAGGATCCCCTCCAGGGGCCTCATCGGCTTCAGGTCGCAGTTCCTCACCGACACCAAGGGCACGGGCCTCTTGAACCACCTCTTTGATGGCTACGAGCCGTGGCACGGCACCATCTCCAAGAGGGCGAACGGCACGCTCATATCCGACAGGTCGGGAGCGACGACCATATACGCCCTCTTCGGAATACAGCCCAGGGGCACCCTGTTCGTGAAGGAAGGCACCCCTGTTTACGAAGGCATGATAATAGGCGAGAACTCGAGGGACAACGACATGGACGTGAACGTCGTGAAGGAAAAGAAGCTCACGAACATGAGGGCTTCGGGCTCCGACGAGGCCATGTTCCTCTTCCCGCCCCGCCAGATGACCCTCGAGCAGGCGCTCGAGTTCATACAGGACGACGAGCTGGTCGAAGTGACCCCGCAGTCGATAAGGCTCAGGAAAAAGATCCTCGAGGCCGGCAGAAGGCCTAAGAGGAAGGACTCATAAGCAGGATTACCGGAATCAAGAGATAAGAAAAGCCGCAGACCCGAAAGTCTGCGGCTTTTCTTTTTTTCATCCGGGAAGGCTCGGGCCCCTACAGGAGGATGCCCGTCTGCGGCCCTCGCCTCCCCGGAGCGCCCCCTGTGAGGGCAGCTCAGAAGCCTGGAACCGGCCCCCGTTAAAAATCAGCCTCTCAATGGCTCACGCCTTTGACGACGAACCACCAGGCAACTATGCTGCCTATGTAGCCAAGCGCTATGACAGGCGTCCACTTGAGGTGCGACATGAAGGTATAAAGGTCGCGGCGCACGCCCATGACGGCGACCCCGGCGGCCGAGCCTATTGAAAGGAGGCTTCCGCCGGTGCCTGCCGTAAGCGTTATGAGGAGCCATTCGTCAAGCCCCATGGCCGGGTTCATCTGCAGGACCGCGTACATTACCGGGATGTTGTCGATGACGGCCGAGATTACGCCCACCGCTATGTTCGCGTTGGTCGCCCCGAACCCTCCGTACAGGCCCGCACTGAGGAGCGCGAGATAACCTATGTACTGCAGCGCGCCAACCGCCGTTATAATTCCGAAGAAGAAAAAGAGCGTGTCGAACTCGGCCCTTTCAACCTTCTTGAAGATGTTGAAGCTTTCGGATATCTCAGAATGACTCGAGTTATTGCCTTCCTTTTTCTTAAGGTAGTAGCCCATGAACATGAGGAAGCCCAGGCCCGTCATCATGCCGAGGAACGGCGGCAGATGAAGGAACTGATGGAAGCTCACGGCGGTGGCTATGGTAAGGAAACCCAGGAATATTACCCTTTTCGCGCCTTGCTTCATCTTTATTCTTTCTGTGGAGCCTTCAGGCCTTCCTTTGGGCAGGAACAGGAACATTATGAAAGCGGGGATGAACCAGTTGACAACCGACGGGATGAAGATGTACATGAACTCCAGGGTGCTCACCCTTCCGGCTGTCCAGACCATGAGGGTCGTTATGTCTCCGAAGGGGCTCCAGGCCCCTCCCGCGTTTGCCGCTATTATTATGTTTATGAAAGCAGGGACCACGAAGGCCCTGTTCGAGCTTACGGCCGCCACGACCGTTGCCATGAGGAGCGCGCTGGTCAAGTTGTCGGCGACCGCGGAAAGGAAGAAGGTTATGACGCCTGTTATCCAGAAGAGCTGCCTGTAGCCGTAGCCCTTCCTGAGGAGCCACGATTTGAGGGAATCGAATACCATCCTCTCCTGCAGGGTATTTATGTAAGTCATCGCCACAAGAACGAAGAAGAAGAGCTCGGCTATTTCCGCTATCATGTGCTTTACGTGCTCTTCTGCGTGCCCCCCTCCGAAAGAGGCCTCATACCCTGCGACCAGCGCCCACATGAGGCAGCCGATGAGGATGACCGGCTTTGATTTACGAAGGTGCAGCTTCTCTTCCAGTATGACAAGCGCGTACGCAAAGACAAACGCCGCGACGCTTAAATATCCGACCCATGATGCCGTAAGCGAACTCATGAAACTCCCCCTTTTTTACTTCTGTTTGTCTGAATTGATTACAAAAAAACATGGTCCCGCCTGATTCAGGGCACAAAAAAAGGCCGAAGAAAAGGGGTATCCCTTTTCATCAGCCTTCTCTCCCAAAAAAAACGGGCGCGTCCGTCCGCTATAAATTTGAACATATCTATGCCATTATTGAGGAAAGAAGTCAACGGAGAAAAAAACCATTCAGGGCAGCCCGCGGCCTGCCGATAAGTGTGTAGGGTGAAAAGATTTGCTTTTTCCAGTGGTTATCGATATATTTTAGGCAAAGCCGGGCAGAATAAACTTCGACCCTCACCGCGTGAAAACGTGCCTACCTTTAATATTCCCGGGCTCAAGGTTTAAAGTGGGTAAATTCAAATTCTCTCTTCTGAAAAAAGCCATCGCGGCGACGTTCCTCATCCTGCTGCCTATACTCATCACTTTCGTGGTGAGCTACGGAAAGAACCGCGAACTGCTGGAAAAGCACCTGCTCGAGGACCTCTCCCTAATATCGGACGGCTTCGAGGGGCAGGTATACCAGTTCCTTGAGATGGCCAAGCGCCGGACCGTCGACTTCGCGACCGACGGCTCGATCATCTCCGTCCTCAAGAGCGGGGCCGCCTCCTCGGATTCTCTTTCAGAACACCTCCTTAGGAACAAGCTCCCGATCGACAGCCAGATACACGCAATCGCCGTCATCTCTTCAAAGGGCGCCGTAGTGGCTTCGACCGATTCCGCGCTCCACTCCAGGGACTTTTCCGCCAACCCTGTCTTCACCTCTACAAAGGAGTCGGCCACCCTCATCGAGATGCGCCACGGGATAAAAGGCGTGCCCGAACTGGCCGTATCTGCCCCGGTAAAAGACGCTAACGGGGCCCTTTTAGGTATAGTCACAAACTTCATCCTGCTCCCGGAGCTCGAGAACGTCCTTAGCGGCGAGTTCACCAGGCAGCTCGGCGCAATAACCTCCGGGCCCGGCCCCAGGCTCACGCTCGAAGCCTATATAGTGAACAGTGACAGCCTGATGATAACGGGCTCCAAGTTCATAAAGAACGCCGTCCTCAAGCAGAAGGTCGACACCGAACCGGTGAGAGCGTGCCTCGAGTCCAGGCAGGAGATAACCGGCTTCTACACGGATTACAGGGGGATAGAGGTCGCGGGGGCCTCCATGTGCCTGCCCCGCCTCAACTGGACGCTCCTCGTGGAGATAGACTCAAGCGAGGCGTTGAAGCCGGTTGCAGCCATAGGCAGGAACGCAATCATAGCCGCTGTGGCCGTCACGCTCCTCATCTCGGTCCTCCTCCTGCTATTCTACAAAACGATAGTTGCCCAGCTGAGCGGCTTGTCGATGGCGGCCCTCAGGATATCCGAAGGAGACTACTCAACCCGGGTCCCGGTGAAGGGCACGGACGAGATAAGCTGGCTTGCCGAAACGTTCAACGTCATGGCCTCGCAGATAAGCGAGCGCAACGCTGCTTTGACCGAGAGCGAGGAGCGGCTCAAATCCATATTGGACAACTCTTCGGCCATCGTCTTCCTTAAAGACCTCGAAGGCAGGTATATATTCGTGAACCACGGCTATGCCGCCATCTTCAATCTGGAAAGGGCGGGCTTCCTCGGCAGGACCGATTACGAACTCCTCCCGCCGGAAGAGGCCGACAGGTTCAGGGCAAGCGACGTACAGGTCATGCACTCGATGTCCGCGATGGAATTCGAGGAGGAGATTGCCCAGAAGGACGGGAGACATACCTACATATCCATAAAATTCCCCCTCCTCAACTCCTCGGGCAAGCCTTACGCCGTCTGCTGCTTCCTGACGGACATAACCGGTCGCAAAAAGACAGAAATGGCCTTGAAGGACAGCGAAGAGCGTCTCGAGCGCGCCCAGCAGATAACGCACATGGGGAGCTGGGACTGGGACGTCGTCAACGACACCCTGTGGTGGTCGGACGAGATATACCGCATCTTCGGCCTCGAGCGCGGCCAGTTCGGCGCGACCTACGAGGCGTTCATAAAATCCGTACACCCGGCAGACAGGGAATTCGTCGAACACTCCGTCCAGCAGGCGTTCTACGACAAGAAGCCCTACTCCATAGACCACAGGATAGTGCTGCCGGGCGGCGAGGAGAAGATAGTCCACGAGACAGGTGACGTCATCGTCGGGCCGGACGGCAACCCGGTGCGCATGATAGGCACGGTGCACGACATAACCGAGAGGAAAAAATCCGAATTCGAACTCAAGAAGCTCTCCGCGGTAATCGAGCACAGCGTCAACCTCGTCTTCATAACGGACAGGGACGGGACAATCGAGTACGTGAACCCGATTTTCGAGCATGTCACCGGCTATTCCAGGGAAGACGCGCTAGGACAAAGCCCGAGAATACTCTCGTCCGGAGAGGTGTCGAACTCCCAGTACCAGGAGATGTGGAAGACCATCCTCTCCGGCCAGACCTGGAGGACAACGATAAAGAACCGCAACAAGTCCGGCGGCTACTACTGGGCGGCCGCCGTAATAACTCCCATCAGGAACGAGCAGGGCGAGATAACCCATTTCCTGGCGGTCCAGGAGGACGTGACCTCGAAGATGCTCTCAGAGGAGCGGATAAAGTACCTTGCCAACTACGACGAGCTCACGGGCCTGGTGAACCGCGCGAGGTTCCTGGAACTCGTCGAGGAGTGGATCAACACTTCGCCCGGGAGACGGGCCGTCATGTGCCTCGTGGACATGGACCAGTTCAAGCTCCTCAACGACACCTTCGGCCACGGCGCCGGGGACGAGTACCTGAGGAGGGTGTCGAATGTCCTCGAACGGGTGCTCTCGGAAGCCATGAAGAAGTCCCCGGCCTCTTTCGACGGCGACCCCATCTTGTCCCGCCTCAGCGGAGACGAGTTCGCGATATTCCTGCCGGGGCTGTCCGAGCCTGAGGGCATTGAGACGGCCGAGGATTTCAGGAAGGCCGTTGAGGGCTTCTACTTCGCGGAAGCCTCAAGCAGCTTGACAGTAAGCCTGGGCCTGTCATCCATGCCGGAGCACGCCTTGAACGTGAAGGACCTCCTCACCAAGGCGGACGCCGCCATGTACAGGGCAAAGGAGCTCGGCAGGAACAGGATACACTGTTACCGCGCCGAGGACCACGACCTCGAGAAGATGCACTCGAGGCTGGCGTGGAGGGAGAGGATACTCCAGGGGCTGAGGGACGACCGCT
>CAJPGC010000043.1 GCA_905339405.1 uncultured bacterium | reverse complement strand
TGTCATATATGCTCCGCTTTTTATTTCCGCCCTTCCTCGACCTCAGAAAAAATATGTGATTTTTAGAGGCAGCTTGCGTTTTCCCCCTGTCCCGGTCTCATAAAACGGCCATGTTCAGATAATGAACAAACCCCTTGACCTGCTCGCCTTTCCCATGCTATTGTTCATTTCATGAACAATAAGGATGAACAACTGGATGACTACCGCTCGCTCCAGCTTCTTGATGAAATATCGAAAAACCATGAGCTTACCCAAAGGGACCTGAGCCGCAAGCTCGGGGTGGCCCTCGGGCTCATCAATTCCTATCTGAAAAACCTCGTATCCAAAGGATATATAACCGTCTCCACCATCCCGCGAAAGCGCTACACTTATTACCTGACGCCGCACGGCTTCACGGAGAAAACCCGCCTCACCTACCGCCACCTCCAGAACTTCACGACCCTGTACAGGGTCGCCAGAAGAGACTTTCATAACCTATTCACGAAATTGAGGGCTTCCGGGCCGAAAAGGATAGCTTTTTGCGGTATCGACGAGGTGACTGAAATAGCCTATCTTTCGCTGAAGGAGGCAGGCCTCGAGCTTGCGGCCATCTTCGACGCCGATTCGCCGAAAAAGGATTTTCTGGGTCACGAAATACTGCGGTTTGACGATATTAAGAGAATCGACCCGGACATCATCGTCATAACGAGCTTCAGGAGCGACGACGAGCTCAAGGGCTCGCTCATCTCCTCCGGAGTCGACGAAGCCAGGATATGTTCCATCGGCTCCGGGGGCTGGCTGAAAAAGATAGAAGGGTCTGCCATTTAGCTTGCGGCCGGCCGATGCTGAATGTAAACTCTATGATTCGGGTAACGGAGGGAGTAGATGGGTTTGCTTGAGGGAAAAAGGGTAGTCGTGACCGGCGGGGCAGGTTTCCTGGGCTCGTTCGTGGTGGAAAGGCTCAAGAAGGCGGGCGCGGGGGAGATATTCGTCCCCAGGAGCGCCGACTATGACCTCGTTGACAGGGACGCCTGCAGAAGGCTTTACAGGGACGCGAAGCCGGATTGCGTCATACACCTTGCGGCTAAGGTCGGCGGCATCGGCGCGAACAGGGAAAACCCCGGGAGCTTTTTTTACGAAAACCTCATGATGGGCGTGCAGCTCATCGAGGAGGGCAGGCTCTACGGCCTCAAGAAGTTCGTGGCCATAGGCACGATATGCGCCTACCCCAAGTTCACGCCAGTGCCGTTCAGGGAAGAAGAGCTCTGGAACGGCTACCCCGAGGAGACGAACGCCCCTTACGGGCTCG
Organism: uncultured bacterium; assembly: GCA_905339405.1. GTDB lineage: Bacteria > Desulfobacterota > GWC2-55-46 > GWC2-55-46 > GWC2-55-46 > GWA2-54-12. The sequence continues at coordinate 13,281 of CAJPGC010000043.1, read as the reverse complement.
CCAAGAAGATGCTCCTTGTCCAGTCGCAGGCGTACAGGCAGCAGTACGGCTTCAACAGCGTATACCTGCTGCCGGTGAACCTGTACGGCCCGAAGGACAACTTCGACCCTGCCTCGTCCCACGTCATACCGGCGTTGATAAAAAAATGCATGGACGCGCTGGGTGCGAACGCCCCTTCGATAACCGTCTGGGGCACCGGCAAGGCCACGAGGGAGTTCCTCTACGTCGAGGACGCTGCAGAGGGCATAGTCCTTGCGGCAGAGAAGTATGACAAGCCCGAGCCGGTGAACCTCGGCGCGGGCTTCGAGATATCGATCAAAGACCTCGTCACGCTCATCGCCAGGCTCACCGGCTTCAACGGCAAGATAATATGGGACGAGACAAAGCCCGACGGGCAGCCGAGGCGCTGCCTGGACACGCAGAGGGCCTTCGACGAGTTCGGCTTCAAGGCGGCCACCTCCTTTGAGCAGGGGCTGAAAAAGACCATAGAATGGTACAGGGAAAGCCTCGCCGCAAAATATAGGCAAAAAAGGGAGTCGTGAGATGAAAGCCATAGTCTTGAGCGGAGGAAAGGGTACAAGGCTCCGCCCGCTTACCTACACCGGCGCGAAGCAGCTCGTGCCGATCGCGAACCGGCCCATACTCGCCTACGTCATCGACAATATCTCGAAGGTGGGGATAAAAGAGGTAGGCATCATCATCTCGCCCGAGACAGGCTCCGAGGTGCGCGAGACAATGGGCGACGGCTCGAAATGGGGATTAAAGATAACCTATATAATGCAGGACGAGCCAAAGGGGCTCGCTCACGCGGTGCGAACGGCCGCCCCGTTCCTCGGGGACGAGCCTTTCGTCATGTACCTGGGCGACAACCTCATAGGCTGCGGCATAGAAAAATTCGTGGACACGTTCAAAACCTCCGGCGCTGACGCGGTCATACTCTTGAAGCCCGTGGACAACCCGCAGGCCTTCGGCGTGGCCCAGGCCGATTCTTCGGGAAGGATAGTGTGCCTCGAGGAGAAGCCCAAGAACCCCAAGAGCAACCTCGCCCTCGTCGGCGTCTATATCTTCTCCCCTGAGATACACAAGGCCATAGCGAACATAAAGCCCTCGGCCAGGGGCGAGCTCGAGATAACCGACGCGATACAGGACCTCATAACCAGGGGCGCGCCGGTGCACAGCCACGTGCTCGACACGTGGTGGCTCGATACGGGAAAAAAAGACGACCTGCTGGCCGCCAACACGATAGTGCTGGACGAGTGGTTCAAAAGGGACATAAGGGGCACGATAGAGAACTCGCAGGTGACTGGCAGGGTCACGGTCGAAGAGGGCGCTGTCGTCAGGAACAGCACGCTTCGCGGCCCCATCGTGGTCGGCTCCAACGCTATAGTGGAGGACAGCTTCATAGGCCCCTTCACCAGCATCGGGAGCGGCACAAAGGTGTCCAAATCGATAGTCGAGCACTGCGTCATACTTTCGGGCGCGGAGCTTTCACACGTCGACAGGCTCGAGGACAGTCTCATCGGCAGGAACGCGAAGGTCAGGAAATGCCATGACAAGCACGAGGCCTTGAGGCTCATGATAGGCGACGATTCCGTGGTGGAGGTATAGGGGAACATGTTCAAGGAAGGACCGATAGAAGGGGTCGTCATTAAAAAGCTAAAGAGGTTTTCAGACGAACGGGGCTGGCTCATGGAGCTATACCGCGCCGACGAGGTCGACACCGAGTACCACCCGGTGATGACCTACGTTTCATTGACGCGTCCCGGCATCGCCAGGGGGCCGCACGAGCACATCGACCAGGCTGATTATTTCTGTTTTGCCGGGCCTTCGGACTTCAAGGTCTACCTGTGGGACAACAGGCCTGAATCGAAGACCTACAGGAACAAGGTCGCGCTAGTCGTGGGAGAGTCAGACCCCACGGTAGTCATCGTCCCCAAAAGGGTCGTCCATGCCTACAAGAACGTAGGCGAGGATGAAGGGCTCGTCATAAACTGCCCCAACAGGCTCTTTAAGGGCGAGGGCAAAAAAGAGCCGGTTGACGAGGTCAGGTACGAGAACGACCCGGCTTCCCCGTACAGGCTCGATTGATGAAGGTACTCGTCACCGGCGCGAAAGGGCAGCTCGCCTCGGACCTCGTCCCGCTCCTCGAGGCCGCTGGCTTCACGCCAGTTCCGTTCTCCTCCGCCGAGCTGGACATAAGCGACAGGGCCGCGGTCTTCGAAGCCGTGAAAAGGACCGGCCCCGGGTTGATAGTCAACCCTGCCGCCTACACGAAGGTCGACCTCGCGGAGAAAGAGAAAGAAAGGGCGTACGCCGTCAACGCCGAAGGCGCTGAAAACCTCGCGGCTGCGGCCGCTGCCTGCGGCTGCCCCATAGTGCACGTCTCAACCGATTTCGTATTCGACGGCAGGAGCCCGGCGCCATATTCCGAAGAGGCCGGGACAAACCCTTTGAGCGTCTATGGAGCTTCAAAGCTCTCCGGAGAGAAGGCGGTCGCGGCGGCAAACGAAGCTCACGTTGTGGTGCGCACCTCGTGGCTCTACGGTACGAACGGGCATAACTTCGTCAAGACCATTTTGAGGCTCGCCTCTGAAAGGGAATCGCTGAGGGTCGTCTACGACCAGGCAGGCACGCCCACGTGGAGCGCGGACCTGGCGGCAATGCTCGCTGGTATATGCAAGGCGATAGAGTCGGGCCAAAAACCCTGGGGCCTGTACCATTACTCGAACGAGGGAGTGGCGAGCTGGTACGATTTCGCCGTTGCCATCTGCGAAGAGGCGGCATCTCTGGGCATGGAACTGAAATGCGGACAGATAGAGCCGATACTGACGAGCGAGTACCCGGTGCCAGCCGCAAGGCCCGCGTACTCGGTTTTGAACAAGGCGAAGATAAAAAAGACTTTCGGCGCTTCTATTCCTCACTGGAGGCGCTCTCTTTCAACCATGCTGAAGGAACTCAAGGGGAGCTAAAATGGACAAGGTCCTCATAACCGGAGGAGCCGGTTTCATAGGCAGCAACTTCGTCCTGCATATGTCCAGGGCTTATCCGTCATCGAGGCTCGTGGTGCTCGACAAGCTCACCTACGCCGGGAACCTGGAGAACCTCAAGAGCCTTGCCGAAGGGAAGAACTATAAGTTCGTGAAGGGCGACATAAACGACTCCGCGCTGGTCGACAGGCTCTTCGCAGAAGAGTCCATTGATACCGTCGTGAACTTCGCCGCCGAAAGCCACGTCGACCGCTCGATACTCGGGCCGAGGGATTTCGTGGAGACGAACATCCTCGGGACGTTCACGCTCCTGGAGGCGGCAAGGAAGCACTGGCTAGACGCCGGGCGGGCCGAAGGAAAGAGGTTCCTCCACGTCTCCACAGACGAGGTCTACGGCTCGTTGGGGGCGACCGGCCTTTTCACCGAAGAGACGGCCTACAGCCCGAACTCGCCGTACGCCGCGTCAAAGGCCTCTTCAGACCACCTCGTCAGGGCCTACTGCCACACGTACGGGCTTCCGGCCGTGACCACGAACTGCTCGAACAACTACGGGCCTTACCAGTTCCCGGAAAAACTCATCCCGCTCATGGTCATAAACGCCCTGAAGGGCAAGCCCCTGCCGGTCTACGGAGACGGGCAGAACGTCAGGGACTGGCTCTTCGTCGAGGACCACTGCAGGGCGATAGAGCTGGTATTGAAGGAAGGCCGCCTGGGCGAGACGTACAACGTCGGCGGCAGGAACGAGAAAAAGAACATAGATATCGTGAAGCTCATCTGCGCGCTCGTCGACGAAAGGGCCCAGGGCGACAAAGAGCTCCGTAACGAGTTTCCGTTCGAGGGCAGCCGTTCTTCTCTAATACACTTCGTGAAGGACAGGCCGGGGCACGACAGGAGATACGCCATAGACTGCACGAAGATGGAAAAAGAGCTCGGCTGGACGCCCGGACATCTTTTCGAAGAGGGCATAAGAAAGACCGTCAACTGGTACATGGACAACAGGCAATGGTGGGAGCGGATAATCTCCGGGCAGTACACTGAATACTACAGCCTCCAGTACGGCGGGAGGCTTGCCGGGCAATGACTTTCCAAACCCCTGCCCGCACAGGTGGCGGCGCGGCAAGTGGCCGGGTTGATATTTGCGCATTTGAAATCAAAGGGTCAATAGGGTAGCGCGGATTCGTGGAGCATAAAAGCGTCGTCATAGAGCACAGGAAGGGCTGGGTAGGGGTCGATTTCAAGGAGCTCTGGAAGTTCCGCGAGCTCCTTTATTTCCTGGCCTGGCGCGACATAAAGGTCAAATACAAGCAGACGGCCCTCGGAGTGGTGTGGGCCGTGCTCCAGCCTGTCCTGGCCATGCTCGTCTTCTCGCTCGTGTTCGGCCGTTTCGCCTCGATGCCGTCGGAAGGCGTCCCTTACCCTGTATTCGTCCTCACCGGCCTTCTCCTCTGGAACTACTTCGCCGCCGTCTTGAGCCAGTCCACGACGAGCCTGGTGGCGGGGTCAAACCTCGTCTCGAAGGTGTACTTCCCGAGGCTCATAATACCAGCGAGCTCCGCCATAGCAGCGCTCATCGACTTTCTCATAGGCTTCGCCGTCCTGCTCGTAATGATGCTCTGGTACGGCGTTGGCCTGGGCCCCGGAGTGCTCCTTGCGCCGGTAATCGTCGGCGTCGTTCTCCTCAACGCTGTCGGCTTCGGCATATGGCTTTCCGCCCTGAACGTCAGGTACAGGGACGTGCAGTACGCCGTCCCGTTCCTCATACAGATATGGATGTTCGCCTCCCCGGTCATCTACCCGGCGAGCCTGCTGGGCGAGAAGTGGTCGTGGCTACTTCACCTGAACCCGATGAGCGGCGTCATCGAGGCCATAAGGCCCGCTATGCTCGGCAACAAGCCCATACCCTGGGAAGGGCTTGCGGTCTCGGCGGCCATCGGCCTTGCGGTCTTCCTTGCGGGGGTCTTTTATTTCCGCAGGGTCGAAAGGTATTTCGCGGACGTAATCTGAAAGGCAATTGTTGCATGTCCAAAGCCGAAGAAAAACAGCCTTTTATTGCAAGGCTCTCCTCCCTGCTCCTTGAAGCATTGAGGGCTCCCTCACAAAGGAGCAGGTACAGGACCTGGGTGCCGCCGGGCCATTACTATTCGCCTGTTCCTGACCGGGACGAAGTGAGGGGGCGCGAAGAGCGCATATTCAGCGTTCCGAGGGAGCTTCCCGGAATCGACCTGAACGAGGCCGGCCAGTTGACGCTCTTGAACGAACTTGCCGCGTTTTATGGTGAGATGCCTTTTTCAAGGGAGAAAAAGGACGGCCTGAGATACTGCTTCGATAATTTATATTTTTGCCATACCGATGCGGTCATACTTTATTCGATGCTGCGCCTTCTCAGGCCGAAGAGGCTGATAGAGGTGGGTTCCGGTTTTTCTTCAGCCGTTTCTCTGGACACGAACGACCTTTTTCTCGCCGGCTCCCTTGATGTTACGTTCATCGAGCCTTTTCCTGAAAGGCTTATTGAGCTCTTTTCCGAAAAAGACAGGGACAGGGTAGTCCTGGTGCAGAAAAACCTGCAGGACGTGGGCCTGGACCTTTTCAGGAAGCTTGAGGCCGGGGATATCCTTTTTATCGATTCAACGCACGTATCCAAGACAGGAAGCGACGTCAATTACATATTGTTTGAAGTGCTGCCCGCGCTTGCCCCGGGCGTCTGGATACATTTTCACGACATCATGTACCCCTTCGAGTACCCGAAGGAGTGGGTCTACGAGGGGCGCTCGTGGAACGAGGCGTACATACTGAGGGCGTTCCTTCAGCACAACGCCGATTACAGGATAAGGCTTTTCAACACCTATCTGCACAGGTTCCACAGGGATGTGTTCGAGAAAAAGATGCCGGTGTGCCTTAAGAACACAGGCGGGAGCATCTGGCTTGAAAAGCTCGGTGCCGGGAAGCCCGGGCAAAAGGAACGGCCGTGTTAAAGTATTCGATAGTCGTACCGGTCTTTAACGAAGAGAGTGTAATAGACGAGTTCACGAGGCGCGCCCTGAAGGTGATGGACTCGCTCGTGGAGCCCTACGAGCTTATCTTCGTGGACGACGGCAGCGTTGACGCGACTTTCGCTAAGGCCTCGCTGCTGGCTTCTAAATTTCCCCAGGTGAAGGCCCTGCGCCTTTCGCGGAACTTCGGCCACCAGGTGGCCATAACGGCCGGCATCGACGCGACCTCGGGCGCCGCGGTCGTCGTCATGGACGGCGACCTCCAGCACCCGCCCGAGCTCATACCCGAGATGGCGAAAAAGTGGGCCGAGGGTTTTCACGTGGTGAACACGAACCGCCTGGAGACCGAAGGCATCCCTTTGAAGAAGAAACTTTTTTCAAAGCTCTTCTACAAGGTCATCAACATAGATTCCGAAGTCCCCATATTCCCAGATGCGGCCGACTTCAGGCTGATGGACAGGGCGGCCGTCGACGCCTTCAGGCAGCTCCGCGAGCAGGACCGGTTCGTCAGGGGGCTCACGAGCTGGATAGGCTTCAGGCAGACCTCAGTCCCTTTCAACGCCCCTCCGCGTCATTCCGGCGAGAGTAAATACACGCTTCGGAAGATGGTGCGCTTCGCCGTGAACGGCATAACGTCGTTTACAACTCTTCCGCTGAAGGCAGTCGGGACGTTCGGCCTCATCGTCGCGGCAGCGAGCTTTTTTTACGCCGTCTTCGCGCTCTATGAAAAGCTGATTCTCGGCATAACGGTCGAAGGCTGGACGTCGCTCCTCGTGGGCATACTGTTCTTGGGGGGCGTGCAGCTCGTCTCCATCGGTGTCCTCGGGGCCTACATAGCGAGGATCTTCAGGCAGGTGAAGAACCGGCCGCTCTATTTCGTGCAGGAGAAGGCCGGGCGGTTCGAAGGGGGACGCGAGTGAACGAGAAGGGGCTCTTTTACGACAGGTTCGCCTCCGAGTTCGACCGGAAGATGAACATGTACGATACCGAGAAGAGGGTGAGGGTCGTCTTCGAAAGCCTCCTCGGCAAGGGCGAGATAAAGGGCAAAAAGCTCCTTGACGCCGGGTGCGGCACAGGGTGGTTTTCCGCCCGCGCCGCGGAGCTCGGCGCTGCCGTGACTTCACTGGACGTAGGGGAGAACCTTCTGAAAGAGGTCAGGAAAAAATGCGTCTCTACGAGGGTCGTCGGGGACGTCACGGCCCTTGAGTTCGGGGACGGCTCCTTCGACGTCATAGTCTCCAGCGACGTCATAGAGCACACGCCCGACCCCGCAAGGGCCATAAGCGAGATGGCCCGCGTACTTAAAAAAGGCGGCGTGCTCGCGTTGACCGTGCCTAACAGCCGCTGGCATTTCGCGGTCTCCGTTGGCAACGCGTTGAAGCTCAGGCCGTACCAGGGCTACGAGAATTGGGTGGGCTGGGGCCAGCTTGAAAGGGAGCTCGAAAAGAACGGGCTTGTCGTGGAAAGGCAGCTCGGGTTTCACTTCGTGCCGTTCGTAATGAAGGCGCTCTATCCGCTCATCGATTACTTCGACAGGTACGGTGAAACTCTCCTCGGCCGCTTCATGGTCAATATAGGCGTGAGGGCAAGGAAGAAGTGATTGTGGCGGATATCACGATAATAACCCCCACGTACAACCAGGGGGATTTCATAGAGGAGACGATAAAGAGCGTCATCTCACAGGAGGGGGACTTTACCCTCGAATACCTGATAATGGACGCTGGCTCGACCGACGCTACCATTGGGATAATAAAAAAATACGACAAGCTCCTAAAAGAGGGCAAGTGGCCTCTGAAGTGCAGGGGCTTGGACTTCAAATGGGTCTCAGGCAAGGACGCCGGGCAATCCGACGCCATCAACAAGGGCTTCGCGGCAACGCGCGGGCGCGTGCTGAACTGGATAAACAGCGACGACAGGCTTACCCCCGGGGCGTTGAAGTCTTTGATGGAAACGGTCGCGGCAAATCCCGGCGCAGGTGTGTGGGCTGGCAGCTGCAACCTCGTGACCCCAAAAGGCAGGGTACTGACGACCGTCAGGCCGTTCGGGCTCACGAGGGACGAGCTTGCCTCATGGGGCTTGACCGGGTTTTTCTTTCAACCGTCCTGTTTTTTTTCAAGAGAGGCGTGGGAGAAGTGCGGGCCGCTGGACTTGAGTCTTTACATAGCTTTTGACCTCGACCTGTTCCTTACACTCGCGGCGGAATACAAGATACATGGCGTCGACATCCTCTGGTCAGAGGCCACGATACACAAGGACGCCAAGACCACGGCAAGGGAACCGCTGATGAACGCTGAGAAATACGTGGTACAGGCAAGGCACGGCTACGAGCGGCTTGCCATCAGCAACATCGAGAAAGCGGAGAAAGCGGCTTTGTTACTTGCAAAACCGAAGAGGCTCCTTTTTTCGGTACTCAGCGCGTTGAGGCACAGGAATTGAGGCGGGATTTGGCTGGCAGGTTCGTATACTTCTCCCGCGCAGAGCTCAATGAAAACCTGAGCGGGGATTCCAGAAGGCTCGTGCAGGTCTTCAGGGTGCTTGAAAAACAGTTCCCCGCTCTGGAGCTGGTGACCGTAAAGGAGACAGGGCCCCGGCCTTTTCCAGTAAGAAGCACGCCGGGCATCCTGAAAGAGCTGTTATTCGACGGGAGCTACAGGTTCTGGGCCGCCGAGTATAGAAGGCACATCCTCTCTCTAATGTTGAGGTCATGGATCTGGGCCGATGCAGTCAAGAGGTCGCCCAGGATAGAGCTGGCTTTTGTCGAAGACCCTGTTTACTTCCCCGCCCTCGTGGAGACGCTGAAAAAGCGCGGGACAAAGGTCATAGCCGTCTGTCACAACATCGAGTCCCTTTCCGCCGGACAGACGGCCCCCGGCCGCCAGAGGGCGCTTTTGAACAGGGAGATAGACGTGCTCTCTGGCTGTTCCCTGGCAATCACGATTTCCAGGGAGGAGGATTTTTTTCTGAACAACCTGGGGATAAATACCTTCTTCTTCCCCTATTATCCCGTTGAGAGCACCGAAAGAAAGATGCTCGGGATAAGGGCCGAAAGGGAGAAGCGGGAAAAGAGCGGGCTGCTCCTCATGGGCTCCTTCAATAACATACCGACGAAAGCCGGCATGCTCAAGGTAATATCCTTCTGGAAGGAAAGAGGGTACGCGCTGACGGGAGAGAGGCTTATTGTAGCCGGGTTCGGCACTGACAGCCTGAAGGCCGGTAAAGACGCCGGGGTCGAGGTGCTCGGGACCGTAGACGAAGGCGCTCTTGCGGCGCTTTGCTCCGGAATAAAGGCTTGCCTCTGCTATCAGGAGAAAGCCTCGGGCGCGTTGACCAAGATACCTGAGATGCTTATGGCCGGAGTGCCTGTGATCGCGAACACGAAGGCCGCGCGCTCGTACTACAACACCGAAGGGCTTTTCGAGATAACCACCCTTGAGGAAATCGGGACTGCCCTCAAGAAGGCCGGGGGCTTCAACCCGCCGGTCCCGAAAAGGCCCGCCGGGGAAGCTCTCGTTTCCTCGATAAGGAAAGTACAGGGCGATGAGCGGCAGTCACGTTAGCGTCGCCGCTCTGCCGCTAAAATTCAGGAGATGTCATTGAGGATACTTGTAACAGGCGGAGCTGGCTTCATCGGGTCGAACGTCGTCGACGCTTACATGGCTGCCGGGCATGATGTGGCCGTGGTCGACAACCTGTCGTCCGGGAAAAAAGAGAACCTGAACCCGAAGGCGAGGTTCTACAAGGTTGATATACGCTCGGAGGAGCTCCGTGGAATAATCGCCTCAGAGAAGCCCGACGTCATCAACCACCACGCCGCGCAGATATCAGTGCCAGCCTCGGTCGAAGACCCGGTCTACGACGCTGACGTGAACGTGAAAGGCTTTCTAAACGTGCTCGAGGGCGCAAGGGCTTCTTCCGTGAAGAAGATAATATTCATCTCCTCGGGAGGGGCCGTCTACGGAGAGGCGGCCGAGTACCCCACGAGCGAGCTCTACCAGCCCAGGCCACTTTCCCCTTACGCGATAACGAAGTTCGTCTCAGAGCGTTACCTCGATTTCTACAACCACCAGTACGGGCTCGATTACACTGTGCTCCGGTACGCTAACATATACGGCCCCCGCCAGGTGCCTCACGGGGAAGCAGGCGTGGTGGCGATATTCATGGACAGGCTTCTGGCCGGAAAACAGTGCACCCTGTACCACTTCAAGGAGGAGCCCCGCGGCATGGTCAGGGACTACTGCTTTGTAGAAGACGTTGCGGCAGCGAATTTGCTGGCGCTCGAAAAAGGGAGCCGCGAGGCAGTCAATATCGGCACCGGGGTTCAGACGCATACCGGGGAGCTGTTTGAAGCCATATTCAATACACTCAGGAAAAAAGCGCCGGGGCTGCCCGAGGAGCTCGGAGTATTGGAGGCAGCGGCCGCCAGGGCAGGCGACCTGAAAAAAAGCTGCCTTGTAATCGAGAAAGCGGCAAAGGTGCTCGGCTGGGCGCCTCGGGTAAGCCTTGCACAGGGCATAGAGAAAACGCTCGCCTGGCGTACTGCTGAAAGGACGCATAATGTCCCGGCCCGATAAGACGGCGCTGGTCTCCATAGTCACTCCGTCGTACAACCAGGGGAGGTTCATAGAGGAGACCATCAAAAGCGTCATCTCACAGGAGGGCGATTTTTTCCTCGAATACATGATAATGGACGGCGGCTCGAAGGACGAGACCGTAGAGGTGATAAAAAAATACGAACGGCTCCTGCTTGAGAAAAAATACCCGATACGCTGCAGGGGCGTCGCTTTCCGCTGGGTAAGCGAAAAAGACAAGGGGCAGGCTGACGCGGTGAACAAGGGGTTCAGGGCCGCGGCCGGGGAAGTGATGGGGTGGCTCAACTCGGATGATACCTATATCGACGGGGCCATAGAAAAGGCCCTGCGGTATTTCAATTCGCACGATGAAGTAATGATGGCGTACGGCGAAGGTTATCACGTCGACGAGCAGGGCAGGCCCATCGAGAGATACCCGACCGAGCTCTTTGACGCGAAGAGGTTCGCTGAGACCTGTTTCATATGTCAGCCGACCGTTTTTATGAGGCGGGAGGCCGTCCAGGAATGTGGCCTCCTTGACGACTCTTTAGAGTACTGCATGGATTACGAGTACTGGATAAGGCTCTCGAGACGGCTCAAGATTGGGTTCATGCCGGAGTACCTGGCTAATTCGCGTCTTTACGCGGACACGAAGACGATGTCGAAAAGGCTCGAGGCCCACAGGGAGATAGTCTCGATGGTGAAGCGCCATTACGGGTATGTGCCGAATTCCTGGGTGTATGCCTATACAAGGCTCGCGATTGAAAAACGCCTGAAGATGGAGGGGCGCAAAAAACCTCTTTTCAAGGCGCTCTGGGTCTTTTTTTTCCTCGTCAAGTCTTTGCAGCTCAACGGGAGGCTCCCGAGCATGCCGTCGCGGGACATGAAAGTGCTTTTGGGCAAGTAAGATGAAGATAGCTTTCGATTGCAGCCTCGTTCCGGGGCAAAGGGGAGGAGTAGGCCAGTATTCATATCAGCTGGCGAACGCGCTTTCCAGGGTCGACGCGGAGAACAGCTATACGTTTTTCGTGCTCACCAGAGGCAGGGTCGATGCCGGAAAGCTCGGCCTGCCCAATGAGGGCAGATTCCGGGTGGCCGTGAAAAAGACCGGTGTCCCGTTCCAGCTAATGAGGTTCATGCGGGGCCTGCCGGGCTTGCACGCGGCCGAGTATATGCTCGGCGGCATAGAGGCCGACATAGTGCACTCCAACAGTTTCATCGTTCCCGAATTCAAGGACAAAGCCAGGAAGCTGGCGGTCACTGTCTACGATACGAGCGTCATGTCGCACCCTGAATGCCACAGGAAAATAAATATTATGCACTGCGCCAGGGGCATAAAAGAGGCCGTTGAGCGCGCTGATTCCATAATAGCCATCTCGGAGCACACGAAAAGGGACATAATAAAGTACTTCAACGCCCCTGAAGAACTCATAACGGTCACGCACCTGGCTGCCGGACCTGATTACAGCGAGGTAAGGGACGCGGCCGCTCTGGCCTCGGTGAGGGGCAGGTACGGACTGCCTGAAAATTATATTCTCTTCATCGGCTCGCTTGAGCCGAGAAAGAACATAAAGACGCTACTTGAGGCGTACGCTTCAATCCCCGAGCGGCTTGGAAAGCTCTTTCCTCTTATCATAGCGGGCGGCAAGGGCTGGCTCAACAGCGACATACCTTCACTTGTCGAAAGGCTCGGCATAAAAGACAGGGTCAGGTTTACGGGATATATCGATGGCGGCGACATAAACGCGGTCTATTCAGGGGCGTCGGTATTCGCCTACCCTTCGCTGTATGAGGGCTTTGGCCTGCCGATATTGGAGGCCATGTCATGCGGCGCGCCGGTGATTACCTCGAACACCTCTTCTATGCCCGAGGTCGCCGGGGACGCGGCCTGTCTTGTCGATCCTTTGAACACGGGAGAGCTCGCCTCAGCGCTCAGGACGGTCCTGGAGGATGAAGGCATGAGAGAAAAGATGAAGAAAAAAGGGCTTGCCAGGGCGGCCATGTTCTCATGGGACAGATGCGCTCACGAGACCCTTGAGGTCTATAGGAAGATCGCCGCTTCGCCGAAAAGGGCTTGAACCGAAAGCTTGAAAAAACAACTTAAAGGATATGGTCGAAAATGAAGAAAAAAGCTCTCATAACCGGAATAACCGGGCAGGACGGCTCGTACCTGTCGGAACTGCTCCTCGAGAAGGGCTACGAAGTCTACGGCATGGTCAGGCGCGCAAGCGTTGAGAGGTTCGACAGGATAGCGCACCTGCAGGAGAGGATAAACCTGGTGCAGGGCGACCTCACCGACCAGTCCTCGCTCGATGAGGCCGTGAAGACGATACAGCCGGACGAGATATATAACCTCGCGGCCCAGTCGTTCGTGCCGACCTCGTGGAACCAGCCGACCCTTACGGGAGAGGTCACGGGCATCGGCACGACGAGGCTCCTTGAGGCCGTGCGGAAGATAAAGCCGGACGCGAGGTTCTATCAGGCCTCTTCGAGCGAGATGTTCGGCATGGTGCGCGAAGTGCCGCAGACGGAACTTACGCCCTTCCACCCGAGAAGTCCTTACGGCGTTGCCAAGGTCTACGGCCACTTCATAACCGTCAACTACCGTGAGAGCTACGGCATTTTCGCCTGCTCGGGAATCCTTTTCAACCACGAGTCCCCGAGAAGGGGGCTCGAGTTCGTCACGAGAAAAATAACTTCGCACGTGGCGAAGATAAAGCTCGGGCTCGCCAATGA
>CAJPGC010000042.1 GCA_905339405.1 uncultured bacterium | reverse complement strand
AGGCGCGCACCCTTCAGGTGCGTCAAGTCTTTGTCTATCTCGCAGTTCGCCAGTATGGGCAACCCCAATTCAGTGGGGAGGATGAGCCTGGCCGTGGCTATTGCGCGCCTGGACCTGTCGGTCACCATAAAATGCCTGGAGCTCACGTCGAACTCGTCTGTCTCTATGCCGCCCGGGTGGTCCTCCGCTTTCTCAAAACCCTTTTCCTCGCAGTATACCTTGTACCTTAATTTGTATATCTCCCTCAGATCATCTTCTGAATCTGCTTTCTTGAAGCGGCTGGCGTTATACTCAGACGGTTTTCTTTCGCGAGCGGGCGCGCTGAATATGATTTGCATAGTGGTCCCTTCATCCATGAGAGGTTGCTTCGCATAGCGTCCCTGGCCTATTACACATAATATTAATGTACCTTTTTCTGAAAAAAACCTGTGACTTACGTCACCCGTCTTTTTTTGCCTATTGCGTTTGCTTACTCTGAAAAAACTGGCTTCCCCTCCCCCCTGCTTTCTCCCGCAAGGGAAGAAAATGACATGACGCCTCGCCACCTTTATCCCCTCGCCTTCCCTGTCCTTGATTTAGTATAATCCCTTGATGAAAGAATTCGCCGAGATAGCAATAGCGTTGCCAATAGAGCACGCTTTCACCTACAGCGTGCCTGAAGAGCTCCGGGGCGAGGCCCGGCTCGGCAAGCGCGTGCTCATCCCTTTCGGGAGAAGGACCATAACAGGCTACATCCTTGGCCTTTCTTCATCGCCGCCTGAAGGCGTCTCCGCTGTAAAGCCCATCATCGACATACTCGACAGCGTGCCGCTTTTCGACGAGAAGCGGCTTAAGTTCCTCAAGTGGGTGTCCACCTACTACTTCGCGCCGTTGGGGGAAGTGCTCTCGCTTACGCACCCGGGAGCGGCAAACATACGAAGCAGCCGCACACTCAAGGCCGTACAATCCGGCGCCGTAATTGAAAACCCCTTTGCCCTTGAGCTTTTCGAGGCCGCAAAAAAAGGCACGACTCTCGCGTCCCTCTCGAAACGCTTCAAGAACAGGCCTGTTTTCAGCACGGTTGCGGGGCTCAAGAAAAAAGGGCTCCTCATCGAGGAAGAGAACCTCCGGGGCGGCGGTACGATAAAGAGCGCGAAGTTCGTCTCTGCAATCCCTGGCTTGCCTTCCCCAGTTTTCAAGAACTCGAAGACGCAAGAGAAGGTCTACAGCTACCTTCTCGCCAACGGAGAGAGCACGCTTTCATGCCTGACGGATGCGCTCGGTGAGGCAAGAGACGCCGTCTCAAGGCTCGCTGAAAAAGGGCTCGTCATCGTCGAGGAGCGCCAGGTCATGCGCGACCCCATCTCGGAGATAACAGCCAGGGACGCCAGCCACACGCCCAACGAAGAGCAGGCGAAGGCTATTGCGGAAATAAAGAGCGCCCTCTCAAATGGCGGATTCTCACCATTTCTTCTTTACGGGGTAACGGGCAGCGGGAAGACGCTCGTATACCTTAAAATCCTGGAAGAAGCGGTAAGGCTCGGCAGGAAGGCGATAATACTCGCCCCTGAGATAGCGTTGACGCCCTGGCCTGCCGCTTACCTCAAGACCCTTTTCCCGGGCAGGGTCGCCCTCGCCCACAGCGGCCTGTCCGAAGGCGAACGCATGGACGAGTGGGGCCGGGTGCTGAACGGCGAAGCCGACATAGTCGTCGGAGCCAGGAGCGCGCTTTTCTCTCCGGTAAAAGACCTGGGCCTCATAATCGTCGACGAGGAGCACGAGACGTCATACAAGCAGGAGGACGGCGTGCGCTACAACGCGCGGGACGCCGCGCTGGTGCTGGGCAAAGAGCTCGGCATCACGGTCGTGCTCGGCTCGGCAACGCCTTCCATCGAAACGTTCCAGAACGCTAAAACAGGCAAGCTCAAGGCCCTCAACATACTCAAGAGGGTAGACAGCCGGGGCCTCCCGGAAGTCGAGATACTCGACATGAAGGGCAGTAAAGACGTCCTGTCGCCGAGGCTCATATCCCTCATGGCCGAGACGCTGGAGGCAGGAAGGCAGACCGTCCTTTTCCTCAACAGGCGCGGCTTTTCAAGCTGCCTCATATGCCGGGACTGCGGGCACTCTTTCACCTGCCTAAACTGCTCGGTATCTCTCACGCTCCACAAGGGCGCAAGAAGCCTCGTATGCCACTACTGCGACCTTACCATGCCCGCGCCTCATGAGTGCCCGTCCTGCTCCGGAATCGACCTCATAACGCCGGGCTCCGGGACGGAGCGCGTTGAAGAAGAGGTCTTAAGGCTTTTTCCAGGCGCGCGAGTCGGAAGGCTCGACAGGGACACGGCGTCACTTAAAGGGGCCGCCCGGCGCACGATAGAGGACATGGACGAGGGCCGCCTTGACATACTCATAGGCACGCAGATGGTTTCCAAGGGCCACCATTTCCCGAACGTGACGCTCGTGGGCGTTATCTCGGGCGACACCTCGCTCAACATCCCGGATTTCAGGTCGTCGGAAAGAACGTTCCAGCTCATAACCCAGGCAGCGGGCCGCTCCGGCAGGGGCATTGACGCCGGGAGGGTCGTCATCCAGACCCTGAACCCCGGCCACTACTGTCTTTCCGCCGCCCTGTCCCACGACTATGATTCATTTTTCTCAAGGGAGATAGAGGCCAGGGAAGAGCTCGGCTACCCGCCTTTTACGAGGCTGTGCGTAGTGCGCGTGGACGGCACGAACGAAGGCCGGGTGATAGAGTCGATAAACAGCCTGAAAAAGGCCCTGGGGCAGCTTTCAAAGAGCTTTCGGACGGACATTCAGGCGCTCGGCCCTGCCCCAGCGCTCGTCTCCAAGGTGAGGGGCCGCCACAGATGGCAGATGCTCCTGAAGGGCTCAGAGCTCAAGAGCCTTCATTCGCTTGCCGGTGCCCTGAAGGCCGTTTTCGAAAGGCAAAAAGCCTCAGGGGTATCACTCACCCTGGACATGGACCCCCTTTCCACCGTGTGACCCCGGCCAGCCCCGGAAAATTCAAGCCAGCCAAATTGACACCCCCCACAGAGTGCTATAGACTCAAAATAGGTACTCTAAGTACTTGTTAAATTTCAGGTTTGTAGAAATAGGAGGTAACTTATGGCATACGTATCTGAGACCGGTTCACCCGGCATGTACAGGTATGAGCCCTGGTTTTTCCGTGTCTCTTGGGGAGGCATTTTTGCCGGAACGCTCGTTGCGCTCGGCAACCAGTTAGCATGGATGCTTCTCGGAATGGGCATAGGGCTTGGCGTCATAAGCCCGGTGACTCAGGAAGGCTTCGGGGCCATCGGCATAGGGGCCGGAATATACATGCTCGCGATAACCCTTGTTTCCCTGTTCGTGGGAGGCTGGGTCGCCTGCAGGCTTTCCGGCATAACCGACAAGACTAAAGCCACTCTGCACGGGGTAGTTGTTTGGGCGCTCTTCACGTTCACGGCGTTCTACCTCATGACGACGGCAGCAGGCGGGCTTATCAGCTCTTTCGCAGGGGTAATCGGCAGGAGCACGTCGATTATCGCTGGCGAAATACAGGGCGTAACTCCCGGCATGGCCGAGAGCGCGCTCGATGCCGCTTCCACCGCCTCGCTTTGGGGCTTCTTCGCCCTTGTACTTAGCGCTCTGGCCGCTGTCTTGGGCGCTCGCACGGGACGCTCCAAGGAGAAGACCACCATCGGCGCGGCCGCGGCAGAGGAAAGGGAACATGGCGGCAGGAGGGCCGCTTAACCCCTTAAAAGAGAGTATCTCCCCGGAAAAGCCCGCGTTTTCACGAACGCGGGCTTTCTTTTGCCCCTTTCCAAAGCGCCTTTACAACAACCCTCAGGCTGTATTATCATGTATTTTTGGGCTTAAAAGAGCCATGCCTTTTAAGGTATAATTAAAAAAGAAGTGTAAGCCGGGAAAAGGTGGCCCGCATGATACTCGAGATAGTAAAATACCCTGACCCGTTCCTCAAGAGCGAGGCAGTGAAGGTCGACTCCGTTGACGACTCCGTAAGGAAGCTCATCGACGACATGGTCGAGACGATGTACTACGCCAGGGGCATCGGCCTTGCCTCTTTGCAGGTCCGCGACCCCAGGCGGGTCGTGGTGCTCGACGTACCAGACGAGGACGAAAAAGAACGCGAAAAAGGCAAGAACCTGATGGCGCTCGTAAACCCGGAAATAGTCTACTCCGAAGGAGAGACTATCTACGAGGAGGGGTGCTTAAGCCTGCCCGGCGTGACAGCCGACGTCGAGCGTGCGGCAAAAGTCAGGGTAAAGGCGCTGGACAGGGACGGAAAACAGATAGAGATTGAGGCAGAGGGCCTGCTGGCAATAGCCCTGCAGCACGAGTTAGACCACTTAAACGGGATTCTTTTCATTGACAGGCTCTCGAGGCTCAAACGGGAGCTGGTAAAGCGCAAATACAAAAAGTCCCTCGAAACAGAGGAGCGGGCAATATGACAGGCTGCGTCGCGCCGCTTCACACCTTTCCCGTGAGCTCTCATTAATGACCCACAAGGCCGCAAAGATAGTATTCATGGGCACTCCCGCGTTCGCGGTGCCCTCGCTCGAAGCCCTCATAAAAGCTGGCCATGACATAGCGGCCGCCGTGACCCAGCCGGACAAGCCCTCCGGAAGGGGACAGGTGAGCCAGAGCTGCCCGGTAAAGGAGTTGGCGTTAAAAAACGGCATACCCGTCATGCAGCCTGCGAAGGTGCGCGAAGGGGGCTTCATAGAGGACTTGCGCGCGTTGAAGCCCGACCTCATAGCCGTCGTGGCCTACGGCAAGATACTCCCTGCGGCGATACTCTCAATGCCTCCTAAGGGCTGCATAAACCTGCACGCTTCCCTCCTGCCGAAGTACAGGGGAGCTGCCCCCATAAACTGGGCGATAATAAACGGCGAAAAAGAAACAGGCGCCTGCTCCATGCTGATGGACGAGGGCATGGACACCGGGCCGGTCTATTTCTGCGAAAGGACTCCCATAAACCCCGAAGAGACCGCGGAAGAGCTCTCGAAGAGGCTCTCCTTTTTAGGGGCCGGTCTTCTGGCAAGGACGATAGGTCTCATCCTCGAAGGCGGCGTCAGTCCCGTCCCGCAGGAGGAGGGCGCAACGTACGCGCCCATCCTCAAAAAAGAAAACGGCAGGATAAACTGGGCTGTCGACGCCAGAAAGATAGCCGACCACGTGCGCGGCTTTTATCCTTGGCCAGGCTCTTTCACAAGCTGGAAAGGGCTTCTCAAGGTGCACAAGGGCAGGGCAATCGAATATGACACGCAGGGGGCCGAGCCAGGCACCGTCCTGGAAGCGAAAGATACCGTAAAAGTCGCCTGCGCCGCAGGGACCTACGAGATAACGGAGCTCCAGCCGGAGAACAAGAAAAGAATGGCCGCAGCCGATTTCGTGAAAGGCTACAGGATTGAGAAGGGGGAAAGGTTTGTTTAACTCCGAGAAATGGCACGGCAGCCCTGAAAGCGTCGCCTACAGGCCGGGCAAGGGTTTAATTTTAGCCCTCCTGGCGGCCCTCGCTATCGTGATTTCTCTCGCCGGGTTTTTCTTCTGGTACATCCCGACCGTTGGCCTGAGGAGCATCCACCCAGCCCTGCCGTATGTACTCGGCGCGGTCGTCACCGCCATCTCGGCCGCCCTCTTTTTCAGCGCTGCAATCATAATTAACGCCGCCGTCAAGGGAAAGGTCCCCTTCTACTCGCCGTGGCTCAGGTGGCTCATAATGAAGTTCTACCTGCCTGTCATGAGCGTTGCCGGTGCAATATTCAAGATACCCAAAATAAAGACGGAGCAGGCCTTCGTCGCCATAAACAACGAGATGGTGCGCATGATGGGCAGGAAGTTCAGGGCCGAAAAGCTCCTCCTCCTAATGCCCCACTGCATACAGTTCGACAACTGCAAGATAAAGGTCACAAGGAACGTGAGGAACTGCGCCGGGTGCGGCAAGTGCGAGATAGGAGAGCTCCTCGCCTTGAGCGACAAGTACGGCGTCTCCCTTTTCATCTCTACGGGAGGCACAGTTGCCAGGAGAAAAGTCTACGAGGAGAGGCCGGACGCCGTCATCGCCGTTGCCTGCGAAAGGGACCTCGCCAGCGGCCTCCAGGACGCCTACCCTCTCCCGGTATTCGCCATAGTCAACAAACGCCCCAGGGGCTACTGCATGGAAACAGGCGTAGCCATAAACGACGTGAAACAGGCCATAACCGCCCTCATGGGGCGCTGAAAGCTCCAGTCCGCAAGCCCATCTGAACTCTCCTTTAACGCTATAATCAGTTAATAGACAACAGGACAATCTTGTCCTGCGGCCAAACCTACTCAAGGAGGCTGCGATGAACTATATGAAGACCGCGGTCCTTCTCGCGGCGTTGACTGCTTTGCTGGTCTTTTTCGGCGAACTTCTCGGGGGAAGGCAGGGCGCGATAGCGGCCCTCGTTTTCGCCGGGCTGCTGAACTTCGGCGCGTACTGGTGGAGCGACAAGGTGGTGCTTAAGATGTACGGGGCAAGGAGGGTTACGCCGGAAGACGCTCCGGCGCTCCACGGGATATTGAGTTCTCTTGCCATGAGGGCCAACCTTCCAATGCCCGCCGTCTACATAATAGACCAGGACACGCCAAACGCGTTCGCAACCGGCAGGAACCCAGAGCACGCGGCAGTTGCGGCTACGAGCGGGATTTTAAAGCTCCTCAACAACGAAGAGCTCGAAGGGGTGCTGGCCCACGAGCTTTCGCACATAAGGCATAGGGACATACTGATATCGACGGTCGCCGCCACGATAGCAGGCGCGATAACGTATCTTTCCCGCATGGCGTACTTCGCTTCGCTTTTCGGCGGAGGCAGGCACGACAGGCAGGGAGGAAACCCCTTGTCGCTACTCTTGATGATGATAGTTGCCCCTCTGGCCGCGCTCGTCATACAGCTCGCGGTTTCCCGCTCGAGGGAGTACGGGGCAGACCAGGGCGGGGCGTCGCTCGCGGACCCCGGGAGCCTCGCGAACGCCTTGAGGAAACTAGAGTACTACAACAGGCGCATACCGCTTCGCAAGGCGAATACTGCCACGGCCCACCTTTTCATTGTGAACCCGTTGAGCGGGGCTTCTTTCTCGAAACTTTTTTCGACGCACCCCCCGATAGAGGAGAGGGTCAAGAGGCTGGAGGCGATGTCGTTTAGAAGAGCGGCCTAGAAATGGGCGGGCTTCTGGCCGATGTGATTACCGGCCGCTGCCGCGGGCAGCTTTATTACAGCCGAAGTGCCCTTGCCAGGCTCTGAAGAGAACTCGAGCGTGCCGCCGTGCTCCTTGACTATTGAATAAGATATCGACAGGCCGAGGCCGGTGCCGCCGCTGGTGAGCTTGGTCGTAAAGAAAGGCTCTGTTATCCTTTCGAGCACCTCCTTGCTCATGCCGGCCCCCTCGTCACTGACCTTTATGTTGACGGTCCCTGAAACGGAATCAATGTACGTCGCGACCTTGACCCCGCTCTTCCTGTCCGGCAGCGACTGGAGCGCGTTCAGGAGCAGGTTTATGACGACCTGCTCTATCCTCTGCATGCTCCCCTTGACCGGCGGGAGCCCCTCGGCGCAGCTTGCCTCGAAGTTGTCGGTATGCTTGTCTATCTGGTTGCCGAGGAGCGCGCAGGCCGCCGAGACCGCCCTGTTCACGTCGACGGAGCCGTCGAGGCCGTCCCTGTCATTGCGCGAGAAGTCTTTTAGCATCTCGACGATGCTTTTTATCCTCCTCGACCCCTCGGTCATCCCCGCGAGCAGCTCCGGCATAAGCGCCCGCATCTCGGCGTACGGCATGCCGCCCACGGGAAAACTCCCTCGCTCCCTCATGCGCTCGTCAAGCAGCGCCGAGGCGTCTTTCCAGGCCTCCGAGATGAGCCCCGCGTTGAACATGATGAAGTTGTTCGGGTTGTTTATCTCGTGTGCAACGCCCGAGGCGAGCGTCCCGATGGACGTCATCTTGTTGGCCTGTATGAGCCTTGACTGGTTGACCCTGGCCTCCATCTCGAGCCTCAGCCTTTCTGTCTGGTCGCGCAGCGTGCATATGAAAGAGTCCCCCAATGCTCCGAGCTTTATTACCTGTCCGCTAAGCGAAGCGGTAACCACTTCCCCGCTCTTTTTTCTTATGTCCACGGTCTCCTTTGCCAGGGCCGTGCCTTTACCGAGCGAGCCTGCCTCCTCTTTGAGCCTGCCGAGCTCTTCGGCCCCCATGAAAAACATGGGGCCGCCCCTTATTATCTCCTCGAGGCTGCAGCACAGGAGGTCCTCTGCGGCCGAATTGGCGTCGATGATGTCGAAATCGCCCAGCCTGAATATCAGCTGCGCGTCCTGGCTCTGCTCGAATATGAGCCTGAACCTCTCCTCGCTCTCCCTCAATGCCTGCTCCCCGGCCTTCCTCTCGGTTATGTCCTGCATGGTGCCTATAAGGACGGCGGCCCCGGTGCGGGCGGGGCACGTTTTCACGATGCAGCTCATTGACCTCGTCTCCCCCCTGCCGTTCACGACGCGGCAGTCAAACGACGCGCTCCCCCGCTCCTCCTCCATCGGATCCAGGAAGAGCCTTACCCTGCTCCGGTCGTCTCCGTGCATCATCCCGAGAAAAGCGTCCACAGACAAGCGGGAGAGCTCATCCGGTACCATGAGCATGCGGCACAGCTCTGCGGAAAGGACCGTCTCGCCTTCCCCGTTTATTTCGAAGCTTCCGAGGGACGCCAATGCCTGCGCCTCTCTCAGTTTCTCTCCCGTCTCTTCCACCTTGTTACGGGCCTGCTCCATGCTCTCGGCCATGCTGTCGAAAGCCCGCCCGATTACGGCGACCTCGTTG
The DNA here is from genome assembly GCA_905339405.1 of uncultured bacterium. Classification (GTDB taxonomy): domain Bacteria; phylum Desulfobacterota; class GWC2-55-46; order GWC2-55-46; family GWC2-55-46; genus GWA2-54-12. The sequence goes on along the minus strand of CAJPGC010000042.1, from coordinate 42,812 downwards.
CCGCCGGAGAAGCCGGTCCTGACCGTAAGGTCGCCGGAAGCGAGCCTCTCGGCCGCGCGACGCAGGTGCATTATCGGCCTTGCAAGCCAGACAGAGAGCATGAGCCATATCACGAAAGCGACGAGCCCGAGGGCCAGCACGAGGAGCAGTATCTGGCGCTCCAGGTATATTCTCATGGCTGCCTTCTTCGCGCTCATGTCGTGGGCGATGACGAAGACGCCTACCCTCGAAGGCCTGAGTTCGTGCTCGAAAGAACCGAGGGTTATCGGGGCGTAACCCGTAGCGCCATGTCCGTTTTCGGATATGCCGACCAACGGCGCAAGCCGCTCTTTCACCTCGGAGAGCTCTTTCCCGAGAACTCCCGGGTAGGCATCGACCGCCCTTTTACCGATCATCCCGAGCCGCGTTGAGGCTATTACGATGCCGTTATCGTCCACGATGAACGCGAACTCATGTGAGGGATTGGCGCCCAGGGCCGACATCTCCTGCTGCACTTCCTCGAATTGGCCTTTGCGGAACTGACGCTCGAAGTTTCTCTGGAGGTAGGAAAGCTCCTGGAATATCTCGGCGAGCTCGCTTTTCTCCAGCTCCCGCTCGGCGAGCGGCACATAGACTAAAAAAGAATACAGGAAGGCCATGGCCGCGAACAGCGCGAGCATGGACGGCACGATGTAGCGAAGAGGCGCCTTCTGGAAAAAGAACTGCTGTCTCATTCGAGTCCCTTAAGCGGGCCGCTGTCAATGAGGGCCCTTACATCCACGGTCTTATCTATGAGGCGGTTCTCCGACATCACGCTGAGCAGTTTTTCGGCGGTCTTCTCCAGCTCTCCGCCCAGTATCCCGATGTTCTCCCGCCTTGAGGGCAGCCAGAGCAGTTTAAAGGCCTCTTTGGGGTTTTCACCGCCCATCCTTAGCCTCGCATCCATCCTGGCGAAGGCGTCATCAGGCTCTTTTTCAATGTGCTCGAGCGCCCTGAACCAGTCCCTGAGAAGCGCGCCTGCCTTTTCACGGTTGCCTGACAGGTAATCATTTCTGACGATGAGCACGTCGACAATCTCTCCTGGAATCCTTGAGCTGTCGAACAGGACAGAGGCGCCTTTTTCAAGAAGCCTTGTCCTCACCGGCTCGAAGGTGACTACGGCGTCCACGGCTTCCTCATTGAAGGCCCTCTCGTGCTCGTCTACGGAAAGGGGCACAACCGTGATATCATCGGCCTTAAGGCCCTCCGAATCGAGCGCCCTCGCGAGGAAGTACGCGCCCAGCGCGCCTGTCTCGACACCAACCCTGCGCCCCCTAAGAGACTTTATATCCTTCAATGAAGGCTTCGACAAGAGAGCGTCCGCCCCGTTTGAATAATCGCAAACAAGGATAATCCTGAAGCCGCCGTCGGCCTGGGCGAGCAAGAGCGCCTCGTCGAGCGTGACCGCAGCCGCTTCAAGCTCACCACCCCTGAACGCCCGGATGACCTCGGTGGCCGAAGAGTACTCGACCAGCTTCACTTGCGTTTCATTATAGAATGACAGGTCTTTGGCGAGATAGAGCGGTTCGTACCCGGGCCAGACGTTCGTCCCGACCCTCAACGGGCGTTCGGGTTCACGGGAGCATGCTGTTGTAATGGCGAGGATTACGATTGTGAGAAGAAAGAGGGCCTTCCCTTTAGGCAGCATACGATGTTGTCATCCTGTTGAGAATTTGTGAAACCGGGGGGGCCGCTGCTTTTAACGTCTAAGAGTGCTTGGTGGGAGGCCGCAAGCGCCTGGGCATGGAATGTGTTTCCGTCAGCGCGGCACTTGCGCCGCGCCCCGTCATCTCCTCGCGGATTGGACCAGGGATATGAATTCCTTTATCCTTTCGGAGGCGGCCGGGGCAAGCCCCTCGAACTTGACGCCGAGAGTTATCCTGTCCTGCCCCTTGCTCAAGTTCCTTACCCTGCCCGGGAGCCGGTACATGCCCTCCTTGCCCGGGAACTGCACCCTTATGTCAAGCATCTTGTTGACCTGCATGTGGCTGTAAAGGATGCTCTTGCTCGGGGACGTCTTTATGACGCACTGGCAGCCCTCGTTGCTGATGTCGATTATGACCATGTCGATTATCTCGTTGTCGACCATCGTGCCTGCGGGGAGGGCGCAGTCGAACCTGTCCCGGTCACGGGTGACGTACTCTTCTATCTTGACCGGATATGAAAGGAAGAATATTTTCGCGGGCGTGGCGACGACGTTCAACACCTCGGTCCTGAACCCGTAGACGGCACCCTGGTACAGGTACCTGACGAGCAGCTGGCCGCTCTTTATCTGCTCGCTCCTGAAGTTGCCGATGAGGTCCTTCGAGGACAGCCTTATGATTATGTACTGGCCCGTCTCGAAACCAACGAGGACGCATTTTATGCGGAGCTTTAAGGCCTCTATCTCGAGGAGCACTTCAGAACCGGTAGCAAGGTGGAAAGGGATGTAGGCGGTCTTGTCGGCGGACAATCGTTTCTCCTTTAAAGAGTCTACGAGAGGCTTGCGCCCGCGTTGCCGGAGCCGTCAAGGCGGGTCTGGATAAAAAAACCTTCAATTGCCTTTCTGTCCTCTTCCTTGAGGTCCAGGAACATGATCCCGTACCGGATGAGCTTGCGGGGCTCCGAGTCCTGGGATCCCTGGGAAGGCTTCTCCCTTCTGTTCGCCGCGGTCTTTCGCTCGCCCCTTACGACTTCGCCGATTATCTCGAAGTTCCTGTTGAAGCCGGGGAAGCTCACCGAGTACTTGAGGAAAGAGCCGATGGGTATCATGGAGCCCGTCTCGACGAGGGCCCCGCTTGTAGAGATATTGAGAGTATTGCAGAGGAACGACTCACCCGGGCCCGCGCTCTTCTCGAGGGTGAGCTTGCCGAGGATCTGCATCTCGAGCCTTTCGGCCCTGGTAAGTTCAGTCAGATTTTTTCCCATCAGACTCATCACCCCCATAATCCGCCGTCAGGCGGCACAGGTTTTAAAGCAGGCTCGGGAAGAGTAACTTCGGATGAACATACTTATAACACGAAAAAACGGCAAGCATGAAAGCTTTTTTTTCGCGTCCGGCCGGACCTGTTTGGGATTGCATTTTCATGCCTTTTTTGTTAGTCTATCCTGAAAATGCGTCCCGCCAATAAGGAGGAATATGTCTACCTCGGGTATTTTTTCAAGAAGAGGACTTTTCAAGACCGCTTCACTAATCGCCTTTTCGGCCCTGATGCTCGCGGCCCCTTACGGCTGCTCGAAGGGCGAGGAGAAGGCCAAGGAGCAGCCGACTGTCCAGGCCCCTGCCCAGGACCCCGCGAAGGAGCACTTCGACAAGGGCGTCCAGTACTCCCTCAAGGGCCAGCTCGACGACGCCATCAAGGAGTATGAGGCGGTACTCACATACAACCCGAAAAGCGCCGAAGCGCACAACAACCTCGGTTTCGCGTACTTTGACAAGGGCGATCTCGGCAAGGCCATAGAGCACCAGCAGAAGGCCGTGGAAGCGAACCCCAACCTCGCAAACGGCTACTACGGACTGGCGCTCGCCCTCGAGAGCAAGGGCGACAAGAAGGCCGCAATCGAGAACTGGAAGAAGTTCGCCTCCCTCTCCCAGCCGCACAGCAAATGGTGGATGAAGGCACAGGAGCACATACAGGCCCTCGAAGGCAAGGGACAGACGGCAAAGAAGAAGTAACCGTCCGGAAAACGGCAGGATTTGAAAAGGCAGGCCCTTTAAGGGGCCTGCCTTTTTTTGTTTTACTGTATTTAAACGATACACCGTAACAGGGCGGAGCGCTTCTCGCGGAGGAAGAGGCGAACCGAGCCGGGGAAGCTGGGAGCGAAGCGACCTCAGGGGCGAGGTTCGCGGGTGGGGGAGGAAAAAAGCGCGTAGACAATTTTTGCAGGATAACAAAAATTGAACTTCGAGCGTGAGCGAGAAGGCCCGAAGGGTCGAGTCCCAGGGATGGGGCGAGATAGCCCTGTTACAGAGAGCGGCGGGAGCCGCGTTACATGGTATTTTTGCGAGAACCTTTTTGCGCGGCAGCGCCCCCCCCCTTTGCCCTTCCCCTGTCCCGCACACAAAAAAAACGGGCCCGGAATCTCTCCCGGGCCCGTTTCATCGGTCTATGAAAGCCTTTATTTGAAAGGGTTTTCCATGATTATCGCGTCTTTCCTGTTCGCTCCGACCGAGACTATCTCGACCTTGACCCCGGAGAGCTCCTCGAGCCTCTTGAGGTAATCCTGCGCCTTTTTCGGGAGTTTCTCGAAGCTGGTTATGCCCTGTGTCTTCGAGTTCCACCCCTGAAGCTCCTCGTAGACAGGCTCGCATTTGGCGAGCGTGCCCCCGTCGGTCGGGAAGTCGTCGATGAGTTCGCCCTTGAGTTTATAGGCGGTGCAGACCTTTATCTTCTCGCATTTGTCGAGGACGTCGAGCTTGGTCACGACCAGGCCGTCAAGCCCGTTTATCCTCGCGGCGTACCTGAGGGCAACCGCGTCGAACCAGCCGCACCTTCTGGGCCTGCCGGTCGTCGCGCCGTACTCGCCGCCCTGCTCGCGGAGCCAGTCGGCCTCAGCGCCTGAAAGCTCGGTCGGGAAAGGCCCCTCGCCTACCCTGGTGCAATAGGCCTTGGTGATGCCTATTACCTTGTCTATGCGCGAAGGCCCAACGCCGCTGCCGGTTGCGGCCTGCCCGGCGACCGTGTTGCTGGAGGTGACGAAGGGATATGTACCGTGGTCCACGTCAAGGAGCGTGCCCTGCGCCCCTTCGAAGAGTATCTTCTTCTTCGCGGCGATGGCGTCGGCGAGGTACCTGGAGGTGTCGACTATGTGCGAAGAAATGACCTCCGCGAAGGACATGTACATATGGTAGAGCTCGTGCACCTCGAAGCCTTCCTCGTGGAGGATGGTCTTTATGTAGTGGTTCTTCTCGATGAGGTTGCTCTTGAGCTTGCGCCTGAAGGTCTCCTCGCTGAGGAGGTCGCCGCATTTGATGCCGCTCCTGCCGACCTTGTCCTCATACGCGGGGCCTATGCCCCTGCCGGTCGTGCCTATCTTGTTATCGCCGCGGAGCCTTTCCCTGGCCACGTCCAGCTTCTTGTGGTAGGGCATTATGAGGTGCGCGTTCTTGCTTATCAAGAGGTCCTCGGGCCGGAATATGCCCCGGGCCTTGAGGACGTCTATCTCCTTTATGAGCACCTCGGGGTCCACGACGACGCCGTCGCCTATGATGCAGACCTTGCCCGGGTGAAGTATGCCGGAGGGGATGAGGTGGAACACGAACTTCTCCTCGCCCACGATGACCGTATGGCCGGCGTTGTTCCCGCCCTGAAAGCGGACGACTATGTCCGCGCTCTCCATGAGGATGTCTACTATCTTGCCCTTGCCCTCATCTCCCCACTGGGCGCCGACTATGACGACGTTGTTGCTTGCCATTTAAAGTACTCTTCCCTGCCCTTTCCTTGATTTGTCCATGCGCTCGAGGCCGGAGATTATATTCTCCACGTCGAAGGCGAAGCCCGTCGCGGCAGCCGGGAAGCCGTAGCGGGCCAGAAGCGTGTCGTACCTGCCGCCGGAGAGAATGGGCTTGCCGACCCCTGAAGCGAACCCTTCGAATATGATGCCGGTGTAGTAATCAAAGCCCCGGACCTCGCCCAGGTCTATGGTGACGCGGTCCTTGAAGCCCTTTTTAGCGACTATGTCCACGACAACGCGCAAATACTCGAGCGCCGAGAGGCTCTCGGCGTCCTTCGAGAACGAAGCCGCCTTCTCCAGGACCTCTTCCTCGCCGTAAAAGGTCGTAAGGTTCAAAAGGAGCTGCCTGTCCTTGCCGGGGAGCTTGAGGCCCGAGAGGGCGGCCTCGAGCCCGGAGGTGTCTTTTATGGCAATCGAGTCTTTTATCCTGCCCCTCGATTCTCCGTCGACCGGGAGCTTGTCGAGGACGGCGCGCAAAAAGCCGACGTCCCCGATGTCGATCTTGAAATCCCTCAAGCCTATGGCCTCGAGGGCCTCTATGGAGATTATTATCATCTCGGCGTCTATGGCAGCCGAGGCCTTTTCGGATATGTACTCCGCCCCTATTTGAAGCACCTCGCGGCTCTTGCCGTCCCTGGGCTCCTGGTAGCGCAGCACGCTCTCGTTATAGCAGAGCTTCAACGGAAGCCCGTGTTCGCGCATCCTCGTCGCCGCGACTCTCGCTATCTGGGGGGTGATGTCGGGCCTGATGGCCACGACCCGGCCGGTCGAGGGGTCGATGAACTTCAAGACCCTGTCCTTGAGGTTGGCTCCCATGCCGAGGGAAAGCACGTCCACGTACTCGAGGAGCGGGGTCACTATCTTCCTGAACCCGTGCTTTTCGAATACCGAGAGTATTCCCGCTTCGGCGGCCCCTATCCTGGCGGCCTCCTCAGGGAGTATGTCGCGTACGCCTTGCGGCAGTGATATCGTAGGTAATGCCATGCTCATTCCAAGACAAAGCCGTGTTATCGGTAACATAACACGGCTTTGTCCGATTGGTCTATTCTTTTTTTACGGGTCTTCAAGGGCTCCGATGAAGCCGCCGGAGACGCTTTTTGGCCCCTGTTACAGCTCTATCACGTTCACGGATACCATGTGGGGGAGCTTCAGGAGCTTCTCGACGAGCCCCTTTGCAACCGGGGTATCGACGCTCCACACGGAAACGGCCTCGCCGCCTTCGGACGAACGGCCGAGATGGAGCCTGGCGACGTTCACGTTGTTGGCCGCCAGAAGCGTGCCCACGTTGCCGATGACGCCCGGCTTGTCCTCGTTCTGCAGCAGCAGGAGGTTGCCCTCCGGCACGGCGTCCAGGAGGAACTTGTCTATCCTAACTATCCTGGGCTCCTTCTTGCCGAACAGGGCGCCTTCCACGACGTTCTCCCCGTCCTTCGTCTTCACCTTTATCGTTATGGAGCTGGCAAAGTCGGTAGCCCTCGAGCTCTTGACCTCGACCACCTTAATGCCCCTCTCCTTGGCGACGAACGGAGCGTTGACGAAGTTGACGTACATGTCGAGGAGCTGGTCCAGGAGGCCCTTGAGGCAGGCGATGGTTATGGGCGCCACGTCGTAGTTCACGACGTCTCCGCTGTACTCGATTGCGACCTCTTCTATGCCGCCCTTCAATATCTGCCCCTGGAAGCTGCCGAGCTTCTCGCCGAGCGAGATGTACGGGTTCAAGGCGACGAGCAGCTCCGAGGGAATGGAAGGCACGTTCACGGCGTTCCTTATGGTGCCGTTCACGAGGTAGTCGGATATCTGGTTGGCTATCGCGATGGCGACAGACTCCTGCGCCTCGAAAGTCGAGGCCCCGAGATGCGGGGTGAATATTATCTCCTCCATCTGGAGGAGCGCGTTGTCAGCCGGAACGGGCTCCTTCTCGAAGACGTCCAGGGCCGCGCCGGAGACTATCTTCTCCTTTATGGCGCCGGCGAGGTCCTTTTCGTTGACGATGCCGCCCCTGGCGCAGTTGATGAGCTTTACGCCCTTTTTCATCTTCTTGAAAGCTTCGGCGTTGACGATGTTCTTGGTCTCGGCCGTAAGGGGGACGTGGATGGATATGAAATCGCTCTTCTTGAAGAGCTCGTCCATCGTAACGAGGGCTATGCCCATCTTGTCAGCGGCCTCTTCTGATATGAAGGGGTCGTAGGCCATGACGTTCATGCGGAGCCCGAGTGCGCGGCTGGCCACGACAGCGCCTATGTTGCCCACGCCGAGGATGCCGAGGGTCTTGCCGGTTATCTCGGTGCCCTCGTATTTTTTCTTCTCCCACTCGCCGCGCCTCATGGAGGCGGTCGCCTGAGGTATCTTCCTCGCCAGGGCCATCATCATTGAAACGGCGTGCTCGGCGGTCGTTATGGTGTTGCCGCCGGGCGTGTTCATGACGACTATGCCTTTTTTAGTTGCGGCCACGGTGTCGACGTTGTCGACTCCGGTGCCTGCCCTGCCGATGACCTTCAGGTTCTCGGCCGCCTCGATTATCTCGGCGGTAGCCTTGGTGGCGCTCCTTACGACGAGGCCGTGGTAGTCCTTTATTTTGGCCTTGAGCTCATCGGGCTTGAGGCCGGTTATCACGTCTACGTCGATCCCCGGGGTCTCCTTCAGGATCTCGACGGCCTTCGAAGACATGCTGTCAGCTATGAGTACCTTCATTATTTGTATCCCTCTAAGAGAATTTGCTGGGCAGCGGCAACTCCCGCTCCGAAAGCCACCTTGTGGCCGAACTTGCTCAAGGCCATCTCAAGGGAGGCTATTGCTATTATTATGTCGAAAGTGTCGAAGTAGCCGAGGTGCGCCACCCTCACTATCTTGCCCTTCAGGTGGTCCTGGCCGCCGGCCATGGTGACACCCATCTCGTCGCGGAGGTACTTCACGAGCTTGCCGCCTTCGACGCCCTCGGGCACGAAGATACCGGTCGCGGCGTTCGACGGGCTCTCAGGGGCCAGAAGCTTCATGCCGAGCGCCTGTGCAGCAGCCCTCGTGGCGCGGGCCAGCCTGTCGTGCCTCTTGAAAGTGTTCTCCAGGCCTTCTTCCTTTATCATGAGGAGGGCCTGCCTGAGGCCGATTATGAGGGAGACGGCCGGGGTATAGGCAGAGGTGTTGTCCTTGAGGTTCTTCCTCTCCTTCTTGAAATCGAAGTAGAACCTGGGGACCTTGGCGGTCTCCTGGAACTTCCACGCCTTCTCGGAGAGGGCCACGAAAGCGAGGCCCGGGGGAAGCATGAAGGCCTTCTGCGAGCCAGATACCATTACGTCTATGCCCCAGTCGTCCATCGGAAGGTCGAAGACGCCTACGCCGGTTATGCCGTCTACTATGAGGAGGCAGTTCCTGTCCTTCGTGATGGCGGCCAACTCCTTTATGGGATGGGCCGCGGTCGTCGAGGTCTCGGAAGCCTGCACCATTACAGCCTTTATGTTCTGGTTCTCGTCGAGGGCCTTCTTTATGACGGCCGGATCGACAGCCTTGCCCCACTCGACGGTTATCCAATGGGCCTTGAGGCCGTATGCCTCGGATATCTTGCCCCACCTCTCACCGAACTTGCCGCCGTTTACGACGAGGACTTCATCGCCGGGGGAGAAGAGGTTGGTGATGGAGCCTTCCATAGCGCCGGTGCCTGAGGCGGCCAGCATGAGGACGTCCTGCTTCGTCTGGAAGACGTACTTAAGAAGCTCCGCCGTCTCCCTGAATATCTCGGAGAACTGCGGGGTCCTGTGATGCATTATGGGCTGAGCCATTGCCAGGAGCGCCGACTCGGGTACGGGCGTTGGGCCAGGTGCTAAAAGATATCTTTTTTTCATGACAAAGACTCCTCCGGTTTTATGAAAGCATTTTGTTTTAAAAACTAAGATAACGGGGCGAAGGTGAAAAAACCGCGGGGCAGAGTGTTTAGAAAGTGCCGCTTCCGTCAGCTATCTACCTGATTCTATTGCCTTTTTCCTTGCGCCTGCCCTTTCAAAAAAAAGACCGCCTGGATTTGCCACACTTCCTCGGTCAGAGGAATGCGCAAGCCCAGACGGTCGACATATATAATCCCCCGCTCCCCGGTGGTAACCCACCTTGATTCCGTCAGTTACGGAAGATGCACGCTCTTTTTGTGACGCCTATACTAATCTTTTACGCCGGATTTGTCAAGGGGGAAAGTAGGAGGGAGGGACTCCAAGAAGCGATGGAGTCTTTAGCTTTGTCTTGACCCAGACACCGTAACAGGGCGGAGCATGAAAACAAAAACCTGTCATTCTGAGGAGCCGCAGGCGACGAAAAATCCCGGCCTTTAACCTCCAGCGCAGAGCTTCTTCGCTTCGCTCAGAATGACATGTGCGTGCGCGCTGGCGCGCAAATGTATTCTCACCGAAAAACCATGTAACGCGGCTACCGCCGCTCTCTGTAACATGCTCCACGCGCTTTCAGCCTCCCCGCCCGCGAAACGCTCCCCCAAAGTCGCTTCGCTCCCTGCTTCCCCGTCGCGTTTCGCCCTTCCTCCGCGAGAAACGCTCCGCCCTGTTACGGTGTATGTGTTAGAAACAAAACAAAATAAATAAATCTCCTCTCTCGCAAGTGAAGAGGGCATATCATGCACACGATTCCGCCAAAATTGACAGGGGAGGTTACTTTCCTTGAATAATCCCCCTCATTCCCCCTTTAGAAAAGGGGGAAGCCACCACTTCCTTCACTTCAGCGTCTTCATGAACTCGATTACCGCCTTTATCTCCTCGTCATTCATCGGGGACGGAGGCATCAACGGCTGGAAGCCAACGACAACGTCGGCGGCAGGCTCGTGCTCTGATTTTATTATGTACGCCTCGTCCACGGTAATCTCGCGTTCCTTGCCAGCCGTCACCACTGTCTCCTTTTTCCCGAAGAGCCCCTTGAACGACGGCCCGATGAGCTTCGAGCCGTCCGTTGAATGACAAGCGCTGCACCCCTTTGACTGGAAGAGCTCACGGCCTTTTTCCGCGCCGGTTTTTTCACCTTTCGCGGCCGCCGCCGGAGCGGCCCCTGCGGGCGTTATCTCTTTTTTCCCGGCAAGCCACGCGTTAAAGTCAGCCTCCCCTACGACTACCGCCTTCGTTATCATCGCCGAATGGCCTGTGCCGCAATACTCTGCGCAAAAAAGGTCAAAGGTCCCTGTCTCGTCGGGCGTGAACCAGAGGTCTTTTTCCGACCCTGGCACGGCGTCCTGCTTTACCCTGAAGGCCGGCACGTATAAGCTGTGTATGACGTCGTTTGAAAAAAGGCGGATGCTGACCGGCTTGCCGTAGGGCAGTATGAGGGTGTTCGACTGGCGCCCCTGCCCATACTCGAAGGTCCAGAGCCACATCTGCCCAGTCGCCTTTACCTCGAGCGAGCCTTCCGGGGCCTGCCCCCTTATCATCCTGTAGCCATCCCAGCCCCACAGGAACATGGCGAGCACGATGACGATTGATATACCCAGGAACGATAGCTCGAGCGTGGCGTTACCCTCGATATCGCCCGGGACAGGGCTTCTCGACCGGCGGTACCTGTATAAGAAAAAGAGCATGAAAAAGATGATGAGAACGAACAGTACGGCGCAGATGCCCGTTATCACCCAGAAGGCGGAGTCTACTTCCTTTCCTGTAAGAGTAGCGGCGGAGAACATGGTCTATTCCCTTTGCTCTTTCGTTATATCCTGTAGGCTACGTCCTGATATACAAGCCACGCGATGATGACGACAGTCCCGAGCACCACGAGTAGCAGGTACTTGAAAAAGCCCGATTCGTACTTGAGGTGCATGAAGTAATCCACGACCAGGAATGCCTTTACAGAGGCTATGAGGAAAGGAGCGAGTATGGTGAAACTTCCCATCCCTGTGCCCGAGAGGCCCACCGTGAGCCAGGTAAGCCCCAGGAGCGCGGCCCATACTCCGAAAAGGACGGGGTAGCCTACAATGCGATGTTTTGACTCTTTCGCGTCCATCTCTCTCACCTTACAAGGTAGAATATCGGGAAGAGGTATATCCAGATGACGTCGACAAGGTGCCAGTAAAGCCCGGTGTTCTCGAGCTTCACGAAATCGTTCGAGTTTATCCTGCCCTCATGGACCAGAAGCGCCGCAACGGTTATTATGACCATCCCCGCGAGCACGTGTATGCCGTGGAGGCCCGTCGCGAAAAAATAGAGCCCGTAGAAGACGGCCCCGCCATCTTTCACCCCTTCAAGCGCCTCCCCTCCCGGATAGACCCCGTGGGATATCTTCGCGCCCCACTCGAAGTACTTGTTCACTAGAAAGACGGCCCCGGCCAGCACAGTCGCTCCCATAAGGACGAGCGTCGTCCCTTTTTTCCCCCTCTGCATGGCGGTTATCGAGAGGGCCATGGTAAGGCTGCTCGTGAGGAGCAAAGCGGTATTGAAAACGCCGACGCCTGTATCAAGCGCGAGGGAGGCGTCTATGAAGGCCTGAGGGTACCTGAACCGGAATATCGAGTACAGGAGTATCGGGCCGAAAAAGAGAAAGAACTCGGTGAAGAGGAATAGCCACATCCCTATCTTCGAGCCGGTGTAGTCCCTGTGGGAATGAGCCGTTGTCCCGTTCATGGCCCCTCCCTGAAATCATATGGGCCGCGCTTTACCTCTGGTATCTCCCCGAAGTTCTCCTTCGGAGGCGGGGAGGCGACCTGCCATTCGAGCGTCATCGCCCCCCAGGGGTTAGAGGGGGCGGTCTTTCCCCTGAATGCTGCCGCGACGAGGTTGCCTATCATGGTGAAGAGCGCGGCCACGAGTATCCAGGAGCCAACGATGGACAGATGCTGTAAGTCGGCGTACTGCGGCAGGTAGTCGAAGTACCTCCTCGGCATGCCTTCGTAGCCCAGGACGAACATCGGGAAAAAGAGCGTGTTAAAGCCTATGAAGAGAAAAAGGAGCGAGTAGTTCGCGACCTTCCTGTTGTACATCCTCCCGGATATCTTCGGGAACCAGTAGTGGAGGGCGGCGAAAAAGCCGAAGGCGGCCCCGCCGAACTTTATGTAATGGAAATGGGCCACGACGAAGTAGGTGTCGTGCAGGTGGACGTTGACCGAGAGCGCGCCGAGGATGAGGCCCGAAAGCCCGCCGATGGAGAACAGGAAGATGAAGACAAGCGCGTAGTAAAAAGGCGTGTCCATGACGATCGACCCCTTGTACATGGTCCCGACCCAGTTGTAGACCTTGATGGCGCTCGGGATGGCAACGAAAAAGGTGAAGAGCGAGAAATAAACGGCCGCCGTGTAGCTGAAGCCGCTCACGAACATATGGTGGCCCCACACGAGGGAGCCGACGGCCGCGATGCCTATGCTCGAGTAGGCTATGGCCTTGTACCCGAAGATGACCTTCCTGGCGAAGACCGGCACTATCTCGGATATCGCACCCATCGCGGGCAGCACCATTATGTAAACCGCCGGATGAGAGTATATCCAGAATAGGTGCTGGTAGAGTATCGGGTCCCCGCCTTTGGCCGGGTCGAATACGCCGATGCCGAAGAGCCTCTCGGCCATTACCAGTAAGAGGTTCACGCCGAGTATGGGGGTCGCTATCACCTGTATCCACGCAGTTGCGTAAGTGGCCCAGACGAAGAGCGGGAGCCGGAACCATGTCATGCCGGGAGCGCGGAGCCTGTGGACGGTAGTCACGAAGTTTATGCCGGTCAAGATGGACGAGAAGCCGAGCACAAAAACTGCGAAGACCGCAAGAGAGGCGCTCGAAGGCGTCCTTAAGCTGTACGGCGCGTAAAAGGTCCAGCCCGTGTCTGCCGGGCCTATTATCAGCGTGGTTATGGCCAGGGCCGCCCCTGCCATGTAGAAGTACCACGACAGGAGGTTGAGCCTCGGGAAGGCGACGTCCCTGGCGCCTATCATTATCGGCAAAAGGAAGTTGCCGAAGACGCTCGGGACTACCGGGATGAGGAACAAAAAGAGCATTATGACGCCGTGTAGCGTGAAGAACGAATTGTAGGTAGTGGCCTCCATTATGGTCGGCCCGCGGGATATGAGCTCTAGCCTCATGAGGAAGCCGAAGACGACCCCGACGGAGAAAAACGACATTATGGACAAGAGGTACAAGACGCCTATCCTCTTGTGGTCGGTCGTGAGGAGCCACGAGGAAAGCCACCCTTTTCCGGGCTCGGCAGAAAGGTAACTGCCTTCTCCTGTCCCTTCGAACGCCATTATCTCGGGTCCTTTTTGCCCGGCCTGTTGGAAGCCGTGACATAGATGAAGAAGACTGCGGCGAATACGAGCGTGCCGACACCGGCCGCCCTGAGCACGGATACCAGATAAGCCCGTCCGCCCGGCTCGGAGCTAAAGCACAGCTGGATGGCCTTTTTGATTGAAGCCGTTATCCTTCCTTCAGAGGCCTCGAGGAGGGCCATCTCGATGTCTGCCGGAAGGTATGAGTTGCCGTAGATGTACCTTATTATCCTGCCGTCGGAAGAGAGCACAGCTAAGGCTGCCGGATGGTCGAAGCCTTTTTCGGTCTTGCGGAAGGAAAACCCTGCTGCCCCTGTAAGGGCTTCAATCGAATCATTGCCGCCGGTCAGGAACCGCCACGCGCCCTCGTCCATTTGCCTGCCTGAGGCAAGCGTGTAATTCTTTTTCTTGTAGGCAGCGTCCTCCGGGGTGTCTTGGCCGTCGAAGCTGACCGTCAGGACGAGGAAGTCCTCTCCGGGAGTCCCTTTTGTCCTGCCGAGGGCGCGGGCGAGGTTTGAAAGGACCGTGTTGCACTGGTCCTCGCAGCCGAAGTAGGCGAAGGAGAGCACCGCCGGCTTTGTAAGCAGCTGGCCGAGGGTTACGCTTTTGCCAGACTCGTCCCTGAACTCGGCGCCAAGCGGCACCTGCTCCCCGGTCCTTTCGATCAGGCCGGGGGCCTGTGCGCCGTAAGCGAACTGGGTCATGGAAAAGATGAGGAAAACGGCGCAGAGAAGGCTTTGGATACGGCGCTTTTTCATTGGCACCCGTGGTAAGTACATCTTCAAATATATCAGGTAACGCGCCCTCGTCAAGAAACGCCGGGAGGCCCCGGCGAGAAAAAAACGCCCGCCTCCAAGCACAAATCAAGACTGTCCGCTATAATATCCAGAGTAGTCCGGTTTGTATCCGGCGGAGCCCACCATTTATCCCTGAAAAGCGACAGACGATTTTCAAGGAAGGAGAACTGACCATGGTTCGAAAGCTCGGTTTGCTCGCGGCGTTGTTCTTTCTCATCCTGCTGGCCGCGCCTGTACTCGCCGACGATGACGACGATGACGACGACAGGAAGATGCGGGACGAAGACTTCATGAAGGCCAAGCAGATTTACTTTGACCGCTGCGCGGGCTGCCACGGCACCCTGAGAAAGGGGGCGACTGGCCCGAGCCTCGAGCCCTCCAAGACCCGCGCCATCCCCCTTGAGGCTATGGCCACCATAATAACCGAAGGCACTCCCGGCGGCATGCCGCCCTGGAAGGACATACTCTCGAAAGAGGAGATAGAGCTCGTCTCCGCCTATATGCACCTTGAGCCTCCGCAGCCGCCCGAATGGGGCATGGACCAGATAAAGGAATCGTGGAAGCTCGTTGTCCCCGTCGACAAGAGGCCCAAGAGCCCGCCCAAGAGGAACTGGCAGAACTACTTCGGGGTCATACAGAGGGACGTAGGCAAGGTCAGCATAATTGACGGAGATACAAAGGAGATACTGGCGACCCTCAATACCGGCTTCGCCGTGCATATCCTCCGCCCTTCGGCCTCGGGCAGGTACATGTACTCCATTGGCAGGGACGGCAAGGCGACGATGATAGACCTATGGGCCTCCCCGCCGAACATAGTCGCAGAAATAAAGACCGGCGTAGACGCGCGCTCCATTGATACGAGCAAGTACAAGGGCAAGCTCGGGGACTTCACCGACAGATACGCGGTCGTGGGAAACTACTGGCCTCCGCATTACGTCATACTGAAGGGGGACACGCTCGAGCCGATGAAGGTGGTTTCCACGAGGGGCTACACCTACGACACGAACGAGTTCCACCCGGAGCCCAGGGTCGCTTCCATCGTGTCGTCCCACACCTCGCCTGAATGGGTCATAAACGTAAAGGAGACCGGCATAGTCCTGCTGGTAGACTACAGCAAGGCAGACCTGGGGACAGTGACCGAGACGAAGATAAACGCCGAGAGGTTCCTGCACGACGGCGGCTGGGACGCTTCCAAGAGGTACTTCCTCGTGGCGGCGAACATGAGGAACAGGGTCGCCGCCATAGACACTGTAGACAGGAAGCTCGCGGCGTTAATCGAAACCGGCAACAAGCCCCACCCCGGCAGGGGGGCGAACTGGGTAGACACCAAGTACGGCCCTGTCTGGGCCACCCCGCATCTCGGCGAGCCGATGGTAGCCGTCATAGGCACAGACCCGGAAAAGCACAAGCAGTACGCGTGGAAGGTCGTAAGGAAGCTCCCGGTTGCGGGCAACGGCCTTTTCATAAAGACCCATCCTGTGAGCAACAACATCTGGGTCGACAATACGCTCAGCAAAGACCTGGAGGTCGCACAGAAGATAACCGTCTACGACAAGAAGGACCTTGACGCCAAGCCGGTTGACATCAAGCTCACCGACCACGGCAAGATAGTGCACATGGAGTACAACAAGGCAGGGGACGAGGTGTGGGTTTCAGTATGGGACAGGGAGGGCGAGATAATCGTCCTGGACGACAAGACAAGAAAGGTCAAGAACAGGATAAAGCTTGCCACCCCAACCGGCAAGTTCAACGTCTACAATACGATGATGGACATCTACTGACGCCTTTTCCATAAAGAGCACAAAAAAAGGGGGCCGAAAGGCCCCCTTCACTTTTTTTAAAAGATAGATTGCTTCGTCGCGTAACGCGCTCCTCGCGATGACTTTTACTTGCAGGCCTCGGTAAGACGCGCGAGCACTATGTTCTGCGCGAGATAGTCGACGTCCCTGTGGCCGCAGCCGGGCGTGTAAGCCGCGGTCGCCGCCTCTTCTTCATGCTTCTCGGCAAGCAGCCCGGCAAACCTGCTGCTGTCCATTATCGCTGCGTACCTCTCGGCGGTGTAATGGTCGCCGAGGGCCGCCACAAAACTCTCCTGGCTGTGCACGTTCCTGTAATGGCCCTTGTGGCCGTCCTGAAGGGCGGCGATGAAGCTCTCCTGTGTGTGGATGTTCCTGTAGAAGCCCTTGTGGTTGTCCTGAAGAGCGGCTACATAGCTCTCCTGGGTATGAGTATTCCTGTAATTGTGCCCCTGCCACTGGTCTTCCATCGCGGCGACAATCCTCCCTGAATCGAGAAGCTCGCCGGAGACTGCCTGGCCTGAACCTATGAAAAACGCGCACGCGAAAGTTGCCGCCGTAATTGCCAATATCCTTTTCATCTCTCCTCCTTGAGTAAAGCGTTGATGACCGTTTTTAATATTCAAGTTCCATGCCAGGGACTTCTTCATGGAATTTCCTGGGTTTTTTGCGCCTTTTACAAACTATCGAAAAAAAACTTTTTTCATTTTGAAACACTTTTCAGTCATGCCGCGTTTTTTATCGGAATTCTCTTGGAATTCGAGGCATTTTATTATTGAAACCCGTTTTTGCAGCCATGAAACCTCTTGCCGCGAGCGAAGTCCCTTATACAAGACAATCTTACGATTATCAGGATTAGAGCATGGTTAGATAACGTTTGATGGGAGCGGGTCAGGACTTCTTGTTGAAGGCGTTGTACTTGCCGACAGGCTTTTTGAACGGCAGGCTTTTGACTGGCTTGAGGCTCCGGCTGTCGTATACGACGACGGCCCCGTCATCCTCCCATATGCTCACGAGAGCGAAGGAGCCTTCCTTCGTGAACTCTATGTGCATCGCCTTCTTGCCGGGCTCCGGGGTAACTTCGCCCACGACCTCGAAAGTCTTCTTGTCGATGAGCTGGATCGTATCGGTGTTAGTATCTACCCATATATGCGGCGCGTACTCGTGGGCCCGGGCGAAAAACCCCGGCCCCTTCGTTTTGACCGTCTTTTTCATCTCCCATGAATAGAGCTCCATCACGCTCACTGCCGCTTCTCCTATGTGGGGAAAGGCGGCGTATACTGAGCCGTTCGCTCTCCAGAGCGCGGCCGAGGCCAGGTGCGGCATCCTCACCTTCGATTTGAGGGACTTGACCACCCTTCCCTCCTCGAGGTCGACGACCGTTATGCGCCCGCCCTCCCTGGAGGTGCCGATGACGTATCTTTCCGACGGCTCAATGAAAAAATCGGTCAAGGGCTGGTCGATTTCAATCGTCGACGCTTCGAAATCCTGGTTTATCAACGCGAGCTCCGCCCTGTCTTTGAAGGCCGCGAGGAACCTGGCGCGCCCCTTCAGGGAATAGACCGCGCTTAGCGCCCCCATCGAAAGGCTCCTAACCGGCTTCAAGGTCTCAGTATCGAGGATGACGAGGGCTTCGGGCAGAAGAGAAGCAACCGCCATGTGCCTGCCGTCGGCAGAGATGGCGATATTCCTGGCGCTTACCCCGGCCCTTATCCTCCCGGCTTCACGGAGGGCCTCGAGGTCGTATTTCACGACCCAGCCGTCCCTGGAGACCATGTAAGCGTTCTTCAATTCATTGTCGAACTTAGGCCCGCCGTGTATCGCGCCCGCTTTTACGCTGTCGAGGACGGTGAAGCTCCTGCCGTCCATGAAATGGACCCTGCCTGTGCCGCCTTCGACGACCATGAAGAACTCCTCCATGTCGTACCCGCCTTTTTTTGAAGGCCCGGCTGCATCCGCCATCTTGCGCGTCGAGAGCATCTCAAAGGCCGACCACACGGGGACGGCCGTCTTCGTCCTTACAAAGGCGGCAACTTCCCTGAGCTCATCCGGCGAGAGCTTACCCTTGAAGGCGGGCATGTTTGTGGCCGGAATGCCTTCGCTTATCGCGGCAATTATATCCGCATCTTTTTTCGGCCCGAAATACTCTGGCAGAAGCGGCGGGCCGGTAAGCCCCCACCTCTCCCTGTGGTGGCAAGAGGCGCAGTGCTTTTCGTAGACCTCCGCGCCCGAGGCCAGCGCGCTCCCCCCCAGCATGGCAAAGGCCAGCATTGTCAGGAATAGCCGCATAACGCCCCTCTCAGGCATTTTCAGGTTCGAGGGCTTTCGGGTAATAGACAGGCGAGCTCTTCTTGAACTCCTTGAGGGAGTGAAGGGCCCTGTAAGAAGAGGAGACCGCCAGGACCGAGAGCTCGTCAATTATCCTGGCAAGGTCAACAGGTGAACTTCCGTGTACCATAGTATATATATTGAAGGGAAAGCCCTCGAACCTCGGCCTTATGTAGCAATGGCTGACCCTGGGGTGCTCGGACATGAGGGAGCCCGCCTCTTCGGCCCTCGTATCCACCACGTCCCACGCTATCATCGAGTTTGACTTGAAACCGGCGTTCCTCGGGGTGAGCGCGGCCCCGAACCTCCTTATGACGCCCTCCTCCTTGAGGGCCCTTACCCGCTCGAGCACCTCTTTTACTGTCCAGCCGAGGAGGCTTGCCGCCTCGTGAAAAGGGCGCTCCGTCAGGAATATCTCTTCGTTCTGCAGCGCGCGCACAAGCTCGATGTCCCTTTTTTCCATTATTCGCCCACCTTCAGGTCTACCTTCACCTTGAACATCTTCTTCGCAGGGAGGTCGCGCACCGGTTTGACGCCTCCTTTTTTCTCTATCTCGGAGATTATCCTCGCGACGGCCTCCCTCGACTCGGCGATAAGGGTGAACCAGAGGTTTGGGCTTCCGGCCCGCAAATAATTGTGCGTGACCTGGGGGTACGCGCTTATCATTGCTGCGACCTCCTCGAGCTTTTCTTCAGGCACTTCAAGGGCGCAGAGGGTCGAGACGTACTTCATCTTCCTGGCGTCGAAAAAGGGGCCCACCTTTCTCACCACCCCCCTTTCAACGAGCGACTTAACCCTCAGGAGCACCTCCTCCCCGCTAACCCCGAGGGCGCTTCCGATATCGCCATATGGGTCCTCGGATACAGGAAAATCCCCCTGTATCCGGTTCAGGATAAGCGCGTCAAGCCCGTCGATCGATGCATGCATGGCCCCCTCCGCCATCCCTTTGATATGCGCTCAAAAGCCGCGCTCAAAGGAAAGAAAACGATTAGATTGGCTTTTTTTGGAATGGTCTGGCGTTACAGCGGCGAAACGCCAAAACTTCAGCTTTCTGCTATCATTGCCATGTGAACGCGCGAATCCCGCTCATCATCATAACCGTGCTGACGCTGCTGCCCGCGGCATCTTTCGGAGGCTGGGCCAGGCTCTTTGAAGTCCATTGCGCCGGGTGCCACGGCAAAGGCGGCGAAGGTTTGACAGCCCCCGCGCTCAGAAAAGAAGGGCTGCTCATAACAGTAGAGCAGGGTTATTTCTCAAAGTCAATCAAGGCCGGGAGAAAGATACTGGGCTGCCCCTCTTTCAAGGATGTCATCCCTGCCGAAGGCATCGAGGAGGTCGCCTCTCACATAAAATCATGGCAGATAGGGAAGACCCTGGAGGCCCCGTCCCATGACGTCGAACCATCATATACTGAACAGGGCGAGCGGCACTTTGCCCTCTGCGGCGGCTGCCACGGTCACGAAGGCGAAGGGGCAATGGGCCCGCCGCTTCTTGACCCGGGCTTTCTCGAATCGATATCCGACGCCGAGCTTCGAAGGACGATAATGCACGGCAGGCCGGGCACGCCGATGAAAGGCTACCTCAAGGGAAAGGGCGGCCTGGCCGAGCTGACGCCAGAGGAGATAGACGGGATAATCTCGTACATGAGGCACAGGCAGAAAACCGGAGACAGGCCAGATGCTGAGCGTATCAAAGCTCCTTGAAGGACCGGCGAAAGGCCGGAGCGCCACCGAAGCGGCCCGCTACAGAAGTGGCCTCAGCCCTGTCGTCGTCTGGAACCTGACGAGGAGCTGCTCTCTCGCCTGCGTCCACTGCTACAACAGCTCAGGGGCAAGGAGCTATCCCGGCGAGCTTACTACAATTGAGGCCTTCAACATAATAGACGGCCTGTCGGATTTC
The DNA here is from genome assembly GCA_905339405.1 of uncultured bacterium. Taxonomy (GTDB): domain Bacteria; phylum Desulfobacterota; class GWC2-55-46; order GWC2-55-46; family GWC2-55-46; genus GWA2-54-12. The sequence continues at coordinate 22,326 of CAJPGC010000042.1, read as the reverse complement.
AAGGTACCCGCCATAATCTTCTCGGGCGGCGACCCGTTGACAAGGCCTGACATCCTGGGGCTCATCAGGCGCAGCCGGGAAAAGGGCATCAGGGCCGTCCTTTCGACCAACGGGGTATCGATAGATGGTGAGACAGCCAAAAGGATAAAAGAGGCGGGGGTCTCCTACGTCGGCGTGAGCATCGACGGCGGCAGGAAGATCAACGACAGCCTCCGGGGCATGGACGGGGCTTTCGAGAAGGCCCTTGCGGCGATAAGGCATTGCGTAAACGCCGGGCTCCTGACGGGCATCCGCTTCACCATGAGCAAAAAAAACGCGGGCGAGCTTCCTTTCATGTTCGGCCTTCTCGAATCCGAAGGCGTCCAGAGGGGGTATTTCAGCCACCTCGTCTACTCGGGCAGGGGCGGGCCCTTCTCCGGCGAAGACCTCGACCACGCCGAGACGAGGGTAGCTGTCGATTACATATTCGACCGGGCTTCCATCTTCATTAAAAAGGGGCTGGACAAGGACATAGTGACAGGCGGCAACGACGCGGACGGAGCATACCTTTACCTGAAGCTCAGGGAGATAGACCCCGTAAAGGCCCAAAAGGTGCGCGCGCTCCTCGAAAGAAGAGGCGGCAATTCATCAGGGGTGAGCCTGGCGAACATAGACAACCTCGGGGAGGTCCACCCGGACCAGTTCTGGGCTTCCCGCTCTTTCGGGAACGTAAAAGAGCGCCCCTTCGGCGAGATCTGGTCAGACCCGAGAGAGCCGCTCCTGAAGGCCCTCCGGAACAGGCAAGGGCTCGTCAAGGGCAGGTGCTCCAGGTGCTCGCATTTTTCGATCTGCGCCGGAAGCTACAGGGCGAGGGCCGAATTCGCGACCCAAGACCCCTGGGCCGAGGACCCGGCCTGCTATCTCACGGATAAGGAAATAGGCATATGAACGGAAAAACACCACTGGAGGCGCTGATGAAACAACTCCTTTCCGCTTTCTTCATTCTTCTCCTCGCGGCCTCCCCTTCCCAAGCCACCGATAAAAAGGTCTATGGGACGGCCTCCCTCATGGTCGTCGTCGAAAGGGAAAAGGGGAGCGTCGCCGTCTTCGATTCAATAGAGCACGAACTGCTGGGCCGCGTCGAAGGGCTCGGCAACCTGAGGCACGCGACAATGGTCTTCTCCCGGGACGCCCGGTACGCCTTTGTCATCGCAAGGGACGGGGTAGTGAGCAAGGTCGATCTCCTGGGCATGGAGGTCGAGGCCCGAGCCAAAGCGGCGGAGAACTCCATCGGCATCGCGATATCGAGGGACAACAAATACATAATGGTCTGCAACTACGAGCCCGGCGGAGTTACCATACTCGATTCGGGCACGCTCAAAATTGTCAAGGAGATACCGGCCGTAATGAAAGAATTTCCCGACGGAACGAAACTCAGGTCGCGCACGGTCGGGCCGCTCGATACGCCCGACAACCTCATGATATTCGGCCTCATGGAGGGCAATGCCGTCTGGGTAGTCGACATGAAGCAGGAGGGCTTCCCGGTCATAAAGAAATTCGAGGAAGTCGGGGACACGCCATACGACCAGTTCATAACGCCTGACGGCAGGTACTACCTCGTGGGACTGCTGAACTCGGACTGGATGGGGCTCCTGGATACGTGGAAGCTGGACGCCGTGAAAAAAATCGACGTTCGCGAAAGAAGGCCTGCTATCAAAACCGGAAACGAGAAAGTTTCTGTCTACCATATCCCTCACCTCGAGTCATGGGGGGTTGCCAACGGGTTGGCCTTTGTCCCGGCATTCGGCGAAAAAAGGATAATAGTCTACGACATGGACAACTGGTCGGTCGTCAAATCGATACCGGTTGCGGGCACGCCCCTTTTCGTCGTTGTAAGGCCCGGGGGCCGCGAGGTATGGGTCGACAACGTGGGAGCGCCAGGGAGCGCCGAAGAGCGCACTGTCGACGTAATAAGCGTGGAGACGCTTAGCGTCAAAAAATCGATAGACGCAGGCAAGGGCGCCCTCGACCCGCAGTTTACGCCCAAGGGCGAAGCAGTATACATATCAGTCCGCGAAGAGGACAAGGTCGCCGTCTACGACACTGACACGTACAAGCTCCTCAAGGAGTTCCCCGCGCACAAGCCTTCGGGCATCTTCTCGTCGGACAGGGCGTCCAAGTTCGGGCTCTGAACTTTATTTTGACCGGCGGGGATGATAAGATATGGAGATGGCAAACTGCTTCCATTGCAAAAAAGAGCTGGACGCGGCCCAGAGGCCCGGCAGGGGGGATGCGTGCCCGAAGTGCGGCTCTGACGTGAAGGTATGCCTCAACTGCAGGTTCCACGACAGGGGCGCATACAACCAGTGCTCCGAGCCTTCAGCCGAGCGGGTCGTCGATAAGGACAGGGCAAACTTCTGCGAGTTCTTCGAGTTCGGGAAGGGTACGAAAGAAGAGAGTACTGAAGACCCCCTGAAGAAGCTGAGGGAGCTTTTCAAGTAATAGCTGGCTTTCCCCTCTCCATAGAAGAGAAAACATTTTTTGCTTTTTTTGTCTCTACCCATACCCGTAACAGGGCGGAGCGCTTCTCGCGGAGGCGGCGGCGAACCAAGCCGGGGAAGCAGGGAGCGAAGCGACCTCAGGGGCGAGGTTCGCGGGTTGGGGAGGAAGAAAGCGCGTAGACAATTTTTGCAGGATAGCAAAAATTGAACTTCGAGCGTGAGCGAGAAGGCCCGAAGGGTCGAGCCCCAGGGATGGGGCGAGATAGCCCTGTTACAGAAAGCGGCGGCAGCCGCGTTACATGGTATTTTAGCGAGAACGCTTTAGCGCGGCAGCGCGTGAGAAATTCTGCAACAGAAACCTTAAATTGCTCCATTCGTTTCTAACACTGCCTCCTCAAAATCGAGGCTACCTCGCCGGAGATGTCCGAGGCGTTCGAGGGTTTCAAAAGCGCCTTTACTCCCTTTCCCCTGAAATGCTCGACCCTGTCCTTGTCAGAGGTAAAAAAGAGAAACCGCGCCTTTATCCCGGGGAACCTTTCCTCAGCCTTGCTCAGGAGCTCCGCCCCGTTCATCTTCGGCATCGAAAAATCACTCACTATGGCGGCGTAATAGCCTGAAGCAATTTTCTCCAGCGCCTCAGCCCCGTTCCGGGCGGTCTCTACGCTGCCTTCGTCCTCGATTACAGCCGTGACTACGTCGGCCACGGCCTTGTCGTCGTCTACGACGAGGAGCTTTTCCTCCCAGACCGACGGCAGCGACCTCATGCCCGTGAGGAACCTCTCGAAGCCGCTCCTGGAGCCCAGGAACCTTTCAACGGACCTCTTGTGCTGCTGTATGCGCGCCGCAACCGGAATGAAGAGCCTGGAGTCATGCTTGAGCCCGTCTATGACCTTGAGGAACTCGCGATTCCATTCGGAGGATTCGGTCGTTGCGACGCAGTCTATGAGGTTTTCGTTGGTAAGCCTTCCGGCGTCTATCCTCTTCTCGGCGATGCTCAGATAGTCCTTTGTCCTGCGGACGGCCTCCTCGTCGAGTTCGAGGGCGGCAAGGGCCTCCGTTTCGCTGAATCGGCCGCCATAATCCGTAAGGAGCTTCATATGCTCCTCTTCCTCGAGGGCAAGCCCCTTCATGAGGCGCTCAAGCCCCGCGTCGTCCTTTACCGCGGAGGCGCCCTTCCTGTATATCCTCGCGGCGGTCTCTTCCATCTCCGAAAGCTCTCCGAGAAGCGACGGCAGTCTGGCCATGACTTGCTCCTTGATACGGTATGGGAATCAGCCGGCCTTGCCGAAACCTCAGAAAGGCCCGCAACCGAAATATATCAGATTTTTTAAGGAAGTGTTCTCTTGTGGGAAAACTAGGGAAAACAGAGGGTTTTCAGTCTATTACCTTGTGCCCGTTCATTGAAAGCCAGTTTTTCTGCTCGGCCGACAGCCTCGCCTGGCAGACGTACCAGTTCTCGGAATATATGCGCACCCATCCGAGCCGCTCGAGCTCCGGCACCTTCACCCCGAGCACGCACCACGCGAGCACGTCATGGCAATAGGTCGGGCAGCCGTAGAACCTGCCTTCCCTTGAAAGCCATCCCGACGAAACATCGGGCGTGTAGTACGGCGTCTTCCTCCAGTCGAGCAGGGTGAAGTGCTCCTCGATGACGGTCTCCAGCACCTCGTCGGAGGCGTGCTTGTCCTTCCAGCGGCTCCTGGCGACGTCTACCCAGCACTCGCCGTTGTCCGTCATCCAGAAGGCCTGGTCTTTGTTCTTTTTCTGGCCGCCGGGCCTGACGAGGAAATATGTACGCGGACTCTCTTCCATGGTGTCCAGACAGGATAGCCGCACAAAAGGCCCTTTTCAAGGTTTTTCCGCTCCTCATCATCCCCAATATATGACGCTCTTTATGTTTTTGAGCGGCTCTTCGGCGTACGCCTTTTTAAAGTCCCCCGGCGCGTACTCTCCTGTCATAAGCCCCATTGCGTGTCCCGGCCACTTGAGCTCGGCGTGGGCAAGGCGATCGACGGCCATTGCAAAGTGGCTGTGCCCGGAGCTTACCGAGCCCAGGAGCGTCTGGTTGCCGTCTATTATCCCTGTGATGAGGGAAGCGTCGGCTTTTATCGCACCCCTGCCTGAGGCGAAAAAAACGAACACGCCGTTAGGGGCGAGCGCTGGCAAAAGCTCGATTGACGCCTGAGGCGCGCCAGCGGCCTGGTAGACGAGGGCGAACTTGCCCCCGGCAACCTCGGCAAGCTTTCCGGGCTTGAGCTTCCTGCCGTCGATATAGCTTGCGCCTATCGAACGGAGCCACCCGGGGCGCATTGACTTCTCATCGAGCATATCCACGCACCAGAGCTGGGCTCCGCGCAAAATGAGCGCCATCGATGCCAGCAGGCCCATCGGCCCAGCCCCCATTACAAGGCATCTTGACCCGTGAAGCCATTGTCCGCCGTCAATACGGGGCAGCCTCCTTGCCGCCTCCTCAGCCCCGCTGAGGGCCTTCTCGACCGTCGAGAGAGGTTCGCAAAGCACCCCGAGCCGTTCGACCTCTGCGGGCAGCTTTACGCAGTTGGCAGCGTCGTCGACGACGAATTCCGAGTTGAAGCCGTCCGCCAGGGCGAGCCCCCTCTCTGAGTACTCGCCTGTCTCGCACATATCGCTCCTGCCGGAAGCGCACAATGTGCACTTGCCGCAGCCCCTTCTTATCGTGAACGTCACGAAATCTCCGGGTGCAAGGCCGTAGACGTCCGGACCGGTCTCCACGAGACGGGCAAGCACCTCGTGGCCTGTTACGATGAAGTTGCTGTTCTCAGGGGGGATGAACCCCTTCCTTGAAAGAAGCTCCCTGTCAGTGCCGCAGACGCCTGTCGCCAGGACCCTCGCCTTTACGTCGGCGGAGGACGCTATATCCGGCTCCGGCCTCTGGCCGTATTTCATGGAGCCTGACTGCCTGTCCCAGAAGATCGCTTTCATTAATAGAGTATAACGGGGGTTTGGCTGATGTGAATCTGAAGGGTTAAATGCTGCGTGAAAAAAGGCTGGACCGCTTAAGCCTCGTACCAGGCTGTCTTAAGCCACTTCCAGGCCATCGTGAAACTGGGCTCGGTGCGGAACATGGCCGAGTGCACTTTCCTCAAGTCGCGTCCGGCTGCCCTCTCTGAGAGGCCCTCCAGGAGCCCCAGGGCCTCGACGGGGTCCTGTTTTTTGACGAGCCTGGCGAGCTCTATTGTCACTGCGAAGTTCCAGGGGTCGAGCGCGAATGCCTTCCTGAGCATCGCCACCGCCCTGTCCCTCTCAGGCCCGTGCGCGAAGAAGCCGTGGCCCTTGTAAAGGGTAGCCACGGCGTCGGCCCTCCTGCCCTGCTGGACGTAGACGTGCGCCATGGCCTCCCAGACCTCGGGGTTTCTCGGCATGAACCTTGCCGCCTGCGAGTATATGCCTATCGCCTTGTTGCTGAAGCCTGAAGCGAAGTGTCTCGAGGCCGCTATCCTGAAGCTGTCCCAGGACTCCTCGAACTTTTTCATCCGCGCGAGCAGCGGGGCCATCTTGGCGTGGACCAGAAGGTCCTCGGGGTCTGCCTCGAGCGCCTTCATGTAATGGTCTACCGCCTTCTTCAGACGTCCGCTGGCCTGTGCCTTCGCGGCCGCCTCCAGGCAGCTTTCCCGGTCGCATTGCTTTTCACGCCTTGAAAACATCGTGCCTCTTTTTGTTGGGGAGGGCGCAAATGCGCCCTTACAATGATATTTTGCAACAACTCTGAACTGTTTTAAGTGACTTACGGCACGCACAAACAAATTGTTTGGCAAAAAAACTCAAGTCACATCATTTTTTTCAGCCTGGGAGTAATTAAAACATCTGGGCAGCTCGAGAAGGCCCCTTGATTTGTTGGACTTCAATTTCCGGGTGATTCGATGGAAAGACATCTTACCGACGTAATGACCAGGCTGAGCTCAGATGTGACCCGGCTTTCGGGGGAATCCAGGGAGCTTTTGAGCTTCGTGACGAAGCACTTTTTCAACAAGGTGCCGAGCATGAGCGCCCTTGCGGGCATACTCATGGGCGCGTGGGTCTCCTCCACGTTCTCCACGCCCCCGGTACGCTCCATGATGGCCCTGTTCGGCATATTGGACAGCGGCGCCACTGGAGAAGTCACGAGCCCGCTGGCGTACAGGCTCTTTTCCGTCTTCCTTACCCTCTTCAGCGCGGCGGCAACCGTCTACGCGGTGCAAAAGGCATTTAAATCTTACAGGAAAAGGCAGCTCGCGAAGTACGCGGCGGCCTCGTCCAGGCTGGACGCGGAAAAACTCCCGGAACTCAACGCCAAGCTCGCCCTGCTGGAGGAAGCGAAAAACTCGGGCCTCCTGACTTCAGGCGAGTACGACACCAAGCTCGCGGCGCTCTACCAGGGGTACATGGGCAAGCTCCCCTCGGGCGTCGAGGAGTTCATAGTCAAAAAGCTCACGAGTTAAGGGAACGGAAAATAATCAACATGAAGGAGGTTTTCATGGAAAAGATAGACGCTTTTGAGGCGCCGAGCAAGGGCGCCAGAGAGGCAAAAAACGAGTTCAAGGAATTCCTCTACTTCCTCAACAGACAGGTCTTCAACCAGATACCGAGCGTGAGCGCGCTGGCCGGCATACTTGCCGGAGCGTGGGTCGTGTCGACCTTCACGGCCTCTCCCATAAAAGGGACGCTCGCTGAATGGGGCGTCATACAGGGCGGGACGCACGTGGTAAGCTCAGGGATGTACAAGTTCCTTTCGTTCGCCCTCCCGCTGGCGGCAGCTTCCATAACGGCCTACGGCGTGCAGAAGGCGTTGAAGGGCTTCCGCGAGATGCAAATTGAGATAGGTGTGTCGAGGGCGGCGCGCCTGCCTGAAGACAAAAAGGCCGAGCTCAAGGGCAAGCTCACGGCCCTCGAGAACGCGAGGGAGGCCGGCATAGTCACATGGAGCGAATACCGCACGAAGATGGCGAATATCTACCAGCCCTACGTAAAAAAACCCGGCTCGAAAGTCGAAGAGCTGATCGTGAGCAAGGTGAGCGCGAAGATACAATAAGCATGCTTGAAAAAATCAAACGGTCCGGGAGAAAACTCTCGCGGACCGTTTGGTTTTTCCGGGCATAAAAATTAATAACCCGCCTGTCCGGTCATTTATCTCAGGTATCTTATCCTCAATGAGAGGAATGGCTTTTCGACCAACATATATGCGGCAGTAGAGAGGACAACAGTAACCGGCAATATTATCAGGAAGGAATTTGCAAGTGCATTTATTAGCGGTCCTGCACCAAGATCAAGGAACCATTTGTTTGCAACGCAAAAATACCACCAGACCGAGAAATGCATCAAATAGACTGAATAGCTGATTTCCCCTATCCTGGAAAGCGCTCGTCCGATAATATTGGTATTATTTCTCACATGAGCCGTATACGACAGAAGAAAAACCGACCATGCCGCCCCTTCCACCAGAGGCCATACGACCCTCCAGGACGCGAGCTCAAACCAGCCTCCGAGCCTGTTGAACAGAAGAGAGATGGACAGCACACCTGCAATTGACGGGAAAAAAAAACGGCTGAGGATGGACCTGTCTGCCACTGAAAAAATTTTTGCAGCTATCATGCCTAATAGGAACTGGTCTATTCTGGCAAGCATTGAAAGATAAGCGATATCCAAAACATTGTAGCCGGCATAAACCGCTGCAGCCCGGAGAAAAAGAGCAGCTGCCATTATAAGTACAAGGCTGAGTACTCCGTATCTTCGCAATAGAAAAAGGAGAAAAGGGAATATCAAATAAAATTGAAATTCGACTGAAATTGACCAGAAAAGGGCTGTAACCGGGCCCAATGCCAGCGCATCAGGCAGGTTAGCCATAAAAAAGACTGTTTCCAGAAAACCTAAGAGATTCAGCCGCGACGGGTATAAAGCCGCTCCGATGACTATCATCAACAAAAACAGCGGATATATGCGCAATACCCTGTTCCAGATGAATCCGAAGTAATTTACCCTGCTCTCCGCTGCACCAAAAGTAAACAGAAACCCGCTAAGGACCATAAACATCGCCACCGCCGTATGACCTTCTATAACAAGCGCGGCTAATGGATTATATGTATATACCCATTCTCCTGTCAGAAAAAAATTATTTAGAAAAAGAACCCCATGATAAACGAGTATAAGGCAAGCAGCAAAAGCGCGCAGATGGTCCAACGCGGGAAGGTATTTTATGTTCTGACTTTTCATGTAAACGGCATCTTAATGCCGCTTCAGTTAAAGGTCAACTGAATTTATAAGCAAACATTAAAAGATATCATTCAGATTTGATACATTGAAGGGTGAAATGCAAAAAAGGGGGGGGTTGCGGAAAATCCGCAACCCCCCCTTTACATTCCAGCCTGGCTGAGCTGCTACGCTATGCCGAACTTTCTTTTGAGCCCCACCAGGGAGAGCACCGCGCTTTTTACCTCTTCTTCGGTACTGGCCTCTTTGAAGAACTCGGCCTCGGAGATGCCGCTGAGCTTCGCCTTGAGCGCCACCCCTCCCTTTTCCACCTCTTCGTCCCAGAGCCTGTTCATTATCATCAGGAACCTTGACTGGGTGCCGGACTCGAAAGACGCGTCGTCGTGGGCCGAATAAAGCTGCTCGGCCGTGGCCAGCCCGATTGAGTCGAGGGCGACCCTTAAGCTTACGCCGTTTTTGCATATCTCGATATGCCTGCGCTCGTCCTCCGAAAGGCCCAGAGTCTTAAGCGTACATTTTCCTTCCATGAATGCGTCCTCCCGTGTGGTCTGTGTGCCTGCTTCGTATGTCATTCTATCAGAATATCAAGAGCCTCTTCGTAGGAGATGAGCCCTATCACCGGCCCGGACTCGGATTTTGCCCGGATCTCCGCCTTTTCGTCCGTCCGCTCGGGCAGGACCAGATAAGCCTCGGTTATGGTGAGCTTGAGTTTTTTTATGTTCCTCACGGAAAGCCGGACGACATGCTTTTTTCCCAAGACGTCCTCCCGCTGTTTTCCGTCATTCCGAATTTTTTCTTTTACCGCCCACGAGGCTTCGTACTTCTCTCATAAAAGGATACAGAATATCATCCCGTTATTAAGTGATTTTAGGTACCGCAAGCAAATCAAGCCAGTTTTTCGCGAAAAACTGTATACCACTTCTCATCCGGTGAATTCTAGCACCATTTTCATCACTTTGTTTTAAATTTCTTAAACATCATCAAATCCTGAAATACAACGAGGGGTTACGGGAAACCCGTAACCCCTCGCGATTTTTCATTTGGTATCGCGGCCTGCCGCGGTTATGAGATAAGCCGTAAATCAGGCCAATTCAACACAGGAACCGTTGTTGCATAACTGAAGGTAGACATGCTTTGCCGAAGGGACCTTGCTCTGTATATCGTTACGTATGGAATTCATCGTCCGCTCCAGCTCGGCGTCCCTGAGCGTGTCCTCGAAGTCGATATAAGCCGCGATGATGCACTCGCCCGAGCCCAGCTGCATCGACTTAATCTGCCCGACGGCCTTCACGTGCGGGTGCTCCGCTATGATGCGCACGGCAATCGAAAGCTGCCTGCCGTCTATCCTCTCGCCGATGATGAGTTTTCGCATCTCGTTCGCGAGGAAGTACGTGAGAGCGAACAGCAGGAGCCCTATTATGATGGACGATATGGCGTCGTACATCGGGTTATGCGTAAGGAAAGCCAGCAGGTTGCCCAGGAGGGCCACTCCCAGGCCTATCATCGCCCCGGTGTCCTCCACGAAAACGACAACTTTTCCGGCGTCCTTCGATTCGACAAGTTCATCGTAAATCTGAGAAACTGAATTGCCGCCTATGGCCTGCCTGGCAATCCACCATGAATAACCCTCGGCCGCCACGGCGACCCCGAGTATCGCGAAGTTGACGTACAGATGCTTGAGCTCTTCCGGGTGCAGGAGCTTGTGCACGCCCTCGTACACCGAATAAACGCCGCCGAGCGCGAAGAGCAGTATGGCAACTATGAAAGACCAGAAGTACTCTTCCTTGCCGTAGCCGAACGGGTGGTCCTTGTCGGCCGTCTTCTGGCTGCGCTTGTAGCCCAGCAGGAGCAATACCTGGTTGCCGGTGTCCGCGAACGAATGGACCGCTTCGGCGAGCATACCCGCGCTGCGTGTCACCAGCGCGGCGGCGAGCTTTACTATGAAAATCCCTAGATTGACGAAAAACGCTACTTTAACAGCCTGTACCCCTGAAGCCATGCCCTGATATTCCCTCCGAAGATTCGTCTGACCAGACTTGAAGAATTAAACCGCGCCGTACTGAGCGGCCGGCTTTATTGCGCCTTACCCTTTGGTTCCGTATGTTTCACGACGCTCATCGCCGTGGCGATAATCGAGGACATGTCCCCGAAGTTGGAAGGCAGGATAAGCGTATTCGTCGCCTTGGCGAGATGCCCGAACTGTTCCACCGTTTTTTCCGCGACACGCAGCTGGACGGCTTCCATCCCGCCGTTAGCCGTGATCGCTTCAGCTACTTTTTTAAGACCTTCCGCCGTGGCTGTCGCTATCTCGGTAATGGCCCTGGCCTGCCCTTCAGCTTCGTTTATCTGCTTTATCTTGTAAGCCTCGGATTCCAGCTCGACCTTCTTTTTCTGCCCTTCCGCGACGTTTATGGCGGAAAGCCTCGTGCCTTCCGACTCAAGGACGATGGCCCTTTTCTCCCTTTCGGCCTGCATCTGCTTTTCCATAGCGATCAGGACCGATTTGGGCGGCACGATATTTTTTATCTCGTAACGGAGCACCTTGACGCCCCATAATTTCGCAGCCTCGTCGATAGAGCCGACTATGGAGGCGTTTATGCTCGTCCGCTCCTCGAAGGTCTTGTCGAGGTCAATTTTGCCCACCTCGCTTCGCATCGTCGTCTGGGCAAGCTGGGTTATTGCGAAAAAGTAGTTATGTATACCGTATGAGGCCATCTTCGGGTCCATCACCTGGACGAACACGACCCCGTCGACGCCCACCTGGACGTTGTCCTTGGTGATGCAGACCTGTTCGGGGATATCGATGGCCTGTTCCTTCAAGCTATGCTGGTAAGCGACCCTGTCGACGAACGGGATTATGTAGCTGATGCCCGCGTGCAGCGTAGCGTGAAATTTACCGAGGCGCTCGATGACGTACGCGCTTTGCTGCGGCACTATCCTGACGCCCTTGAAAATAACGATGACGACAACAAGAACAAAACCAATGAGAACATATTCCATCCACTTCCCCCCGAGAGTTACGAAATTTTTCTTATCTTGACCCTTATGCCTTCAGTGCCGGTTATCTCCGCCATGGAGCCCGCCGGGATGACTTCCCTTGAATCGCTGAAAGCTATCCATTCAGACCCGCGGTATGAGACAGTCCCCTCGCTATCGGGCGATACAGCCTTTGTGACCATTACTTTTTGGCCGATGAACTCCTGCGACACTTCGGACTTCCTGAAAAACTGCTTTTTCGCGAAGGTCCTCAACATCAGAAGCAAGCCCAATGACGAGACCGCGAAGACCAGCAGCTGGCTTGTAAAACCGGTAGTGACGCCGGCCCATGTCAAAAGCGCGGTCAGAAGAGACCCCAGCCCGAAAAAGACCAGGACAAACGCCGTCGTCACCAATTCGGCGGCGATAAGGACGATGCCGAGGATAGCCCATATTATGCTGCTGGACAAAACGCCGATCGACAGAATATCCATCGGTATATTCTCCCAGAAAGTCTTCTTTGTTTTTGCCTATTTATGGCGAAAGGCCGCCACTACGAACCTCAAGATGGTATCACAGGCGTGGAACTTATAATAGTTCAATCCATTGCCCGCTTCACGCATTCATAACTGCCTTTGCAGACACCCAGGCCTGCTCTACATATCGGCTCGATGTAAAGCCGCCTTTACCCTGCCGTTGGGTCAATTGGCCCTTGGAATGCAAAAGGGGCTACGGACATCTCCGTAACCCCTTCATTCCTGACAAACCCGGCAAGGAAGATTTCCAACCTATGAGGATGTTTTTATCCCTGCCCGTCTGAACAAGAGAGCAAGCGACAATGCCGACCCCGGGAACGTGATTGCCCAGAGCGCTGCAAACCATATCATCCAATGAAAATATATCTGCAGCGCGATGAATGGAAGCAGTAAACCGTTGGCCGTCAGGAACAGGCGCACGATGCGCTCCAACCCCTTGCCGGTGAACACAGCGCCGGCAAAGAGGCAGGCCACGCTCATGAAACTGTATCCGAGTATATCCACCGAATACAGGAACGAATCAAAAGGCGCGAACAGAAAAGGCTCGATGCCCTCGGTTCGGCCGCTGGCGAGCCGGGGCGCGACTAGCGTAAGCTGGACAAAATAGACGAGGCTTATCAAGACCGCGTAAGCGGTTGCGAACGCGACTGCCGATTGGCTCCAGACTTTTCTGTCCGGAAGCGCCAATTGATGGACGCTTACGATAAGCACGAGAAATGAAGAGCCCAGAAACAACGACGGCGTAAGCAGCACCACGAGCCCAAGAACCGTGCTGGCGCTCTCCGCGCCCCCGCTAGAACCCAGCAGCCCCAGCCATTCCGCAATCTGCGCAACGACGTAAGTCATGCTGAACACCGCAGCGAAGACCGCGGACCAGAAACCGGCCTTTTTCGTCGAGCGCGAAACCTCTGTGAGCATATCTGCCTCCCGGGACTTTACCTTCAATTATATATCGAAGCTTGAAATGCTGTCTGCCCACGGTTTTTGTCGCTGACAACGAAATGCAAAAGGGGTTACGGATTTCTCCGTAACCCCTTGATATTCGGGCACCGCATGAAAAATGGTGGGCTGTGCCCCGGCTGAGGAGAAATCAGAAGAATAAAAACAACAACACAAATACGACTGTGCCGTGGACGGTAAAGGTGAGGATTGAAAACCATTTATCCTTCTTCAATCCCCATGTTGCTAAAACGATTGAAGAAAGAAAAAGTATGACTGACGAGACAAGCAAGAAAAAATGGAGTGCGATATAGCGTGCCACTTTTTCGTAAGCTTCTGGAGCATCGGTGGGCAGATAACCAATAGCAATTTCGAAAGCAAGGAACAGGAGTCCCCATGCGGGTAGAGCAAAGATGAATCCCACTCTGGACTTATTTAATTTCACCACAGCCAAATCACCAGCGTTATTGTAAGGACAATATGAAGCGAATAGGTAAGAAGTGAAAACCTTCTATCTCGTTTGGATCCCCATGTAGCCAATCCTAAAGAAATTAGAACAAGAGCTATGGAGAAATAGATGCCGTAATTGAAACCTAAACCGAAGCATTGACTACAGTCAATGGGTGTACGGTTTTCAACACTCGTTTCCATAGCAGCCGTATAATCCCTTACAAATTGGAAGAATATCACAAATAATAATATCCACCCGGATAGTCCGGCAAACAGTCCTACTCTGGATTTTGTTATATACTTCAGCACACTCACTTAATCGACTCCGTTCAGGACGTATATAGAAACACCTAATCCTCAATGCCGACTGCTTAGTTCTATCTCATTGTCCTGTTCATTTCAACATTTTCAACACGGGATGAGCCGTATGAGAGGGGGTATGTGAAGAAGCTTGTTGAATTCAGCAGCACTTGTTGAAATTCAGCAGCGTGACGACAAGTAATAGCATGCTGATATCATTTTTTTGGTTGAAGAGATGGCTCTGGAGAAATTCTATAAACTTCGTTCTCTCTGCATTATCAAAAAAGGCGCGATTAGGCAACCAGTTCACAATTCCATCAGTGAAGTAAAAAAGGATTCCTTTATTGCTTTCATTAAAACCACTGAATTCATCCCATTGTCGAGTAATTTCAGCAAGGCCACTGATTTGAATTCTTAAATAATCATCAGTGAACACTAATGTAATTTCTTGACTGGACGCATTGTTCCTCTTAATCGAAAACCTCTTTAATACTGGTTTAACAGCAAAAAAATATAGGAGTACGAGTCCGAAAATTAACGACAGAGATTGTTGCAAGATTGACTTATTAAAGTCCAATGCGACAAGACTAAGCGAAACGCTTACAGCCCCGTACATCGCTATGAGCCATCTAAAAAATGCACGCATCCCCAAGCTAAAAGTTCGTTCTGCTTTGTGAGCGTCCATCAAGTCTTTATTTATGCTGGAAAATTGATACTTATATGTCATTAGCCCTTCATGGGTTTTGGCTTCATACTTCGAATTTTAACTGCCCACCTTACCATATCGCCCTGAACCCCGTAAACCTGTACCCCCTTGCAGCCCCCACCCCGTAAAAACCAACAGGACAAAAAATGGACACTGAAATGCAAAAGGGGTTACAGCAATGCTGTAACCCCTTGATATTCGGGCACCGCAGGGATCGAACCTGCGACCCGCTGATAAGGGTTTAGTACTGAGCGGTCCAACCTGGTATTCTTTCTGGCTATGATGTGGAAACCGCTAAAGGGTATGGCTTCTAAGGGTTGTTCGCCTATACTGCTTGTTATTGGACAAAAACTGAACAGTGGCTTTTGCCAGTCAATAAGCGGCAGTCGAGGACCTGGCCAACCCATGTGGGCTTAAATTCAGCCCTGCATCCATTTATATGCCGTAATGAAAAATAGCTCTTACTGGCGTCTTTTTAAGGCCTGACCTATTTCTTGCCCTCCCCAGCCCTATCACAGAGCGCCATGAGCACTATACGAAGTTCGAGCAGGAGGTTTTCCTTGTAGACACACCTTGATTCCAGCTCCCTTATCCTATTGTCCTTCTCTTTGATCTCCCGGCGCATGATTACTGCCTCGGCTTCAAGCTGAACAGCCCTCTTTCTCAGATCATCCACGCCCAGATAATCAAGGCAGGAGTTGAACTCTTTCACATCCGGCATATACTCCTCAGTTGTGGCATGGTCAGGATTTCTAGAAGTACGTTCATGGGAACCTCCTTTCTATACCCTCGCCTTCTTTATTAAGGAACTCCTTTTTGACACTCTCCCGTATAGTGCACCCGAGTGCCCCTTGTAAAGAATATCCTTCTCTGGCATATCCACTTGCCAGGGGTCTTTAGGACGGAATGACGCCGCTTCTGATTTATATAGCGATAATCCCCATGCTCGCAACTTACTTGTTTTTCAAGAAACCCTTGATAACAAAAGATTATCTCCTCTGCGATATCTTGCTACAGGCTATTTATGAAACATTTTTTTCTGCGTAATCCTTTTTTTCCAGCGTCGTATGTCAAGTGCCTGCAAGTCAGATTGCTCCAGTTGAGGTCGAAATTCAGCATAAAAAGGTCACGCAAAGGCATGGCTTGATAGAACTAATTGTGTATGCTATAACGAACACACGAGCCCCAGGATACCTCTCACAGCATCAAGGGGCTTCGTGCGTCTTGGGTGGACGGCTAGACTGGCTTTTGGGAGCGTGAGTCTGTCCGGCCCAAGTTTTTTCAGTTTAAAATGGCCCATTTTTTCATCTCACGCTCCCAAGGTGATGAGGGAATTATATCCATTTTTTGGATACTGTCAATAGAATTTTTACCAATTTTAGGAAAAACAGTTGAATACTTCTCTCGTAGTTGAAAAACTAAAAGAATATATGCAATCTCATAAACTCACACCAAAACAACTTGCCGAAACATTAGGTTGGACACCGGGAGATTTAGGCGCAATATTGGGTGGGCACAAGACCGTTGGCAAAAAAAGGCTGCAGCATATCCATGACACTTTAGGAATATCTTTTGAATTTAAAATAGGGAGCCAGCCTTTAGGTATTACTCCATCGCCCATGGTCGCTGAGGAGGAGATGCCCTGGAGTACATTGGCTTCGCAGGCCCTTACCCGTCCAGAAGGGCCGGAAGAGCTCGCCAGCGTAAATGTTTTTCCGCTGCAACTTGCCATGTCTTCAGGGGACAAAAGGCTTCAAGTACTTGTCGAGACCATGATCCTTCCAGCACGCCTTACAAGGCTGGCCCCATTAGGCCTGAAGGTCGAAACAAACGAGATGGCGCCTACAATCCCGAATGGATCGGTCGTCGGACTGGACTACAAAAGCAAGGAAATAGAGGAAGGGTCTTTATACGTTGTGCGCGTCCCAGGCAAAGGGGCTGTCATAAGAAGGGTGTTCACGGGGCCCAACGAAACGATTATCTTGAGTGCCGAAAACAAGGTCTTTCCAGATATCGTGCTTTCAAGGGCAGAAGCGGAAAAAGGCGGTCTAATCGTGGGGCGCGTGGGCTGGGTCATGCAGGCGTTTTAAATAGGTGCTGCGCGAAGAAAGGTTTTTAGTACTTTTTAAACCCCCTGCCATATCGCCAGAATCCTCATCACTCCTAACAGTCCACCCGTCTCACACCGGACAATACATGACACTGAAATGCAAAAGGGGCTACAGATTTCTCCGTAACCCCTTCTCTATCTTGGTGGGCCGCGCAGGGATCGAACCTGCGACCCGCTGATTAAGAGTCAGCTGCTCTACCAACTGAGCTAGCGGCCCAAGACTTATTCCGTTGTAAAAAAGACCTTTGAGGCAGGCCCCTGTCCTTTCAGGACACCAGAAGACTGGCGCGCCTGAGAGGATTCGAACCTCCGACCCTCGGCTTCGGAGGCCGATGCTCTATCCACTGAGCTACAGGCGCTTAAAACCGAATCAAATTAAATTACAAAAAAAAGGAGGGATTGTCAAGAGGGAATATGCCATGGTCCGTAAGGATGTTAAAACGCTGGGACGACAGGTTGCTCAAAAAGGTCCAAATGCGAGGAGTCAAGGAGCGAGGAGTGAGGCGTACTTTAGTAATGTACGCCGCAATGACGAGCGCCGAAGACGGCAATGCAGATGGACTTTTTTCAGCAACCTGCTAGAAGACCATCACCTTTTCCCCCTCGTGTACCCATCTGGCGAGGTCTATCGTCTTCCCGACGAGCGCGCCCTCTATGAAGTCTTCCTGGGTAAGTCCGCGGGCCGACGTGCAGGTCAGGCAGGACTTCACCTCAACGCCCTTTTCAATGAGGGCCGCGAGCATCTCGGCCACGTTATAATAGCCCTTCGGCGGGTTTTGTCCTTTCTTGGCCGCAGCCACGCTGTCGCCGTATAGGAATATCCTCACCTTCGAGCCCACCGACACGAGCGCCTGCGAAAGCCTCAAGGCGTTCCAGACCTTCTCGTTGCCATAGGGCGCGTCCTGCAAAACTATCGTCACGACTGACATCGCTCTCTCCTTTCAATTCTCTCTCCTTCCTTTTTATTCCGGAGAGGGCGGCCGTGTCAAGCCGGATGGGGCTTTACAGCGGCTTTGAGGCTCTGATAATATATCCTGACGAAGAAAGGAAGGACCTTAAAATGACAGAGAAAAAATACGGCGCGGCAGCCATAGACGAAGCGAAACTGGAGCCCTGGGACAACCCCAGCCAGGACAGGGACTACGCGATAGAGATATCCTTCCCGGAGTTCACCTGCCTTTGCCCCCGTTCAGGTTACCCGGACTTCGCGACCATAAAGATAAACTACGTCCCGGACAAGAAAGTCGTTGAGCTCAAATCCCTGAAGCTCTACCTCAACGCGTTCAGGGACAGGGCCATCTCGCACGAAGCCGTCACCAACCTCATATTCGACGACCTCAAGGCAGCGCTCCTGCCGAGGAAGCTCGAGGTAGTAGGGGATTTCAACGTGCGCGGGAACGTGAAGACCGTCATCCGGGTGAGCCTTTAGTACCTTCGGTTTCGCCCTTATTGACGGGCCTTCAACGGCAGAGCGGCTCCGATTACAAAGACAGGGCTCGAGATTGCTTCGCTGTGCTCGCAATGACCTGTAATCAGCCCTGCCTCAAAAAAACCCTCAACGCCGAGATAAGCTTTTTATTGGCGTCCCTGCCGAGCACAGCCACTCTGAAAAATTCCGGGCCGAGCCCCGGGAAGGCTGAAAGCTCTCTTATGAGCATGCCTTTCTTCTCAAAGAGGGCGGCCCTCAGCTCCCTGGCGTCAACGCCCCTTTCAAGCTTCACCATTATGTAATTGGCCGAGCTTTCAAAAGGAATAAGCCCCTCGATTGAGGCAAGCCCGCTGAAGAGGAACCGCCTTTCCGCCTCGAACCACTCGAAGGTCTTTTTCCTGAACGCACCGTCTTTCAAGGCGGCAACTCCGGCGCTGGAAGCGAGCGTATTAACAGACCAGGCCGGGATAAAAGACTGAAGCCGCTCCATGAGCTTTTTCGCCCCGACCGCGTAGCCGAGCCGAAGGCCCGCCATCGCGTAGAACTTCGTCATCGACCTCAGCACGATGACGTTGCCCGCCTTTACAGCCTCGGGTATGACGCTCACGCCGGTGAAATCCGCGAAGGCCTCGTCGATTACCACCAGGCAGCCCTTTTTTCTTGCGTGGGAAATTACGTCGAGGAAGTCTTTTTTATCCGTCAGGACGCCAGCGGGGTTGGAGGGGTTCGCAATGTATATTGCCTTGCAGCCGTCCATCGCCCTTTTTAGCTTCGCGGAGTTCAGCCTGAAGCCGTCTACTTCGCGCAGTATGTGGCTCTTTACTCTTATCCCGGAGAGCCCAAGCGCTTTTTTGTATTCGCTGAACGCAGGCTCCACGATGATGGCGGGGCCGTCCTTCAAGAGCCTCGGAATGACGCTTATCAACTCGTTGGAGCCGTTGGCCGGGACCACTTCTTCGATGCCTATGGAATGAAAGGCGGCTGCCGCCTCTTTCAGCCCGGCGGATGAAGGGTCAGGATATGGGGAGATAGATTTTACCGCTTTCGAAAGGGCCCTGCGGGCCGACGCGGGAAAGCCGAGCGGGTTTATGGACGCGCTGAAGTCAAGGAGCTCTTCGGGAGATGTCCCTTTCGAGCGTGAGGCCTGCCAGATGTCCCCGCCGTGTATGTCATTCGGCTTTGCCACCTATTCGAGAACGGCCCTCGCGTCAGCTACGACCGCGCCCCTTTCATGCACGATGAGGGGGTTTATCTCGAGCTCCTTCAACCCGTCGACACGGCCCATTATGTCGCCGAGCTTGATGAGCGCGTCAGCTATCGCGCCCAGGTCCTTTATTGTCTGCCCCCTGTAGCCGGTGAGGATGGGAAACCCCTTTACCTCTCCCATCATCTCGAAAGCCTCTTCCCTGGTTATGGGCGCAAGCCTGAAAGAGACGTCCTTCATGATCTCTACCGTGACGCCCCCTATGCCGAACATCACGGCAGGGCCGAACTGCTCGTCGCGTATCGCGCCGACTATGACCTCGGCGCCCCTGGGTGCCATCTCCTCTACCAAGAAGCCCTCGATAAGGGCCGTGGGGTAGTCATCGGCCACGCCCAGGATAACGCTCGACCACTTCTCCTCAATTTCCTTCTCGTTCATGATGTTGAGGAATACGCCCCCGGCGTCGCTCTTGTGGATGATGTCCGGGGAGACGAGCTTCAACGCTACCGGGAAGCCTATCTCCCTTGCGGCCTCTAGCGCAGCCGTGACGTCCTTTACGACCCTCGATTTCGGGACAGGGAAAGAGGCGAGCCTCAAAAGCTCCTTTGCCTCGGGCTCGACGAGCACCTTCCTCCCGAGGCTCAAGGTCTCCTTCACTATCCTCTCCATCGAACGCACGTCCATCAGCGTCTCACCCCCGCCTTCGAGAGTACGGCGGCGGCGCGCACCGCAGCCTCAGGCGTAGAGAAAGCCGGAAGGCCAGCTTCGTGAAAAAGCCTTATCCTTTCCCTCGAATAGGCCCCACCGGGCGTGCAGGCGATTATTGGCTTTTCGGTGAAGCCCGGCTTTTGCGCGAGCATGCCGGGCAGGTTGTCGGTAAGAGCTGGAGGGCCCCAAAGGGCGGCCACGATGACCATGTCGTAAAAATCGCCGGACATGGTCTTGCTGAGGGCGAGCGCGAACGACTCGTCTGTCGCGCTGCCGGTAAGATCGAGAGGATTTCCTATTGTGAAATATTCCGGGAAGAGGGAGCGGAGCTCATCGCTCACCTCTTCGGGCAGCGCCGGGACCGAAAGCCCCATCTCCTCGCAGGCGTCGGCTATGTTGACGCCCATGCCGCCGCCGTCGGTAATTATCATGATCCTTTTGCCTGCCCCTCCGGTCGTCAGGCCCAACGCCTTGCAGGCAACGAGGAAGTCCTCGTAGCCGTCGAGCTCTATTATTCCGGCCTTCCTGAAGGCCGCCTTGTATATCTCGTAACGTCCGGCAATGGCCCCGGTGTGCGAGCGGGCCGCCGATATTCCGGACGCGCCCTTGCCGACCTTCACAGCCATTACCGGCTTTCTCGCCGAACACCTCGAAGCCGCCTCAACGAAGCGCCTGCCATCCTGTATCGACTCTATGTATATGGCTATTGCCTTCGTCTCCGGGTCATCAGCGAGAAAGTCCAGACAGTCGGCCTCGTCCACGTCGGATTTGTTTCCGTAGCTTACAACCCTGGCGACCCCGATTCCGTCGGTGGCCAGCTCGTCCATCGCGGTCACGGCGAAAGAGCCGCTCTGGGATATTATGGAGAGGCCGCCGCTTTCTGGCCTTCTGACCCGCTCTTTGGGTATGAAGAAGGTATCGAGGCCCGAAACAGTATCGTAGATGCCCATGCAGTTCGGGCCGATGACGCGCACCCCGGCGGCGCGTGCCGCCTCTTTCAGGGCTTTTTCAATCTCGGCCCCCTTTGGGCCTGTCTCGGCGAAGCCGCCGCTCACGACTATCGCGCCCTTGACATTTCTTCCGGCCTCGAGGACGGCTCCGGGGATTGCTTCGGCCCCCAGCGCGTATACCGCGAGGTCGATTGGAGAACCAATTGCCTCTATCGAGGGATAGCACTTGAGCCCCATGACTTCGCCGTAACGCGGGTTCACCGGGTAGAGCGCGCCGGAGAACGAGTTCATGAGGCTCTCCAGTATGACGCCGGATATCTTGCCGGGCGACACTGAAGCCCCTACCAGAGCTATTGACGACGGACTGAAAAAGGCCGCCAGGTTGTTTTTACCGCGCATCTGCGAATCCAGCGAGAGCTTGAAATTTAAAAATTAGATATTTTTTCTGAAGTCCTGACACTTAAGGTCTGGAAAATACAATTACTGGTCGAGCTTGAAGGCAATTTTCACGACAGCCTGAAACTCGGCCACTTTGCCGTTTTCTATGCGGCCGTGCTGCTCCATCACTTCGAACCACGCGAGGCTGTGGAGAGTGCCTGCGGCCTTTTCAACGGCCTTTCTTACGGCGTCGTCAAAGCCAACGGAAGAAATTCCAACGACCTCTATCTTTTTGTAGACCCTGTCCATGACACCCCCCTTTAGCGTTCTTTTACTTGCGCCTCAGAGCCTTGAGCTTCGGGCCGTAAAAAAAACGAAAACGACTCCGGAGACTATGACCGCGATGTTGACAGCGTAGCTTTTCATATGGGCGGCACGGAACTCGCTCTTGAGCTCCTGGACCCTAGCCGGTTCTTTCGCCGTTTTCAGTTCAACCTGTGCTGCCCTGGCTTCAGGCGCCATGACCATGCCGGAGTAGAAGGTAAGCGCCGTCATGAACGCCAGAAGCAGTATCCTTGCCGCCGGAAAAGCCTTTTCTATGAACGAGATGGCCAGGAGGGACGCAAGCGAAAGGACCCCGGCCACGTAGCCTAATGCCCAGTACTTCGGGAAGATGTTCGACACCAGCTCTCCGGCCAGTTCCCTGGGAAGCACCTTGAAGATGCTCGGGGCCACGAAGAAGGTGAAAAAGATGAGGCCGCCGACCCAGACCACGACGCTGAGGAGGAGCACGAACCTGAATGTGTTGAGCATCGGCAGAGCCTTTTTTACCCCGGAAAGCCCTCCGGGGTTTTATAACTTTTTATAGTATACCGTTACAATACAAAAATAGCGGCTGTCCTTACGGCCAGCGTGCACAGGAGCATGAGGAGAGCTGT
>CAJPGC010000041.1 GCA_905339405.1 uncultured bacterium | reverse complement strand
GTCTTCACCCCCAGGCGGCTCAACGCGACAAGGGCGGTCGCCACCGGCCCGCCGCCCTGGACGATGAAATCGAGGACCTCCTGCTTTGTGTCCTCAGCGGGAAAACCGTCGACAAGCGTTATGTAGTCGAGCGAACACTGCCCGAGGCCAACTACCTTCATCATTCACCGACTATCTGGATTGATACGCGCCTTTGCCTGGGCCTGTTGTCGAAATCGACGAGCACTATCTGCTGCCATGTCCCCAGCAGGGCCGCCCCGCCTGTGACAGGGACGGTTATCCCGGGCTTCAAGAGGGCCGCCCTGACGTGCGCGAAGCCGTTACCGTCGCCCCACGTCGTGTCGTGCCTGTATGAGATCTCCCTGGGCGCGAGCCTCTCGAGGGCGTCCTTCAGGTCTTCGATGACGCCGCTCTCGAACTCTATTGTCGTAACTGACGCTGTCGAGCCGATGACGAAGACCGACGCGAGCCCTTCGCCTATGCCGGATTCGCGTACAGCGGCCTCGACCTTCGCGGTTATGTCGATGACGTCGGAGAAGCCACGCGTGCCGATATCTATGAAGGAAGAAAATGTCATTGCAGGAAGATAGCACCGGAAGGGCGCTCTGTCAAACGCCGCAAGAGACAATTGAAATCATTTGGCGCAACCGGTAGAATCCGGTTATGCCGCTAATGGACGCTATAAAGGCGACGGGCAGAGAGCTCAAGAAAAAACTGGCCCTGTACAGGCTCGTCCTGAAAGACCCGAGGACGCCGACGCTCCCGAAGGCGCTCCTGTGGCTGGCGATCGGCTATACCCTTTTGCCCTTTGACCTTATCCCGGACTTCCTGCCGATCATCGGCCATGTCGACGACGTGATAATAGTGCCTCTCCTCATAGTGCTCGCGTTGAGGCTAATACCGGCGGAGGTAATGGAAGATTGCAAGAAAAGGCTGGAGGGTGACTAAACGCTAAAAAAGCTTTTTGCTGTCAAGCAGCATGGTCACGGGCCCGTCGTTTATTGATTCGACCTCCATGTGCGCCTGGAACTCGCCTGTTGAGACCCTTACTGACGCCCCTAACTTTTCGCAAAGCTCATCGTAGAGAAGCCGGGCCGTATTGGGGGATTCGGCCCCATCGAAGGAAGGCCGCCTTCCCTTGCGGCAGTCTCCAGCGAGCGTGAACTGGGATATTAGCAGCACCTCGCCCCCGGCCTCAAGTATGTCGAGGTTCATCTTGCCGTCAGTGTCTTCAAAGACGCGCAGGCCCAATATCTTTGCGGCGACGTACTCGAGGTCAGCGGCGGCGTCTCCCTTCTGGACGCCCGCGTAGACAAGAAGGCCCTTGCCTATCTCTCCTTTTAGAGCCCCGCCGACCGTGACGGAAGCCCTCTTCACCCTCTGGACGACGGCCCTCATCTTTTCGGCCTCACCTTAACTTTTTCGCCCACGCCTGATTTGAGCATGCCTTCAGCCGACCCTGTATTCACGGCCACCTCGAGATACCCGGAGCTCCCGATGAGGGCCAGGAGCTCGCCTTTTTCCGCCGCCTCGTAGGTCTTTTTCACGCCGTCGAGTGCCGCCCCGTTGATGAGCACTTCGGGCGTTCCGGCAAATGATGCGAGCTCCTCTTTTGTGATGTTCGTTATGAGGTTGCCGAACGAGTCGACGTAGATGACCTCTCCTTCTATTGCGCCGTCCGCCGTTGCAGTCCCCGGGATGTCGAGGGCCTCTATCCTGCCGAGCTCGGCGCCGAACAGCTCCACCGAAGCCCCTGAGGCAAGGCTTGCCGCCACAGGGCCGAATATGTCCCTGCCGTGGAATGTGCTGCTCACCTCAGGCAGGAAGAACCTTTCATCAGTAAGCTCAAATGCCCTTTTCATCCCGAGCGAGCGGGCCGCGAGGGACAGAAGCCCGTTGTCCGGGCCGACGAAGAAGTAATCCGGAGTCTCCACCAGTATGGGCTTTCTCTTCCCGCCCACGCCGGGGTCAACGACGCCCACGTGTACAGTGCCTTTGGGGAAGTACCTGCAGGCCTCGTTCAGAATGAAAGCGCCCTCAAGGATGTTGCCGGGGCTTACGAGATGAGTTATGTCGACGACTGTAATACCGGAGGCGGCCGAGAGCATTCATGGCTCCAGCGTAAGGGTCTTTCAGGCCGAAATCGGTTGTGAGGGTGATTATCCCGTTCATATCAGGTTATTCTATACCACGGGAACGAGGCACTCAGGAAGGGGTTTTGAGGGCAGGAAAGCGAGGGCCCTTGAGCCCTCGGCCTTCCCCTCGATACCGGCCTGAAGGCGTCTATCGCCTCTTCGGGCTGAACGTCTTGCAGTCGGCGTGTTCGCTGTGGTGCGCGACGTTTATCCCCGGAGCGGTGCATTCGTATGACTTGTTGTATGAGCATTCATGGGCCTTGCAGGCCCCGACGCCCCCTACGATGTCGCCGCCGCCCTTGTTCGACGCCCTGTAATAGGTATCGCAGCTCGCGTGCCCCCCGTCCCCGACCGTGATAGCCATCGTATGGCATTCGCTGTTTACGTTATATGCGCACTCCAGGACAGTGCAGCTGAGTATCTTCGGCATTGTTATGGCCATTTTGTCACTCCCCCTTATCGTTGTGATATCAAAGGCATATGAGTTTGAGTATAACCCCGTTGGGTGCACTGTCAAATGAGGGCTAAAGGTGGCTGCCCGGCCTGCCGATAAAAAATCTGAGCCATTGCCTTTACATCAAAATCCCATGTAACTCCAATATATGATTGAAAAGATAAGTTTAGAGGAACTCCGGGTCGGCATGTACGTGTGCGGCATGGAAAAGGAGGCCGGAAAGCCTGTCTTTTTCATGAACAACATACTCCTGAAGACCCAGGCCGACGTCGAGCGGATGTTGTGGAACGGCTATGCCTGCCTGTACATCAACGTCGACGAGCCTGCCGACCCCCGACAGGGCTGCATCGCCGAAGCCAGCCCAGCTCCTTTGCGCCCGGAAAATCGCGAGAGCGGCCCGCCTGCAATAGAAGTAGCGGCCGGGGATGCGGAAGCCGGGCCGCTCCTCGATGAATCGCTTCTTGCGGCGATAGAAGAATTCGAAGAGCTCTCGCCGGAAGGCGAACAGTGCCACGGCGAAAGAGGCTTTGACGAAGAGCTGAAAGAGGCCAAAAAGGTAAGGAACGAAGCCGAGCTCCTCGTAAGGGAATTTCTCCGTGACGCCAGGCTCGGCAAGGGCATCGACGCTGAAAAGGTCACTGGCACCGTCGGCCGCATGGTCGATTCGGTCTTCAGGAACCAGGACGCGCTCACCAGCCTCGCCCGTCTCAAGAGCTTCGACGATTACACGTTCGCCCACAGCGTCAACGTCTGCATTCTCTCGCTTGCCCTCGGCAGGCAAATGGAGCTGGAGCGGGCGGAGCTCGAAGAACTCGGCACCGGGGCCATCCTCCACGACATAGGGAAGATGCTCGTCCCGGACAAGGTACTTAACAAGCCCGGCAAGCTCACTGACGAGGAGTTCGCTATAATGAAAAGCCACGCCGAGCTCGGCGGCGAGATGCTCACAAGCGCGAAGATAAACAGCACCGCGATGCTCGTGGCCTCCCAACACCACGAGCGTTACGACGGCAGCGGCTATCATAAAGGGCTCACCAAAGGGGGTATACACATCTTTGCCCGCATAGCGGCCGTTGCCGACGTCTATGACGCGATGACGAGCAAAAGGGTCTACCAGAACGGCATGGTGCCTGAGGAGGCCCTGAAAAAGCTCTATCTCATGCGCGGGACGCACTTCCAGCCTGAGATAGTCGAGCGGTTCATAAAATGCCTCGGCATATACCCGATAGGGACTTTCGTCGAGCTCAACACGGGAGAGCTTGCCGTCGTCAAAATGGTCAACCGCTCACATCCGATGCAGCCTCGCATACAACTCCTCTCGGACAGGGACAAAAGACCCTGCAAAACGGCCCTTGAAGTCGACCTGAAGGACGAGATAGGGCGCTGGATAGTAGCCACGAGAAAACCGGAAGAGTTCCCCCCTTCCGCCGAAAGCCTGGCCTGCTGAATTTAAAGTGACCCTCTCGAAAAAATGTAGTAATATCATAGGGACAGCAAAGTCGGAGGTTCCCATGGAAAACGTATCTAAGTTAGACCTCAGGAAAATACCTTTAACGCTCCGCCAGCCGGCCGTATTCGAAAGCTGGGAGGCGTTGAAGCCCGAGAGCACCCTCCAGATAGTCAACGACCACGACCCCAAGCCGCTCCGCTACCATTTCGATTCGGAATACAGGGACAAGTTCGAATGGGCGTACCTTTCGGAGGGGCCCGGTGAATGGGTCGTGAACATAACGAAGCTCAAGCCTTATGAATCGAAGGGCGAGGAGCTGCTGGCGAAGGTAATGGCCGGGCTCGACAAGGTCAGGCCGCACCTGCAGGCTGACGGCGGCGACGTCGAACTCATCGGCATAGACGACGAGGAGATGGTCGTGAAGGTCAAGCTCAAGGGCGCGTGCGGAAAGTGCCCCTCTGCAGAGATGACCCTGAAGCAGGGCGTGGAAGCGCAGATAAAAAAGACGGCCCCGGAGATAAGAAGGGTGGAGTCGGTCGATGCAATCGCGCCGGTTGCGGCCAAACACGCGGGCGCGCACGACGAAGACTGCGGCTGCGGGGATTGATTAAACGGCAGTTTTTCAAGGCGGATTTAAAAATCAAAAGGGCGGCTCTGAAGGGCCGCCCTTTTTTATGATTTTCCGCAACTTCAGGCGGTCTTTCGCAGGAAGCTCTCCGGGTTCTTCACGAAACTCTCCTTGCATGCCTCGCTGCAGAAGTAATAGGTCCTGCCCTTGTAATCGACGGTAGCCTCAGCCGTGTCTTCGCTTATCTCCATCTTGCAAACAGGGTCGGTAGGCATAAAAACACCTCCTTTGTACGCCCCTTTCGGGGCCGTCAACCGCCCAGGCAGTCGTCATGCCAGCAGCACCCGGCCTGGTCGCAAAAGCCTGCGGCTGTGCCGAAGCAGGGGAAGTTCCCCTCTGCCGCCTGCACTTCCCTGATGAGGTCTTCCTTTTTTTTCCTGGCGGTCTTAATTCCCAATTCCTTTGCCTTCTCCCTTACCTCTTCCATCCTCATACTTCTCCGCCCTCCTTTGCGGCCGTCAACTCCGGGCCGGCACGCGCCAGCCCTCTTTAAATTAGTGCACCATTTCAGGAAAGAGTCAACCCCCGGCCCCCCGAATGAGCCGAATACGCTCCAAATAAGAGGCGGAAAATGGTATAACTCTCCTGATTGTCAACCCGGGGAGGTCATGTGAAGCTTACATTCGTCGGCGGGGCGAGCACTGTCACGGGCTCGTGCTATTACATCGAGGTCAACAAGCTTAAATTCCTGGTCGAATGCGGCATGCACCAGGGCAACGGCTCAGAGGGGCTCGACCATAGGCCTGTGCCCTTCAAGCCCGAAGAGCTCGACTTCATATTCGTAACACACGCACACATAGACCACTCGGGCCTCCTCCCGAAAGCCGCCAAGGAAGGCTTCAAGGGAAAAGTCATCTCCACCAAGGCCACGAAGGACCTATTGGAGCCGATGCTCCGCGATTCGGCTTCTATTCAGGAGAGCGACACGGAGTGGCTGACGAGGAAAGCCATGCGCACCGGCGGAGTCCCCACTGCCCCGCTCTACACGACCGAGGACGTCGAGGCCGTCCTGCCGCTTTTCGACGTCCATGAATACAATACCATCTACCGCCTCGGGCCCGGCGTGAGGTTCAGGCTGCTCGACGCCGGGCACATACTCGGCTCGGCCAGCCTCGAGCTCTGGTACCAGGACAGCGCGAACGAGAAGAAGATAGTCTTCTCCGGCGACATAGGCAAAAAAGGCAGCCCCATCATAAAAGACCCTTCAGCTCCGGAGGCTGCCGACTTCGTCGTGATGGAGTCGACCTACGGCAACAGGTCTCACAAGCCTCTGCAGGAGTCGATAAACGAGCTCGCCTCGGCCATAAAGGCGACCTTCAAGAGGGGCGGCAACGTCTACATCCCCTCATTCGCCGTCGGCAGGACTCAGGACATACTCTACATTCTCAACAACCTCGTGAGGGAAGGGAGGCTCTTCAGGTTCGACGTCTGGCTCGACAGCCCGCTCGCCGAGGAAGTCACAAAAGTCTACGTCGCCCACCCCGAGTGCTTCGACGAGGAGGCCCGCAGGTTCTTCACCACCCGCCAGACAGACTCGTCGATAAGGCTCCACTTCGTAAGGACCCCTGAAGAGTCGATGAAGCTCAACAGGCTCAAATCAGGGAACATCATAATTGCTGGAAGCGGGATGTGCGAAGGAGGCAGGATAAAGCACCACCTGAAGCACAACCTCTGGCGCGCCGAGTGCAGCGTCATCTTCGTGGGATACCAGGCCGCTGGAACGCTCGGGCGGAAAATCGTCGACGGGGCCAAGATAGTGAAGGTCCTCGGGGAAGACATCCTGGTGCGGGCGTCGATCCACACGGTGAACGGCTTTTCAGCCCACGCCGGGCAGGAAGGATTGCTGGAATGGGTATCCTCCCTTGAAGGCACGCCCACGATATTCATAGTCCACGGAGAGGACGAGGCCGCCGAGTCATTCGGAAAGCTCCTCTCTGGAAAGTACGGCTACATAACCCACAGGCCGGTCGACGGAGAGACTGTGGAGATATAAGCGCGGCCATTGGCCGCGCCCATTAACAATTTTTCCCGCGGCTCTTCCCATGGAAGAGCCGCGCTGGGCTCGCTTTCCCTCCCTTGACTCTCCTTCTTTTTGCAATAGACTCTAAGTAGGCCAGCCGTGGTCTTTCGGCCTGTCGTTCCCCTATTGTCTCGCGAAAAGAGGCGGAGATGGCCCACCCAATCTGGAACGGCTCAATAAGCTTCGGTCTCGTCAACATACCCGTGGGCCTCTATTCAGCCCAGGGCAAGGAGGCGAAGCTCGATTTCAACCTCCTCGACAAAAAAGACCTCTCTCCCATCGGTTACAAAAAAATAAACAAGCGCACCGGCAAGGAAGTCGCTTCAGGCGAGATGGTCAAAGGCTACGAGCTCGAGGACGGCAGCTACGCCGTCCTGACCGACGAGGACTTCAAGAAGGCAAACGCGAAGGCCACCCAGACCGTCGAGATAATAGATTTCGTCGATTTGAAGGACATACACCCGGTCTTTTTCGAGAAGCCTTATTTCCTGGCTCCCGCGAAGCGTGGCGAGAAGGGCTATGCTTTGTTGCGCGAATCCCTCAAGAGGTCAGGGAAGGCGGGGGTGGCCCGGGTGGTAATCCACTCGCGGGAGTACATCGGGGTGCTCGCGCCCTATGGCAAGGCCCTTGTCCTCGACCTCCTCAGGTACGCCGGGGAGCTTAAAGACCCCGAAGAGCTCGGCCTGCCCGAGGAAGACCTCAAAAAACTGGGGGTCACTGAAAAAGAGCTCGACATGGCCCAAAAACTCATCGAGTCGATGATAGGCGACTGGGAGCCGCGAAAATACCATGACTCCTACAGGGAGGAGCTCCTCGGGTACATAAAAAAGAAAGTCGAGGCAGGAGAGACGGCCAGGGCCGAAGAGGCCGCCCCGCAGCCTGCGGCCGGAGCCGAAGTCATCGACATAATGACGCTCCTCAAGAAGAGCCTCGAAGAGGCCGGGGCAGGAAAGACGAGAAAGAAAGCCTCCGGCGAATAAATCCTCCCGGCATAAATAAATGAAACAGGACAGGTTCGAGGAATACCGGAGCAAAAGGGACTTCAGCTCTACCCCTGAGCCAACAGGCGGCGCAAAGGGGCAAGGGGCAGGCCTGTTCGTAGTGCAGAAACACTCGGCAAGGGCGCTGCACTATGACCTGCGCCTCGAATGGGACGGGGCCTTGAAAAGCTGGGCAGTCCCTAAGGGGCCGTCAATTGACCCGGAGGAGAAGCGGCTCGCGGTGCAGGTTGAAGACCACCCGCTCGAGTACGCGGGCTTTGAGGGTATAATCCCGAAAGGCGAGTACGGCGGCGGGTCTGTCATCGTATGGGACAGGGGCTTCTGGGTGCCGGAATCAGACCCGGCCGACGGGCTTCGGAAGGGCCACCTGAAATTCTCACTCTGCGGCAGGAAGCTCCGCGGCGGATGGTCGCTCGTGAAGCTCAAGGAAAAAGAGAAAGCGAACGGGAAAGAGGAATGGCTGCTCGTAAAAGAGCGCGACGAGGAGGCGGCCAGAGGAGACATACTCGCCGAGCGGCCTGAGAGCGTTGTGAGCGGGCGCAGCGTGGAAGAAGTCGCAAAGCTGCCCGAAGGCAGGTGGAGCCCGATGGGAAAGACTGCCCAGGTCTTTCCGTATTCGCGCTGGGCGGAAAAAAAAGAGCTGCCGGAACGCCTTTCCCCGCAACTCGCGAGCCTGGTCGACAATCCGCCCGAGGGGGAAGGATGGCTCCATGAGCTCAAGTACGACGGATACAGGCTTCTAGCGAGAATCGAAAAAGGCCAGGTCAGGCTCTTTACCAGGAACGGGAACGACTGGACAGGAAAATTCCCGTCGATAGCCGGGAGCGTCTCGAAGCTGCCAATAAACGACGGCTGGCTCGACGGAGAGGCCGCCGCCCTCAAGGAAAACGGCACAACAGATTTCGAAGCCCTGCAGAGCGCCCTTTCCAAAGGGTCGGACAAGGGGCTCGTCTATATGATATTCGACATACTCCATTACAACGGCTACGACCTAACAGGCCTTGCGCTTTCAGAAAGAAAGCTCCTCGCGGCGGCCCTGTTGAAGTCGCAATACGCCGACCTTTCAATTCTGCGCATGAGCCAGCACGTCGAGGGCAAGGGGGCAGCTTTTTTCGAGAACGCCTGCGTATACGGGGTAGAGGGGATAATATCAAAAAGAAAAAACAGCGCGTACGCCCGTGGGCGGGGTCGGGATTGGGTAAAGATAAAGTGCCATGAGCGCCAGGAATTCGTAATCGGAGGCTACACAGAGCCCGCCTCCGGCAGGCAGGGCTTCGGGGCGCTTCTCATAGGCGTATTCGGCCCTGAAGGCACTTTTTTATATTGCGGCCGCGTGGGCACAGGCTTCAACGAGCGCTCCATCATGGATATCTCGGAGAGGCTCAAAAAAAATGAAGTCCCATCCCCTCCTTTTCACAACCCTCCAACAGGCCAGGAGGCAAAGGGGGTGCACTGGGTTAGGCCCGAGCTGGTCGCCGAAGTGGAATTCGCCCAATGGACAAAGGACGGGGTTCTGCGCCAGCCGTCCTTCCAGGGGCTCCGTGAGGACAAGAGCCCGAGGGAAGTTACCCGTGAGAGGCCCGCTGAACTGAAAGCTGCGGCCCCGGCAGATGAAGCCCCGGCGGCCGCAAGGCCACTTGTAATGCGCGTGACCAACCCCGGGCGGGTCTTCTACCCTGAGGACGGCTACACAAAAAAAGACCTCATAGACTATTACAAGGCCGCTGCC
Source organism: uncultured bacterium (assembly GCA_905339405.1). Lineage (GTDB taxonomy): Bacteria > Desulfobacterota > GWC2-55-46 > GWC2-55-46 > GWC2-55-46 > GWA2-54-12. Next base: position 11,313 of record CAJPGC010000041.1, on the reverse strand, counting down.
CCTCTGATGCTGCCTCATCTGGCTGGCAGGCCCTTGACGCTGGTGCGCTGCCCTGAAGGCTATGACAAGGAATGTTTTTTTCAGAAGCATGTCGACGGAGCAGTGCCCTCCGGGATAAAGCGGGTGAAGCTCATTGAAAACGACGGCACGCCAGCCGAGTACCTTTTGGTCGACTCTCCAGAGGGGCTTGCGGGGCTCGCGCAGCTCGGTACCCTGGAGATACACACATGGGGGAGCCGCAGCGTCGAGCTCGAGTACCCTGACAGGATAATATTCGATATCGACCCTGACGCTGCGGTTGCCTGGGAGCAGGTCGTGGAGGCGGCCTTTCTCCTCAAGGGACTTCTCGACGAGCTCGGCCTCAGGAGCTTCGTGAAGGCGACCGGCGGAAAGGGCGTGCACGTAGTCGCCCCGGTGATGCCTGTGCGCACCTGGGAAGAGGTCCGCGCTTTCACAAAGCTGACGGCCGAATTCCTGGCGCGGGGCCTTCCCGGCAGGTTCACCTCTATGATGACGAAGACTAAAAGGGCCGGGAAGATATTCCTGGACTACATGAGAAACATACGCGGCGCGACCGCCATAGAAGCATGGTCGACGAGGGCCAGGAAGAGCGCGCCGATAGCCGTCCCATTGAGATGGGAGGAGCTGGCAATTGTCCGGCCTGACTCGTTCACCCTCGCAAACGTAAGAGAGAGATTAAAAGCCGGAAACCCCTGGGAGGGTTACATGGACTTGAGGCAGCCCGTAACCGACGAGATGATGCTGAGGCTCGGAGGAGACGGCGAAGAGCAATCAAAAGACGACACGAGCCGTTAATAATAAAAACCGGAAAGAGGTGAAAATGAAGAAAACCTGGACGGTGCTGTCATCCCTGGCTGTTTTCATCATGTTCGCTGGAAGCGCTGCTGCCGCTGACGTAAAGACTGACATTCAGGCCATCCTCGCCAACCCGAACGGTTTCGACGGCAGGAAAGTAGAAGTGGAAGGAAGGGTAGAGTCGCTGAGGTCGAGGATATCCGGAAAAGGGAGCCCCTACACGATATTCAAGCTCGCCGAAGACGGGGATTCGCTTTCGGTATTCACGCTCGGGGACGCGCATTTGAAAGAAGGCGACATGGTGAAGGTGACGGGGATGTTCCAGAAAATAAGGTACCTTTCGCAATACGTCTTTTTGAACGAGATAGACGCCACTGACGGCCGCGTTGAAAAGGCCGGGCAACTCAAAGAGGACGAGGAGCCGGGCAGCTGAAAGGAATAAAAAAAGTGCGCGGGCCTGAACCCGCGCACTTTCGCTGTAACTTGCCGCTTCTTTAATGGCCCGCTATGTCTACCAGCTCTATGTTGAAGTTCAGGTCCTTGCCCGCGAGCGGGTGGTTCGCGTCCAGGTACACCTTCTCGTCGGTGAGCTTCACGACCTTGACGACCGTCGAGCTGCCGTCGTCCTGGGTTATCTGCAGCTGCATGCCTTCTTCAGGGTTGAGGCTCTCGGGTATCTGGTTCTTGTCAACCTCGAGTATCAATTCATCCATGTACGGCCCGTAAGCGTCGTCGGCCGGGATATGCACCGACCTCGAATCGCCAGGCAGCATACCGACTATGGCCTGCTCGAAAGCCGGAATCAGCATCCCTTCGCCGATTACGAACTGGAGCGGGTCCCTGTCTGCCGAGCTGTCGAAAGTACTGCCGTCCTCGAGAGTGCCGGTATAATGCACCTTCACGAGGTCGCCTTGTTTTGCCTGTGCCATCTTGCCCTCCTGCTGTTTTAATCGAAAAAGGCAACACTAAACCGCCTGCCCTGAGTAATCACTCCCGCGCAGGACAGAATCTTACCTTTGATACACCGCCTATAAAAAACTCTACCCCCACGCCAGAGTACAGTCAAGAAGCCGGGGACCCGCATTGTATAACACGCCAGTTGAACATGGGCAAGGCGTATTTGGCATAACCGAAGGCTCAAGAGGCCTTTCCAAGAATATCTGTAACGGCTTTTTTCAAATCTGAAAGGGTGAGCGCTTCCAGGCAGGCGGTTTTCTCGTGTATGCATTCAGCGCACCTGTCAGCATGATCATGAAGAAAGCAAGGGCTGCATTCGAACGCTTTCCATAATACGACGCACTTATCGCCGACTGGCGCAAACCTGTGAGGACAGCTCGAGCCGAATATGGCTATGACAGGCGCACCCATGGCAGCTGCCATATGGGTCGGCCCCGTGTCATTGCCGATGAAAACGCCGCACCTTTTGAAAACGGCGGCCGCCCGGCGCAGCCCGAGCCCGCCGCAAAGGTTGACCGCGCCGCCCCCAACGCCCTCCGTCACCTCCCGGCAGACCTTTTCGTCTCCCGGCCCTCCCGCGACGATTACCTTCGCGCCGCAGGTCTTTTGAATCCAGCGGCCAAGCTCTATGAAATTTTCAACGGGCCACTGCTTCAGGACAGAGCTCCCGCCAGAAGGGTATATGCACGCCAGAAGGTCATCGCGCAGCACGCCTTTTGAGGCAAGCAGTTCATCCGCCGCCTTCAGGTCATCCTGATTTACCCAGAGCTCAGTTTTCATCTCACCAGCTCTCAACCCCATACCGCGGAGGAGGTCGAGATTGCGTAACGAGTCATGCTTCAGGCCAGCGTCAAAGGAAACCTTCGTATAAAGCCTGTCGTAGCCTTTATTGAGCTGCCTTTTGCCTGCGATTACGCTTTCCGAATATCCGAGCCTTTCCCGGGCCCCGCTGAAATAAGCGAGAAAAGAAGCATTGTAAATATCTGAATCCCATCTCGGGACTATCGCCAGGTCGAACCGCTTTTTCCAGAGCTTTTTAGCGGCGAACAAAAGCGCGCGCAGGTGTCCGCGCAAGCTCGAAGGACCGGCCTGCCTGTCGAAGGCCACCACCTCGTCGACATACGGACAGATGTCCCAGAGTTCTTTCAGCTGGGGCTTTACGACAAGAGTTATCCAGGCCTGGGGCAGACCGGCGCGGAGCTCCCGCACGAAAGGCGTCAGCATGACAGCGTCGCCTATTTCGTCGAGCTTCACGACGAGAATGCGCCGGTGGCGGCCCATCTCCGTCTTCGCGCCCGTTCTCATGCCCATGAGAAAGAAAAAAGGCTCGCCGATAAAACGGGCGAACGAGGGTGAGAGGACGAAGCCCTTTAAGGCTGAACAGGTTTTTTTCAAAGTTTCGCCGGTTTTAAGGACTTTTTCACAAGCCCCACATATTGGTTCCAGACGCGCTCGCGGAGAGCAAGGAGCCTGGTGCTCTCGGCTTCCCTGCCGGCCAGAAGCGCGTTCAGCTTTTCCTCTATCCTCTCTAGCGTAGCGTCCTTGACGTACAGGGCCGGGACGCCGATGGCCTCGACCATCAGAAGCCTCGTGTCCGTCCCTATGGCGACCGATGGTATGCCTATGCCAGCCATGCCGACGGAGGCGTGCAGGCGGTTGCAGACCGCGGCTTTCGCGCCTGCCACCAGTGAGAAATATTCTTCGGGAGTCCTGGGGAATATAAGCGGCAGGTCAGGGGCCAGAGAGGCCGCGGCCCGCATTTCCGCCTCGTTGTGGCAGAGCATCGCGACCTTGTGCTTTTTTTTCAGGTTGGAGACGAGGGCCGAGATTGTCCTGTCCCAGGAGGACGGGTCTATCTTCTGCCCCCAGTCATAGTGCCCGCCGCCGGGCATATAATTTACAAGTATGTAGCCGCGGTATTCTCCGGGTACGCGCCCCGTCCCTCCGGCCAGAAGCGCGGTGCACGGCAGGAATTCGGCGTCAACGCCGACGGAAGCGAAAAGCTTTTTCGCGAGCGTATCCCTGGCGGTAGTTGCAGCGCAGTATGAGCTTATCGTCTTCAGGAAATGAGCGTCCTCGGCGTTGTCGATGCGCTCGGGCCGGTCTTCCCACGGGTAGCACGAGCCCGCGGCAAGGTTGAGGACCGGTATTTTTTTGTGCAACCTCCCTACCACGGAATACCAGATGGGCCCAGCCCACTCGCACTTGGCGCAGCCGGGCCACAGCACCGGCGCGCCGCACTGCACGATCAAGTCGCAGCCGTCGAACCGGCTCTTTCCGGTCCTGGCAAGAAGGTACGCTGCCGCGCCAGCGGCCCTGCCGACGACGGGCATACGCAGCCCCTGGGCGAGCCTTGCCGGATGAGAGGGCGGGAAGACGGTGAAAGGCTGGTGCTTGTTCACGGGAACGAACTCAAGCTTCCGCCCGCTGAAAACATGAGCCAGTACCCTGCAGATGCCTTCCCTTATGAAGTCATCGCCGATATTCGTATCGAGTGTCGTTATGAGGCCGATTTTCATCTTACTTTTTCTTCTGGAGCGCGTATATGGCCAGATAGGGTTTCCTGAGTCCTGCCGCCTCTGCCGACTCCGTCATGAAGATATCGGAGAGCTTGTTGAAAAACCTTCCCAGGAGCATGGCCTTTTTCCCGAAGCCTATCCTGTGCGCCACCCTTTTCGTTATGTCGTCATCATGATAAAAACGCTCGCCTATGAACTTTTTAGCGAAGACCTGCAGCCCGCTTGGTGCAATCATCTGTTCCTGCAAAGTCCTTTCATCGTAAAACCTCTGAAAAAAAGTCCTTTGCCCCTGTTCGGCCTTTATTGAGTACGCGTCGCCTTCCACGTATTCGTTGAAGGCTTTTTTATAGAACGGGACCGAAAAGACAAAAAGGCCGCCCGGCTTCAAGAGCCTGCCGATGTTCTTGGATGCAAGCGCGTCTCCGCCGTGTTCGGGATGTATATGCTCGAACACGGAGCATGAGAAAACATAGTCGAAGCCGCTCAAGCCCTCAAGGGTTTCAGGCCTGGTTATGTCGGCCTGTACTATTTTCAAACCGTGGATGTTCAGAGCGCCCGCCTTTTTTTTCATATCGGACAGCTCCGGCGGGAACGGGTTGACGTACGTGACGTCCCACTCCTTAGACTGAACGGAAAGGGTGACGCTGAGGAGTTGCGGCGAGCTTATGTCGAGTATCCTCAGCCGCTCGGATTTTCTTTCAAGGACCCCGCTTACGTCGAGTAGCGCGGGCAGTTCCTTTGTCCTGGTGTAGTCAACGGGCACCAGCAGCGTGGAGATGAAGTTCCGGAAGTACGCCAGGGCAAGGTTATTCGACGCCGACAGAACGGCTTTGTAGGAATTTCTCATAAGCGCCCTGTGATGCCGCGCAGGATGGACTTCAGTGCGCTTCTTTTTTTCCCGAGCATGAAGTCTTCTATGTACTTGCGGTCGCAAAGACGGTCACGCAGGACGAACGCGGGATGACTGAGAGGAAAAGCCAGCTCCTCTACCTTAACAGCTGCGAACGGATGGTTTTCAGAGGATGTATGGGTCGCCCCGGCCCCGAAGCCGATATTCGAGATGAGGTTGGCGTTCGGGGTTATTGAAAGGCCGGAATTGACGAGCTTCGCGAAGCCCCATTGCAGGTCCCAGGTGTCCATCTCTCCCGAGAAGACCATGTCGTATATTTTCCGCCTTTGCCCGGCCTCTTCGGGACTGAGGCAGAAATCCTCGAAGAGCCTTTTTTCCTTGAACTCAGGCCACAGCTTCATCTCGACGTCATAGAGCTTCCATGCCCTGCGCCAGGAGGCCCACCCCCAGATAGGGCCGTAGTTCGAGAAATAATAACTGTGCTCGTCCCTCCGCCAGCCATTAAGAAAGTTCGACCCGCATATCTGCATTACCCTGCTGTCGTCCCTGTAGCGCGCCAGCAGCTCGGCGCAGAAAGGGAAAAACGAAGGGCTTGGAAGGCAGTCGTCCTCAAGTACTACCGCCTCTTCGACAGTGTCGAAGACCCAGTCGAGGCCGCTGGAGACCCTCCGCCTGCAGCCGAGGTTCACATCGGAGTAGTTCTTCAGGACTTCGCAGTCCCAATCGACGCGCTCTATTACCGCCCTCGCGGCGGCGCACTTTTCAGCCTCACCAGGTTTATCGGCGCGCGCCCCGTCTGCGACGACCAGGAGCCTTTCAGGCCTCACACTGGCTATCTCCCGGAAGACCTTCTCGGTCGTGTCCGGCCTGTTGAAAATGAGAAAAGCTACCGGAGTCTCAAATCCCATAAGTCACTCTATTTTTCAGCCTGCACATAGATAGATTGAAAGTCCCTTTGCTGTGTGTCGATTTCCCCGTCGAAAGCCCTGAGGCGTGCGTTCCTGAAACCCGCCTTGCCGAGTATGGCTATTATATTCTCCTCGTCGAACATGTAACGGTGGTGCCCGTCCATGTAGGCCATGTAGTTCAGGTAATCTATCCTGGAATTATAGTTGTATGCCGGAGCGTGTCTGCAGTAGATTGCCGGGTCAAAAGACTCGGGCCTTGCGTAGGCCTCGATGTAAATCCGCGCGTTAGGCACCGAGGCGCTGAAAACGCCTGAAGGCTTCAGGACCCTCCTGCACTCGGAAAGAAGCTTGACGAGGTCGCTGAAGTAAAAATGCTCCAGAACGTGAGACGAATATATCTTCTCGACGGAGTTGTCCGGGAATGGAAGAGGCTTCGCGAGGTCGAGGAGCAGGTCGCAGCCTTCAAACTGGTCGGCGGTAGTCCAGCCCGGGACTTTCCTGCCGGGCCCGGCCCCTATCTCAAGCCAGATGGGCCCCTTTCCCGCAAGAAGCGCCTCAACTTTCCGCAGTGTCCCGCGGGCGTTCAGTTTTTCCCGCCTGGCTTTCGAGAACTTTTCATACAGCTCCCTTATGCTTTCAGGCGCGAGGTTGTAGATAAGCTCTTTCATATATAAGCGCTTCGATATCCTTATCTGAGAGAAAAAGGAAATTTAAGGAACCCAAAATCCAGAAATTTAATATCGGTTGAAACAAATTGGAGTGCTATGGAAAGAAATTTTACAGGCGACCGGCTCCTGATATGACAAACGAGCAATTCAGTAAAATACTGATTAATCAACGGCAGCAGGATACTCTTATATTTAGGTAAGCATCCCAGAAGGGCAAGTCTGACCTTCAGGTTATTAGTGAGAAGATAAGCGTCCGATTTCGCCGCCCAGTTCCCTCCGCCGTGGACTCTGTAAGCGCCCGCAGCCTCGTCAATGTACCCGGCGTCTCCATATTCAGTAAGCATGCTGAAGAACAGGATATCTCCATTCGAAGCCGTATAAAAAACATCCGGAATGCCGTTTACCACATTGTTTCTGAAAACTACCGTATTTGTCGGCGGAACGAGCCCGGATACGATATCCTTTTGCGCCAGGTCCCTTTTCCTGTCTTCCTCAAGCCGGCTCTCTTTTGTAACTTTCCCGTCCTCATTGACAACGCTGCTGTTCGTGAAACACAGCACGAATCTTTCATGCGCGTCGAGAAAGTCCGCCTGCTTCTGTAATTTAACGCCGGACGTCCAGAAGTCATCACCTTCAAGAAGCGCTACATATTGCCCCTTGCAGGCTTTATAAGTCTTTATGAAATTCCTGGTCGGCCCCAGGTTCTTTTCCGCCGGGAGGAGCCTTATTTTCTCAGGATATCTTTTTTGATATTCAGAGATGATGGCCCGCGTACCGTCAGTCGAACAGTCATCTCCGATAACAATTTCAAAGTCGAAGGACGTTTGCTGGCTCAGGACGCTGTCCAGCGCCTGAGCGATGTACCTTTCATGATTAAAGGTAATTATCAGAACGCTTAACTTCACTACACTCGAATCCGGTCGGGTTCCATGGCGGCAAGGCGCTTGGTGACCTCCGGGCCGTTGTCAGCCGCCAGCTCTATAACCCTGCATATCTTGCCGATCTCTTCCACGCTGACTGCCGTCCCTGTCGGCAATGAAAGCACTTTTCCGGACAAAAGTTCTGTGTTCGGCAAAAGCAGGCCCGCATGCGGGAAATAAGACCTGTAAGGCTCCATCCTGTGGCATCCGGGGTAGAAGTAGCGTCGGGCTATGATGTTCTCGGCGTGCAATACCTTCATCAGGTTATCCCTGCTCACCCCGCACATCTGTTCATCAATCTCGCAAACGACGTACTGATAATTGTTTTTTTCATGCTCGTCATAACTGACGAGTTCAATGCCAGACACGGACGCAAACTCTTCCTTGTATTTCCTGTAATTCCGCTTATTGACTGCGATGAATTCGTCGAGGCTCTCGAGCCCGGTGAGCCCCATTGCCGCCGATATCTCGTCCATCTTGCCGTTCGTCCCGATATAAACGACGTTATCATAACCCGCGAAGCCAAAGTTCTTCATGAGGCGGATTTTCGCGGCAAGCTCGTCATCATTTGTCGCCACCGCACCGCCTTCGAGAGTATTAAAAAACTTCGTCGCATGAAAACTGAAGACCTCAGCTGTCCCGAACCCGCCTATCATTTGCCCATTATGAGAGCAGCCGAACGCGTGAGCCGCGTCAAACAGCAGCTTGACATTGTGCCTTCGAGCGATGCTCCTAAGAGCATCGGTATCGCAGGGCCGCCCCCACAAGTGCACGCCGATTATCCCGGAAGTGCGAGGCGTAATCATCTTCTCCACGCACGCGGGGTCGATGTTGTACGTCTCCCGGTCCACATCGCAGAATACAGGCGTTATCTCCTGCCACTGGAGAGAATGGGCCGTCGCTATGAAAGTAAACGAAGGGACGATCACCTCACCTTTCAAGCCAAGCGCCCGGGTAGTAATCTCCAGGGCGACTGTAGCGTTGCACATGGCTATGCAATGCCTGACGCCTAGCAGGTCCGCGAGTCTTCTTTCAAGCTCCTGTACGTATTTACCGTTGTTTGTAAGCCAGCGCCGGTCGAGGACGTCGTTGATCTTTTCCATCAGCCCGTTACGGTCGCCGATATTCGGACGGCCGACATGGAGCTTCTCAGAAAACGCGGGTTTCCCCGAAAATACCGCCAGATCGTCGAATTCCTTTATTGCATCAAGCATACAAGTCACCTCATTTTTTCTGTGCGACAACCGTATATTGGACCGGCATAAGAGGGCGCGAATCTGTTTCACGCGCGTTCAGTTCAAGAATCTCAAAATTCCGCAGCAAAGCCCTGAGCCCGTGCTCGGTGAAGCGCCAGCAGTCAGGCAGCGGGCCGTGTATGCGGAAGTTGAACGGAACGCTCAGGAACAACTTCCCTCCCGGCTTCAATATTCTGAAGATCTCGTCCGCGGCATGAAATGGTTGAAGCGTGTGTTCGAGCACTTCGGTACAGACCACAAAATCAAACGTATTATCCTGGATAAAGCTGTTATTCCTGCATATGTCCCCTATATATGTGCAACCGGATTCGGGGTTGATGTCCAGGGTCTCAACCTGAATGGATGCCGGGAAATAGGGTCTGGCTCCTTCATGCACCTGCGGGGCGATATCGAGCAGCCTTCCTTCCCCATGCGCGTACCGCGTTGCCGCGCTTTTCATGAACTCTTTTATATTTTGCCTGATGATGTCCAAAAACTCCTTGTCCATCAGGCTCGGCGTGATCGTCGTCATAGTTGTCATGCCCTCTCGTCCAGCAATACTTCAAGCATACTGCAATCGAAGGTATAAATGCCCAATTTTTCGCTTACCTTTTTCCTTTCGCTGAAACTGTCATCAATGAAGATGGCGTCATGCCCGTCGATGTGGTCAGCTTTCGAGTCAGACCTGTCTAAATGAATGACCTCATCGAATATATTGTTCAAGCGGTATTTTTCCAACGTCTTTTTGAGGTCCTTGTCATGTTTTGTAATAAGCACGACCCTTTTCCCTTTATTCAGGCATTGGTATAAAAAGCTTATCAGCGGAACGTTCACCTTGTCATTCAATATGAGGGTATCATCCAGGTCGACATAGACGACAGCGTATTCTATCTGCTGCCTGTATCTATTCACCAGCGCCCGGTCAATCTCGATACCAGTATTGTTCCTCATCAATACGACCGGGACGCGTTCCTGCTCGTAAATACTGAGCAGCGGAAGGTTTATGCCTTGCGCGCGGTGAAGCGCCATCGTTCCGGCTATTCTTGGAGCGACTTCCAGAAGTTTAAGGACCCCGTCGCGGTCTTTTTTAACCTGAAAAAACCATGCTCCGTGGAATACCAGCCTGCTTGAGATGACCCTGGCATAATCAGAAAATACGTCCTGAAAATCGGCAATTTTACTGTTCATCGAAATGCCGCTCTTTGTCCTTACCCTCTCCCTTCCGCAACAGAACAAAAGCCCGGCCGCCCTGTCAGAGAAACAGTCAACGGTGTATTCCGCGCCGGGAAGGTATTCGGTTATTATCCTTCCCTTGTTCCTTTCAAACAGTTGCGCAAGCTCTACTTTGTTCCTGACAACGTGGGTATCATACGAGCCCTGCCCTTTGTCAGGTTTCACGAAAACAGGGAAGAGGTCGACTGAAGCGGCGTCAGGATAGACTTCGGGAACGGGCAGGAACCCAGCCATGCGATTGTATGTCATGGATTTTGAACGGGTGATTACAGCCGTCTCAAGGGGAGAAGAGACGACCTTTGCCTTGATAGCGTCCTGGTTTTGCAGTAGCGCCACAAGTATGTCGTCATAGGCGGGGAAGATATAATCTATCGCATTGTCGGCCAGGACCCTGTTCAGGCGTTCCAGCCAGCCTTCATCATGTATGCTCGGGATGAGGAAGTGCCTGGCATACACGAAAGGAGCGTGGTTCGACACGTCCAGTCCGGCGGAAAACAATCTTATGTCCTTGCACTGGCAGAGCGCCTTATGTATCTCCAGGCCTATTTCAGTGCCGCCAGGGAAGACCAGGATGTTATAGACTTTACTCATCTTCAGGCTCATTTTCGAGTGATTATCTTATTGGACTCCAACTTCCAGTAGTCCATAAAACCGTATTTGAAATGGTACTGAAACTTTTCGCGCCCGGCGGCGGCGTTGGCCTCCGCGATTGTCTTTTCCACCTTCTCCGCGCCAGATTTGAACCAGAACCATAAGCGGGAGTCCACATGGTAGATAGAGGCCGTATAACCCCATTGCTCAAACAGCAGCTGCATGCTCTTATTGGTATAGAAGGCGCAGTGGACCGGAAGCAGGTAAAACCACTCCGGAGATGATGGGACCTCTTCAGCGACGAGCGTATGCAGGCCCATGACGCCGTCCCTTGCGACGAAAGACTCGATTTCATCTAGCGATTCTCTTCTACGCAGGTGCTCGAAAACAGAAGTAGTGACGACGAAATTGAAACGCGCTCTCGAAATATCGGAATCGGTCAGATACTCCGCATTTCCCTCGTAACGGTCGAATTTTTGCAGTTTCAAGCCGTATTCCCTGGAGAGGATATCGGATAGCTTCCCATCACCGCAACCGAAGTCAATCCATCCCGGTTCAACAGGCAAAAGCCCCAGCCCGTTGAGGTCTGCGATGACAGCGGCTTGAGTATGGAGCC
>CAJPGC010000040.1 GCA_905339405.1 uncultured bacterium | reverse complement strand
AACTGTAAAATTTCTTTACAGAATATCCGTATTTTGTAAAGTTTTCACAAAAGTTTATTTGGCTATTTCTACCTAGAAAGCAGGAAAGCTCATAAAATCAGATACTTGCTTCCTGGGCCCAGACTCGGCACAAAACTTGCTTCTTTATTAAAACAAATACATTTTTGGAGGGCCAATATGAATAAAATACGGTTAGGAGCGCTTACGCTTGCCTTTTTCGGCACAGCGGCAATGTACGCGCCAACAGTTCAGGCAGCTCCTTTTACCTTCATCCAGTCAGGGTACACAGCGGAAGTAGTCGGTACGAGTCCAAGCTTCCTCGGCGGCCTGGCATTCGCTCCAGATGGCGACATACTTGCAAACCACTGCCAGTTCGGTGGGAGCTCACTGGACCGCTGGGATGTTCAGGGCGGCACGACTTCGGTAAACGGCAGCAACCTTTACAGCAGGACTAGCATGTCCTCAAATGCCGGGTGCGGCATGACAAACCACCCGGACGGGTATCTTTACACAAACACCGGCTCAGGCGTGGTAAGGCTTAATGCTGACACAGGAGCGACGGTTGGCGGCGCATATGGCGGAAGCGGAAATGCGCTCGGCATCGCCCCGGACCCGCTGACAGGAAACCTGTACTGGGTGCAATCAACTCAGACAATCGGCGTGTTCGACCCGATCAGCAATACCGTAGTTAACGCAGCTTTCGCTAACAACGGCGGATTTACCGACGGTATTTACTGGAATCCGGACGGAAGCCTCCTCTACACGACTGACAGGTCCTCTTTTACTGTAGATGTTTTTAACCGCAGCGGTTCTCTTGTGAACAGCTACGCACTCGGCCACGAACCGGACGGCATAGCATTCACGCTTGGCGGCTATGTGCTTACCAACAACACTGACGGAACCATCAGCATCATAGATACCAGCACCGGGATTGTCGATCTGTTTGCGAGCGGCGGATTCAGGGGCGACCTTTCAGCCGTCGGCCTGGACGGCGCCTGGTACATAACACAGGCTGGCACTCGTTATGAGAACGGCACCACATCCGGCGACAACAGCGTCGTACGCATAGCCGCTATCGGCGGCGGCGGCTTCATCCCGCCTATCCCGGCCAATCCGGTTCCGGAGCCCTCTACCTTCCTGCTTCTTGGTGGCGGAATAGCAGGGTTGGTTGCGAGCAGGTTAAGGAAGCACAAAAAGAACGCATAAGAAGATTCAAAAAACATTAAATGTAAAGACGCCCATCGGTTCATATCGATGGGCGTCTTTTTTTGCAGGAAGATATCTGCTCCAACAGCTAAATCTGTCGGAAAGTCTCACACATTTAGGCAGCATTGCCCCCTCACCGATTACTTGCGAAGCTCCATAATATTTTTATCTTCGCAACTCTGCGAAAACTTACGCGAAAATCAGCCATGACCTCTGTCAGTGACTTATGCACCAGACTTACATTTTCAGGCCGCTTAAGATTGTCCGGAGGTGGCGATGAAAGACAGGTACGAGGAACATACAAAAAAAGCGTGCTCCAGCTGCATCCACAAGAGCAGGATAAGGCTTGAGAGTTCAGCGACCTGGTGCCTGAAGCTTATGATTCACATAGAACACCCGCAATTCGCCTGTATGTTCTACCAGGAACTGGAAAAGAAAACCCGCCTTGCTGAAATCTGACCGGCTTTTGCGAGAGTGCACCTGGCCTTCATAGCCAGAAAGTATGCCCTATCTTAATACTAAGTCTTATTTTATTTGCGTAATGCTTTGATTTTATTGCCGATATTTTCAAACGGAACTTTCAGCAATTTCACCTTCCAAAGCCCCCTCCCTCGCAACTAAAAAAACTCTAAGAAAAGGTGATTTTCAGGTCAAGTTCTCTTCCGCCCTGCCGATATGTAAGTATCTCAATCCCCGGACAGGATTAATGGCAAACACAGTTAAATATTTTACCCCCGAAGAGACGCACAGGCTCAAGAAGGAAGAATTGCGCTCCAGGATACTGGAGATCATCAAGATATCCACAATTCCTTCGATGATGAAGAAGATAATGGATGTGGCGGAAGACCCGGGCTCGACGGTGTCGGACTTGGAAAAGCTCATCGAGCAGGACCCCGCGATCGCCTCGAGGGTGGTCGCCGTATCAAATGCGGTCTTCTACGGCTTTTCAAGGAAGATAAATTCCATATCGCAGGCCATTCTGGTCCTCGGCTTCGACATGGTCAAGGGGCTCGCGGTCTCTACGACGGTCTTCAACATCAGGCAGCCAGGGTTCGCCCGGGAACTCGCCGCCCTCTGGGGGCACTCTTTCGAATGCGCGATGGCCTCCATCCTTCTGGCCAGAAAAACAGGGCTCATCACGAAGGAATCGGCTTTTCTGGCCGGTCTCCTGCATGACATAGGCATGCCGATAATGGTCCAGACCTGCGGGGTGCTGTACATCGAATCGTACAAGGCAGACGAACCCTGCCACAAGGAAGAAGAGTCCTTTGGGGCCAGTCATGCCGAGGCTGGCGCATGGTTCGCCGACAAATGCAAGCTGCCTGCGGACTGCGTGATGGCCATAAGGCACCATCACGACCCCTCGGCCTGCCCAAAAGAGAACAACAAGGCGCCTGTGCTTGTCTCGATAACTTATCTGGCGAATATCATAGCGCGTGGTGAGAAACCTGAAGCTGACGAGTGTTTCAAGGAAGTCCTGAATGACCTCGGCATGTCAACGGACGATTTCGACAGCGTCTCGGCGGAGTTCGCGAAGATAAAAGCCGCCGCGCCGTCATCCTAAGCGGCTTTCCCGGCCTTCTTCTCGTTGAATATTCTCAAAGCCTCGCCCAGCTGGATGCCGGTCATTTCAATCAGGTAACGGTCAGCCGTGCCGAGGCCCAGGCTTTCAGCCTGAAGTATGTGAGATACCTTCTCGCGCCCCAGGATGTACGCGCCTACCGAGTCTGCCGCGACGAAATCCTTGCTCGCTATAACCAGCCCGCTTTCGAAAGTATGCCCGCCGATGGGCCCGGTGCCGGTCATCGCCGGATGCCCCACTATTACGCTGAGGCCCGGGCGGAACCTCTGGCACATACCTGCTATGAAGCCGTGCATGTCCTCGAAAGACCGGTGCGCGTGGAGCTGCTTTGCCCTCGGATGTCCGTAGTAGTCTCCCGCTGGGAAGGACATGGCTATGTTCTTCATCGCGAGCGTCACGTCCGCGATGTGGTGCACCTTGTGCTGGGCCAGGGAAATCACGGTGTCGTACTCGAGCACGCGCTCGTTGACCATGACTTCGCTTTGCGGCCCGTGGTAAAGGCTCACCTTCGTGAAAGGCGGCCTGTTGTGGTCGAAGAACTCTACCCCTTCTTCTTTTATCACCTTATCGATGCCGAGCAGCCTGAAGACCTCTTCTGTCTCCCCTGCCCCTGCCCCGCCGCTCACGGTTATCTTTTTCGGATAGTAGCCCTTGATGAACCTTATAAGAGAGCGCACCGTGTCGGCCTGGGTGCAAGCGCTGGTATCCTCGGCCGATGCCCATGTCTCGTTGGGCTTCACGGCGACGTGCCTTCCGATGAAAAGCTCGGAGAGACCCTCTAGCTTATCAAGAGCTCCCGCTATAGCGGAGTCTATGTCGGAGCTGTACGCTATGGATACCCTGCTTTTCATCAATGCCCTCCGTGGAACGCGGACCTCCTTAATTATAGCACCATGCGAGAGCTATCATGTAAGCCGGGCGGTAATGTTCCGCGGATTTACGAGAGTTGAAGGCAGGAGGGACTTAAGGCTTGGTCATTCTATGACCACGTTGGTAAGCGTGCGCTTGACGTGGTTTATGAGCTGTATCTTGCTTATTACGACGTCCCCGAGCACCTTGAAGTTCGAGGCAGCCACAAGCGCTATGAGGTCGTACGGGCCGGTCACAATCCTGGCCTCTTTCACTCCGCCTATCTTGACGAGCTTATCGAGGACTTCCTTTGACCTGGCGTGTTCGCATTCGATGAAGACATAGGCCTCGACTGACATTCCCCACTCCTTGCGCTTTTTCTCATGAATTATACCACAGACCAGGGCCGGCCGCCTGTCGCCTCACCTGTCGAGTATGCGGCTTATCTCCTCGAGAACCCTGCCTGCGGGAGCTGACTTATGGAGGCGCCTTACCCCCTTGCCCTTTTCATTTTTTTCGATGCCGCCGTAAAGGAACAGAAACCTCTCCTCGATTCCCGGGAACATCCGGGTTGCCTTCCTGCAAAGCTCAGCTGCCTTTATTCCGGCGAGGTCTTCGTCGGCAAGCACAGCTCCGTAGTACCTCTCCCTCAGCCGCTCTATGGCGTCCTTGCCGGAGGCCTCCTCGACCAGGCAGTCTCCATTTATACCCCGCTTTACGTCCGGACAGAACTCCCCGATTAAAAGAAGCCTTTCACGCCAGACCGGTTCAGCCGCCCTCAGAGTGAAAAAACCCTGGGGCCGGCTCGAGATCTCGAGGTAGCGTTCAATTGCCCTCTTGTTCCGCTGCGCCGCGACCAACATCGGAACGGCTTCGGGAAACCTGTCTTTCACGTGGCCGCCGATTGCCAGAACGAGGTTGTTCCATTTAAGGCTCTCATGAAAAGCGAGCAGTTCGGCAAGCTCAACCCCGTCTATGCCAGCTTCGACCGCCGCCGACAGAAAAGAGATCGAATCGTCGACATCCTCCCTTAAGCCTTTAAGTCCCGGGAGCACTGGCGCTCTATTCGAGCCTGCTCTTATCCTCGAAGCGGAGGAAAGCAAAGACCCCGCGAACAGACGCTTCCCCCTGGTGACTTTCCTTAGTCTCCGGGTGCTCTCGATATCGCCTGCGCTCTTTTTTGACAGAGACGCGGCAAGGGCCTTCTCGACCCTGGCCAACCAGACAAGGACTTCGAGCATATCCAACTCCTCCTAAGTACGCCTCTGGATTATCGTCCCTGCGGGGGGACCTGTCAAGGGTGGCACTTTTTCATGGCGCTCTCGTAAATGGCAAGTAGCCTTTTCTTAATAGCTGCCCTGTCGCAGAGCTCCATTATCACCCTGGAAGCCTCCTTGTTGACTGGCTCCGGGGCCTGCAATGCCGAAATAATCTTCGCCGCGAACTCCTCGTGGCTGTCATGCGCCGCCAAAAAACCGGTCTCACCCTCCCTGATAAACTCAGGTATGTCGCCGATCTTTGAGGCAACTATGCGCTTGCCCATGCTCATCGCCTCTGTAAGGAATATGGGCCAGGCTATCGCCCATTGCTCTGGGGCGGCCACCACGTGCGACTTCAGGAGAAGTTCCCTTATCTCCTTGTTGCTCATCTTCCCGTTGAACCTGAATACGCTTTCAAGCCCTAGCTCCTTTATCATCAATAACGCCGCTTTCTTATAGCTGTCGCTTCCCGAGTGTTCTCCTACGACACGGACACGCACATTCGGGAAACGCTTCAGAACCCGTGGCATAGCTTCGACTAGCACATGAAGACCCTTGCCGTGTTCTAGGCGTCCCACGAAAAGGATAGTCTCCCTTTTTACTGCAAGGGGGTCGACACTGCTGTCTTCACCTTCCTCGAAAAGGGGCAACGGCAGAATGTGAAGCTTTTCCGCGTTGACGCCGCTTTTAACGTACCTTTCCCGCTCAGAACCTGTAAGGACGGCCAGCGCATCGAGCTTCCCGGTAAACCTGCCGAAGACCGGCCGCCGGAAAGCCACGAAAGGCTTTTTCTTCAAAGGCACGCATCCGACGCACCGGAGCCCGTGGAATTCTTCACATACCTCGCCCCTGCCGTTCACGAGGCAGTACCTCGGGCAAATTGCCCAGTTGTCATATACCGAAAAAACGGCAGGTATGCCGAGCTTGCGAGCGGCTGCCAGCGGAGCGAAGCTCATGAACTTCAAATTGTGGAGGTGGACGATGTCGGGAGCTTGCTCGCGGAAGCGCTTGAGGAAAAAACCATATGCCAGGAGGTCGAAAGGAAAAAGCGTTTTCAGAGAGCTTCCGATTGTGGCTGAGATGTCTTCCAGGAGGCGTACGTCCTCTACAAAAGGCGGCTTCTTGCCTGGGAATTCAGCCCTGGCCGTATAGACGCCGACCTCTATGCCGTCCTCAGCCAGAAGGCTCCGTAGCCTCTGGCAGGCAATCTCCGCGCCCGACCACCTGGCATGGACCTCAGGGTAAAAATCGGTCACGAACGCGACCTTCCGAACACTCACAGACTTGCCCATGGCACCTCCGAATTGTAACAAATCCTTGATTAACTACAGGCATTGAGTCGAGGTGAAGGTCGAAGAGGCAGGTATGGCGCGGTTTCTTGAAAGAGGTATTCTGTTAGTTAGATATCAGAAAAGTGCTCCCTTGTCCAATAATTTCCAAAATCAACAGGAATTCATCAAATTCATGGACTCGTTAAAAAAACTTGACAAACAATCAGTGCCGCTATAATATGTAACTGAAATTGAAGAAAGCCTTGCTTATAAGGCATCTTTATTCAATAAAGCCCTCAGCCTCTCCCCTCGCGCCTTCCAGCATAGCCGGGGCTTTTCAGGGCAACTTGACTTAATCCCATCACGACAAAGCACCTTCGAGGCAGACTGCGGCCTTTTCAGGCCTGCGGAATAACCTTGCCTTTCATCAAGAGACTCTCATCATGCTTTCCGGCAAGGGCTCAATCCAATTCAGGAGAGCTCTATTGCAGGACACACCACGGTACCAGGAACAACATCGCGGGACAGACGAAGTAGACATCATCGACTACCTCTTAATCCTTCGAAGGCGGGCCCTCCTGATATCAGCCCTGTCGATAGCCGGCCTTGTCCTTGCCTTCGCGTTCTCTCTTCTCCTTGAGGACAGGTTCAAGGCAAAGGCCGTCATCTCCCCTGTCAAAGAGGGCGGCGGCCCGCCCGTCGGCCTGTCCCTTCTCGTGCAGCAGCTGGAGTCTGTCCCGAGTATGTCCTTTTCTTCCCCTTCATCCGCCCCTGAGATACTGGCGCTGCTGAACTCGAACAGGCTGAGAAAAAAACTGATAGAGCGGCACGGACTTCTTCCTGTCATATTCAGCGACAGATGGGACAGGGAGAAGAAAAGCTGGAGAGCGGGAGAGCGCGTCCCGACCTTTCACGACGGTTTGAGGGCTCTCGAGCGGTCGATGTCGGTGAAGCACAGCCCTAAGGACAACACGATAACGATAACCATGGAAAGCTCAACGGCGGAGGAGGCGGCGGCGATGCTCTCAAGGCTCCTCACCGTATTGAACGAACACCTTTCAGAAGAGGCAAAAAGGGTAGCGGATTCAAACAGGCGGTATCTCGAAAGCCAGCTGAAGCACACCCCAGACCCGCTCATAAGGCAGAACATCTACGCCCTCATAGCACAGCAGATAGAAGCCTCGATGATGGCCGGCGTCATGGAAAACTTCGCTTTCAAGGTGATAGATCCGCCGGATGCGCCTGACCGGAGATCCTCGCCTAAAAGGCATCTTATCGCCCTTGCAGGTTTCGTTGCTTCAATGGTTGGCGGGACGCTGCTGGCTTTCGTGCTCGAATTTTTCAAGTCGAGGCGCTTAAGAGGCGACCAGACTGGGAACAGGAACCCAATACGCTCTGAGCTGGAGAGAAAATGAGAAAAAAGACCCAAAAACCGGCCCTGCTGTTTTTTTTGGTTTTACTCATGAGCGCTTTTCTCGCTGGCAGTTCAGCCTCGAAAACAGAGGCCGACGACCCATGTGAAGGTCCTTATAAAGACGCCGCGAAAAAGTACGGCGTCCCCTGCCCCGAGGTAAAAAGCGATAAGCCTGAAAACAAACAAACCGAAAAAAAACAGCCTGAGACCAAAGCGTCAGGCAATGGCGTACAGGCCGAAGAAAAAGACGAAGAAAAAGACGAAGAAAATAAAAAAGAAGTTCCTGTCGAGGAGTCAATAAAACCGGGCCTTTTCGAGCGGTTTACACTTGAAGACCACGACCCTGTTCTCTCCGCGAATTTAAAACTGTTCGGACAGGGCATTTTCAGCGGCTCAGAAGCGGCCGCTCTGGAAACCCTTCCCGTATCGGCCGATTACCCTGTCGGGTACGGAGACGAGATAGGAGTTGTCTTCTGGGGCAGGGCCAACGGCGAACATATCCTTCCCGTCACTCGCGAAGGTACCATAAGCATCCCGATGATAGGCACAGTCGTCGTGAACGGGCTGACCTACGGCCAGGTCAGAGAGCTCATAACACGAAAAATCGAGACTGTCATCGGCGCCGAGGCCTCCGTTACCATGGGGCGCTTGAGGAGCATACAGGTTTTCGTGCTCGGCGAGGTCGCGCGCCCGGGGGCCCACAAGTTAAGCGCGGCCTCTGCCGTCTCAAACGCGCTGATGTCCGCCGGGGGGACGGCTTCAATCGGTTCTCTCAGGAAAATAGAGCTGAGGCGGGAAGGCGAAAAACCGCGCCAGATCGACTTCTACGACCTCCTTTTGAAAGGCGACAAAACAGGGGACTTGAGGCTCAAGAACGGAGACGTCGTATTCGTGCCGGTAACAGGGGCTGTAGCAGGAGTGGCCGGAAACGTGAAAAGGCCTGCACTGTATGAGATGAAGGGCCAGACGAGCCTTTCAGAGGCGCTCTCGCTCGCCGGAGGCATAGTGCCCGAGGCTTACACCCAGCAGGTCCAAGTCGAGAGGATTGAAGGCAACAAAACACGCGTGGTGGCCGACATAAACGCAAGCGACGCTGGCAAGGCAAAGTCGTTCATGCTCAAGGACGGCGACCTCGTAAAAGTTCTTTCAATAACAGGAAAGGACACAAACGCCGTCTACCTCAACGGAAACGTCAAGAGGCCCGGCAAGTATGAATTGAAGCCAGGCATGAAGTTAGGAGACCTCATAACAGGCTTTTCTGACCTCCTTGAAGACACCGAGCTCTCCTACGGCGCGATAAAAAGGCTCACGCCGGAACTCAACACGATGGTCATACCGTTCAGCCCCGGAGCGCTAATCGGCGGTGACAAGGAAGAAAACCGCCAACTGCTGCCGCTGGATTCCGTTTACCTCTTCTCCACATGGACGTTCAGGGAACGCCCCTCCGTCCGGATAGAAGGAGAGATCAGGCAGCCCGGCCTTTTCAACATGGACAGGAACCTTACCGTAAAAGACCTCGTGTTGCTGGCCGGAGGCCTCACCAAAAAAGCGTCCTACGGGGAGTACGAACTTTACAGAAAAGACAGGCTCACTCAGGAGGTTACTCTCTCGAGACACGACCTTAACAAGGCGCTTGGGGGAGACGCGGCCGAGAACCCCGTGCTTGAGGACTCCGACGTGGTGCGCATACACTCGGCGCTTGAGACTGGGCCAGAAAAAAGCGTCCTGATATACGGGATGGTGAACAACCCGGGTGAGTATACCTATGCCGCAAACATGAGGGTAAGGGACCTCGTCTTCGCCGGCGGCGGGCTGAAGGACTCGGCATACATGAAAGAGGCAGAGCTCGCAACGTACGAGATCGAGGACGGCAGTACCTCTAAAGTGAGCTACAGGATTATAGACCTCGAAAAGGCGCTCGGAGGAGACAATGAGCATAACGCGCCGGTAAAGCCTTATGACAGTCTTTTCGTGAGGGAGATGACGGACTGGCGCAGTCAGCAGTACATCGAGCTCAAGGGAGAAGTCAGGTATCCGGGCAAATATGTCTTCAAAAAGGGCGAACGCCTTAGCAGCGTCATCAAAAGGGCTGGCGGCTTCACCGAAGAAGCATACCTTAAGGGGGCCATCTTTACGAGAGAGTCCGTGAGGGAGCTGCAGCAAAAAAATATCGAAGAATCGATAAACAGGCTCGAGATGAGGCTCCTTTCAGACGCCAGCGGCATGGCTTTGGGCTCCATCGACGAGTCAGGGGCAAGACAGGCACAGGCCTTTCTGGTGATGAAAAAGGAACTGCTAACACGGCTGAGGGCAGCTGAGGCGCAGGGCAGGATAACGATGAAGCTCGAAGAGGTCAAAAAGTTTGAATATTCGAACTATGACGTGGCACTCGAGAACGGAGACACGCTTTTCGTGCCGCTCAGGCCGACCCAGGTCCAGGTTATGGGCGCGGTCCAGAACCCCGCTGCCTTTATTTTCGAAAACGGAGAGCCCATCTCCAGCTACATCGGGAAAGCCGGGGGCTATAACGGAGAGGCAGACAAGGGAAGGATTTTCGTCCTCAAGACCGACGGTACGGCCATGAGCAAGGGCAGCTCATGGCTTGGCACCACAGGCAGCTTCGTCTCCTCAAAACTCGACCCTGGAGATACCGTTGTCGTGCCGGAAAAGCTCGACAAGGGTTTGTGGCTAAAGGAGGTAAAGGACCTGACGCAGATACTCTACCAGATAGCAGTAACGGCTGGCGTTCTTATCGTAACTTTTTAACGTACGCTTTACCATTACTGCCACTTTAAACGCGGCAAATTAGCTTATGTCAGAATTAAACTACATCCTCCTTATCGCGATGCCTTTTTTCTTTTTTTTCATGGTCGCGTCCAGGAACATTCTTCACCCTGTCATTATCTCCATGGCTGCGGGTCTTTTCCCGTTCCTGCTCGGCATTCAGATATCGATATCTGACAACGCGGAATTGACGCCACTTTATTGTCTGATATTACTGATGGTCTACGCAGGGAGCATCCTCGGGAAAAAAAAGTACGGCACTGGTCCGCAATATCAAATAGAAGTAAACGACATAAACGCCAGGACTCACGCATTGGCCTTCAAACTTGCGGTACTCATAGCATTGGCAGGCGTCAGCGCGATGTTTCTGAAAAAAGGCGTGCCTATCCTCTCCGAAGAGCCGAATATAGCCAAAGTGACCTTTTCACAGGGGGGCGGCTGGGTGCTGACGAGGTTCGTACGGTACTTCCTTCTGACCCTGTTCTACTCCTCTATCCTCTATTGCTTCCATGCAGGCCGCGAAAGGATAAAAGCGGCCGGAGGCAGAGGGATGGAAACCGGCATACGCGAGCTCATAAGGTACGGCGGTAAAGGCTGGCTGCTGATGGGTTTTGTCATACTCGTCCTGTTCTCCTCTCTGGGTTACAAGGCTACGGTCATCTCGTTTTTTCTCTGGTCAGCATGCTTCGTGGGCCTCTCAACGAGGGTAAGATTCACAAGCCTCCTGCCCTTCATGGCGGCCGGGGCTGTCTTTTCAATATTCGTCCTGTCGGTCATCCAGAATTCTGAAGGGCTCTCCGACGTGCTTATCTTTATATTCATGAGGTCTACAACATCGGCTGCGGAAGGGCTCATATACGTACTCACCAACTACGGAGTGACCGAGCCTTATTTGTACGGCGAAGGGCTCTGGTTCGATTTCAGCAACATACTCCTGAAACTCGGACTAGCTCCTATAATCCCCATGGAATTGCATGAGATGAACTTCGACGCCATGATATTCGAGAAGATACTCGGGCATAACGAGTACCTCATGCAGGCGACAACTTCTCTTTTCGGGCAGCTTTACGCGAACTTCGGGCTCCCGGTCACGATGGCAGGCACGTTCCTGTTCTTTTTTTATTTCGTCAGGTTCGGGGATTTTCTGGTCAACGGAAGGAAAAAACTTATCGGCACGCCGGTCTATTTTCTTCTTTTCCAGCAGTATCAGACTTTTATCGCCGGCGGACCTATGCTCATAACAGTCTTCGATACGGCCGTTTCGATAGCGGCTTTTTTCATGGCCTACGCTCTAATCTACCACTTACTTAGGCTGCCGGCAGGATCCCTGTCCTTTAAAATTCCATAAAACTAAAACCGTTCCCTTGCAACTCTGGACAGATGCAACTCACTACAGTATGCCCTTCGCTTTAAGAAGGCTGTACCTGTTCAGAGTTGCCGCCCGGCAGACCATATCCTGGACAAAGTACTGCATCTTAACTACCGATCTGTCGCAGCCCTGAAGGCACTCGTCTATGGAACAGGTCTTGGTGAGCGCCCTCGCCCTGGAAGCTTTTCTCCAGATGTCGTCGAAATCCGCATCGAAAATGTTACCCATCTTGAAGCCCTTGAGCGTGGACGTGTGCAGGCACGGGAAGACACTGCCGTCGTAATCGAGGAAAAACGAGCTGTACGCCGCAAAACACCGAAGCCCGGTTGTCTGCTGTGTAAACCCTTTCCTAGACCAGCTCTTCAGGACGCCGTAAAACGAGTAGAGTTTTTCGAGCCTCTTGAAGTCTGAATCGTTTATAAGCGCCTTTGTGTACCCTTCCGAACTGTTCATGTTGTAGCTCAGGTTGTTGATTATTCCGAAAGTGTAACCAACCCCGTTGTCTCTGGCGAACTCGTACGTCTTCTCGAACGTCTCCTTGTTCTGCTCCTGAAGCACCGAGTAGATATACAGGTGGAGCCTCCCGGGGAACTTATCGGACAGCTTTTTGAGCTCCGCTACAGTCTTTTGCACCCTGGCGAAGGCCTCTGGTTTGCCTTTTATCCTGTCCTGGACCTCACCTACCCCCTGCAGGGATATCTGAAGCGCAAGCTGCTTTTTTCTGCCTGTGTTCTCAAGGCACCTCGAAACGTCCGAGAGTATCTTCCTGGTGAGAAAACCGCTCGTGCCTATCGTGACTTTCCTGACGTGAGGGGCAGTTAGCACAGTTTCGAGTATGTCGCCGAAATCCTTTCTCAGGAACGGCTCTCCACCTGTCATTACGACATATGGCATTTTTTTTAGAAAGGTGGAGTTACCAAGCATTCCAGAAAGTGTATGAGCGTCCAGGGCCCTTCCCGTGTACTCGCTTTTCCTGTTCTGCCAGATGTTGCACATCATGCAGCGCATCTCGCATTCGCGAGAGATGTTGATTATGAAACTGCCGACCGGAAAGGGGGTCAGACGGTTTACGTTGTAAGGCAACCAGTTATATACGGAATAGAGGCCGCGCCTCAGGTTCGTGATGTTAAGCCGCTGAAGGTTCATTTTTTTTCTCCTTTTTCAGTACCGCAACAGCTGCCAGGAACTGGTCGTCTTCGAGTAGGGCCGGCTGGAACCGCGCTTCCCTGAGCCCGTATTTTTCGACAAGCGTCGAGAATATCCACAGCGGGAAGCCGTACCTTCCCATCCGCTCTATGCTTTTCCAGAGCGCAGAGCCCGGCCCGTAACCGAAGTACACGCCTTCAAGGGCAAGTCCTGAGCTTTCGATAAGTTTTTTTCTCAATGAAGGCTCATCATAGAAGTGCGACCAGTGAAAAGTCCCACGTTTTCCGTTGTGCAGGTTGTAGACGTCTTCTTCGATGCACTCACTCCTGTACTTCCCGGCATAAGGCACAGTTATGACCAGCCTGCCGCCCGGCTTCAGCACCCTCGCCAGCTCGGCCATAGTCCTGCTGTCTCCTTCCCCGGGGATATGCTCGAGGACAGAGATGGAGTAGACCTTGTCAAAAGTATCGTTTTTGAAACCGAGGTTAACGCCGTCAGCTATTACCCACGACGGGAGCTTGCGTCTTTTGCCGGTAAGGGTCTTCCAATCCGAGACCTCCTGCTTATTGATGTCCGCTGTCACTACCCTGCAGCCGCTTCTCTCGCTCAGGAAATGGCTCAAAAGCTTCGGGCTCGAGAGGTCGAAGACCAGCTCGTTTTTCCTGGGCATCAATAGTTCATAAGTCCTCCTGAACTCATAACACCTGCTGACGTTAATAGGGGTAAGTATTCTCCTCAACGCTTCCCGGTGGAATACCTTTCCAGCCCGCCGCCTGTAGTAGCCGAGCCCAAGAGAGACGCTGTACTTCATAAGCTCCCATCCCGTAACAGTGCCGCCGTTCATCTGTCCCTCCTGAAGACAGCCATGCCGCAGGCCCCGCGCATGTCCCTGCCGTGAGCGTTAAAGAACAGGAAAAGATCGTTGCCTTCGGCAAAGACCCTCGGCCCGCAGACCATGTGTTCGCAATAAGGGGCCCTGCCAGGCATAATGACCGGGTTCCCTTCCCATTTGGTCCAGTTCAGAAGGTCTTCAGACCAGGCCATGCCGATGCTGTATCTTCTTTTATTGTCCTCGCCTTCGTAAAACGCGCAGTAAACGTCTTCAAGCTTCATGACGCTTACGATAAGCGCGTTGACTTCGTCCCAATCGCCCCTGGCCCCGGGCGAAAGTACCGGCTTTATGGAAGCGCGGTTCCACCGTGAACCCAACGACCGGCTTATCGCAAGCCCTGTATAGGCCTTCAGGCCGTCCGTTCCGCCATAAAAAAGATGATAATCCCTGCCGAACCTGTAGACCTGGGGTGAAAAGACGCCTTCAGCGTCGAAAGCGCCTTCGGAGCCCTTGTCAAAGACCACTTTTTTGCTTTGCCTGTCCCAGTTGAATATGTCCTTCGAGGAGAAGCTGACGAAATAACGGCCGGAAGCGTGGTTTACGACAGTAGGCCTCTCTAAGCCGAGTGTTCTGCGTATTTGCCGCAAGACCCTTTTCGTGCCTGGCGGCAAAAGCTCCCTCAAGGCTGTTGCCGCCCCTCCTGAAACCATTTTTTCCTCGCATATGAGAGTATAACCATCCTGCGAGCGCACGAGGCATGGAGCGTCAAGCTGAAGCCCTGCGCCGTCGGCCTGCATAAGGACAGGGTTGCCGCGATGCCTCGTCCAGCTGAAAAGGTCGCCTGAGGTCGCGTAGCCAACGCCCCACGCGCTAGACCCCCTGCCTGAACCGATGTAGAGCATCCCGTACCTGGAGCTCATCGCAAGCCCGATGTCTGCGTTTTTGAAGACGACCGGCGTCATGCTCGAGTGGTTGTCCCAGCCGTTCGCGGAAGGCCGCAGCACGGGGCCGGGCAGCACTTCCCATCTTCCTTTTTTCAGTTCTTCAAGCCTCATTGCCCTCTGCGGTCCTTGCGGGTCTTTCGTAAGCGGTGTTTCCTGAGGCAACTGGAACGTTATCAAGCCTGGGTTCAACAGGCATCTGCCGGAGCGCGGGTCCGGTCTTGAAAGCCGTGCATGGCCTGTACATCCTGCAAATGTCGGGAGATTCGCCTTTTGAGATCCTTGCCTTCAGGTCCTTGTACCCGTCACCGTGCCATATCTTCCTGAACGGCGACTTGAAGATATTACCGAACGCGGACTTGTCGATATGCTTTCTCTGATTTCCTTCGGTAAGCCCGCAGCACGGGTATACCACGCCGTCAACGGTGATGAACGGGACAGCCCACGAGGCGCAGCACTCAATGGGTTCCTTGTTGTCCTCGACGTTGTATTTGAAATGTGTGAAGTTCATCCTGAACCTCTCGCGCTTGAACCTGGACGCGCGCTCAAGTACAGCGGCCTTCGCGTCTTTCAGGAGAGACGCGTCCGGCATGAGGTGCTTGTTCTCCTCGAAGCCGATAAGCCTTATGAACTGGACCATTATCATCCTCTGTGAGTCCCCGACTATGTCGTCAAAAAGGTCGAGGAACTCCGGCAACCTGTCGATGTTGTATTTTGTCACGACGACCGTGAAACCGAGTTCGGGGAACCTCGATTTTTTCTCCAACTTGTACTTCGTGAGGAACTTGGCATTCTCAACGACCTTTTTATAACTCGACCCCTGCTGCTGAAGAGCGACCGTTTTCTCGTCCACCCCGTCTATGGACATCCAGACCTTTGTCACGCCCCAGTCAACGAGGTTTTTTGCCCTCGAAGGAGTTATGAGAAGGAACGTGTCGAAGAACTGCACATACAAAGACCTGTCGCAACAGAGCTTCAATATCTTCTCGTACTCCGGGTTCTGGTAATTGTGGCCGATGCCGGAGAGGCTTATAGCCTTGAGGCTGGGGAACTCGTCAAGAACCTGCTCGACTTGTTTTGCAGAAAGACTCTTCTGCGGCTCGTTCCAGTAGACCTGCTCGCATTTAAGGCACTTCAGGAAACATTTCGTCGTTACCTCCACCTCTATTCGCCCGGGGTATCTGAGGAGCCCCGGCCTTTTCGACCAGAGGGGATATAGGAGGCCAACACCATCTTCTATGGAGAATGTTATCGTCCAAAGGTAATTGAGGCCCGCTTTCAAGCCGCGCTTTCTAACAATGCCGGTTGTCTGCTCCATGAGCCATTTTACGTAGGGCCTCGATTTTGATGCCCTTGAGACTATATGTTTCGCGAATTCTTTCATTGACCTTCCCCCGTTTTTTGTTTATCCCCGCGCCGCTTCGTCATGGGCTCGTCCTGGAAATCG
Organism: uncultured bacterium; assembly: GCA_905339405.1. GTDB lineage: Bacteria > Desulfobacterota > GWC2-55-46 > GWC2-55-46 > GWC2-55-46 > GWA2-54-12. The sequence continues at coordinate 30,448 of CAJPGC010000040.1, read as the reverse complement.
GCCTGGCGCCCTGGTGCCTAACGAACCCCAGGATTGGCTTAAGAACGCCTGAGGACTTGAACCTTACAAGGCGGCAGTAAAGCGAAATATAAAGGAGCACGAACGAAAAAAGCACAGCTATCATGGCAACAGAGCTTTTAAGGAATGAAAAAGCTACGGAGTCGAATAGGATGACCATGAGCCAGAAAACATATGACGTGCGGTAGTTGCTTTTCGTGACGCGCTTGTAGATAAGGCTGTGCAGGTGCGCCCTGTCCGGCATGAACGCGGAGCAGCCCTTTTTGTACTTCCTTCTGAAGATCGTGAACGCGACCTCGGTTACTGGGTATGCCATGAGCGCGAGCGGGAACCAAGGAGAGATGCCGGGGTTGCGTTTCACTAACATCACGGAGAGCTCAGCGATGGCGAAACCGATAAAATACGCACCTCCGTCACCTAGGAATATCCTGCCCTTGGGGAAGTTCATTACGAAAAAACCGCCGGTCGCGGCGAGCAAGGCAACAGATATACCGAATACCAGGTGGTCGCCGAAAACATACGATGTGAGCGCAAGGAAAAAGAAGGTTATCAACGACACACCTGAAGCGAGCCCGTTTATCCCGTCGACTATGTTTATCGCGTTGGCGACCCCTGTGACAGCGAAGACCGTGAACGGAATCGCTATCGCAAGAGGCAGGGTGAAAAGGCCGATATCGGTTATGATAGCGTCCATGAAAGCGGTGCCCAGGCCAGCTCCTCCTGCGATTATGAGGAGGCGCTGCAGCGGGTTGACGCTCGAGCTCAAATCTTCCGCGAAACCGATGAGAAATGCCGGAAGCGCCGTGAGGACGAACAAGGCGCCCTCGGGCCGCCCCATCGCGAGGATTATGAGCGACCCGGCGAAAATGCCGAGCCCTCCGGCCCTCGGCGTTGGCACTGAATGTATTCTTTGCGGCTTGAAAATCTTCTCGTTGTCCATGCACATCGAATGTCTGCGGAAGTATTTAAGAGCCAGCAGCTGCATCAAAAAGGAGATCAAAAACGGCAACACAGTTTCCATGCACTCTCCGGTTTTCATTTCTGTCGAGAGTGAATTTTCCTGGTTGCTTGTACTTGTGCTTTTCCACGTCGCTGTATTCCTCCATCCCTGGTCAGGGCGGCTCATGTCCGCCCGAAAACTTACACGCCAGCTACTTTCTGCCTGCCGCAGCCTTACCCAGGCTTATTACCCTCAAGCCTGCTTTTGTACCTGAAAACTTCCTCATCAACCCTGAACGGAGCACATGGCTCAACGGCAGTTCAGTGCCTATTGTCTTTATCTGGTAGGAGGCGTCAAGCATTACTCCCGTACTCGCCCTCTCTCCATAGACAGGAGTATGGCAAATGCGGCAGAACGGGTTGTCTCCGACGTCAGTCCTGAACTTCAGGTATTTTTTTCCGTTCCATATCTCCTCGAGGCTATGGCTTTTAAGGTCGCCCATTATTGTCGGATTTGCGCAGCATGGCGTCACGATACCTGTCTCAGAGATATTCACCATCCCGTATGGCAGGGGGCAAGTCTCGTATACAGGTCTCGTCTCCTCCACTGAAAGTCTCTGTCCGGGCATCCTGAACCTCGGCATCCTGAACTCAACGCCGAGCCTCGATGCGCGCTCTTCAGCCAGGTGCGCGACCTCGTTAGAGTACTTCTGGTGGTAGTATAGGCACTGGTACCTTTCAGATTGGAAGTTTGGGATGAAGTAGCTACCCGCGACCATATCGACGCCCATGTCAGCTGCAAGCTCAACAAGCGCGGGCAGCTCATGGAGGTTGTCATAAAGGAGCGTCATGCCGAGGCCGACCTTAAGTGCGCTGGCGCGCTTCGAGCGCTCTGACGTAAGCTTTCTGATGTTGCCCGTTATCTTCTCATACGGGTATTTCCTTATCGCCTCGTAGGTGGCGGCGGTCGCCCCGTCGAAAGAGACCGACACGAAAGATAACTTTTCCGCTATCTCACCTGCGAGCTCTCCGAGCCTGTACCCGTTGGTCGTAAGCCGCATCTTCATCCTGCCGTCACCATTGAATCGAGAGTGCAGAAAGCGCGTAAACTCCTTGTGCGTCGTCACCTCTCCCAGACTGTTGCCGCCGAGTATCATGGTGGAGGTGAATGGCAGGACTTCATCCAGCACCTTGTCAAGGAGGCCTTTTGTCATCTTCGGGCGCGCGTACTTTTTGTCCTCGCGCATGGAGGGGCAGATGGTGCAAAGGAAGTTGCACGCGTTGGTAAGCGACAGGTGGACTATGAGGTTTTCCGGGACACCGGACTTATCTTTCATATTCCATTCTCAGTGCAGCAGGAATTTGTAATAGCATGAGTCGCATGGAGATGCGTGGGACTCGAGGCTGAGCTCGCCCTTTCTTATTTCCTTTATACGTTCCCCGTTCCAGATATCGAGGATGTTTTCCCTGAGGTAATTGCCGATGACGGTGCTCTTTACGCGTCTTTTATCCTCAATGAGGCCAGCGTCCTTTTCGACGTGGTAATAGAAGTCCCTGTCAGTCCTGAAGTACGGGCAGGTCGCCACGTCGCCTCCCTTAAAGACCGAGATGCCGTGCCACGGGTAGCAGCAGCGTATTTTCCTGTCTATGTCGAGGTTCGGCAGGCGCAGCCCTATCCCGAGCCTCTCGGCTTTCTCCCTGGCAAGGTCGAAGACCTGCTTTTTTTTGGAAACAGGCACCTTGAAAAACGATGATTCCTTCATCTCGTCGACATGGACTATGAGAGAGGAACAGTGCACGTATTCGACGCCGAGTTCTTTAACGAAGTCGAGGTACGGGAGTATGTCGGCGTAGTTGTCAGCCCTGAAGATGTAGTTGAGCCCGAGGTGGAACGGGTGCGTGGAGCTGTGCTTTTTTTTGTACTCGGCGAAGAGCTTTATCATTTTCACGGTATGGTCGAAGTCAGCACCTTCCTTTACCATCTCGTACTTCGATTGCTCGTGCGTGTCCATCGAGATAAGGACCGTGTTTATGCGGCGGCGGAATGTCTCGGCTATCTTTTCCTCGTCAAGGAGGGAGGCGTTCGTGAAATACCCGATCTTCACGTCGAAGGACTTGAGGAATTCCACTATCGGCCAGAAGTCTTTGTTTATGAATGGCTCGCCGAGACCTGCGACAAGGTATATGCTGTATACGTAAGGCAGAAGAGGAGCGAGCTTTTTTACTTCCTCAAGCTTTACGTTCTCCTTGAAAAGGCCCCCTGTGGAAGCCGTGTCCTTCTTGTAAAGCTCCCTTTCGCAGGCCGGGCACTTGAAATTGCAGAAGGTGCTAATCTCGAGCATTACCGTAAGCGGGTAATAGGGCACCTCGACAGGCAGGCTTTTCCTGTAGTGTACGTATTTGACGGCGTTGTAGAACCTTCTCGGGTACGCGAACTTCCTCCAGTCGACGTTCGAAGCACCGTCTATCTGGAAATAGTTTTTCAGCGCCTTTATCATCTCTCTTCCCTTCCTATGAGTATTTGTTCATGCGAACCTGGGCAAGCGCTCAAGCCGTTGCCACTCAACAGCTCCTTCAACTCTCCCAGGCGTGTACTGTAAAAGAGCAGAAGATACACGGCAAAAAAAGAAAAATATGAAAATGCGATGCCAGTCAAAGCGAATCTACCGGGAAGGACCGCCCTGACCATAACCATCGCAGCCGCTGCAGGTATGATGCATTTAAGGACGCTTGCAGACAAGACGCGCACTCTTTTGGCTACAACAGCGTAGGAAACTGCGGCAAAAAGGCACTCAGCCGCCAGCCTTGATGCGGCGGCTCCAGCGTCGGCCGCTGGGAACGCGAATATGAGAAGGCACGTAACGAGGCTTCCAGCGAGCGCGATATTCACGAGCGAGTACATCTTAGAGGTCATGTCCATGCTTATGAGTATCCCGGTTGTAAGGACCCTGACGTAGCTCATCGGTATGAGCGAAAGGCTCAGGATCTGGAGCGTAAGGCCGCCAGTGGCGTACTCTTCCGTGAAAAAAACCGAGATCAGGTAGTCCGGATAAAGAACTCCTGTCATGGCTACCGGCAGAACGACGACGAGCGTAAGTTCGGAGAGTGCCGATGAAAGCCTCTCGTAGCGCTTCCTGTCTTCGACCCAGGCCTTTGAGAGAAGCGGAAAAAAGACCATTATGAAGGAGAGGGACAAAAGCTGGATGTAGAATATCTGTTTAAAAAGGGCGCCGTACACGCCGAGAGCGGCCTCCTCGTTAAGGAGCTTCAGCATGTATATCTGCACGCTTATCATAACGGTCGCCACCAGGGACGCGTAAAGAAGAGCCAGACTGTCCTTGAGTATGTACCTGTATGTGACGGCTTTGACTTTGAACGTGAAGCCGTTTTCCATGAGGAGTCTGAAAAGGAAAATACCGGCGAACGCGGCTTTCGACAGGAGATAGAAAACAGCGGCGTAAATAAGCCTTCTCTCAGGATCCTCTATCATGTCGAGAATGAAAAGTACCGGCACGAAGAACGCTGCTTCCCGCAGGAGAGTCACAAGGGCGACTAGCCCGACCCTCTGCCTGGCCAGAAAAAACCAGCCTGCTATGCCGGGCACCGAAAGCAACACTCCGCCAGAGATGAGCATTAGAGCACGGAGGCTTTCTGATTCGACGAATATCAGCGTCCAGGCGAGCAGGACGGAAAAAGCTACTATCGAGGCAAGGGTGCGGAGGATAAGTATCCCGCTTACGAGTTCGGTCGTATCCCCGGCTCTTGCGACCTCCCTGTTGCCGACATATTCAGTGCCGAGCGAAGAGCAGAGTACGCCGATAAAAACGATCGAATCCGCGAAGGTAAATTCTCCGTAAAGCCTGGGGCCGAGCTTGTTGGCCAGAAGGATGAACGTGCCGAGCACGAGAAAGCCGCTTAAAGCGTGCGTGGCGGAAAGGATGAAGACCTGCTCGAAGGCCTTTCCAAAAAAACTCTCCCGCACGGCGGTAAGCCTACGGCCGAACCTCCTGCCAGCGCCTGGCACGCCGCCTATGTCATACGAGTTAAAAGTCATTTCCGCGCCCGTTCCCCTGCCCCGTTCAATACGCTTTCGACGAGCTCCCTGTATGAACGGAGCATTCCTTCCCAAGAATATCGTTCTTCCACGAGGCTCCTGGCGTTTTTTGAAAGAAAAGCCGCCTTTGACCTGTCTGACAGTATCTCCATGACCCCAGAGTAAAACTCCCCTGGAGAGTCCGCCACGGTGAAGTGCACCCCGTTTCTCGCCAGCAGCCCTTCCGCACCGACTGACGTCGTCACGACAGGGATGCCCATGGCCATCGACTCGAGGACCTTGTTCTGTATGCCTGCTCCGACCCTGACCGCGCACACGCTCACGGCCGCGTCGTGCGATATTGCCCTTACGTCTTCCACCTTTCCAGTCACAACTACCCCTGGGATGGAAGAAAGCGAGCGGACTTCCCTTCCAGGGTCAGCCCCGATGACCCAAAAGGAAGCGCCCGGACGGCTCTGCTTTATCGCAGGAAAGACTTCCCTTGCGAAATAACAGGCAGCGTCCGCGTTCTGCATCGTCCTCATATTACCAATGAAGACTATCTTCTCCGGGGAGACCTTCTCTCTGTTGTATGGAAAATCCTCCACCCTGACCCCGTTCGGTATGACGTGCATTTTCCGCGAATACTCCGGGTACCTGGCGGCAAGATAATCCCTGTCGTTCGGCGATACGACAACGCAGCCGTCAAAAGATGAAAGACAGCTCCTTTCGGCGGCAAGGCAACGCTTATGCTCGAACCTATAGATGAACTTCTTCAGGGAACGCCTTTTGGAAGCCCCTGCCCTTTCATAGTTCATGGATATCGCGTCCGTCATCTCGCATATGCTCGGAATACCCTTGCCGCTGAGATACCCGGAAACGCGTATGAGGTGCGCCAGCACGAGGTCGTGCCCGGAAAGCGAGCGGTCGATGAGCTTTTTAAGCCTGGGGTTATAAAAATAACCGCACTGCAGTGAGCCGCCCTTCATGAGGCTTCCGGCTGTGTAGCAATAGGACGCGAGAAGCGGCTGACGAAAACGGTGCACCTCGTCAAAGATGCCGCGCTCCGGCACAGCACTCTCCTCCTCGTCGGTCGAGTAGAGCGAAGCCAGGGTGAACCTGTAATAATTTGAAAGGTACTTGACGATGTTATAGACCCTGAGCTTGTCCCCGCCTATTACAGGAAATGGAAAACGTGGCGTCACGAGGAGTATCCTGCTATCGCCATTTCTAGTTTTTTTAACATTTTGAAGAAAAGCCATTACTGTCCCTTTTAAAAAGAGAGACCTATTAAAGGAGGTATTTTACTGTGGCCGGCCGTGAGCCGGAATGGTGAGTGCCTTGATGGAGACTGCCGAGGAAGATGCGAAGAGTTCTTTATGAATGAAGAGTGCTACCCTCAGTAAGACATATGCGCCTGAGCGTTTCTTTCGCCGAGGGAAGACCTGATGTGTTCGAGGACTTCCCTCGGGTTTATGCGGCCAAGACAATATGTGTGCGGGCCTTCCCGGCACTGGTCCTGGTCGCAGGGGTTGCATGAGAGCCTGTGGTGGAAGACCTTGATCCTTTCCTGGCGCGAGGACAAAGGCTTAAACCTCTCCGGTGAGGACGGACCGAAGAAGACAATTGTTCTCGCCCCAGCGGCCCCGGCTATGTGCGCCACCCCTGAGTCGTTTGCTATGACCATATCCGCGCCGCTGACGATATCGACGAGCTCGGTCATTGTCGTCTTTCCGGCCAGGTTCCAAACCCTTTCCCGAGCGCTCCTGCCCGTCATCTCTCGTACCCTCGCGCATACATCTTTTTCCGCCTCGCTTCCGGCGAGGACAAAAGAGTGTGCCGGGTAAAGCCCGGCTAGAGAGTCGATAAGGCTGGCGTAATTGCGCTCGGGCCACTTCTTGTACTCCCAGACTGCGCCGGGCTGCAGGAGAAAATATCTGCCGGACGGAGTAGGCCAGCTTTCAGAGTCGCATTTCCAGAAAGTCAGCCTCGACCTGTAATCTTCGCATTTGGAAAAAACACCTGCGTCCTCGAAGGCCTCGCAGAAACTCTCGACCTCATGCCGCCGCCATTTCATGGCCTTACCAGCCCCGAAAATCTCACTGAGCCGCTGCCCTTCCAGGCTTACGCGCCGCCGAGTCCCGTAAACGCGCCCAAGCAAAGCGGCGTAATTTCCAAGCGAGGTCGGCCTGAGGTCTACCATTATATGCGGCCTGAAGTCTTTTACGGCCTTCCTGATTATCTTTCTGGATTCGCGCATTCCTTCCCGCTCTCGTGTTCCTACCCTGCTGCAGTGGCCCAGGCCGGAGGGCACCTCTACTACACCTGTGACGCAATCCACCCGGCTCAGAAGGCCGCCGAAGCCTTCCTTAACAACATATACGACCTCTGCCCCGCCAAGCATATCGGATACGCGCGGCATCAAGAGCGAGGAGAGGACGACGTCTCCGGCGTTGTCGAGCTTGAATACCATCACCTTAAGCGGCCCGGCTGGCAGCGGCGCGCCTTTGGTAAAAAGCCTTCCCACGACATGAGAAGCAAGATAGGTAGAAAGCGACTCGATTTTACGCGAAATAAGACGCAGACGCGCAAGGTTCACGTATAAATGCCTTGTTTAATTGTTATGACGGGCTGCGGAACGAGATGGGTTTACTTGAATGGAAAGATAAACTAATAATATACTATTTCAAAAATATGTCAAGCTTCATGGTTCTGTATCTTTTTGCAGCTTGCCCATGAAACTAACCAGTTGTCTTGCTGGCGACGAGCCTGGCGCAGTCCTGGCATATGCCGTGAGTCAGCTGCGGCATGGATACCGAAGAGAAGAGGTCTAGCGTTTTAACCGCTTCATCCAATTCGACCCACACGGAAGCTACCCTTGCCCGCCTGCACCAGCTGCATATTGTGAGGAACTCATCTGCTCTCGGCGTTCCAGGGTCAAGAAGCAAGACAGGCTCCCTGTGCTCGAGCCTCAATATCCTGCTCCTGAAGTCCACAGAGCCGCTCTCGATAGGGACAATCTCCATCTCCATGAAACGCTTTAATTCCGGGGAGTCGCACCTGTACCGGATTGAGATGCTCCTGCCTCCTCTGCGGGCCTTCTCCAACAGGAGCCTGGAGATGTGTCTGGTCTCCCTGCCTGTGATGAACTCCCAGATGGCCCTGCCTACGACCAGCTCACTGGCAAGCTCAGGCGCGCCGTTCTCTCGGGCGAACTCGACCCATTCGCCGTTGACGTTGACAATATTTTCGTCGGCGTCAACGGTGTGAATGAAAACTCTTCCATCTAAAGGAGCAGTCATGGCGTGACCTCCTTAAGAAAGTCTATACGAATTTCAGTCAGATTGGAATTAAGCAGGTTATTTTTTTAAAAGGAAGGCGGGCAGCAGCTTCTTTGCGAAAGAACTCAGCGAAGCTTGTTTTTTACTTCCTCGACGACATCCGCGTACTCGGGCCCGGCAAGCTCCGTGAACCTGGCGTAGCCCGCGCGGGCTTTATCCAATTCACCCTGCCCCTCTAAAATCACCGCCAGGTTGTAGTAGGCCTCTGCGTTGAAGGGATTGACGCCTATCGACTTTTCGTACATCCTGAGGGCGTTTTCATTATCCATGACAGTCTGGTAGTATGCTCCCAGGTTGTTATATGCCTCGGCGTAGTACGGGTACAGCTCAACGGCCTTTTGCCACTGGTCCAAGGCCTGCTGCATCTGCCCGGAGTGTTTGTAAAAAGTGCCGAGCGTGAACCTCAACACGGCATCCCTGGGCTTCAAGGCGACAGCCCTCTCGCCCATGCTGATGGCCTTATCAAAAGAGCCCTCACCTGCGTGTATCTCTGCCTTTTTAACCATCGCCTCGGCGTAATTAGGGTCAATTGCGAGCGCCTTGTCGTAATGGGCCAGCGCATTCGCAATGTCTTCGCGGCTGAGGTACTGGTCAGCGAGGCATTTATGGCTCGGGGCAGACTCCGGAGAGTCTTTCACCGCGGCCGAATAGAATGAAAAATCGTCCTTGTAAACCCCGTTTCTGCCGATTATGGTGACAAAGTACGCGGCCATAATAGCCGCGAAGGCAATTGCCGCAACCTTTGAAAGTGCCGGAGAGCCAGCCTTCATCTTACGGAATAACGCATATGAGCCGAAGGCAACGGCGATTATCGGGCCCTGAGAAGGCATGTACAGGTATCTTTCCGCCAGCATGGAAAAGGAGTTGGGGATGATGTTGGCTATCGGCACGAGGCCTATGTAGAACCAGGCGACAAGGAAAAAAGAGACCCTGCTTCTTCCGTGTAGATAGGCGGCGAGCCCAAAAGTTGATACTATCAAGGCAGCGGAGGCCATGACCTTCGCATCTAAAAAGGTCCTTGTCTCACCTATGATATAGTGCAGGTTCAGGTCGAACGGGAAGACGAGGAGCTTGAGATAGACCGCAGTCGCCTTGAGCATCATGAGGAAGTTCGTGTAAGGCGTCCCTCCCCACCAGCCCTGGACAGTGCTCATCCTGCCTGTCATCTGGAACCTGAAGAACAGATAGCCGACCGTTACCGCCGTAAAGAGGACCCAGCTCAGGATGTTCGAGCCTATGAACTCCTTGAAGCCTTTCTTCTCCCTTGTGGCGTAATCGTAGAGCACAATAAGGCCCGGGAATGAGACCATCGTCTCTTTGCCGAGATATGAAACGAAGGCCAAAAGGAGAGCAAGAAGAAGGTACGGCGTCCTTCCGCCCTTCTTGAAACGGATATAGGCAAGCAGGGACAGGTTCGCGAATATGATGGCTATCATGTCCGCCCTGCTGGATATCCAGGAGACCGTCTCGATGTGCGTCGGATGGAGCGCGAAGATGATTCCCGCAATAAACGACACCGCCGGAATGCCGATAATGGCCTGGGCAAAAAGATAGACCGTGACAATGGCAAGGAGATGGAGGACGAGGTTTGTTATATGAAACCCTGGCGCCCAGTGCCCGAACACCGCGTAGTCGAGGGCGTAGGAAACAGTCCGCAGAGGCCTGTAGATGTAAGTGCCCCAATTCGGGTCATAACCCGCCAGAGTCTTCGCTGAATCAAAGAAAAAATCAGGCAGGTTCCCGAGGTCCCTGATGCTTACGTTATACGCGACGAAGCCGTTGTCGTCACCAACAAAGCCGTTGCCAAGGCTGTTCAGATAGGCGACAGCCGCGACGACTGCTATTATGAGTATATGTACAGCGGGAGAGTGCCAGAGCGTTCTTTTTTCCGTTCCAGTGTTCTTCATCGTGACAGAGAGTAGTCGAGCGGAGCCGATTGCCTTTCGGCTGAGAGTTTAGGGAGAAGTGGAGAGTTCAACATCGTTTATCCTGACGCCTTCTGGAGAGGCATTTCCATCCCGATGACTGGCCTTGCATTTAACGGGGATTCCTGAATTGTTTAACATAAACAGCCCTGAAAGTCAAAAGAGTAAGCCCTTCATGGCGCTTTGCCCGCCTTCCGCCAAGCTTTGAAAATAAAATAGAGAAATGATACATTCTTCCGATGCGACTCAACAGGTTTTTCATTCTTTTGCCGGCGGCGGCCGCTGCCGTGATGCTCTATATAAGCTGGCTTCGCTGGCCTGAGGTTCTGGTCGATTTCGGCCGGGAGATATACACGCCATGGCTGCTCTCGGAAGGCGAAGTGCTCTACAAGGACATCGCCTACTGGAACGGCCCTCTCTCGCCTTATTTCCACTCGCTTCTTTTCGATGCCTTCGGGCCGTCCATCTTCATCGTACAGCTTTCAAACCTTTTTATCATCGGCCTTCTTGCCGTCCTCATTTACCGGTTTTACGGCCGCTACAGCAGGTTCAACTCAGCGCCTGTGGTTGTCACGGCCTTTTTCGTCTTTTTCGCGTTCGCGCAGTTTTTCATCTACGGGAACTACAACTTCGCATCTCCCTACTCTCACGAGCTGACGCACGGCATACTCATCGGTTTTTCAGCTATATGCATGCTGAGGGCCTACCTCGACCGCAGAAACATCCTCATCATAGGGGCGATAGGGGTGCTCACAGGGCTTTCCCTGCTGACGAAAATAGAGGTAACGCTCGCTACAGTCTCTTCGGTCGCGCTATCGCTCATCCTTATCATCAGGGCTGAAGCCCCGGCCTCTGGCCGCCTTCTGCGGATGGCCGTTCTTTTTGCCAGCGGCCTGATACTGCCTCTTTTAGCATTTACCTTATTTCTGGGTTTTCAAATGCCTTTGTCTGAAGCTGTCAAAGGGATGTTCGGGTCATGGATGATCCTGGCCGGGACCGATATTTCCGCAGGGAAGTTCTACAAACATCAAATGGGCATGGACGACCCGGCAACGAACCTGAAGCTGATGCTGGTCTCGTCGGCGTGGCTCAGCGCATTCCTAGTGCCGCTAGCGCTTGATTATGCAGTCAGGAAGATGCCTTCAAGAAAGATAATCAGCGCGGCCGCCTTCGTCGTAACGGCTGTCATACTTGCGTACTTTTCAAACAAGCTCCCCTGGTTCGAATTCTTCAGGCCTCTGCCGCTTGCCGCGCTTGCTGCCGGAGCAATATTGTTCTTCAAGCTCCTCCGCTCAAAGCCCTCCTTCGAGGCCGCCGCCAGCGAGATTCCACTTTTCGCGATGTGTGTATTTTCATTCATCCTGCTTCTTAAAATTGTGCTCAACGTCCATATCTATCATTACGGGTTCGCTCTCGCCATGCCAGCGACCCTATTATTCCTATACCTCGCGCTCGACCGGCTGCCCGCGAAGGTCGAAAAAATTCTCGGCAGCGCCTCTGTTTTTTCAGGCGCGGCGCTCGCTTTTGTAGCGGTCATGACGGTCTGGTTTGGCATGGAGTCAGCGAAGGTCTACTCGTTCAAGGACTTTTCAATAAGCGAGTGGCCGGATGAGATTAAAACCTTCGATCGGTTCGCGACAAACGGAGCGGACGTCAAGCAGGCGATAGAGTACATAAACAGCGAATTGAAGCCGACTGACAACTTTGTGGCCCTGCCCGAGGGAGCGATGCTAAATTACCTGTCCCGTCGCAAAAACCCAACTGGCTATATAAACTTCGTACCTTCTGAGATTACGATGTACGGCAAAGAGCCGATGTTTGAAAAACTCAGAGCAGCGCGCCCCGATTATATAGTGCTCGTGCACAAGGACACCTCGGAGTACGGCTACAGGTTCTTCGGCAAGGACTATGCCCAGGATATTCTTTCATGGATAGAATCGGAGTACGAACCTGTCAAGCTGATTGGAGAAACGCCGTTTCAGAGCAAAGCCTTCGGGATCATGGTAATGAAAAGGGCTGGAGTTGAGGCGGCAAGGTAACGGATTTGCACAAATGCACAGAAAGAAAGTGGGCTGGAGCCGATAGAAACGGGAAAATGTTGCTTTGCGGTTGTGCCAGTAAACAAAAAATCGTGCATCTCGAATGAGGCAACTTTTCTTCAGATGGCCTGATGGTGGGCGGTGCCCAGCCTACCCGGCTAAAAGTTTCCTATTCAGGGCGTCATAGGCAAGGTACCGCTTACGCTCTCATTCGCGTAGGTCAGAAGGTTGTCGACCGCGTCATAGGTGAAGCTGTCTTGCTTACCGTCGGCATAGATGATATTCGTGAGCCTTTCAACGGCATTGCAGGTGCAGATTGGCTGCAAGCGAGGGGTCTGGTTTGTCAAAGAACGGAGTTAAAGCATTATGATTTGGTGGGCGGTGCCCGCCCGGCTTAGAAAGAGGTGGAGAATTCAACATCGTCTACCCTGACGCCTTCTCAAGAAGCATTTCCAACACGGATACAGGCCTGGTGCTCAACGTGGAATCCGTTTTTTAACATAAGAAGCCCGGAAAGTCAAAAGTGCAATTCCGATAGACGGATTCGCTGCCTTAGGGAGCAACGCTAGTATTAAGAAAGGTTAGCTGCAATTTCAATTCGGCTGGAGTTGGCTGGAATTGGCCCGATTCTTTTCTTAATGGGCACCAAAACGGGCACAATTAATGGGGCTGCTCATCAATTTTTCTGAACACCTTTAGATTGGAGCGTCCCGCAAGAATTTTATATTTGTGAAATAGAGGATCAGGACGGTTGGTCCACACCATATTAGGCGCACTGATTTCCTCAGGAGCATAAATTACGCCAGGAAAAGATTGTTCCCATGGAAATGGATATGGGTTCCTGAAAATCAGGTAGTCAGGGATCTCACCGTGAGTGTCCCATCCGGAAATGATACGCATTTCCGGCAAATAGAACATGAATGATGCTCCACCGTAAGTTGTTTTAATTCCCTCTCCAGACCTGCCGTTCTCTTTGAAATAAGACACCAGTGCTTTTTCCGGATCGTTTATATTATGAGTTATCTCGTAAATAAACCCGAAAAGGTCAGACCTCAATTCCGTCCACCACCATAATTCTCGCGGCAATACAGAATACTCCATTTTCTTTTCATCATCCGAAAAGGCAATGTTTACGGCCTTGAGTGGCAGCGCGCCAATCAAATTCGTTGCGAGAATTAACGCAAATAATACCCAGCCGACCACTCTATTTCTTGAAATTATGTTATTTATCAGCATGGAGCCGAAAATGAGAATCAAGGGAACTACCGGCATCAGATATCTCGGGAAGGGATATCTTGATATTACCGACAGACCGAGCACATATATTCCAACCATTATAGCGGCCAGACTTAGGAATCTCCTCAGGAGCTGCAGGGAATCCCTGTCGCTGAACTCTCCCCCGGATAGAACACCAGCCATATCCACCTTAAGACTGAAAATCACAGCAGAAACAACGAGACCTGCAAGCGTTATCCATTGAAAAAGCTGGTGGTCAAAAACGGCTCCAAGCAGGAATATCAGATAAGCTGCAGCGAGCAAAAACCACCATTTGGTGCGGGAGAAAACTGCGTAAAGCACGGGCAAAGCAAACGGCAAAATGAACACATTTATCCATAGAATGTAAACCCAAATCGACCTTCCCATATCCGGTATCGAGAGTGGATCGTCAGGACGGGTGTTCCACAGGCGCATATATAAAAGGGCCGGCAGTGCAGCCAAAACGACCAGGAAGGAGGACACGAGAGTTTTCAGAATTTTTTCTTTACGCCTGTCAGTAATCAGCGAATGGAGAAAAATAGCGCCTAAGTTGAAAACCGGAATCACATAGAAAGAGTAAAAGCAAAGAATACCACCGGCAACAAGATGAAACATCCCTCTCTTTTTGCCTTCCAATACGGAAATATAGCCCCATATCATCCAGAGCGTCCCAAAGATTATGATTGAATAATAGCGACATTGGCGTACGTGCAGCAGTAATGGCACTGACATGGCCAGCATGACAAATGAGATAATAAGAAGCCGCTTATTCTGGCCGAAAAGCCTTAAGCAGATCGCGGCATAGAGAAGGACACTGAGGACTCCGAAAAGAGCGAAAGGAAGGCGCGCAGACCAGGTGGATTCGCCAAAAGAAATGAAGGAAGCCGCTGTTATGTAATGTGGGAACCAGGTGTTCCAGATGAATATTTTTTTGTCATTGAAGTCGGACAGGTCGGAACGGTCGGTGGGGATGTTGGTTTCGCCTTCCGTAAACATAGGAAGGCCATGTGCGACAACCTGTCTTGCGAGAACGGCTGTCTGAGCCTCATCTTCCCAGAGAGTCCTGTCTCCGAGATTTTTGAACTGCAGGAAAATTGAAAATACAACAATTAAGATAAGGGCGATATTGACGAAATTAATTCTTTTTTTCATTAATGCTTTCGAGAAGCCAGTTCAAGCAATTTAAAAAACATGCATAAGTATAATGAATTTCGCCTTTTTTTTCAAGGCACTTAATACGTAGGCTGGAGCCGATTTTAAATGGATAGTGGTGCTTTGTATACTGTGCCAGCAAACAAAAAATCGTGCATCTCGAACGAGGCAACTTTTCTTCAGATGGCCTGATGGTGGGCGGTGCCCACCCTACCCGGCTTAAGAAGAACGGCAAAACGGCAAGGTCATCGTCTGCGCGGCAATGAGAAAACTCGTTCACATAATCTATGGCGTGCTCAAAACCGGAAAACCCTTCAACCCTCAATTACATTATAAAGAGCTTGACGGGCAAAACGGTATCTACAAGGCTTGTTTTTATGGTGGGCGGTGCTCACCATACCCGGCTGCTATTGATTTAAACATGAAAATCTGGATGCCAAGGCATCATAAAAGTCTTTCTAAAATCTTTTGAAACTTTGGAGACTTGAAATGAATGTTTTTCACTTTCCTTGCGCATTTTTTCAGCATCTTCTGTCCTATTTAGATGAGATAGGTATTCAGCCTTCAAATATTTTGCCCAGCAAAGAAGGTACTCGCTTGTATTCCTATCTTCAAAGTCTTTACTTTCTAATAGAGATATAGCAATATCCAATTCCTTAATTGCAGAAATATAATCTTTTTTGACAGCTCCAATAAGTTTTCCAAGATTAAGATGATATCTATAAAGTTTATGACAGAAATACTTCTCTGTCGAAAGAAGCACTTTTAAGCTTTCATCATAATTACCAAAAGCAAACAACTGTTCTGATTTCATTATTCTCTTTGAGGCACTTAAGGCCAAATAAATTTTTTTAATTCTTGAAAACATTCGAGACACCTTTCCTATTACAGTAAATCTTCCATGTGTTTTAGAACCTTAATTGCTAGTTCTAATGTTTTTAATATTATTTCAAGCTTCGTCTTTGGTATCTGCTCCTTGGGATTCCATTTTTTACCTATAAAAATATCAGATGGAACTTTCGTTTCCGCTTTGGTCTTTTTTAAAGCATCTTCAATCTTTTTGACTTCTTCGGATAATTCGTCAGGAAGTTCTTTTGCTAGATTATCGAGATAATGGATATCTGGCTGAGGAGCATTCTTAAGACCACGTTTTAAACTATTACTATACCTATATGTAGTTCCAAGACCTGTTACAAAAGGGAGAGTAGTTCCTATGAGGTCAAATTTAAACGCCGTCAGCTGCTCATCAAAGTCACATTTATTTTCAGCAGTTGCCAGTCTGTAGAGGTCATAACCCAAAAAGGTTATATCAAGTATCGTATCGGCAAGCAACCCTTCCGGGTCTGTATAGATTAAAGGATTACTATAGGCATACCTATAAAGGTTCTCATCACCAGCGCTAACGCCTATCGGGTCAGTCTGCGTGTATCTCCCTGACGCCGGATTATAATACCGGTTTCAGTTATAATGAAGCCCTGTCTCCTCGTCAAAGTATTGTCCCGGGAATCTTAAGTTGTTTTCAATTGACGCGACTTGGACCTGAGCATTGCTGAATGCATTATACGTCGCACTCCAGACCGTATTGCCATTTATATCCGTGAGCCTCTGAGGCGTGCCGAGGTGGTCGTTATGGAAGAAGTAATACTGGCCGTTTTCGGCCATGTACACTGGATCAGTGCCCCACATGCCGCTAGGCTTCCAGCCGTACGCTTTTTGCAGATTGCCTGACTGGCTATACTCTCCAATAAGTCCTTCGTCACTGTAAGCATAATAAGTGACCTGACCGGCTATTTCCTTTTTGACTCCCCTGTTAAACGGGTCATAGGTGTAACTCGCCGTCCTGCCGTCTGGCAGGTTGACCGTTTCAAGCCTGTTCTGAGAATTATAAATGTACTCTGTTGTACCGATTGACAAATTCGTTGAAGTTAAGGAATCGGTCAGACGGTTGCCTGTGTTGTCGTAGGTAAACGGCTCCTGCAGGGAGGGACTAATGGAATTAGTCAGCTGATAAGTTTCGTCGTAAAAATAAGAATAATTCCCGTGCTCAGTGTTTTTGTTCGTGATGTTGCCGACATTATCAAAGCTATAGTTGTACTCAGAAAGAGAGGCAGTACCCTGCTCCGCTGTAATATATGTGAGCCAGGAGTTTGCGTTGTACTGACAGAGGATAGATTAGCCGATAGCGAGGTGCTTGATTGTCAAAGAACGGAGTTAA
This sequence comes from uncultured bacterium, assembly GCA_905339405.1. Classification (GTDB taxonomy): domain Bacteria; phylum Desulfobacterota; class GWC2-55-46; order GWC2-55-46; family GWC2-55-46; genus GWA2-54-12. Next base: position 13,529 of record CAJPGC010000040.1, on the reverse strand, counting down.
AGCATTATGATTTGGTGGGCGTGCCTACCCTACCCGGCTTAAGAAGAACGGCAAAACGGCAAGGTCATCGTCTGCGCGGCAATGAGAAAACTCGTTCACATAATCTATGGCGTACTCAAGACCGGAAAACCCTTCAACCCTCAATTAGCATTATAAAGAGCTTGACGGGCAAAACGGTATCTACAAGGCTATTTCTTTAATTCTTTAAAATATCGTATCCAAATTCGAATAATGTATTTTACAGTTCCTATAAATGCTAGAAAAAATAAAAAAAATAGAACAATAGTTAACAAATCTGATTTAATGTCAAATGCATTAAATATAATTAGCACGATTATAGGTACAATGCTTATTAATGCCCACACAAGTTTCTTAATATTTTGATCTCTCATATCAAATCCCACAGAATTCCCGACACCAGAGTTTTGTCCAGCAAATTTCTACCCCAGCTGATAAGCCACCGCCAAAACCACCTCTGCCTTTTCCTGCCGAACCAGAATTTGCTCCATTTTCATCAATTCCAATTCCAACTGAACCACCAATGCTGGTCCCTGTTCCAATATCGAATCCCGCGCCGACAGATAAGCCCCCAGAATTTGAAACCGAACCTTTACCGAATGATACGCCTGCTACCTGACCAGCGCCGCCATAGATTCCCGGACCAAGTCTTAAGCAGGCTTGACAATAGGAACATACAGTCAAACCAGAATTTATTCCAGCAGCCCCACCACAAGATCCATTTACTCCAGCAATACCAGCATGAAAGGCAAGTCCATATCCATAATTGCCAGCGACAAACCACAAACCCAGTGGGTCAATTCTAATAATTGGATTATTCTCAACAAATCTATAGAGGTTCAAATCATTGCCTTTAAGCCTTATCGGATCTTCCTGCGTATATCTGCCTATTAATGGATCGTAGTATCTATTCAAATTATACTGCAAACCAGTTTCTAAATCATAATACTGGCCTGGAGATCTCAAATTGTTTATTACTGAAACGTCCTGAACCTCGGCATTTCCAAATGCGGCATAAAAAGCATTCCAGACAATGTTGCCGGTAATACAGTTAGGCTCTGTGGCGTACCGAGGTGGTTGTTATGGTAAAAATAATACTGGCCGTTCTCGACCAAGAACACTGGGTCAGTGCTCCATAAAGAGTCGGGTTTCCAGCCGTATGCTTTTGAAATGTTTCCTATTGAATCATACTCTCCAATAAGTCCTTCGTCACTGTAAGCATAATATGTGACCTGCTCGGCTACATCCTTCTTTATCCTCCTGCCAAACGGGTCATAGGTATAAATCGCAGTTCTGCCATCATGCAGATTAACTCTCTCAAGCCTCTTACGGGAGTTATAAATATACTCTGTCGTCCCGAAAGATAAATTCGTGGAAGTTAAGGAATCGGTCAGACGGTTGCCTGTGTTGTCGTAGGTAAACGGCTCCTGCTGTGAGGGGCTAATGGAATTCGTAATCTGATAGGTCGTGTCGTATGAATATGAGTAATTCCCGTGCTCAGTGTTCTTATTCGTGATGTTGCCGACATTGTCAAAGCTATAGTTGTATTCCGAAAGCGTGGCGGCACCCTGCTCCGCTGTAATATATGTGAGCCAGGAGTTCGCGTTGTACTGGTAGTCGGTCGTTATGCCGTTCGGCAGCGTCGAGCTTACGAGTCTGTTCCATTGATAATTAAAGGCTATCGTGTTGCCTGCATAGCTTATACCAGTTGGTTGGTTATTCAGGTTGTATGTGTATGAATACACCACCCCCTCGGGGCTGGTGTACTTGGCCTTGTTTCCCCTTGCGTCATAGATTGGCCGCTGGCGAGGGATCAGTTATCAAAGAACGTGGAGGTAAAAGTATTATGAGTTGGTGGGCGGTGCCCACCCTACCCGGCTGGAGTTGATTAGAGAAATGGGAGTAGTATTTTCAGTATGGTCGACCTCGCAATATAGATGGAAGGCTGACTACCCTGAAATCACTGCACAGGCCTTGATAAAACAATTCTAGAAATGACAAAAAAAACTGAAATGTTAATCAAAGTAGCCATTACTATTGTAAAAGAGAAAAAAAATGCATTTGGATGATATAAATTTGAATTTTGCAAATTATAGATCAATTGCACTATTAACAATATATAAAATTGTAAATTAATTTTTTTTAGAATTCTGTTTTTAAAATAAAACCATGCCAAAACCGAATATATTAACGCAAACTGTAATAATATACTTAAAACCTTTACAATAATGGGGGGAGAAAACAATTCGGCTTGTTTAGTGATCTCTTCAGGACTTCTAACGATATTATTATTAACAAAAAAACTTATATAATTTTTCATGTATTTATCTGTAATAAAAAAATGTAACAAACCATCTATTAATTCGAAACATAGATATATACAAATGGAAAGCACTAAAAGTCTGGCTATTTTCATTTTAAAAAATCTTCTCCCATTTTGTGTAAAATCGTATAGTTAAAACAGAATGGTATGTTCTTATCCACATGTGTATCTGTTCAAATCTGTCAATATTTGTATCAAGTTCAGTCGAAAATCTATATTTTTCACCACAAGGTTTAGTACATTCAAAAAGCAGCCTATAAAAAGTTCTCCATACATTTATCTCGTATTTGGCCTCCGTACCCACGCCTACGGCAAATCGAAATACATTCCACAAATTTTTACCTAACGTATCCACTATTTCTATTCTACGACCTAAATCTTTTTCGAACATTTCGAAATTAAGCAGAACGCAATTATCAGGCAATCCTGGTATTGGTTTAGGTGGATAAGGAGTAAAAGGAGTAATTGGTACTCTGGCCATTAGGCCGTAAGGATCTATTTTATTAAGCGAATTATTTCTGGTGTAAAAATAATGATTTATATCTCCCGAATTAAACCCAATAGGGTCTTCCTGTGTATACCTTCCTGTATTAGGGTCGTAGTACCTATTCCAGTTATAATGAAGGCCAGTTTCCTCATCATAGTACTGACCAGGGAATCGCAAGTTGTTTTCGATTATTGCGGTCTGTATTTGTGCCTTGCCGAAAACCGTATAATCCGCACTCCAGACCGTATTGCCATTTATATCAGTGAGCATCTGTGGAGTGCCAAGTTGGTCATTATGGTAGAAGTAATAATTGCCGGACTCGACCATGAATATAGGATCCGTGCCCCACATGCCGTTCGGTTTCCATACGTATGCTTTTTGCGGATTGCCTAACTGGTCATATTCGCCTATCAGACCCTCATCGCTGTAGGCATAATAAGTCACCTGCCCGGCTACTTCCTTTTTAATCCTCCTGCCGAATGGGTCATAGGCGTAAGTCGCGGTTCTGCCGTCTGGAAGTGAAACAGTCTCGAGCCTGTTTCTGGTATTGTAATGATACTCAGTCGTCCCAAAAGACAAATTTGTAGTGATTGTTGAATCCGAAGAACGGTTGCCTGAGTGGTCAAAACTAAAAGATTCCTGCAATGAGGAATTTACCGCATTTGTCAGCTGATAAGAAGTATCATAAGAATACGAGTAATTTTCATATTCAGTGCTCTTCGATGTGATATTTCCAATTTCATCGAAACCGTACTGGTAATCTGTAATCGTGGTCACGCCCTGCTTTGTTGTAATGCCAGTTAGCCAGGAATTGTCATTATACCCGTAATCGGTCGTGAAACCGTTTGGGAAATTGGTCTTGATATGCCTGTTTTTAAGATACTCGAATTGGACTGTATTTGTACCGAATGAGATATTTGAAAGCTGATTATTCAGGCGGTAGGCATAGGAGTACACTAACCCCTCTGGGCTGGTGTAGGTTGCCTTATTTCCCCTATCATCGTACTTATACTGGTAAGTTTTTGAGAACGAACCATAGTTTATTGTCTCTGAAAGCTTCCTATTGAGGTCATCATAATCGATTGACCCGACTTCATGTTCATTGCGATAGATTTTGAGATTTCCAACTTTATCATATTCAAAATTATCCTCTTTTAAATCACCATAAACTATCTTGATAAGCCTCCCAGAGTCATCGAAGTTATAAGTGCTTATCTGACCCTTGGCGTCCTTGACCGTTTTCAGGAGATTGTTGGGGTAATAGGTATATTCAGTAAACTGCTGAAGCGGATTTATTTCTTTTGTCTTACGGTCTGCAAGGTCGTATTCGAAATTGGTCGTATATCCCCTTGGGTCTGTAAGGGACATGAGGTTGCCCCTGTTGTCGTAAGAAAACAGAATTTCCTTGTTTTGGTTTACAGTGTTGACATATATCTCTTTCTTCACCCTTCCGAGCGCATCATATTCATAATTGATAATATTTCCATTAGCGTCTGTTCTGCGCGAAATCCGTCCGCCGGCATCATAGGCCAGACTTGTAAGTTTCCCGAGCGGGTCAGTGATGCTTTTAACTCTTCCGTTTTTGTCGAAAAGATATTGCGTCTGGTTGTTGAAAGGGTCAATTATTTTGGACGGACTTGACGAATTGCCACCGCCGCAAGATGTGCAGCCAGAAGAAGCTACTGTATATTCATAAGTGGTAATATTTCCTTCAGCATCCTTGAGAAAAGTAAGGCGGTCTGAAGTATCGTAAGTGAATTCAGTTACAGCAGTGCCCTCGGTCATTTTAATCAGGTTGCCACTGCCGTCGTAGTCGTATTCCTTTCTGTTATTCAGAGGGTCTATTATTGCAGTAAGCCTGCCCTTGAAGTCTGTCTCATATTGTGTCGTCCTGTTTAGTGCGTCTTTAATGCTCGTGAGCCTGCCGAGTGCATTGTAAGTGTAGGTTGTCCTGTTACCGAGCGGGTCCTTTGACTCAAGCAGGTTCCCGAGTATGTCGTACGTAAACTCTGACCTGTTGCCTGAGGCGTCAATAGAGGCCGCAACGTGTCCATACTGGTCGTACTCGAACGAAGTCACATTGCCGAGCGGGTCGGTTATGGTCGCTGGCAGGCCAAAGTCGTTGTAAGTATAAGAGGTTGTCGCGCCGCCTGATGTTTTGCTCTGGAGCTCTCCGAAAGGGGTATAAGAGTAATCAATTATGACTTGCTCAGGCTTCCCGGATGCCTGGATTTCCTTCGTAAGGTAAATTCCAGTAGTGTCATATTCAAAGTTTGTGACAACCCCGGCAGGATCCGTAACTGCAGCTGGCTTGTTCTGGGGGTTATAAGATGTTACAGTCTCGTTCCCCTCACCGTCTGACTGCCTGATGACGTTTCCCCAGTCGTCTTTCTGAAAGGTAATCTTGTTCCCGGCCCGGTCGGTATGGATTTCGGTACGGTTGGGGAGATATTCGACATTTCTGAGCACGGTGCCGGTAGAAGCCTCTGTCTCAGAGGTAATCTTGCCTGCTTCGTTGATGGTCCTGATTATTTGACTGCCGTTCTTACCGGTAATATATGAAGTCTTATTTGCGAAATCGTATTGATAGACGGATTCATAACCTGCGGTTGGCAATCCTTGCAGAAGTTTGGATGTCCCTACAGGGTCTAAAACCCTGCCGGTGACGCCCTTGTCCTGATGCAGATATTCTACTGTGTAAGTCTCCCCGAGTTGGTTCGACTTCGTGGTAATCCCGTGGTATGCGTTGTAGGTATAATTACGGGTGTTGCTGGCCGGATCGGACGCTGTGACGAGATTGCCGAAACCGTCATACGAATAGTTCACGCTGCGCCCAGCGAGGTCGGTCACAGCGCTTATCCGGTTGTTCTCATAGCTGAATGACAGCACCTGTCTGTTGGAGACATCTTTTATGGAGGTAAGCTTGCCGTCCAAGCCATAGGCCAACGTCACCGTCTTGCCGATCTGGTTTTTGATTTCCTTAAGTTTTCCGGCAGAATCGAATACGCGGGTGAGGCCGCCTCTTTCGTTAACCTCAAAACCTGTAGCGGTCTTCTTAAATGTGAGATTGTTTTCCGCGTCTGAAATGTAATTCCCCGACGCGTCTTTTTTAAATGTAAAATACCTGCCCTCGCCGTCGATATATGTATCGCCGTTTGCGATATTAGAAAAATAATCGTTAGTCCAGCCGAACCCGAGGGGGGTGTCCAAAAGTTCACCGAAAACAAGGCCGCTGCCGGAATGCAGGACCCTGTTGGAACGATATGTTCTCTTCCACTCTACAGGGATCGAGCGCGCCGGTACCTTAAGGTCGGTCTCGGTGAATTCATATGTTCCGTTCGACAGGATTACGCTGCTGCCGGAACAGTGTTTGTTAAGCTCGCAAACCTGCCCCGTGCAGTTCGGGCCAAAGCATTCCTGGGTCGCGATAGGAGTCGGGCTTTTTCCCGGCACTCCGCCGCCGCTTGACTGGCTGCCGCCCAACCAGCCGCCATACGTCACAATAGAACCTGCCGCCCCGGTGGGAGGGCAGTCAGCTGCAAGCGTGAGCGTGAAGGTGCCGCGTTTTTCAACTTCGGCCTGGTTGGCCGTGTTAGGGCAAATGACCTGGGTCCAGTATGTAGTCATCGGGACCGTGGTCAGGCATTTTCTCGGCGCCGTCTCTTCAGCCCCGGCGTAATTCGCCAGGACCATAACGGCCAGTAAGGCTGCACTCAATACAAGCTTCTTCATAGTCACGTCTCTTCCTGCGCTCCACTCAAGCTTTTTGACTTCTTACTGCAGCCTTCTTGTGATCCTGTACGGAACCGTGACCTTCTGCATGGCTCCGATCGTCTCCGGGAAGGAGGCAAGGACCTCTATATCGTAATCGCCGGCCGATGCCGGCACCTTAACGCCCTTATAGCTCGCGGAGATTAGCCCATAGTTAGTTATGGTGAATTCTCCGTTGAAGACCTCGCCGGGCTTGATGTCCGGCACGGTCACGGACGCAGGCTCGACGACGATGACCGAAGTGGGGACGTTCGTTTGGAACGTCTGAGAGATCCTGATCTCGTAACGGTCTTCAATGGTTATGGGTACGACGCTCCACTCGACGTCAATGAGGCTTACCTCAAGAGCGACCGGCACGGCAACGGTGAGGCCTGGCACAACCGAGATGGAACCCGAATAAGAGCTGTGGCCCAACGCGGAAACGCTGAAGGTGTATCTGCCCTCAGGGATATCGAAAATGCTGACAGTGCCGTCCGCGCCTGTTCTGGCCGTGTACAGCAGGTCGGGAACGGCCTGGTGCTGGAGAAGGATGTTCGCGTCAACCACGTCTTCCATCAGCTCGTTAAGGACGTCAAACAGGAGATTTCCTACCGAGCTGCTAGTGACAGTCACCTGTATATTGTAGGTATAGGGGATATGGTTGTCCGAATAGATTACGAGCTTGTCTTCATAAATGCCCTGAGCGAGCGTCTCTGAAGGCTTTACTATGAGCCCAACCGAAGTGGACGCGCCGGGGCTTATATTTCCAATGCTCTTGTTGACCGCAAGGGAAAGCCACGGAAGGAACGGGCCCTCTATCCTGGCGTTCATGAGAGCATCGAGGCCGGTGTTCATTATGGTGAAGGACTCTATCTTCTGAGTGTTCTTGACTATACCGGTATCGATGTAAGATGGGCTGGCCTGTATGACAGGGACCGCCTGCGTGAGGCTTACATTGGCGTTCAGTTTGGCTGAAACCGTTTCTGCACCGGCATTGGCCGAGACCTCAAGAATTGCAAAGCCCGTCGCAGGCGCACCGGAAGCCGCACTGACGCGTAATTTGAGGCTCCTTATCTCGTTGGGGGCCAAAACGTCGCTGCCGCTGTTCAGAACGCTAACCGTAAGCCCGCTTGAAGCGGAAGCATTGAATGCCATACCGGTCAGTGAGGTGTCTCCGAGATTTTTGACGCTAACGGGTATATCGTAAGACGAGTTCTTCGACATCCTGACCTCGGCGAAGCCAGGCGTTATCTCCACCCCTGTGACAATAAAGCTGGCCTGCACTGTCCTCGTGGTTACGTCAGGGTGGACGGCCCACACCTTGTAGGTCCCGGCCTCTCCGCTACCAGGAACGAACGTATAGCTGTAGTTGCCCTGCTCGTCTGTATTGACAGTATAGAACCTGTCGAAGCCCTTTATAGATATTCCGAGCTTGAGAGGCACCAGGGCTGCCGGTTCGCCATTATTTGAAAGCGCCTGCCCGGTTATGGCGACGGTTTCGCCCTTTCTGAACACTTCCTTCGCCACTGAAGCGGTCCCGCTATATGCGGTCTCAGAGATTGTCGTCTCAAAGGACTGCTTCAGAGCCGGTGCTACAACCATTCCTGCCTGGTTGTATTGATAATAGGTATTCTGTATTTCAGCCTCTATTCTGACCTTATAAGGCGCGGAGGCAGGGACGTTAAACTCGACCGGCTTCAGCAGGAATGTCTCGCCGGGGTTCAGACGGGCCGTGGCGTAATTAGATGAATTAATGACGCCATCGGTCCTCTGGTCGAGATTCCCCTGCCCGAGGATATTGCCATCCTGGTCTTTAAGAAGTACAGTTATCTTGCTCGTAGGGCCGTTCTGGCTTGTAAGGAACTCCATCCTTGCCGTGCCGACGTTGTTTACCTTGAGCTGAATTTTTGCCAGGCCGCCTTTTGTAAGCGGTTCGCTGAATATCTCGAGGGCGGTCCCTGAACCAACGACATTCGCCAGGGATGTCTGAGTTGTTCTTATGGTCACGCCCGGAGAGGGGTTGCTGACAGCCGTAAGGGTCACGGGTGTTTGCGATGGCGCGTTTGCATCTGTTGCTGCCACCTTCTGGAGGGTAAGACTGTTCCCTGCCGTTAAAACAAAAGGTCCCGAAAGGTTACTCTGAGCTCCGCCGCCGACGCTCATCTCAATCGTCGAAACAGCCGTATCCATGCTTGACGAAAGTACAACGGGCACAGTTTCCAGAATGCCTCTCCTCAGGGTAGTTCCCTCGGGAAGGCGTATTGATAGTTCATTGAAGACAACTTCTTTGATGGGACTTTCCTGGCCAAGGGAGTTTACCTGGGACACGCCGTAAACAACAGACTTGCCGGAATAATAACCGTCAGTATAGGCCGCTGTAACCGTCGGGGCCTGGGTTATTCTAACGGCGTTCCTGTAGACGTGATATCCCTGCAGACCGCTCTCTGAGGAACTCCAGGTAAGGGCCGGTTTCCCGCTGTCCACTTTTGAGAGCACCAGGTCTTTCACAGGAGCAACTGTGAAGGATATCTCAAAGGTGGTTGACGGTGCGCTCTCGTTACCCAGCTGGTCGAGCGCTGTCACCGCATAGAAGCGTGAAGCCGAAGCAGGCGATGGGTCGGTAGCGGTAGTAAGTACAGAAACCGCGACTGGGCTGAGACCTGTTACGCTGGTTATCTGCGCATTCGACCTGTACAGCTTATAAGAGGCCGGAGCTTCACCGGAAGGCGCTGTCCACGAAGATATCGCGCCAGCCCCTGCCAGAGTCAATTCAAGTCCCGAAGGGGGCTGCGGGCCGGTGCCATCGGAGGTTATTCCCGCCTCCTGACTCTTCTCACTTTCGCTGTCGAGCAGTCCGACAGAGCTGACTGAATAATGATACATTCCGTCAAAAGGAGCGGCGTCTATGAAAGTATTGGCGCCAGCAAGGGCTGTTCCTATGAACGACGCTTCGGGTTCACCGTCTGCGCGCCTGAAAACCCTGTATGAGTGCGCGTCTGCCGCAGGGTCCCATGACAAAGAAACTCCCCTCGCCTTCTGGGCAACGGCAACCAGGCCAGCTGGAACAGGCGGCGCAGGCGTAGTGACGCTATAAAGTATTGCAGACTTTCCGTCAATTATCTTGCTGGATTTATTTCCCAGGACATCAGAAACCTCACCAAGCGAGAATGCAGCTGTGCCCTCGGCAAGAGTTGTAAGGTCCACTGTCCCGTTCCAAACAAGGTTGTTTGTCGAACTGAGCCCAGTCACCTGGACGGCCGTTCCTGTTTCCCCCGTCAGAGTCAGCTCCGGCGTTGAGACGAGGGGCTCATCAAACAATATACTTACCTGAGCCGCGGAGGATATCTGGAGCGCTTTGGGTGAGGTAATTGTGCCCTGCGGCCCTTTCACATCAAAAACCAAACCCATCCCCTGACTGTTACCTCTGTTCCCCGTCAGGTCCTTTCCGGAGAACTTAAAGGTCGTCTGACCATGCGGGGATAAACCGTTTACAGCCATGGTACCCTGGTAATTTGTATCAGAGTCTTTCTTCAAAGTAACAACCACAGGTGAGCCGGTCTGCCCCTCCAGACTTAAAAAGGGAAGCTCTGAAAGCGGTTCGCTGACGCTCATGTTGATATTCAGGCTGCCCGGTCCTGCAACTGAGGCCGGGTTTGTATTATTGCCGGCCAAATCTGTATACGAGTAAGTCAGAGTCGCAGTTGGCACAGACCTGTCTGAGGCCAAGGAAACAAGTCCTGAAAGGCCGCTTTCATTTCCGCTGCTGTCCACGGCTGCAACGGCGTAGTACCGCAGCGCGTCGTCAGCCGGAAGGTGGTCGTAAGACAGGAATTTAACGGTACTTGTATTTATTTTCAATACGCCTGGTCCCGAGCTCGAAGTAAAAGCCGAACTGCTTGAGTAAAGATTGTACCCGAATGGGACCTCGCCTTCCCCATTGTTCCATGAAAGCTTTACTATGCCTGCTGGCGCAGCCCTGGCGTTCAGGTCTATTGGGACGGCAGGGGATCCTGTATCAACAGTTATGCTGTAGTCACTGGAAAAAGCGCTCTCTCCGCCCCTGTGTGCGGCCTTTGCCGAAACCAGGTTATCTCCTTCGGCAAGCTCTACCGAGGTAAAGCTGAAAGTGCCATCAGCCTCAGTGAAAACCTGACCGGTTACGGCCCCGTTCACTCTCAGGGAAATGTTCGAATGCTTTTGGGCGCTGCCGGTTATAGTGACCGTATAAGCCGGCAAGGTTTGTTCTACAACATGCGCAGCAATTGCCGGGGTTGCAGGAGGAGCTGCGCTTACAATCACCGGCACGGTGACGGCTGATGAGTTTCCGAGGCTGTCGTACGCCATCACCTTGATTGAATGATTGCCGTCAACATAATCGAGAATGTTCCAGTAATGGGACAAGCCGGCCCCGGTCTGAGTTTTCACAAGGGCCGAGTCTATGAAAAGCTCCATCCTGTCCACTGCGCTTTCGCCATCCTGAGCTGAAGCCGATATGACGAACGGGGCTGATATCACCTGGTTCGCTGTGACGGTTGCCGAGCCTATGGAGGGCCCTGTCTCGTCCTGTCTTGGTGCCGCCGAGATGCTCTGGATAGAATTCCGCTCTGCACCCGAGATATTTACAACCGTCACGGCGTATTGATAGGTTGTTCCGTTTGTGAGACCGCTGTCCACGTAATTGGCGGCTGTTGTAACCTTTATGAGCGCCATCGCGGAAATATCGGTTGCCTGGGACGGCGCTTCAACACGGTAGAGCCGGTATTCTTTCACATACTCCGAATTGACCGGGGTCCAGGACAGCGTCACCTTGCCGTTCCCTGGCGCGCCTGTGAGACCGGCTGGGTTTGAGAGCCTTGTAACGGCGCCCTTCACGACTCCTGCGCTTTCATGGTTCCCGGCGTCTTTCGTAGTTATCTTGAACTTGTACCATGCAGCGTCCGCAAGGCCCGCCTTCGTATATATCGTCGCTGCGGCGCCCAGGGAGGTTCCGGCGTCATATCCAGCACCAGCGTCAAAGTAGATGACCTGGTCAGCGAGGTCTCCCCTCGTATTAGCGCTAGCTGTCCAGGATAGTACGACGAAGTTACCGCTTCCATCGTGACCGGCAAATGCCGTCAGACCGGAGATGTCCTCCGGGGCTGCGGCGTCCTCTGGCGCGGCTGAGACGGCATGGACCGACGCGTCGGAATTGCCGCTCGCGTCCACTGGTACTACGGCGAAGTAATATGTGCTGCCCGGAGTAAGACCGGAAACGCCGAAACTCCTGGCCCCCTTGTTTACAGTGCCTACGGGGGTAAGCCCGGCGACAGTAGTGAAGTCGGCGCTTGAATAATAGATCCGGTAATAAGCAAGGTCAGACGGCTCCATGTATGCCTGCCATGACAGCAAGACATCGGTCCCTGTACCACTTCCGCTTGCAGTGACCATTCCCGCTGGCAATGGAGCTGGCGCCGACGCATCGTAAAGGATATCTATCGTCTTTGTAATCCCATTGCCGAGCGCATCGGCCGCGCTAAAGACAAGCCTGTTGGTAATTCCTTCCGTCAGCGTTACTGTATGGGACCAGGAGCTGGTTGTATCGGTAGGCTCTATAATTACGTTGTTGTTCAACCTGACCGTGCAGCCGGGCTCTTTAGTACCGGAGATCGTCTGGCTCGCTGAAGTAGACGGGTTCAGGTATGAGGTTACAGAGAAAGCCGGTGGAGTCGTATCGAGCGTTATGGACGCGCTTGCAGCCGCCGAATCGTTTCCAGCCTCGTCTCTGGCCACTATGCTGATGTTGTTTGTGCCTTCCATCAGGGGGTAATTGTAACTCCATGTGGCAGAGGCCGGCAGGTTCGAGACCCGCTGGACACCGTTAATGACGACGGCGGCGTCAGAGTCCTTTGAGCCAGTAAGGGTCTGGAAGGAACTGTTCGTCGGGCTCGTCACAGCTGAAACAGACGGAACGGAAGGCGCGGCCGTATCAAGCATGAACGTCCCTATGGCCTGGGTTGCAACTTCGTTTTGAGCTAAATCCTTCGCAGATGCTAGCGAAACCGTGTAGCCGCCGTCTCCGGTGCCTGTAGTGAAGCTGAAACTCCCCTGCCATCTCCTGCTGTTCACCCAAATTCCCGAAACCTGGTGAGATCCGTACAGGAACCCCTTGCTGAACGATATATCAGGCTGAACGGACGTCAGCATGTCCTCGTTAAAGGTCATGACGAACGTGACGCTTTCAGCCTTGTGCGGGTTTGCCGGAGACATGGAGAAACTTTCCAATGACGGTGCCGTAGTGTCCAGCGTAAATGAGAATGACGCAGTGCCTGAGTTCCCCAGCGAATCTTTCGGATACAGCCTTACCGTGTATGCGGACTCGGGAAGGGGGCCTTGGGGGGTGAATACCAGCTTGCCATTTGCAACGGCCCAGACGCCCTGGACCAGTAAACCAGATGAAACTGTAACGGAAGCGCCCTGGAGAGAGGCCTGCAGATCAACATCGGAATAAGAATCCGACAGCGTGACTTCAATACTGGTAAAGCCATTGAGCCGCGAGTTCGCAGGCGGGGTCGTGCTCAAAACATATGGGGCTGCCGTGTCACGGGTAATGCTCACGGACAAGGGCGAGCTCTGGTTTCCCAGGGCATCTCCGCTTGTGATGGCAAAACTGTTGGGCCCTTCCGAGAGCTGGACAATGTGGGTCCAGGCAGTGTTTTCGAACGCTACTGCTGAGATAACCGTTCCGTTGACAACGAGATGAGAATTGGCTTCCTTGACTCCGGTAAGCGTGGTTGAAGCAGCGTTTACAATGGGACTATATTGGTTGACGGACGGCTGGGCTGGAGGAGCAGTATCCAGTTCAATATTCAATGAAGCAGGAAGGCTATAGTTGCCTGCCGCGTCGATGGCGTAAATCTCGATGGCATTTACGCCCTCCGTAAGGCCGGTAATATTGAGGCCCCATGAAGTGGC
>CAJPGC010000039.1 GCA_905339405.1 uncultured bacterium | reverse complement strand
TTGACGAAATTCCCTTGTTAATATATCTTTGAAGCTATGAAAAATCTCGCAGCTGTTGTCCTTGCCGCCGGCAAGGGCACAAGGATGAAGTCCGAAAAACCCAAGGTCCTCCACGAAATAGCCGGGAAACCGATGCTCTTTTACCCGGTAAACCTCCTCAAAAAATCGGGCGCCGGAAAGATAGTCCTCGTGGTCGGCTTCGGCTCGGAAGCCGTCGTCAAGGCATTCTCAGACCCGGCCGTCTCGTTCGTCGTCCAGGAAGAGCAGCTCGGGACAGGGCACGCCGTCATGTGCGCCTTGAAAGAGCTCCGCGGCTTCCCGGGCGACGTACTGGTCCTCTCGGGGGATGTCCCCCTCATAAGGGAGGAGACGGTCAAATCCCTCCTCGAGCTCCACAGGAAGGGCGGCAAGGCTGCCATCTCGCTCGTTACGACCGACGTTGAAGACCCCACCGGCTACGGCAGGATCGTGAGGGACGCCGAAGGGGCGGTAACGCGGATAGTCGAGGAGAAGGACTGCAGCCCCCTCCAGAAGAAGATTCAAGAGGTCAATACCGGCGTATACCTTTTTTCTGCCGAATTCCTGCATTCAAACATAAAAAAGCTCGGCAAGGAGAACGCGCAGGGCGAGTACTACCTGCCCGACCTCATTCATCTGGCCGTCGAAGGCGGGCTGAGGGTCGATTCTGTCTCCATCGCGGACGCAACCGAAGTCATGGGCGTCAACAACAGGGTCGAGCTCGCGAAGGCCGCCGAGTTCATGAGGGCCCGCATAAACGAAACTCTCATGGTCTCCGGCGTCACCATTATAGACCCCCGCTCTACCTACATAGACTACGGCGTGGCGGCAGGTGCCGACACCGTGATATACCCGGGCTGCCGCCTGTCGGGCACTACAGTCATAGGCTCCGGGTGCGTAATAGAGGAAGGCGTCGTCATAACATCATCGAAAATAGGGGACGGCTCCACAATCAAAAGCTATTCAGTGATTGAAAAATCTGAGGTCGGGAAAGAAAATGACATCGGCCCGTTCGCGAGGCTAAGGCCCGCGACAATACTTGCCGATAAGGTCAAGATAGGCAACTTCGTCGAGGTGAAGAAAAGCACCCTGGGCAAAGGCAGCAAGGCCAACCACCTCACCTATCTCGGCGACTCTGTAATAGGCGAGGGCGTCAACATCGGCGCGGGCACCATCACCTGCAACTACGACGGCACGAACAAGTCGGTGACGAGGATAGAGGACGGGGCTTTCATCGGGAGCGATTCGCAATTGGTCGCCCCCGTCACAATCGGCAAAGACGCTTACGTCGGCTCTGGCACTACGGTCACGAGGGACGTCCCGGCAGGGTCGCTCGTCATAACGAGGGCCCCGGAGAAAGTAATAGAAGGCTGGGCCGGAAGAAAGCTCAAAGGCAAGGCCAAGGAGAAAAAATAGCATGTGCGGCATCGTAGGATACGTCGGCCCGAAGGATTCCGTTGGAGTGCTTCTGGAAGGCTTGAAGAAGCTCGAATACAGAGGTTATGACTCTTCAGGGCTGGCCGTCTTCAAGGGCGACAAAATAGAGCTCAGAAGGAGCGTCGGCAAGCTCAATAAGCTCTTTACCGAGCTAGAGAAAAAGCCGCTTGAGGGCAACATAGGCATAGGCCATACCCGCTGGGCCACCCACGGCAGGCCTTCCGAGCAGAACGCGCACCCGCACATCGAGGGCGGAGTGGCGGTCGTGCATAACGGCATCATCGAGAACTACCTCGCGTTGAAAGAAGAGCTCATGGGCGAGGGCGCGAAGTTCAAGTCCGAGACCGACACCGAGATATTGAGCCACCTCATAAACAGGGAAATAAAAAAAGGCCTCAGCCTTACAGAGGCCGTAAGGGCCTCTGTGAAGCTCGTGAAGGGCACCTACGCGCTGGCGGCGATGTGCGAGAGCGAGCCGGACAGGATAGTGGCCGCGCGCATGGAATGTCCGCTGATACTCGGTATAGGCGAGAGCGAATCGATCCTCTCCTCCGACATACCGGCGATCCTCAACATCACCAGGAAGGCCCTTTTTCTCAAGGACGGCGAGATGGTCACCATCACCAAAAAGGGCGCCGAGGTCGAGACCTTCGAGGGAGTGAAGGTCGACAGGGCCCCGACCGTCGTGAACTGGTCGCCCGTGATGGCGGAGAAGAACGGCTACAGGCACTTCATGCTCAAGGAGATATTCGAGCAGCCCAGGGCCATAACCGACACGTTCAGGGGGCTTGTCACCGAAGAGACAGGGGAGGTCTTCCTCAACAAGTTCGACATACCTCTAGAGGAGATAAAGAGGATTTACCTCGTTGCGTGCGGCACCTCATGGCACGCGGCCCTCGTGGGGAAGTTCCTTCTGGAGGAATTCTTCCAGGTCCCTACGGAAGTCGACCTGGCCTCTGAGTTCCGCTACAGGAACCCGCTCGTCAATAAGGACTGTCTCGTCATATCGGTATCGCAGTCCGGAGAGACCGCAGACACTCTTGCCGCGGTGAAGGAGTGCAAGAGGAAAGGCGCGCGCACCATCTCCATCTGCAACGTCATGGAATCGAGCCTCACCAGGGAGTCCGAGTGGTCGTTCATGACTCACGCGGGCCCGGAGATTGGCGTTGCCTCTACAAAGGCCTTCACGACCCAGCTCACGGCCTTCTACCTCCTCGCGCTTTACATGGGAAGGCGCTCCGGCAGGATATCGACTGAAGCCGCGGTGGCCCTCGTGCAGGAGCTGGTAAGGCTCCCCAAGAAACTCGAGCTTGTCCTGGACCAGGCCGCCGCGATAGAGACGCTTGCGAAAAAATACTTCCACCTTCGCGATTTCATCTACCTGGGCAGGGGGCTCAACTACCCCATCGCGCTGGAAGGCGCGCTCAAGCTCAAGGAGATTTCCTACATACACGCAGAGGGCTACGCCGCCGGAGAGATGAAGCACGGCCCAATCGCGCTCATCGACGAAAATATGCCCGTGGTCGCAATGGCCCCGAGGGACTTGAGCTACTCCAAGATGCTCGGCAACATGGAAGAGGTAAAGGCCAGGGGCGGACGCCTCATAGCGATAGTGAACGACGGCGACACCGAAGCCTGCCAGAAGGCCGACGACATAATTCACGTGCCAGAAGCGTCGGCACACCTCATGCCGATCGTTATGTCGGTGCCGTTGCAGCTGCTGGCCTATCACGTGGCAGTCCTCAAAGGAACCGACGTGGACCAGCCGAGGAACCTCGCCAAAAGCGTCACCGTAGAATAAAAATCGCTCTTTTTCCTGGTCTCTTTGTCAGGGCGTGAATAAAAATGCTCACATATGTTCATATATGCTCCGCTTTTTATTCCCGCCCTTCCTCGACCTCAGAAAAATAGCTGATTTTTTAAATGCAGCTTTTGCAGAATAAATAAAAATCGCTCTTTTTCAGGGCGTGAATGTCAGTTTTCGGCAGTCTTGAACCCTTCCCCTATTCATTTGCCTATTCACAACCCCGAATGATATAATACGCCGGTTTTATCAATCCATCAGGCAGGCGTATTCATGGACCGCGTTACCGTCTACATCGTTTTCATAATCGCGTCCTACCTTCTGGGCTCGGTGCCGACCGGGATAGTCGTCTCGAGGCTCATGGGAAAGGGCGACCCGAGAAAGTCCGGCAGCGGAAACATCGGGGCCACCAACGTCGGGCGCACATCCGGCAAGCTCGCTGGCGTATTGACCCTGCTGGGCGACGTCTTGAAGGGCGGCGTCCCGGTCTTGCTGTCGCTCATATACTATCCTGAAAGCCTGTTCGTCAGCCTCGTTGGGCTTGCCGCCTTCCTGGGCCATCTCTTTCCGGTCTATCTCGGTTTCAAGGGGGGCAAGGGGGTGGCAACAGGCCTTGGCGTCATGGTTGTCATCTGCCCGCTGGCAACTCTCTTGAGCGCCTTTGTCTTCATAGTGACCGCCGCCCTTAAAAAATACGTTTCGCTCGCTTCGATGCTGGCGGCGGCCATGCTGCCGGTATTCATGTCCTTTGACCCGAGGGGCCGGAATTATGTCGGGATGGGCGTCGTCGTAGCAGTCCTCGTCATCTGGAAGCACAAGGACAATATAAAGCGTCTTGTTGCGGGAACGGAGAACAGGATAGGCGGAGGCAAGAAATAGAAGTTGCTATTCCTGACCTCTGCGCCGCGTCAGGGATGATTTTATGTCTGTCATTCTGAGCAAAGCGAAGAATCTCTGCTCTGATAAATACCGAGATCCTTCGCTGCGCTCAGGATGACAAAAAAGTTTTCTCCGTATCAGGGTATGAAACTCTCCCCATGATCCAAAACCCTCAGTTCGAATAAGCCCGGCCTGTAGAGTTCCTTTGTTGCCTTGACCGGAAGGTCCAGCGGCTCGTCCGACAGGTCGAAGGTCCCCCAGTGTATCGGCACGAAGACGCGGGCCTTAAGGTCGCTTGCCGCCTTCAACGCCTCCTCCGGGTTCATGTGGTTCTCCTTCATGAACCAGCGCGGCTCGTAGGCCCCTATGGGGCCGAAAAAGACGTCGATGGGGCCGTACTTTTCGCCTATCTCACGGAAGCCGCTGAAATATCCCGAATCTCCGACCCAGTAGTACCTCTTGTCCTCGTGCTCCACTAGGAAACTGCACCAGAGCATCTTGTTCCCGTCGGAAAAGGTCCGCTTCGACCAGTGCTGGACCGGAAGAGAGGTTATCTTCACTCCGCCGAAAGAGTGCTCCTCCGACCAGTTGAGCGAGACGTGCCTCGTGACGCCGAGTGATTTGAAGTAGCCGCCGTAGCCGGGGCCGGTCACGAAGAACGGGTCAAAACGCTCCTTGAGGAATTTTACGCTCTTCGTGTCCAGGTGGTCGTAATGGCCGTGGGATATGAGGACTACGTCTACCTTCGGCAGGCTTTCAGGGTCTGCCGGAAGAGGGGTCTGCCTTTTAACGAGGAAGTTGACGTCCCAGAGGACAGGGTCAGTCATTATGACGAGGCCGCCCGTGCGCATCAGCACCGTCGAGTGCCCCAGCCAGACGAACCAGTCGCCCTTTTGTCTCTCCAGCGCCTTGAAGTCAGGCGTCTTCACTGGGAAGACGGGCTTTACCTTCTTTTGCTCGCTATACGGGTTGTCCGAGAACTTCCACCTGAGGAAGTCATAGAAAGAGCGCCCCTCCTCGCCGAGCCAGGGGTTGAAGAACCTGCCGTCTTTGTCGACCGGCGCTTTCCGCAATGCGTGCTCCTCCGCGACGGATGTAATGGGCGCGAGCAAGGCCGCAAGAAGTATCAGGACTCTCAGTGTTGTCATCAATCTGGAATTATTATAACAGAGCCGGGCACTGGTGCGCCAGCGTGCGCAATTAATGTGCACGGTCAGCCCTGGCTGCCTTTTTTTTAGGCTATCTTTGCCGCTGCAATGGTCAAAAAGCCGTGTTTTTTGGAAGAAAAACACGGCACGGTTATTGCTTTTAAGTACCTGTCAGAGGGGGCGGGTAAATCGTCCCCCCGGGTCTTTAAACAGCTTTACAAGCACTGTGGCGTATGTTAGTTTTTTGGGAACTCAAATCCCGTATGGGGGTGTTTTGATGAAGAAGATAGAGGCCATCATAAAGCCTTTCAAGCTCGACGAGGTGAAAGAGGCCCTCAACGAGATAGGGATAAAGGGCATAACCGTCTCCGAGGTAAAGGGTTTCGGCAGGCAGAAGGGGCACACCGAGCTTTACAGGGGCACCGAGTACGTCGTCGACTTCCTCCCCAAGATAAAGATGGAGATAGTAGTTAAAGAAGACATGGTCGCCAAGGTCGTCGAGACCATAGTTAACGCGGCCCGCACCGGCCGCATAGGCGACGGCAAGGTCTTCGTCATGTCGGTGGATGAGGCCGTGCGTATAAGGACGGGTGAGAGAGGCGAAGAAGCCATATGACAGGCTGCTGAAAAAGGCCCATCTGCGTTGTCGTCATCGGCACGAGTTCATTGCGGCGTACTACAAAGTACGCCTCACTCCTCGCGCCTTGACTCCTAGCATCTGGACCTTTTTGAGCAGCCTGAACCAAATTGGATTTTTTCAGCAAGTTGCCAGGATGTTTTCAAGCAGTCTATTCCATACCGGATACATAATAAGGAGGGTTTTGTAATGACGCCGAAGGACGTACTTAAGCTTTCAAAAGAAAAAAACGCCAAGATGGTTGATTTCAAGTTCCTCGACTTCGTCGGCATCTGGCAGCACTTCTCTGTGCCGGTGGGCGAGCTCTCCGAGGACGTCTTTGAAGAGGGCCTCGGTTTTGACGGCTCTTCAATAAGGGGCTGGCAGCCCATCCATGCCAGCGACATGCTCGTCATGCCCGACCCGGCGACCGCCATCATGGACCCGTTCCACGAGACGCCGTCGCTCAGCATCATATGCAACATAGTCGACCCCATAACCAAGGAGCCCTACTCCAGGGACCCCAGGAACATCGCGATGAAGGCCGAGGCGTACCTGAAGTCGACCGGCATAGGCGACGTCGCCTACTTCGGCCCGGAGCCCGAGTTCTTCATATTCGACGACATCAGGTACAGCCAGGGCGCGAACCACGGCTACTACCACATTGATTCGGTCGAAGGCGTCTGGAACACCGGCAGGGAAGAGTGCCCGAACCTCGGCTACAAGCCCAGGCACAAGGAAGGCTACTTCCCGGTCCCCCCGACCGACAGCCAGGAAGACATCCGCTCCGAGATGAGCATGGTCATGGAGAGCGTCGGCATACGCGTCGAGAGGCAGCACCACGAAGTCGCCACCGCCGGACAGGCCGAGATAGACATGCGTTTCGACAGCCTCGTCAGGATGGGCGACAAGCTCATGTGGTTCAAGTACATAGTGAAGAACGTCGCGAAGAAGTGGGGCAAGACCGTCACCTTCATGCCCAAGCCCATATTCGGCGACAACGGCAGCGGCATGCACGTCCACCAGTCAATATGGAAGGGCGGCAAGCCCCTGTTCGCGGGCAACGAGTACGGCGGCATGAGCGAGCTGGCCCTGTACTACATAGGCGGCATACTGAAGCACGCCAGGGCCCTGAACGCGTTCTGCAACCCCGGCACGAACTCCTACAGGCGTCTGGTGCCAGGCTACGAGGCCCCCATCAACCTCGCGTACTCGAGCCGCAACCGCTCCGCGTCCGTCAGGATACCGATGTACTCGCCCTCGCCCAAGTCCAAGAGGATAGAGGTGAGGTTCCCCGACCCGTCTTGCAACGGCTACCTGGCCTGCGCGGCCATGCTCATGGCCGGCCTTGACGGCATACAGAACAAGATACATCCGGGCGAGCCGCTCGACAAGGACATCTACGGGCTCGCTCCCGAAGAGCTCGCCAAGATACCTTCGGCCTGCGGCTCCCTCGAAGAGGCCCTCGACGCCCTGAAGGCCGACCACGAGTTCCTCCTGAAGGGAGACGTTTTCACCCAGGACGTCATCGACACCTGGATAGAGTACAAGAAGAAAGCCGAGCTCGACCCCATCAGGCTCCGCCCGGTGCCGTACGAGTTCTATCTGTACTACGACTGCTAAGCCCTGCGGCAGCACAAAAAGTCCATCTGCGTCGTTGTCAGCGTCGCTCGTAATTGCGGCGTACAAACAGAGAGAGTACGCCGCAATACTCGCTCCTCGACGCCTGGCATCTGGAACTTTTTGAGCAGCCTCACATTGCCCTGAAATGTAAAAAGCCCCGCTGCCTTACGGCAGCGGGGCTTTGTTTTTTTATCAGTCGCGCCCGTGTTTCCCGTTATTCTTATGTTCTTTCCTGTGTTCCTTGTGCTCCTTCTTGTGCCTCTTCCATGATTCGTGTCTGTCCCAGTGCTTTTCAGCCTCCCACTTCTTCCAGTGCTTCTTCACGTGGACGTGGTCCATCCGGTCGAGGCCGGAGTGCCTTTCCTTGTAGCGCGGGGGCAGGTGGATTATAGCCCTCGGCATCCTCTCTATGCTTATGTATATCCAGGGGCCTCCGAAGTCGCTGGACCTGTACCATCTCTTGCCGTGAGAGCGCCACCAGTAGCCCCTGTAGAAAAAGACGTCCTCTTCGATGTCAGGGGCGATATAGACGTAAGTCCCGGGGATGACGACGACCGCAGGAGGGGCTGATACGACAATAGGCGGAATGCCTATGCCTACGTTTATGTTCACCTCCGCTTTCGCCGGAGAAGCGCAAAGGGCCGCGAAAAGGAGCCCGGCGCCGAGAACTGGCAGATATCTTTTCATGAGCGACACTCCTGCATTTTATCAGTCGAATCTACACCCGCGGGCCCGGGAAGTATGTGACGAAAGGCACAACGGCGGCCATTGACACGGGGCTTTGTTACTGTAGACTCGGAATATCCGGTTCTGCGTCCAGCCCCTCTTATAAGGCAAGGGAGAATGCACCCGATGCGCCGTTTTTCATTATTATACAAGGTCATCATAGCCTTTATCGTGATCCTTCTGCCAATCCTGGCGGTCATCTCGATAATGTTCGAGAACGACAGGAAGGAGATTGAAAATCTCATCATAAGAGAGCTGCGCCAGAACGCCGACGAGAGCGAGTCCAACATCCTCATGTACATGGAGATGAACAGGTACAGGATACAGGACTTCTCCAGCGACGGGTTCATAGTGAATTCGCTGGAGCGCATCCAGGGCAAGGAAGCGGGAAGGATCCTGGGCGAGTACATGAGGCTCCACAAGCTCCCGATATTCAAGGAGATATACCGGCTAAACATCATAACCGCGCCCGACGGGCACGTCCTTGCCTCGACAGCGCCGGGCATGGAGGGAGAGGACGTCTCAAAAGAGGAGTTTTTCAGGAACGGGCTCAAGGTAGTCTCGGTAGCCGAGATAGTCACCAAGTTCGGCCCGGAGCTGGCGGTGTCGGCGCCGATATATAGCCGCGTCGAAAGAGGAAAGGTGCTCGGGGTCATCACAGGGTTCGTGCCTCTTTCCAAGTTCGTCGAGTTCTTCACCGGAGAGTACATGAGGCGTCTTGGGGCCCTGAGCTGGAGCGAATGGGGCAGGTGGGACACCTTCGAGATATACCTGGTGAACAGGGACAAGCTCCTCATTACTCCTTCGAGGTACGTCCCGGGCTCGGTGTTGAAGCAGAAGGTCGATACCTTCCCTGTAAGGGAGTGTCTTGAGCGCGGCAGGGAGATAACCGGGATATATCCCGATTACAGGGGGAAAATGGTCGCCGGCGCTTCGATGTGCATGCCCTCGCTCGGCTGGACGCTCGTCGCGGAGGTCGACCGTGAGGAGGTCTTCGCCCCCCTCACGAGAAGCCACCGCTATTCCTTCTCGGTCATCATACTGGTGACGGCGCTCATCGGCGGCCTCGTTTTTTATTTCATAAGGGTCATTGTAAGGCACCTGAGGACGCTGGCGGCGGGCGCGGGCGAGATAGCCGCTGGCAACTACGAAATAAGGGTGCCGGTGAGGACAAGGGACGAGATAGGTCAGCTTGCCTCTTCCTTCAACGTCATGGCCGAAAGCGTCCTCGAGAGGCAGAGGGAGCTTGTAAAAAGCCAGAAGAGCCTTGCCGAAAGCGAGCTGAGGTACAGGATGCTCGTGGAAAACCTCCAGGAAGGGATATGGGTGATTGACGCGGACGCCGTCACCACCTACGTCAACCCGAAGATGGCGGAGATGCTCGGGTACACCGTGAGCGAGATGATGGGGAGGAGCCTTTTCGACTTCATGGACGAGGAAAGGAAAAAGTTCACCATGGAAAGGCTCGATCTCAAGCGCAGGGGAGTAAGGGAGGTCGTCGACAACGAATACATAAAAAAAGACGGCAGCAGGCTCTATGCCACGGTCTCCGCCGCTCCGTTGATGGAGGCCGGAGAGTACAGGGGCGCGATAGCCGGCATCGTCGACATCACCGAAAGAAAAAAAGCCGAGGAGGCGCTGCGCGAGAGCCAGGAGAGGTTCAGGGCCATCCTCGACAACATGGGAAACGTGGTCTACATGAAGGACCTCGAGGGAAGGCACATATTCGTCAACAGGCTCTTCGAGATTGTTGCGCGCAGGAGCAAGGCGGCTATCTACGGCAGGACGAACCGGGAGCTGTTCCCCGAACGGATTGCTGCGGAGTTCGAAAAGAGCGACATGAAGGTCCTCGAGTACGACAGGCCGATGGAGTTCGAGGAGGCGCTCCCGCTCGAGGACGGCTTTCATTCGTACATCTCGATAAAGTTCCCCCTGAAGGACACGAAGGGTAAGACGTATGCCGTGTGCGGCGTGTCGACCGAAATAACGAACCTCAAGAACGCCGAGGAGGCATTGAAAAAAAGTGAGCAGAGCCTTCGCGAGGCGCAGAGGATAGCCCACATAGGCAACTGGGAATGGGACGTTGAAAAGGACCAGGTGTACAAGTCAGACGAGGTCCTGAGGATATTCGGGAGGCGCGCCGGGGAGCTTGCCAATTATGAGTCGATAATCACCTCCGTGCACCCCGACGACAGGGAGGCCGTAATAATGAGGTTCAGGGAAGCCATTGACAAGGAAAGGGCCTACTCGGTCGACGCGAGGATAAAGAGGGGGGACGGCGGCGAGCGCATCGTGCACTTCCAGGGCGAGGTCGTGAGGGACCCCTCGGGCAAGACGGTACGGATGGACGGCACCGTCCAGGACATAACCGAGAGGAAGCTCGCGGAGGACGAGGTAGTGAAGCTCAACAGGGAGCTGGAGCACAGGGTAGAGGAGAGGACGCTGGAATTGAAGCGCGCCAACGAGGACCTCGCGGCGGCCAAGACTGAGATAGAGACCTTCACCTATTCCGTGGCCCACGACCTGCGCTCGCCTTTGCGGCTCATTGACGGGTTTACGTTATTGCTCCTCAAAAAACAGCGCGACAGGCTCGACAGGGACGGCCAGGACCATTTGGAGCGCATCAGGGCTTCGTCAAAGAGGATGGGGCAGCTCATAGACGACCTCATGAACCTCTCGTTCGTGATGAGGGCAGAGGTCGTGACCGCCTCAGTCGATCTGAGCGCCGTCGCTATGGCAATCGCCGTAGACCTTGAAAAGGCCGACCCTGAAAAAAAGAGCAACTTCATTATCGAAGAAGGCCTGGCCGCGCGGGGGGACGAGAAGCTTTTGAGGATGGTGCTCGAGAACCTCCTGGGGAACGCCTGGAAGTTCACCTCGAAAAAAGACGAGCCGTTCATCGAGTTCAGGAGGTGCGGCGAAGAGGCAGGCTGGGAGGTTTTTTGCGTAAAAGACAATGGCGTGGGGTTTGACATGGCCCACGCGGAAAGGCTCTTTCAGCCGTTCCAGAGGCTCCATTCCCAGGATGAATTTCCAGGGACGGGCATCGGTCTGGCCACCGTGAAGCGTATAGTGCAGAGGCACGGAGGAAGGGTCTGGGCAGATGGAGAAAAAGGAAAAGGAGCGGCTTTTTATTTCACTCTTCAAAAGGGGAAAGGCCGATGACTGGCAGGATCCTTCTGGTCGAGGACAGCCCTGAGGCGGTCGAGCTCACGAAGCACGCGCTCGAAGGGTGCAGCCTCGAAAGCAAAGCCATAAAGGTAGCCTACGACGGCCAGGACGCGCTCGACTACCTGTTCGCTGCGGGCAGGTACGAGGGCAGGGAGACGGCCGAGCTGCCTGAGGTCGTCCTTCTTGACCTGAGGCTCCCGAAGGTGGACGGCTTCGAGGTGCTCGAGCAGATACGCTCGAACAGCCGGACGAAGTTAGTGCCCGTAGTCATGCTGACGGTCTCGAAGCTGAGGGACGATATAACGAGGGCGTACGAGCTTGGAGCGAACAGCTACATAGTGAAGGCCATCGACTATGACGTCTACCACGACACGATAACCGCCGCGTGCGCTTACTGGCTCAAGCTGAACAGGAGGCCTTATTGACCGCGCTCCTTGTGCAGCTCGAGTATCCTCCTTATGATGTTGGTGGTCGACCTGCCCTTCACGAGAGTTATCCTCGCTACCCGGCCGCCGCTTTTTTTGACGACGTCCGCTCCGGCTATGTCCTTGGCGGCCCAGTCGGCCCCCTTGGCCAGCACGTCGGGCTTCAAGGCCTCGATGAGTTTCAACGGGGTCGGCCCGTTGAAAAGCACGACGTAGTCCACGCACTCGAGCGCGGCGAGCACCTCCGAGCGCTCCTTCTCGGGGACTATGGGCCTGGTCTCTCCCTTTATGGCGCGCACCGAACTGTCGCTGTTGAGCCCTACGACGAGCACGTCCCCCAGAGACCTGGCCTTCTTCAGGTATCTAACGTGGCCCGCATGGAGGATGTCGAAGCAGCCGTTCGTGAAGACCACTTTCTTTTTTTTCCTGCCGGAAGAAAGCCCGGCTTTGAGCTTCCTTAAAGAGACTACCTTGCCCATAGTACGCGGACTCCATGTCGGTTTATTTCGGCCGCAGCCGTTTTTAAAGCTTCACGGCCCTCGCCACCGTAATGGCAATGACCTCGGCACCGGCTTTTTTGAGCACTTTCGCGCATTCGTTCAGCGTTGCCCCAGTGGTCGTTACGTCGTCGACCAGGAGCACTTTCCTGCCTTTGAAGAAGCTGCCGCCGTCGAGGGTGAAAGCGCCGGAGACGTTCTTTTTCCTTTCGGCAGCCTTGAGGCCGACCTGCTGGCCGGTGTCCCTGGCCCTTTTGAGCCGGTCGTACACGAGAGAAAGGCCATAGTTCCGCGACAGCTCCCTGGCGATAAGAAGCGACTGGTTGAAGCCTCGTTCCTTCAGCCTTGCCGGGTGTAGAGGGACCGGTACGACCATCGAGAGGCCTTCCGGGAGATGCGCTGCGCTTAAGAGGGAGGCGAGAGGGCCCGCCAGAGCCGTATCTCCGCCGTATTTGAGCTTATGTACAGCTTCCAGGACCTTGCCTTCGAAGACAAAGGCGCTCCTGGCCGAGGTAAAACTGGGAGGCTCTTCCACGCACCTGCCGCAGGCGTGGTCGACCCCTTTCGCGGACGGGAAAGGGGTGCCGCAGACGATGCACAAGGGCGGCCTTATGCGCTCTTTTTCCACCAGGCCGCCGCAGCCGTCGCAGAAGCCTTTCTCAGGCGACCTTTCCCCGCACAGCAGGCACATCGGTGGGAAGACGATGTCTATGAGGGCCTTGAGCATGCCTCAGGATAGCACAGCCCGGCAAGCGCTTCAACCGGGGTTTGAAGCCGCGCTTAATGCAGGTATGATGACGTGGAAAGCCGAGCCGAAGCCCTTTACGCTCTCAACCCTTATCTCCCCCTTGTGCTCGCGCACTATGCCGAGGCTTATAGAGAGGCCGAGCCCGGTCCCCTTGCCCGACTCTTTAGTGGTGAAGAACGGGTCGAAGACCTTGCCGACGATATCGTCAGGTATGCCGGAGCCCGAGTCCCTGACCATGAGCCGGATGAACGGGTTGCCGTTGGTTTTTTCTTCTTTCGTGGAGACCGTGAGCACGCCTCCCTGGGGCATGGCGTCCCTCGCGTTGGTGACGAGGTTTATTACGACCTGTTCGAGGCGGTTCGGGTTGCCGAGGGCGAGAGGGACGGGCGCGAGGTCGAGGATTGTTTCTATCGAATGGGAAAGCAGGTGCTCGTTCAGGATGAGGAACGCGTCCTTGACGACCGAGTTGATGTCCACCGGCGAGAGCACCAGCGGCTCTGACCTCGAGAAGGTCCTCAGGTGCTTCACGATCTTTTCCATCCTGGCGGCGGCGTCCGCGATAAGGCGCACCTTGCCGTGCCATTCGGAGCTGTCCTTCATCGTGCGGAGCATGCCGTGGGTGAGGCCCCTTATGACAGTGAGCGGCTGGCTTATCTCGTGGACGAGAGAGGCTGAAAGCTCTCCCAGGGCGGTCATCTTGCTCGACTGGACGAGCTGTACCTGAGTTTCCTGAAGGTTCCTCAAAGTGCCCTTCAGCTCCGTTTCGCTCCTGTCCAGGTCGGTTATCATCTTGAGGACCCCTTCCCTGAAACACTCGATGTACTTCTCGCGCTTCTCGAGCTCTTCGCGCTTCGCGGTAAGCTCCTCTTCGAGCTTCCTGGCCTCCGTCCTCGGGATAACGGTAAGGACGGAGATCTCCGTGCCGGGGGCCTGTGTTATCGTGTATGACACGTGCGCCGCCGGGCCGTTCTTGATAGTCAGGGCGCTTTTTCCCCTGCTGGCGCCCTTGCCTGGTTGGGCGTTTTCAAGGAGCATGCAAAGCGGCATTCCCTTGAGTTCGGGTTCGGTAAAGCCAGTGAGGCTGCTGAAGTCGCGGTTCGCGCCGAGAAACTCGCCGCCCTCACCGATGAGCGCCATCGGCGCGCCCACAAGGGAGATGTCTGGAATGGAAGCCATTAAGCCGGGGGCGTCTATTGCCTCTTCAGCCCGGGAATTCCTTGTTAATCTCATGTTCCTCCTTGAGCCTCACGAACATCTCGCGCAGCTCCTGCATCTTGAGCTCGCGCCGGACGGCAAGCAGCGAGAACTCCTCGAGGTCGTTTACGGTTTTTTTGAGCTTCAGGGAGGCTTCCTCGGCGTGCCTCCTTGCCGCTTCCAGTTCGGTAATTATTTTCCTTCGCTCCTCGATGTCGCGCCCGACGCAGCAGAAGCCGGCCACGAGGTTGTTTTTCCAGACCGGGACCGCGCTGAATTCGAAGAAGCTCGCGCCGCCCCCGGCAAGGGTCATCTTGAGGTCGATGTTCCCGGCCGGTTCTCCGTCCTGCAGCATGGAGAGCGCGTGAAGCCAGCGCGGCCGCCATTCCGCCTCCATGAGCTCCAGGAACGGTTTGCCGAGCACTTCGTCTTCGGAGTAGCCCGTGAGAGCGAGTGCGGCCCTGTTGACGAACAGGACCGAGCCTGACCTGTCGAGCTCGAGGAGTATGTCAGGGATGCTCGTGAGAAGGTCCCTGTACTGCTCCCTGTATTCTTCGAGAAGGGCTCCGGCGCTCAAGACGTAAGACTTTATCGATTCGATCTCCGAGGGGAAACTCCGGCCCGGCAGGAACGGCACTTTGCCGGCAGAGGCGGCGGCAAGTTCTCTGAGCGGCCTTGCCACTTTTTTCGAGAGCATGAGGTAGGCGGCAGCCTGGAACGCGAACGCCGCCGCACCGGCTGCGCCGACTGCCATGTTGAGGCCGCCTGCGTAAAATACGCAAAGGGCCAGCAGGGCAAGCTGCGGCAACATAAGCGCCAGCGCCAACGCTCTTGTGAGCTTCAGTACGGACATTCGCTCTTTTTGGGGCCTTTATGTTCTGGATGGGGTTCGAGGAGGAGGCCTTTGAGGTTGCTGTTTAAAGGACGGCCTGTGATTCACGATTTATTTATCATTTTTAACGGCTGTATGCAAGCCCATTTTTTACTTTTATTCCTATTTGCAGACGGTTTGGACGGTTATAATGGAAATAAGGGCTGGCCGGGCCGTTTAAAAAACTACTAATAAAACGTCTTTTATGCTAAAAAGACGATATCCAAATAAAAGGGGAAGTGATGTTCAAAAAGCTCAAAGCTGGTTTCGAGAGCCTGAAGGCCGGTCTTGCCAGGACCCATAACGCGATAATGGGCAACGTCGAGGCCGTATTTTCCGGGGAATCCAGGGAAGACCTGCTGGAGAAACTGGAGGAGGCGCTCATCCTTTCTGATGTAGGGGTCAACGCCGCCACCGAGATAGTCGATGGCCTCCGGACCAAACTTATCGGTAACGACCCGGAAAAGCTCAAGTCTTTTCTAAAAGACTCGATATACTCAATATTAAGGGAAGTCGAGAGGCCGCTCGAGCTGAACGAGAGGCCCTTCGTCATCATGGTGCTCGGGGTGAACGGGGTCGGCAAGACGACCACGATAGGCAAGCTCGCCTCGAAGTACTCCTCTGAAGGCCGCTCTGTCCTGCTCGCGGCCGGAGACACCTTCAGGGCCGCCGCAATAGAGCAGCTCGAAGGCTGGGGGCAGAGGGCAGGGTGCCCGGTCATACGGCAGGCGCACGGCGGGGACCCCGGCGCGGTAATTTTCGACGCCATGAAGGCCGCAGAGGCGAGAAGGACCGACGTTGTGATTCTTGACACCGCCGGGAGGCTCCATACTAAGGTAAACCTTATGGAGGAGCTCAAAAAGGTACAGAGAGTGGCCGCCAGGGAATTGGCCGGCTCGCCCCATGAAAAGCTCCTGGTGCTCGACGCTTCGACAGGGCAGAACGCCCTCAACCAGGCCAGGCTTTTCAACGAGGCCGTGGGGGTCACTGGCATAGCGCTTACGAAGCTCGACGGCACCGCGAAGGGCGGGATAATAATCGCCATCGCGAAGGAATTGAAGATACCCATCCGTTTCATAGGGGTGGGGGAGAGCATAGACGACCTGAAGGTGTTCGACGCGAGGGACTTCGTCGACGCCCTTATTTGAGGGGAGGAATACGGGGAAGTGGACGGCAAGCTCAAAAACTTTTACGACCTTTACTGGCGGAGAAAAAGCGTCCGCGAGTTCTCTGAAAGGCTGGTCGAGCCTGAAAAGATAGACAGGCTCCTGGAGTCGCTCCGGAGGGCGCAGAGCGCGGCCAACCGCCAGCCCTGGCAGTTCGTCGTCGTAGTCGACAAGGACGAGAGGGCCGCCATGGCGGACGTCTTCACGAAGGAAGGGTTTAAAAAGGCCCCCCTTCTCATCGTCGCCTGCGCCGACCCTTCACAGGCATGGACCAGGCGCGCCGACAAGGTCAATTACGCGTGGGTCGACGTGACGATAGCGGTGACCGAGATGATAGGCGCGGCCACTGCCGAAGGGCTCGGGAGCTGCTGGGTGGCAGCCGTGGAGCCCGGCCTGGTCAAAGGGAAGCTCGGGATACCGGAGCACATAGAGATAGTCGCGGTAATAGCCGTCGGCTATCCTGAAAAAGAACTGGTTACAGAGGACAAGGCCAGAAAACCTCTCGCGGAGATAATCCATTATGGGAAGTGGTAAAAAGCACCAGCCCGAAGACGAGTACGTGCTCCTTCGTTCCGACAGGAGGAAGAACCTCCGGACGCAGCTCCTTGTCCTCAAGATAAGGGGCGAGGACAACCGGGGCGTTTTCTTCGGGTACGCGAAAACCATAAGCAGGGGAGGGATGTTCATCTCTTCCGTGAACCCGAGGAAGATGGCCGAGGAGTTCGAGATAACCTTCAAGCTCGACGAACTGGGCCGCGAGATTAAATGCAGGGCCGTCGTCGTGTGGGTGAGAGAGTACGACTCTCTCGTGAAGCAGGAGCCGGGCATGGGCATCAAGTTCCTCGACCTTGACGACGCTACGCGGGACGAGATAGACGAGTGGATAAGCGCCCGGTAAGGGGTTGGGCATGAATTGAAAAGGGCGGTCAGCGAAAGCTGACCGCCTTTTTTTATTTCACTGTCATTGAATATCCCTTCTTTTTTGAAGGGGGACATGGGATTAATTTGTCATTCTGAGGGAGCGTAGCGCCCGAAGAATCTCGTCTTTTTTGAGCAGGGTGTTTGAGGCTTTCGCCAACTTGTTCGCGCGCTGCCGCGCTCGAAATGCTTCGCTGAAATACCGCGTAACGCGGCTGCCGCCGCTTTCTGTAACAGGGCTCTACGCGCTTTCTTCCTCCCCCACTCGCGAACCTCGCCACTGAGGTCGCTTCGCTCCCGACAGCCTCGGCTCCGCCTCTTCCTCCCTTAGGCGCGCTCCGCCCTGTTACGGTGTCTGGGTTAAAGGCAAAGCAAAAACCCTCTCCACTTGTGGGAGAGGGTTTGTCATCGCGTGCGGAGCGAAGCAATCTCAGAGGGTAGGGTGGGGTGCCCACCATTCCACCTCGCGCGCTGTCGCGCTCGAAGTGCCTTGCCAAAATACCGTCCTGTTACAGTGTATGTGTTAAATACAAGTTCCAAAAACTTCCTATCCAACAAAGGAGAGGGATTAGAGGTGTTTTGTTGTCATTTTGAGGAAGCGTAGCGACCGAAGAATCTCGTCGCAATGCTCGCGGCTGTTTATAAAAGCCGTGATTCTTCGCTTCGCTCAGAATGACATTTTTGTTGGGTTACGCTACGCCAACCCAACCAACAAAGCTATTCATTTCATTTTTTTTTCAGTGAGGAGAGCGCTGTCGCACCATTCTCTTACTGCGTCTTCACGCTCCAGGTCGTGCCCTTGGCCGAGTCCTCGAGCAATATGCCCTTGTCCAGCAGCTCTTTTCTTATCGCGTCGGCCCTTGCGAAGTCTTTATTCTTTCTCGCCTCGTTGCGCTCGTTGATGAGCCTTTCGACCTCTTCGGCAGGGACGGCCGCGCGCGAGTTCTTGTCTTTGAAGTACTCCTCAGGCGTGCGGTCGAATATGCCGAGGAACTTCGAGGCCTCTTTTATTATGCCCAGCGAGTATGAGAGCTCTTCCCAGACGCCTTTCCTGCTGCCGGTGGCCTTGGCTTCGTCCAGCGCCTTGTTCATGCGGGTCATCTCTTTGAAGAGGTTGCCCACGACCTCGGCTGTGTTGAAGTCGTCCTCCATCGGTGAGAAGGCCTCGTCGAGCTTGTCCTGTATGCACGAATGGCAGAACTCTGCCTCGAGCACGTTGGGGAACTCCTCCGAGACGCGCTGGACGGTCTTGTAGAAGCGCTCGACGGCTGATTCGGCGTCACGGAGGGACTCCCTCGTGTAGTCGATTGGAGACCTGTAATGGCTGGAGAGGAGGAAGAGCCTTATGGCTTCGGCGGTGTGGTCGACGAGCGCGTCCCTTATGTTGAGTATGTTGCCGAGCGACTTGCTCATCTTCTCTTTTTCGATGTTCACGAAGCCGTTGTGGAGCCAGTACTTCACGTAGGGGGCCTTGCCTGTGGCGGCCTCTGACTGCGCTATCTCGTTTTCGTGGTGCGGGAATATGAGGTCCTTGCCGCCGCCGTGTATGTCTATGGTCTCGCCGAGCCACTCCATGACCATCGCAGTGCACTCGATGTGCCAGCCGGGCCGCCCCTTGCCCCACGGGCTCTCCCAGAAGGGCTCGCCGGGCTTGCTCGCCTTCCAGAGGGCGAAGTCCAGCGGGTCTTTCTTGCGCTCGTCAACGTCCACCCTCGCGCCGCTTTCGAGGTCGTCTATGTTCTTGCCGGAAAGCTTGCCGTAGTCTTTCTTGCTGCGGACGGAATAATAGACGTCGCCGTCGATTTCGTAGGCGGCCCCCTTCTTGATGAGAGAGCCTGTCACGTTGATTATCTTTTCGATGGACTCCGTGGCCTTCGGCCTGATGTCGGGCAGCTGCACGTGAAGGGCGGCCATGTCGTCGTCAAAGGCTTTTATGAACCTCTCCGCGAGCTCCTGCGGAGGCACGCCTTCTTCATTGGCCTTGTTTATTATCTTGTCGTCGACGTCCGTATAGTTGCGCGCGTACTTGACTTCGAAGCCCCTGTAGCGAAGGAACCTCTGTATCGAGTCGAAGGATACCGCGCTCCTGGCATGGCCTATGTGGCTCAATGCATACACCGTCGGCCCGCATACGTACATGGTGACTTTGCCGGGGGTCGAGGGCTCGAAGTCCTCTTTTTTTCTGGTGAGCGAGTTGTAGAGTTTTATGGTCATAAGGCACTCCTTGAAAAATTATTCGTATCAAGCAGGCTGCTGAAAAAGTTTCATTTGCGTTGTTGTAAGCGTCGCTCGCCTGCTCACATACTTCTCAAGTATGCTCCGCGGCTCGCTCCTCGACGCCTAGCATATGGAGCTTTTTGAACAGCCTGAGTAAGCAAACTACTCGTACTTCCTGAGCCTTTGAACTGCCCGTTCTTTCCCCAGAAGCGTCAAAACCCCGGCCAGCTCAATGCCGCTGTGGGTGCCGGTCAAGGCGAGCCTCAAGGGCATCAACAGGCGCTTACCCTTCTCGCCGGTTGCTGCCTTCACCGCTTCGACCAGCTCCTTGTACGAGCCCTGGTCTATCGCTTCAATTTTTTCAAGCTCCTGCCTGAAGGCCTTGACGACGGCCCTGGCGTGCGGCTCTGAAAGCTCTTTTTCCTCTTCCTCGCCGGGCTGCGGCTCTGTCAAGAATGGAAGGGAGAGCTCTTTCAGTTCCTTCAGGTCTGATGCGTTGCCCTTGACGGCCTCGACCACGCGTTCGGTCTCCTCGGGACCGCCTGCCGTAGAAAGCGAAGAGAGCTCGATGAGCCTTTCGGCCTTGCTCTTCTGTATCGCGGCCTTGTTGTAAAACTTGAGCCTCTCCACGTTGAATTCCGAGGGGCTCGCCGAGAGCTTATCTATCGAAAACAGCGGCGCGAGTTCGGCAAGCTCCACCAGGCTTTCACCGGGGTTCCAGCCGAGCCTGGCGACCGCGTTCACGACCGCCTCCGGCAGAAAGCCGCCTGCCCTTATCTCTTCAATCGAAAAAGAGCCGTGACGCTTGGACAATGGCGTCTTGTCAGGGCCGAGCACGAGCGGGATGTGCGTGAACTCCGGGGCCTTCAACTCGAGGGCCTCGAAAAGGAGGAGCTGCCTGGGCGTGTTCGAGAGGTGGTCGTCGCCCCTTATTACGTGCGTGACGTTCATGAGCGCGTCGTCGACAACTGCGGCGAAGTTGTAGGCCGCGACCCCGTCTGAGCCGACTATGACAAAATCCCCGATGTTGCGCGAGTCGAATGCCAGAAGGCCGTGCACGCCGTCGTCTACTCGCACGTCCTTTTCAGGCACGCGGAAGCGGACGGTAAAGGGCGCGCCGGGCTGCATGGCTTCAGGGGCCAGCTCCCTGCACCTGCCGTCATAACGGGGCGGCAGGCCTGCGGCCATTTGCGCGGACTTGAGGTCCTCCAGCTGCTCTTTGGTGCAATAGCACTTGTAGGCCTTGCCTTCTGTCACGAGCCTCACGGCGGCCGCCTTGTGCAGCGAACGTCTTTCTGACTGGCGGTAAGGGCCGAACTCCCCGCCTTTGTCAGGCCCCTCGTCCCACTCGAGGCCGAGCCATTTGAGGTCTTCGATTATCGAAAGCTCGTACTCGAAGCGGCTCCGGGCGGTGTCCGTGTCCTCTATGCGGAGGACGAAACTCCCGCCGCGCTCTTTGGCGAAGAGCCAGTTGAAGAGCGCGGTGCGGACGTTCCCTATGTGCAGGCGTCCAGTGGGGCTGGGGGCAAACCTTGTGCGGACGTTTGGCATTATTTCTTTTCCGTGATGAGGGCGACGGCGTAGGCCTTTATGCCTTCGCCAGTGCCGGTGAAGCCGAGCCCTTCTTCGGTCTTGGCCTTCACGTTCACCGTGCCGGAGGCCAAGCCGAGCGCGTCTTCTATGTTCTTCACCATGCCGGGGATATGGCCGAGGAGCTTCGGGGCCTGGCAGACTATTGTCGAGTCGATGTTGTTGACGACGTATCCTTTCCCTTCTATCAGGGCCCGTGTGCGCTTGAGGAGCTCCATGCTGGAGATGTCCTTGAACGCGTTGTCTGTCGGCGGGAAGTGCTTGCCTATGTCGCCGAGGCCTGCCGCCCCTATGAGGGCGTCGATGATAGCGTGCAGCAAGACGTCCGCGTCGGAGTGGCCGAGGAGCCCTTTTTCAAAAGGCACCTCGACACCGCCCATAATGAGCTTCCTGCCCTCCACAAGCCTGTGTACGTCGTACCCGAAACCCGTCCTTATCATCTTAAACTCCAAGCCTTTTTTTCAGTACGCATTCGGCGAAGGCCATGTCCTCGGGGGTGGTTATCTTGATGTTCTCGTATGAGCCCTCGATGACCCTTACGCCAAAGCCGGCCCTCTCGACGAGAGAGCTTTCGTCAGTGCCCAGGAAGCCTTCCTCGGCGGCCTTTGCGAAGGCAGCTTCCAGGACTTCCCTTGAGAAGGCCTGCGGGGTCTGCACCGAAAGGAGGTCTTCGCGCGGGACTGTGCGCCGCACGAAACCGCCGGACGATTCCTTCACGGTATCTTTTATGGCCACCGCGGCTATGGCTGCCCCGTGCTCGGCTGCGGCCCCGATTGTACGGTCTATTATATCAGGCGTCACCAGCGGGCGCGCGCCGTCGTGAACGGCTATGATCTGAAAATCTTTTCCGGCAGCCCTGATGCCGTTTTTCACGGAGTCCTGCCGCTCGGCCCCTCCGGCCGCAACGGCGATGACTTTCGTAAAGCCGTACTTTGCTACTATCTCCTCCCGGCAGAAAGCTTCATCTCCCGGCGGCACCACGATTATGACGGAATGTATTGAAGAGGCGTTCTCGAAAGCGGCCAGAGTGTGGGCGAGGACCGGCCTGTCCAGGAGCGTAAGATAGTTCTTCTTCCTCGAGCCCATCCTCCTGCCCATGCCCGCGGACGGTATTATGGCGACTGTTTTTTT
The DNA here is from genome assembly GCA_905339405.1 of uncultured bacterium. Taxonomy (GTDB): domain Bacteria; phylum Desulfobacterota; class GWC2-55-46; order GWC2-55-46; family GWC2-55-46; genus GWA2-54-12. The sequence continues at coordinate 63,477 of CAJPGC010000039.1, read as the reverse complement.
GGATGAGGGTTTTGTCATATTCCGGATAAGAAGCGAGTCGTGACAGCTGGAAAAGGACAGTTTAATGGAAAAAGGGGGAGAATTAAAGGGATTTTTGGGGAGAGCGGGGCAGACGCTTGGGAAGCCTTCTTTCTACCATTGGACTACGCCCGCTTTGCTGGCAGCTATTGGTAAGCGGCCCGCTTGAGGTCTTCTTTCACCTTCGAGAATATCATCCTGCCGCCGGTAGTCTGGAGGACGCTCGTTATGTTCACGTCTATGGCCTTGCCCACGTACTCCCTGGCGTTGTCTATGACGACCATGGTGCCGTCCTCGAGGTATCCCACGCCCTGGCCGTGCTCTTTGCCTTCCTTGAGGACGAGTATGTTCAGGACCTCTCCGGGCAGCACTACCGGCTTCATGGCGGTGGCGAGCTTGTTGAGGTTCAGCACGCGCACACCGTGGAGCTCGGCTATCTTGTGGAGGTTGGCGTCGTTGGTTATTATCTTGCCTGAGAGCTCTTTGGCGAGGGCCACGAGCTTGCTGTCGACCTCGCGTATCTCCGGGAAGTCCCGGTCGGTTATCTCGACCATCGTCTTCCTGTTCGTCTGTATCTGCTTCAGGACGTCAAGGCCCCTCTTGCCGCGAGCGCGCTTGATGGGGTCGCCTGAATCGGCTATGTACTGCAATTCCTGGAGGACGAACTGCGGGACGACGAGCACTCCCTCAAGGAAGCCAGTTTCGCAGACCTCGGCTATCCTGCCGTCTATTATGACGCTGGTGTCGACGACGAGAGGGGGCAGCTGAGGGGTTTTCGCGTTCTTTGCTTCTCCGTCCTTCTGACGTCCGGCGAAAAGGTTGGCGAACCATTCGGAGTCGAACTCGTCGCCCTTTTTCATGCCGATGCTGAGGCCGATGTACCCGATTATGATGTTTGTGAGGAGATAGACAGCGAGCTCGATGTACCTGCTCTTGAAGTTGAGCATCACCGGGTAGGTGAGGAGGTTTGCGACGATGAGGCCTATGATTAGGCCGACCGCCCCGCCGATGACTATGCGCAGCGGCGTGCGCTTTACCCTGTCTTCGAAGATGAGCGCGAGGACGGATATGAGGAGGCCGCTTACGAGACCGATGAAGGCGAGATTGTTGCCTGCGATCTCATATACGATGAAATATCCGCTGGCTGAAGCGAATATTACGAGAAGCGACCTCATCACGAGGAACAAAAAAATACCCCCCTTCTTTACCTTTGCATGAGACGGTAAAGCTCTTCCTCTACTTTTTCTTCCTTTACGTTCCTGGCTATCGAGAGTTCTTTTACGAGGAGGTTTTTTGCGGTGTCGAGCATCCTGCGCTCGCCAAAGGAGAGTTCCTTGTCGTACTTCAGGATGTACAGGTCTCGCAGCACCCTGGCGACTTCCATCACGCAGCCGCTCTTTATCTTGTCGGTGTACTCCCTGTAACGCCTGTTCCAGGTCTGGTTGTCGAGCGCGATCTCCGAGCGGTCCTTCAGGATGTCGTATATCTTGGGGACCATCGACTTCTTGACTATCTTGCGAAGGCCCACCGCAGCCGCCGTGTCAGTCGGGACCATTATGGTGGCTTCGGTGTCGAGTATCTTGATGATGTAGAAGCTCTTGTGGAGCCCCGAGACTTCTCTCGTTTCGACCCCCATTATCATGCCCACGCCATGCGCCGGATATACGGCCAGTTCGCCTGACTTGAAAATTTCAACGATTATCTTGGACATGAAAGCCTTTCGGGTTAGGGGTGCGGGTACTACCTTTATACCATATCAGGGGCTTTTCAGTCAACTTCTTTAGGGCCCGGGTCCGAATGAGCTTCCAGCTCGAATAGATCGTCTCCGAGAAGAGGGTCTATTTCCACCTCCGTGTATTTTATGGCGAGGTCGCGTCTGCCGTCCTCGATCCTTATGTGAAAGGGTATGTGCGCGCCGCTGACGTCCCTGTACTCGGTGAGGGTCACTTTCAGGGCGTCCCCGTCTGCCGCGGGCCTGTAGTACTCGCGGAGGCGGCCCCACTCGTCCCTCGTCTCGCTTGCGCCGGAAGAGGCTGGCGAAAGCGCGCTCTGCCCGCCGGTGAGAAAAGAGACGACCTCTTCAGCCCCGAAGGAATAGGGTATCTCCGGGTCGCCCCAGAGGAACTCGCGGGCGGCCCCGTCGGAGTCGACGAGGAGCCTACGTCCGTCGCTGGCGATGAGGGCGGCCGTCTGGCCGAACGGGGCGAAGACCTCTATCCTGAAGGAGCCGGGGGCTTTCGCGAGTATCGCGGCGCGCCCGGCGGCGGTAAACGTCTTTCTTTTTATCTCGACGACGGCCCTCGCGCGTATGGACGAAGCCTTGAGCTTCGGGGGGCCGGCCGGCTCCTCCCCGGCTGGTTTTAATGCCGCGCAGCCGCAAAGGAGCGCGAAGGCGGCGAGGAAGGGCAGGAGCCTTTTTTTAAGGCTCACTTGCTGCTGGCCTTCATCTCGTCTTTCAGGCGGTTGAGCTTCTCCTGGAGCTGCTCGTTGCCAGGGTTTATCCTGATGGCGCTCTCGTAGGCCGTGAGGGCCTTCTGCTTGTTGTTGTGCTTCAGGTACGCGTCCCCGAGGTGCTCGCTCACTATCGGGTCTTCGGGCAGGAGCTTCATGGCCCGCTCGAGCTCGGCGACTGCCTTTGAGAACTCGCCCTTCTTGTAGTAGACCCAGCCGAGGCTGTCGAGTATGTGGCCGCTGTCGGGTTTGAGCGTGAGGGCCTTCCTGACGAGCTCTTCAGCCATGTCCAGCTCGATCCCCTGCTCGGCGTACGAGTAGCCGATGTAGTTGAGCGCGTTGGCGTGGGCCGGCTCGATCTCCAGGACCTTGCGCATCGACGTGATGACCTTGTCGTGCACCTTTGCCTCGTCGTAGACGACCCCGAGGAGGAAGTAGAGCTCAGGGTCTTTGGGGCTCACGTTGATGGCGCGCTCGAGGGCGGATATGGCTTCGTCGAACCTCTTGGCGTCCCTGTATATAGAGGCCAGAAGGCGCAATAGCTCTACGCTCTCGCCCTTGGCCTTGAGGGCCTGGTTGAGCTGGGTTATCGTGTTGTCTATCCTGCCCTGGCGCTCGTAGATGTAGGCCAGGTGTATCTTGGAGTCTATGAAGCTGGTGTCCTTCTCGGGTATCTTCTTGAATTCGGCCTCGGCGCTTGCGAGGTCGCCCTTTTCCTCGTAGGTCGAGCCCAGGTAGTAGCGCACCCTGTGGAACTCGGGGCTCGCCTTCAATATCTCCTCGAACTTGGCGATGGCCTCGGCGTAGTTCTTCCTCTCGAAGTGTATGAGGCCGATTTTGACCATCGCGTCCAGCCTGGTCTCTTCGTTCTTCTCGAGGGCGCTGAACTGCTGGAGAGCGTCGTCGAGCTTGTTCTGCTGGATGTACAGGGTGCCGAGCCTGGTCATTATGCCCGCGTCGTGCGGCATTAGCTCGATGCCTTTCTTGTAGACCTCTATGGCTTTTTCGGTCTTCTTGCCGAGCTCGTAGGTGATGCCGAGCTCGAAGTAGACCGCGCCGAAGTTGGGGTTGACGCCGAGGGCCTGGTTGTAGTACTCGGCGGCCTTCACGTAGTCGGCCCTGTCGAACTCTATCTTGGCGAGGTAGTAGTAGCCCATCACAGACTCTGGGCTGGCAGCCAGGAGCTTTTTCAAGACCTCGATGCCCTTGTCGTATTCCTTGGCCCTCATGTGAAGGAGGCCCAGCAGGAGGTAGTTCTTGACGTTCTCGCTGTCGAGCTCTATGGCCTTGGAGTAGTACTTGGCCGCGGTCTTCTCGTCCTTCGCCGTCGCGTATATCTCCGCGAGCGCGGCGTAGGGCGGGGCGTACGCGGGGTCTTTTTCTATGGCCGTCTCAAGGTGCCCGCGCGCCGTTTCCGCGTCTCCCTCGCTCATGTAAAGGGAGCCGAGGTCGGAGAACAGTACCGCGGAGTCGGGGTCAGCCTCGATGGCTTTCGTGTAAAGGTCTATCGCGCCGGCGGTGTTGCCGCTCTTTTTGAGCATCTGCGCGGCTGTGAAGTAGTAGAACGACTCACCGGAGCCGCCCTGCCTGCTGGCGGTCTTCTTGGGCTTGGCGTCTTTCGCGTGGGTCGGGGACGACAACGAGGGTACGAACAGCAGGGCCGCGAGCGCGGGTATCGCCAATTTCCTCAAGTATACGGAATCTTTCACGACTGCTCCTCCGAATCTGCCCGGGGCGGGCCTTTTTGGGCGCCTTTCATGTTGCCAGGCGGGTTGAGGGGCCTTTAAGAAGCGTCTTGTCCTGGGCGGACTCTGACGCGTCTTATGGTACCACCAAACAAGTCCATTAGTCAAACCAAAACAAGGGCATGACCAAGGGCGCGCTAATCCCGTTCGGGTCTAAAAACCCTTCGGATGCTCGGAGCTACGGAGGCGCGTGTGAACGTTCGGAGGTTCGCGTAACGAGGAGGAAAGTGAGGAGTTCCGGTTACAGCCGAATTTTTTTCAGGCCTGGGCTTCCCTGGGGGCCGCCTTCAGCCTTGCTTTTTCTATCCTGTCCCGCACTTCGGGTGCGAGGTGTATATCTTCCGTGTTGATAGAGGCGAGGAGCTCGGCCAGCAGTTCTATCTTGTCCCTCACCTGAAGGCCCTTGTGGATAATTATGCGCTTTTCGCCGCGGAGCATGAACATGCCGCCGTGGGTGGCCACGACGCCCTTCAGGAGGTCTTCGTAGCTGAGTTTTATGTCGAGGCGTTCCGCTGCTTCCTCGAGGGCCTGTAGTACCGCTTCGTCTTTCATGGGTGCTTATTTTCTCCAAAAGGCATTTTCCTGTCAAGACAAAAGAGGAGGGAGCCATTCCGGAGGCAAAGATGTTGACAGGCTTTCTCCATTAGATTATATTCCATAGAGGATGTAAGACGCCCGGTGTGAAATCTATGGTTTACCAGGGTCCTTTACGCTGGAAAATAGGCTATTTAAAGACTGAAAGGAGCGGTATATAAATGGGTGAGAATATAATTAATGTGACGGACTCCACGTTCGAGTCTCTGGTGCTGAAATCCGACATGCCGGCCCTCGTCGATTTCTGGGCAAGCTGGTGCGCTCCCTGCAGGGCTATCGCTCCCATAGTAGACGAAATGGCCCAGGAGTACACGGGCAAGCTCAGAGTCGTGAAGGTCAACGTCGACGACAACCCGGCCACCCCTGGCAAGTACGGCGTAAGGGGCATACCCACGCTCATCCTTTTCAAGGGCGGCAAGGTCGTGGACCAGCTCGTCGGCGCGGTGCCGAGAAACCAGATAAAAGAGCTCATAGAAAAAGGCTTCTGACGCGAATCGGTTTCGTGTTTAAAGGGCAGCCCCCAAGGGGGGGCTGCCCTTTTGTCATTTCAATGGTCTTGTAAGCGTGCCGCCGTTGATGTAAAATATGTAAAAATAAAGAGGTCTTATGATGTCATTGAGGGGAACAGCGTTTTTCATGACCATACTTGCAGCCGGGCTCTTCATGGCCGGGTGCAAAAAAGCCGGCGAGAGCGCCGAGGAGAAAAGCGTCTTCGGCGAGCCTCCCGTGGAGCAGGCAAGGCAGGCAGTCCCCTTCAGCATAAAGAGCTTCGACGGCAGGGACGTCTCTCTTGCGGAGCTCAAGGGAAAGCCCGTCGTGGTGAACTTCTTCGCTAGCTGGTGCGGCCCGTGCCAGCTCGAGGCCCCGGCTTTGAGGGAGGCCTGGACCGAGTTCGGCGACAGGGTCGAGTTCGTGGCGGTGGCCATTGACGACAGCGAGCAAGGGGCCAGGGAGTTCCTCAAGGAGTTCAGGCTCGTCTTCACGGCCGGTCTCGACTCTACCGGCGAGATAATGAACTCATACAACATCTACGGCATACCCAAGACCTACATCATAGACAGGAAAGGCCTTGTCCTCTACGAACACTCCGGCGTCATTACCCGCGAAGACCTTGATAAGGCGATAAAGCTCACTCTTTAAGGCCGCTTTGTCCGGCGTTTATCGGCGGCCGTCACTCCTTTGCCTTTCTTTCATTTATCAGTCTCACCTCAATCGACGGTTTTAGCGCCAGGGTTCGCCCCCAGGCGGGTTGCGCCCCCTTGCCTACGCTGATAGACTCGATTCATGGGTGTCCTTCAAAAAGAGGTGTGCCTGTGAAGCTTACTCCCGGCGCCATGACCGTCCTCGAGCGGCGCTATCTGAAAAAAAACGAAAACGGGGCCGTAACAGAGAGCCCGGAGGAGCTCTTCCGCCGGGTCGCGGCCAACGTAGCTTCCGCCGAGGAGCTTTTCAGGGGCAGCCGGGCCAAAGGAAGGGCCAGGGCGGAGTTCGAAGAGGCGTTCTTTTCTCTCATGAGCTCACTCGAGTTCCTGCCGAACTCCCCCACGCTGATGAACGCTGGACGAAGGCTCCAGCAGCTCGCGGCCTGTTTCGTCCTACCCGTGGAAGATTCCCTCGAATCGATATTCACCGCCGTGAAGAACACCGCGCTCATACATCAGTCCGGCGGAGGGACGGGTTTTTCGTTCTCGCGCCTTCGCCCGGCCTCCGACATGGTCTCCTCGACCGGCGGGCTTGCCAGCGGCCCGGTCTCTTTCATGCGCGTCTTCAACGCCACGACCGAGGCCATCACGCAGGGCGGCACGAGGCGCGGGGCCAACATGGGGATCCTCCGCGTGGACCACCCGGACATAATCTCCTTCATAACGGTCAAGGAAGACCCCGGCGAGTTCGTCAACTTCAACCTGTCTGTCGCCGTGACCGACGGGTTCATGAAGGCGCTCGAAGAAGGCTCAGACTACTCCCTCGTTAACCCGAGGACGGGCATGGAGACAAAGAGGGTGAGCGCTAAGGAGGTCTTCACGAGGATCGCCGAAAGCGCCTGGAGGAGCGGCGAGCCGGGGGTCGTTTTCATAGACAGGATAAACCGCTCCAACCCGACGCCTCGTCTGGGCGGTTTCGAGGCGACAAACCCCTGCGGCGAGCAGCCGCTCCTTGCCTATGAGCCCTGCAACCTGGGCTCCATAAACCTGGGTAAGATGGTGAATGAAGTCTCCGGCAGGTGGGCGCTGGATAAAGGCAAACTCGCCAGGACGGTGAAGCTCAGCGTAAGGTTCCTCGACGACGTCATAGAGGCGTGCAGGTACCCGACGCCCGAGATAGACGCCATGGCGAAGGGCAACAGGAAAATAGGGCTTGGGGTTATGGGCTTCGCCGACCTCCTCGTGAAGCTCCGTGTGCGCTACGGCAGCGAAGAGAGCTTCCGCATGGCCGAAGAGATAATGAAGTCCATAAGCAATAGCGCGCGTGAAGCCTCCCGCGAGCTCGCGGCCGAAAGGGGCCCCTTCCCGAACATAAAGGGCTCAGTCTTCGATGGCAAGCCTGCCGTGAGGAACGCGACCGTGACCACGATAGCTCCGACAGGGACTCTCAGCATCATCGCCGGGTGCTCTTCGGGCATAGAGCCGTTCTTTTCGCTGAGCTACACGAGGCAGGTATTGAACGGCGTGCGCATACCCGAGGTCAACCCGCTGGTTGCGGAGGTCGCGAAGGAGGAGGGCTTCTACAACGAGAGCCTCATCGCGCACATAGAGGCCGGGGGCGACATAAGGGACAGGGACGAGGTGCCGGAGCGCATAAAGGAGATTTTCGTCACTGCCTACGACCTGCCGCCTGAGGCGCACATAAAGATGCAGGCCGCCTTCCAGAAGCATACTGACAACGCGGTTTCAAAGACCATAAACCTGCCGCCTGAAGCTGTTGTCGAGGACGTCAAGGAGGCTTACCTGCTGGCGTGGCGGCTCGGCTGCAAGAGTGTTACGGTCTACAGGTCCGGGACGAGGGCGGAGCAGGTGTTGACCTGCAAAAACCCGCTCTATTGTTGAGGGGTGCCGCTTTTCATTTTCACACTTCCTCGACCTCGGAAAAAATGTCTAATTTTAGAGGCACCCTGAGGTATGGACAACGAAACGGAAATCTGTTAAAAAATCACATCTAAAAATTGCTGTTTTTCCCGATCTCTTTGTCAGGGCGTAAGAAAAAATGCTCACATATTTTAATATATGCTCCGCTTTTTTCTTCCACCTTTCCTCGACCTCGGAAAAAATTTCTGTTTTTTAAATTTATATAGGCAGTTGAGTAAATTTTTTAAAAAGGAAGGCGTACCAATGAAGATATCCCCATCCGTACTCTCCGCTGACTTCACGAAACTCACCCAGGAATTGCAGGCTCTTGAAAAGGGCGGGGCCGATTACGTCCATGTCGACGTGATGGACGGCCGTTTCGTGCCGAACATAACGATAGGCCCTTTCATAGTTGAGGCGATAAAAAGGGCGACGGCGCTGCCTCTGGACGTGCACCTCATGATAGAGGAGCCGGAGAGGTACATAGACGACTTCGCGAAGGCCGGGAGCTCCATAATAACCGTCCACGTGGAGGCCACCAGGCACCTCCACAAGGTGGTGCAGGCGATAAAGGGCCACGGGCTCAAGGCCGGAGTGACGCTCAACCCAGGCACTCCTGTTGTGACGCTCGAGCCGATAATGGACGAAGCGGACCTCATCCTAGTAATGTCGGTCAACCCAGGCTTTTCCGGCCAGGGCTTTATTCCGGGCAGCCTTAAGAAGATAGCGGAAATAAGGAAGATGATTACGGCGTCGGGGCGCGCCATCGAGCTCGAGGTCGACGGCGGCATAAAGACCTCCAACATAAAGGAAGCGGCTGCCGCCGGAGCGGACGTATTCGTATCTGGCTCAGGCGTCTTTTCGACTCCGGATTACGGGAAGACCATAGCGGAGCTCAAGAGGCAGGCGGGTTCGGTAAAATCCGGAGTTTGATTCTGTTTGACCGCTTTATTTAATTTCATCTTTTTCTTTGTCTTTAACCCAAGCGCCGTAACATGTGGAGCGCTTCTTGCGGAGGAAGCGGCGAACCGAGCCGGGGCTGTTGGAGCGAAGCGACTTCAGGGGCGAGGTTCGCGGGTGGGGGAGGCGGAAAGCGCGCAGAACATGTTACAGAGAGCGGCGGCAGCCGCGTTACGCGGTATTACGGAACAGTTCTCTTTGCGCGGCAGCGACCGAAAAGTTTCATGAAAGCCTTGCTAAAGCGCGTTCACAAAGCCGTGACCGGTTACGGTTACGGCTTTTCTAATCTATATGTGTATACCCCAGCCCTATGCCTATCCCTATGCGCGGCCATCCGTCCCTGTCATAGTCGCTCGGCTCCCAGAGGTAATGCTCCTTCGGCTCAATGACCGGGTACCGGTAGTTCGCCTTGCCCAGCGGCCTCGTCTCGGTGCCGGTGACAACGCCCGCTACGGTTATCTTCTTTCCGGCCGAGAATATGGCCGGGTCCATGAATCGGCCGAACTTCACCAGGAACCTGCCCTCTGACTCGTTCTTGTCAACGGGCTTGAGCTGAGAGTTCATCCCCTCCTGCACGACCTCCATGACGGTTGCGCCTTCGAGGTTCTCGACCTTGATTATCGTGCCTCCGAAGACCACGGTTTTTCCCTCAAAACTGGCTGGGTCGGCGACAACGGATTTGAATTCTATGCCGCGGTCGACCGTCTTCATGACGTTCTCCGAGAGGACCGGGCCGCAGCCGGAGACCATGAGGAGGGCCGCCGCCATGATAAGCATCTTAAAAGAGTTCATGTCCATCCCGCCTGAATTTGAATTTTTGCCGCAAATCCCTTCGCAAGAAGCTATAATGAGACAATACCATGTTCTTTTGTCCTGTCAACAAAGGGGGAGCGTTGAAAAAGCCTTTGAAGTTCGTCGTCCACGAGCACCACGCAAGGCACCACCACTACGACCTGAGGCTGGAGAGGGGCGGGGTTCTGAAGAGCTGGGCCGTCCCGAAGGGCGTCTCCGACGAGGAGGGCGTCAAGAGGCTCGCGGTCGAGGTCGAGGACCATCCGTTGAGCTACGCCGATTTCGAAGGGGAGATACCCGAGGGGCAGTACGGCGCAGGGGACGTCTTTGTCTGGGACAGCGGGGCCTACGTAGAGGAATCGTGGGAGAAGGGAAAGATAACTGTCGAGCTCAAGGGCAGGAAGCTCAAGGGCCGCTACGCCATCATACATATAAGCGAAAAGAGCTGGCTTGTAATGAGGCTGAAAGAGTGATTGTGTCCGCTATTCCTGGACGAGGAACTGAAGGGCAGCAACCGCCAGGGATATCACGTTCTCCTCGCCCTTCCTCAGCGATTCAGCGGTTATCCTTCCTGTAGAGCCCCTGTTCACGACCCCTGTTACGCACCCGCCCTTCAAGCCGAAGGCCGAAGTCATGGTAAGGAGCGTTGCCGCTTCCATCTCGTAGTTGAGCACGTGAAGGGCTCGCCATTCGGCCGTTGCGCCCTTGAAACGGCGGAGCTTGTATTCCATGAACGAATCGGTGCGCTCTTCGCCCGGGTAGAAGGTGTCAGAAGAGGCTGTCACGCCCGTGTGATAGCCTACACCGGCCTTTTTCGCCCCTGATATGAGTGCGGAGACGACCTCGAAGGAGGCCACGGCCGGGTACTCAAGCGGGGCGTAATGTGTTGAGGCCCCTTCGAGGCGCACCGCAGCGGTAGTGATGACGCACTCGCCGTCGTTGATATTTTCCTGTATCGCGCCTGTGGTGCCGGCCCGTATGAAGGTCTTCACGCCGAGCTGGGCGAGCTCGTCTACCGCTATCGAAGTGGAAGGCCCGCCTATGCCGGTAGAGGTCACGAGGACTTTTTTCCCCATGACCTCCGTAAGGCAGGTCGTGAACTCCCTTTTTTTTGCGATTACTGAAAAAGCTCCGCCGTAGGCGCCGGCAATGGCCGCGGCAAGGAGAGGGCTCCTTCCAGGGTCCCCTGGCATGAGCGCTATCCGCGCTCCCTGGATGTCTTTTTTCGCGAGGTCGAGGTGGTAGACTTTTCCCATCGGCGCATTATCCCTTTTTGAGGAATATCTTTATGGTGGCCCCTTCTTCCTCGACCCCCAGGAGGGTGTTGCCCGTGGACTGGGCCCACACCGGGAGGTCCTTTCTCGAGACAGGGTCGTCCGTCAGCACCAGAAGCACCTTCCCCTCTTCCATCGCCTCTAGGGCGAGGGCCGTCTTGACCGAGGGCATGGGGCACGAAAGGCCCCTTGCGTCCAGCGTCTTGTCTGCAGTGAAGTCCATCTCTTACCTCATATGAACAGGTTTATGTTCGAATCTTTCGCAACGGACAGATAGCTTACAGCGCCGATGATCTCGTCGCATTCGTCTATGAAGTCCTCTTTTTTAAGGCCCATCACGGTCATGCTCATCTCGCACGGATAGAACCTGACGCCCAGGGTCTTCGCGGTCTTTATGAACTCGTCGAGCGAGGGGACGCGCTTTTGCGACATCATCTCCTTGAGCATCACCGGGCCCATGCCCATCATGTTGAGCTTGGAGAGGGCGAGTTTCCTGGCGTGTCCGTAGTTGACCACGTTGAGCATCTTCTGCATCCAGTTCTGCCCTTTTATGAGGCCGCCCTTCTTTTTTATGACGTTGAGCCCCCAGAAGGTGAAAAAGATGTTGACGGTCATGCCCATCGAGGCGGCGGCCGTGGCTATTACAAAGGCGGCCATCGCCTTGTCCAGCTCGCCGCTGAAAAGCACTATCGTGACCGGTGGTTTTTTCTGTGTCTGTGTCTGCATATCCCGCTCCATTCCATTTATCTTTCATGATATCGCAGGGGTATGCTTTTATTCAAGTTTTTTAGGCCCGCCTGCCAAACGCCTTCCTTGCCTCTTCCGCCAGAAGAACTATGAATGGGAAAGAGAGGAGAAAGGCCCATTCAACGGGCCTCAACGGGTGGAGGTTGAAGACCGATCTGAGAGGAGTGTACGTAAGGACGATGACGAGCGCCGCCTCAAGGGCTATCCCGGCCAGGATGAGACGGTTTTTGAGGAGTCCGGCCTTGAAGACCGGCTCTTTCGAGGTCCTGCACGCCATGACGTTGCCTATCTGGGCCGCGACTATCGCAGCGAAGGTCATCGTCGTGGCGGCCATGTACACGGCCCCCGTATCCGCCATCGGCTCTCCGGGCGTCCACCCTCTCATCCAGTACAGGAAGAAGAAGGCCGACATCGCCAGGGCCGCCTCGATGAGGCCGAGGAAAAGATAGGCCCTGGACAGGGTCCTGAAGTCGAGGAGTCTTTTGCCCCTGGGCCTTGGCGGCTCTTTCATTATGCCGGGCTCCGGAGGTTCGGCACCGAGCCCGAGGGCAGGGAGGACGTCTGTCCCGAGGTCTACGGCAAGTATCTGCATTATCGTGAGCGGCAGCGGTATCTTGAGGAGTACGAAGGCTATGAACGGGACCATCTCCGGGACGTTGCTGGCGAAGATGTAGGTGACGAACTTTCTGATGTTCGAGTATACGGCCCGCCCTTCGCGCACCGCCTCCACTATGGAGGCGAAGTTGTCGTCAGTGAGTATCATGTCCGCCGACCCCTTCGCGACGTCACTGCCGCGCCGGCCCATCGCTATGCCTATGTCGGCCTTCTTGAGTGCAGGGGCGTCGTTTACCCCGTCTCCGGTGACGGCGACGGTCTCGCCGTTCTCCTGCAGGGCGGCCACGACACGGAGTTTGTCCTGAGGAGCTACCCTCGCGAAGAGGACCTCCCCCTTCAGAGCTTTCTTGAGCTCCCTGCCGCTCATCCTGGAGAGCTCTTCGCCGGTCACTGTCCTTCCGGCGGCTATGCCGGCCTCGCTGGCTATCGTCCTGGCCGTTATGCCGTAGTCTCCGGTCATCATTATTATTTTTATGCCCGCGCTCGCGCATTCCTCGACGGCCCGCTTCACCTCGGGCCTCAACGGGTCCCGCATGGCCGCGAGCCCGGAGAAGGTCAGCCCTTTTTCGACCCGTTCGGCTTCATAAGGGCCTTCGTCATCCGCCGGGCCGAAAGCCGCCGCCAGGACGCGGAGCCCGCTGGCCGCCATTGAGTCGTTCTTCGAGAGTATCGATGAGCGCGCATCTTCGGTAAGGGGGACGGTCTTGCCGTCGACGCGGATGAAATCGCAGCGTGAGAGGACCTCTTTTGGCGCGCCTTTCGTAAGGGCGACTCTTTTTAAGCCGCCCGCCAGCCTCATTCCGTTCCCGTGGATGGTCGTCATCCTCTTTCTTATCCTCTCGAAAGGGATGTGGCCGGCCCTGGGGTTGGCTTCAATGAGCCTATCGAGGTCAACCCCGGCCCTTGCGGCCGCCGAGAGGAGCGCGCCTTCGGTAGGGTCGCCGGATACCGTCCATTCGCCTGAAGTGGAGCCGGGGGCGTTGAGGCGGGCGTTATTGCACAGGGCCGTTATCTCCAGCATCTCTCTTATTCCAGTGGCGGTAAAATCATCTCCGCCCAGGTCCCTGCCTTCGAAAAAGAACGAGCCTTCAGGGGCGTATCCGTCGCCTTTTACTGAGAAGGTCCTCCCGCCGGTGTAGACCTCGGTTACCGACATCCTGTTCTCGGTGAGCGTTCCCGTCTTGTCCGTGCAGATGACGGAGGCGGAGCCGAGCGTTTCGACGGAGGAGAGTTTCTTTACGATGGCCCTGCGGGAGGCCATCCTCTGCACGCCCATCGCCAGCGACAGCGAGACTGTAGGCAGCAGCCCCTCGGGCACGTTCGCGACGATTATGCCGATGGCGAAGATGAAGCTTCCAGCAAGGGTGAGCCCGCCGAAGCGCCAGCCGAGGAGGAAAAAGAGCGCGCCGAGGACGACGGCGATGAGCGTTACTGTCTTAGTGAGGCGGGATATCTCTTTTTGAAGAGGGCTTTCCTCGTTTTTTATCGCCTGTGTAAGCGAGGCGAGAGAGCCTATTTCGGTATCCATGCCGGTGGCGGTGACGACCAGCGTACCGGCGCCGGAGGCGACCCCGGTCCCGGCGAAAGCCATGTTGGGCAACTCTATCCAGTTGAACTCGCGACCGGCCTCAATGGGCCCGGCGGTCTTCCAGACCGGCCTTGATTCTCCCGTAAGGGCAGAATTGTCGACCTTCAGGTCGTCAGATGAGATGAGCCTGCCGTCAGCCGGTATCTGGCCGCCTTCGGACAGCTTCACGAGGTCGCCGGGCACGAGCCCCGCCGCTTCTACCTCTACTTCTTTTCCGCCCCGTATGGCCTTTACGCGAAGGGGCAGAAGCTTTGTGAGCGCCTCGACTGCCCTTTCCGCCTTGTACTCCTGTATGAAGCTGAAGACGGCGTTTATGACTATGACCAGGAAGATGGCCGAGGCGAGCTCGGGCATGCCCGCGATGAACGACATGAGCCCGCCCGCCCAGAGTAGGGCCGCGAAAAGGTTGAAGAAGAGGTTTTTGGCGAGGTCTTTATGGAGCCTGCGGCCCCTTACCCCTTTTATCGTGTTCGGCCCTGTCTGTCCGAGCCTGCTGGCGGCTTCTTCATGAGAAAGGCCTTTGTCAGAGGTGCCGAGCTCGGAGAGCACTTCGTCTTTTTCCAGCGGCAAGTACAGCGCTTTTGACGACCCCTCCGCCCATTTCACGGCCCTTCTCGCCTCTTCCGGAGTCGAGGCCGCCAGGACCGCGTGCGTGAAGGCCCTGTCAAGGAGAAGGGCCTCGAGCCTTGAGAGGAGCTGCATATGGGTGCCGCTCTCCCTCATGGGCGAGACTATGACGAAAAATACCCTGGCAGCCCCTTTGCCCCCTTTGCGGGAGACGGCCTTTTTCGTCGTCCCCAGGGCTATGACCGTGTTTTCCGCCTCTTCCGCGAAACAATGGAATATGGCCCCGCCTGTCCCGGCCAGGGCGCCTTCCGAGCTCTCGTGAACCTCGAGGTCGCGGAAGGTCTTTGGCCCGCCCTCCGCCAGTAGACCCGTGAACATCTCTTTCAAGACCGACTCGTGGTCCCTTGCTTTGACGTTGACCTTCACGCTTTTGATGAGGCCCGGGATTTCCATATGCTTCAGCATAGCAGAAGTGCCGTTTTTTTGAGAATAAGCATAAAACCGGCATTATTTTTCAATAACCTGTTGATAAAAGGATTGTAGCGTGCTATAAGAGAGCGTTACCTAAATTAGAATTGTTACAAATCCATGGGCCTCTTCATCATCCCTGGTGCAGCATGAATGTTCTTTCCATTTTCCGCAACGAGGCGAACGCCGGTATCGAGCAGGGTCTCCCGGCCCTGCTCGAGAAGATATACGCCGAACGCGGCTGGGATTTTCGCGGCTACAAGAAGATGACGCTCTTGAGGCGCATCTCCAAGAGGCTCCAGGCCAGCGGCACCTCCATAAGCGAATACGAGCGCCTTCTCGACAGCGACCCGCAGGAGTACTCCCGCCTGTTCTCCAGCATAACGATAAAGGTCAGCGAGTTCTTCAGGGAGCCCGAGGTCTTCGCGGCCGTCGCCGAAGTCTTGAGAAACGAGTTTTGCGGCACCCACGTACGCGCGTGGTGCTGCGGGTGCGCCTGCGGGGAGGAGCCTTATTCTGTCGCGATGCTGCTTTCCGAATGCCTGGGCATGGACGCGCTCGTCAAGGCGAAAGTCTTTGCAACTGACATAGACCCGGATGCGCTTGAGCAGGCCAGGCGCGCTACATACAGGATCGATTCGATGCTGAACGTCCCGCCGGAGATGATGGAGCGTTATTTCATCCAGAAGGACGGCCAGCACAAGGTAAAGTACGCCATAAGGAACCTGGTGAAGTTCGGTACGCTGGACATCGTGCAGTCCACGCCGCTTTCCGGCATGCAGCTGGTGGTCTGCAGGAACCTGTTCATATATTTCGGCAAGCCGCTCCAGGAGAAAGTGTTTCAGAAGCTCGACTACGCATTGAGGCCCGGCGGACTGCTGGCGCTCGGCAGGGCCGAGGTGCTCCCTCAGCAGTTCATGCCCGGGTACGCCCCGGTTGGCAAGGGGTTAAATCTCTTCAGGAAAAAAGGATAATGGGAAAATCACCTTTGAAGCTCTTCTCGTCAATGCCGGTCGGTTTCAAGCTGACGGCCATCTTCGTATTGGTCGTGCTCGCGCCCATGCTGCTCCTGGCCATAGTCTCATACAAGGTCATAGACACCCGGTTGATGGAACACGCGCGCGCCGAAGTTTCAAACGGCATGAAGGCGGCCTGGACCGAGTACTACATAAGGGGCGAGCAGATGCGCTACGGCATGCTGCAGGCCTCTTCGATGGAGGAGATAAAAAAGGCCGTCGCAAGGGGGGACGTCGAGTACCTGCGCAAAGTCATGACCCAGTGGAGCCAGATGAGGCCCTACGTCGACATCTGGGCCGTCACTGACGGAAGCGGCCGGGTCATCTCAAGGATAAACAGCCAGTTCAGCGGGGACAAGCTCCTCCTGGGCGGACTCGTCCAGCACGCCATGGATTCCAAGAGGCCTCAGGTTTCAACGGAAGTCATCCCGGAAGAGGTCATAAGGCTCGAAGGCAACAGCATCTCCGAGATGGCGGCCCTGCCCGACGGCATGGGCTCCGGGGCCAAAGCCGACGTCCTGGCCCTGACCGTCGTCACGCCGGTGCTGGACGACAGGCAAAGGGCCATAGGGGCCATAGTGACTGCAGACGTGCTGAACAACGACAGCTTCGTCCCTGACATGGTCTCGTACAAGCTGCCCGGACTTTTTACTACGATAACCGCAGGCGGCACGAGGATAGCTACCAACCTGTCCGCGCCCGGGGCCGGCACGTTCAGGGGGACCGCCGTCGACGGTGAGGTAAGCTCGCTCATCGAGGGCGGCAGGAGCGCTTTCGCCGAATGGAGCATAAAGGGGCTGACCCTCATATCGATGTTCGAGCCCATAAAGGACTACAAGGGCAATGTCATCGGCTCGCTGGACGTGGGGCTCTCCAAGGAGAAGACCTGGACCATCCAGAAAGGCAACCAGAGGGCGGTCGCGGTCGTAACGCTCCTGGGGCTGAGCTTCTCGATACTCGCCGCTCTCATATCCGCCCGGAGGATAACCAGGCCCCTGAAGGAGCTCAAGGAGAAGCTCGCGGCTTTCGGCTCGGGGGATTTCGACGCGCGCATAGACCTCGTCGAGTTCGGGGGCTACAGGGGCAGGGGGGACGAGCTCACGGTCCTGGCAGCCAGCTTCAACAAGATGATGGACGACGTCAACTTGAGGGAGAACGAGAAAGGCAGGTACCTGAAGGAGATCGAGCAGAAGGGGCAGGCCCTGGCGGGGCTCAATGAAAACCTGAGGGTAGCCAACGAGGAGCTCGAGATAGCCTACGAGGAGACGCAGAGCCAGACCGAGGAGCTGCACGCCATAAACGAGGAACTGAAGCTCCTCAACGAGGACCTCGACCGCAAGAACCTGGAGCTCCAGAAGGCCAACAGGACCATCACTCGGGAGGAAGAGGAGCTCAAGGCCGCCAAAAACAAGTTGAGGCTCATATACGACAGCATACGCGATTATGTGCTGCAGGTCGGTTACGACTACTCAATACTCGAGGCCAACAGGCATTTCCTCGAGACCGCGGGCCTCACAGAGCAGTCGGTCACCGGAAGGGGCATATACGAGGTCTTCGGAGCGGTCCCGCCGCTGAACGGCAGCTGCCCCATAAGGAGGTCCATCGACACGCTCACCCCGGCTGAATTCGAGATGACGACGCCGGAGGGCAAGGTGCTGGTATGGCAGTCCTACCCGATGGCGCCCGGAGACGGGGCAGAGCCCAGGAGCGCGGTCGTCTACATACAGGACGTCACGGAAAAAAGGCTCCTTACGCAAAAGCTCATCCAGTCGGACAAGCTCTCCTCCCTCGGCGAGCTCGTCTCGGGCGTGGCGCACGAGCTGAATAACCCGCTTACCGGAATAATGTGCTTCTCCGAGCTCCTCATGGAGGAAAGGCTCGGCGAGAGCGCTGACTCGAAGCTACGCAAGATAAACGACGCCTCCCACAGGTGCAAGAAGATAATCGAGAACCTTTTGACGTTCGCCAGGTGGAAGAGGCCGGAGAAGAAGTACGACGACATCAACAGGATAATAAGGGAAAGCATCGAGTTCAGGGCCTACCAGCTCAGCATGGACAACATTGAGATGAAGCTCGACCTCGGAGCGGACGTCCCGGGCACTATGGTGGACGCCAGCCAGATACAGCAGGTCTTTTTGAACCTCATAAACAACGCCAGGGACGCCATCAGGGAGAAGGGGCCCAGCGGCCGGATAGAGATAACCAGCAGGCTCGCATCAGGGAAGATAATGGTCAGCATAACCGACACCGGCAAGGGCTTCTCGGATGAAGTGGCCAACAGGCTCTTCGACCCTTTCTTCACCACGAAGGACGTCGGCAAGGGCACGGGGCTGGGCCTCAGCATCTCCTACGGCATAATAAACGAGCACGGCGGCAACATATACGCCTCGAGCAGGCCGCGGATAGGGACCACCTTCGTGGTGGAACTGCCGGTCATGGAGGAGGACGGGTTCTGCTACGGAGTGCCCTGCGCCGCTGCCCGCCAGGACAGGGTGAGCGTCGAAGACATGAAGGCCCTCGTCCTTGACGACGAGGCCATAGTCCTGGACCTGCTGGCCGACTCGCTCTCCGGATTCGGTTTCGAAGTGGACAAATGCTCCTCTGCGGAGGAAGCCTTGAAAAGGATATCGGAGGAGAGCTACAACCTCATCATAAGCGACATAAAGATGCCAGGGCTCGGGGGCAAGGGCTTCTACAGGGAGGTCGAGAAGATATGCCCAGAGGCGCTCAGGAAGATAATCTTCATATCCGGCGACAGCATGGGCTCCGAGACACTGGCCTTCCTTGAAGAGGTCGGCAACCCGTCACTCAAAAAACCTTTTACGCTCGACGAGCTGAGCGAGGCGGTTTCGAGGATGGTGATATAGGCCGCTTTTGACGCGCTTCCGGAGAAAATCCCTTTCCCCTTTCAGGGCAAAGGGATTTTTTTTGAAAAAGGGCGTAAACTAAAGTGTTTACTTTCTCAAGTTAACTTGTAAAATATCCACTTCGCCTCAACGCCTTTCACCCGCGGACGGACATGGTATGAGAACTTCAAGGCAGACAGGCACGCCCCTTCCGGTGCTGCTCGTAGACGACGAGACGCAGATACTGAAGAGCTACAGCGTCATGCTCCGGAGCTCAGGCTTGAAGAACGTGCTGACGCTGGACGACAGCTCCGAGGTCATGCCGCTTCTCGCGAAGCAGGAAGTGGCCGCAATCGTCCTCGACCTTTCCATGCCGAAGCTCTCCGGCATCGACCTCCTGCCGGAGATAACCGCCAACTACCCGATGGTGCCCGTCGTCATCCTCACTGCCGTCAACGAACTGGAGACGGCAGTGGAGTGCATGAAGGCCGGGGCTTTCGATTACATTTTGAAGCCGGTCGAGCCCAGCAGGCTCGAGGCCGGCATAAGGAGGGCCGTAGACTTCCACGCGCTCCGCCTCGAGGTGCTGCACCTGAAGGAGCACCTCCTCATGGGCGGGCTCGAGAACGAGGACGCCTTCTCGTCCATAAAGACCGTGAACAAGAGGATGCGCGCCATCTTCCAGTACGTCGAGGTCATCGCGGCAACCCAGCAGCCGGTCCTCATAACCGGCGAGACCGGCACCGGCAAGGAGCTCTTTGCGAAGGCCGTCCACGCGATAAGCGGCAAAAAGGGCGAGTTCGTGGCGGTGAACGTCGCGGGGCTCGACGACACGATGTTCTCTGACACTCTGTTCGGCCACAAGAAGGGGGCCTATACGGGCGCGGAGGCCGCCAGGGAAGGGCTCATAGCGTACGCCGCCGGGGGGACCCTCTTCCTCGACGAGATAGGCGACACTAAGGAAAGCTCCCAGGTAAAGCTCCTGCGCCTCCTGCAGGAGCAGAAGTACTACCCGCTCGGCTCTGACGTCCCGAAAAAGAGCGACGTCAGGATAGTCGTGGCGACCAACCAGGACCTCCAGAAGCTCATAGCCGAGGGCGGCTTCAGGAAGGACCTTTACTACAGGCTGAGGGCCCACCAGATACACATACCGCCGCTCCGCGAGCGCATGGACGACATACCCGTCCTCCTCGACTATTACCTCGAAGAGGCGGCCCACTCGATGAAAAAGAAAAAGCCGACCCCTCCGCCGGAGCTCAAGACGCTCATGTCCACATATAATTTCCCCGGCAACGTAAGAGAGCTCCAGGCGATGGTCTATGACGCCGTGGCCAGGCACAAGGGCGGGGTTCTCTCGCTGGAGAGCTTCAGGGAGATAATCGGCCAGGAAAGGCTCGGGGCCGCGACCCAGGCCAGGGCCGCCGAGGAGAGTGCGCAATACGGCTCGTCCGAGCACTTCCCCACGCTCCGTGAAGCTGAAAGCTCACTCATAACCCGGGCCATGGAACTCGCCAACGGCAACCAGGGCATCGCGGCATCCCTTCTCGGCATAACCCGGCAGGCCCTCAACAAGCGCCTCAACAGAAAAGCGCCTGAAAAGAAAAGCTCAGGCACACAGTTGAGACTCAAAGGTGTAGACCCCGACCCCAAAAAGGGTTGAGACATTTTTTGCTCCTGCGAATTTTTTTGCACCCCTGTTAAGCCTCTGTTTTTCCTTGTTTTTCCCCTGTTTTCATCTTTATTCCCCCAAGACGAAAGAACAACTGTCGCACCTCGGCGCGCCGTGCGGCAGAGGCTCGTTTTGAAAAGCTCAACGCCTTGATTGACAATAGCTCCTTACAACCTCCTTGGCATGCTTCCTGCAAATTAACCCTTTCACTGAACACGCGGCTCTGAAGATAAGGAAGCGCCCTTCATGGATTATCAAGACCCTGCGAAGGCCGGATTTTCCATTCAGCAACAGTCGCTATCAAATTAACATTGCCGGTTCTCATAAGAGGGGGACATACATCTTGGACAACGCAGCCTTGAATCTTTCGAGAAGGGTGCTCGTGGTAGACGACGACGAGTCCATACGCGACCTTTGCGGCATGGTGCTGCGGACCGCCGGTTACAAGGTCGACGTGGCCGTGCATGGCGCGGATGGGCTCGGCAAGCTTCGCCAGTCGGACTACGACCTTGTCATCTCCGACGTCAATATGCCGGAGCTCGGCGGCCTGGAATTCCATGAGGCCGCGATGAACCTTCCGGGCGCGCCCCGGACCTTCCTGTTCATGAGCGGGGGAGCTTCAGAGGAGGTCTTGCTCGCCATCTCGGAAAGAGGGCTCAAATGCCTTGAGAAGCCTTTCAGGATCCCGGAGCTCATAGGCGCCGTGGAGGCGATGATGAGGGCGCCTTTGAACGCGGTGTTGGCGGCCAGGGAGGCTGGCAGCAGGAAGGAAGGACGCTTGAGCTTCACGGATCTGTGCTCCGTTGTATCGGCGGCAGGGGCTGTCACCGGGGTCGCCCGCGACATATCGCCTCACGGCATGAGGGCCGAGTACGCCGGAGAGCCCATCGGCGCGGGAGAGGACGTACTCGTGAAAGTGAGCCTCAGCGGCTTGTCCTTTGAGCGCGGCGCGCGAATGGTCTGGACCGAGCGGGCTGACGGCGGGTTCGTCTCGGGCATCGAGTTCAGGGAGCCCATGCCGGTGTCGTCCATCGTCAACATCATGGCAGGCGGAAGGTAAGAAAAAAACAGGCATACCGGAGCCTCCGCGACGCGGGCGGCTTTCAAAAACATCAGGAGGCACTTCAATGAACAAGGCCAAGGACAAGAAGAAGTTCATCGGGTTCGGCGAAGGGGAGGGCAAGGAAGCAGGTTTCGTGCCCCTCAAGAAGGCGTCAAAGGGCGCCGCCAAGGGAGCTGAGAACTGGCCGCTCCCCTACAGGCACGGCGGCGCGGCTGACGGAAAGGGCGCCTTCGAGGGCGCCGGTATAACCGACCCCGCTCAGACGCCGGTCCTTGCGGCCGAAGCGAAACCCAGGAGGCGCGCCAAGAAGGAGGAGCGTGATAAGGAGGCCGCGACGGCTTCCGATTCCGTCAAGGTCTACTTCAGCGGCATAAAGAAGTTCGCCCTCCTGACCTCGGACGAGGAGAAGACCCTGGCCAGGAAAATCGCCAAAGGGTGCATGGAATCGCGCAGGAAGATGATAGAGGCCAACCTGAGGCTGGTCGTGAATATTGCCAAGAGGTACCTGAACAGGGGACTGCCGCTCCAGGACCTCATTGAAGAGGGCAACATAGGGCTCATAAAATCGGTGGAGCGCTTCAAGGCTACGAAGGGCTGCAAGTTCTCCACTTACGCGACCTACTGGATAAAGCAGGCCATTGAGCGCGCCATAGCCAACCAGTCCTCGATAGTAAGGCTCCCCATACACGTCACCGCCGACATATCCAAGCTCACCAGGGCCACGAGGGAGCTCTCCAGGACTTTGAAGAGGGAGCCCAGCATAGTGGAGCTCACCGAGAAGACCGGCCTTTCCGGCAGGTACGTGAAAAAGCTCAATACCATAAGCAAGAAAAGCTACTCGCTCGAGGCGAGTTTCCCGGACGACACCGACCAGTCGCTCCTTGACAGGCTGGAAGACGACAGGTTCCCCAGCCCCATGGAGATAATAGACGAGTCCAGGAGGACCGAGAGGATAACCAACTGGCTCGGCATGCTCGACGACAACGAGAGGACGATATTGAAGCTCAGGTTCGGACTCGAATCAGACGAGCCCCAGACGCTGGAGTCGATAGGGAAATCCTTCGGCGTGACAAGGGAGAGGGTCCGCCAGATAGAGGTCAAGGCCCTGGACAAGCTCAAGAAGATAATAAAGCAGACGGACATCTGCTCCTTCGACACAATCTGACGGCTTTGAATACATTTCACCGGGCGCGCCGGAAAGCCGCGTGCATGAAAAGGTGCGCCAGCATCTTGGGTAAAAAGAACTGAAAGGTCCGTGATAATGATCAAGGTCATGCTCGCCTTCAGCAACCTTCTGTTCTCCGAAGGCATACTGAGGCTCTTGGAAGGCAGTGAAGACATAAAGGTCGTCGACATAGCACGCCCCGGCTCCGAGCTTCAGGCCCGCCTGGAGTCGATGAGGCCGGACGTGGTGCTCGTGGACTTCACGACCCTGTTCAACGGCTTCGGCGACCTTGGAGGCGATGCGAACAGGTTCATACTCGTGGACACGAGCTGCGGGGAGGACAACATCATATCAGCCGTTCTGACGAAAGGTTTGAAAGGCGTGCTGGTAGCAGGCTCAACCCCGCTGCTTTTAAGGAAGGCGATAAGGGAAGTGGCCGCCGGAGAGATATGGCTGGACAAGATAGACGTAAAGAACCTCCTTACGGGGCTCCACGCCCTTAAAAAGAGCAGCAGGCCCGTCCTGTCCGCCAGGGAGTGGGAGGTGGTGGGGCTCGTAGGCCAGGGATACAGGAACAGGGAGATAGCCGAAAAGCTCTGCATCAGCGAACCTACGGTAAAGACCCATCTGCAGCGCATATTCCAGAAGCTCGATATCCAGAACAGGCCCCAGCTCATAACCTTCGCCATCAGAAACCAGCCGGCTGAGAGCTTTGGAGCAGGCGCAGCAGAGCGGCGGATTATCTAACGTACTCCGCCGGGCCCCGTTTGACAATCCCGTGCCCCTCCAGTAGACTTCCAACAGGCGCTTTGCATTGCCGCGTCCATGGCATCGCCGCGCGGAACCGGTTTTCAGGAGGGGCATTTTGGAGGCAGGCGAAGTCACCGTTTTCATCGAGATACCCAAGGGCTGCCGGAACAAGTACGAGTGGGACCCTGAAGCGAAAGTTCTGCGCTTCGACAGGATGCTCTTCTCCTCGGTCCATTACCCGAGCGACTACGGCTTCATCACCGAAACGCTCGGCAAGGACGGAGACGCCCTTGACGCGCTTGTGCTTTTGTGGGAGCCGACCTTCCCGGGCTGCCACATACAGGCCAGGCCCGTGGGCCTTTTCAAGATGTGGGACGAGAAGGGCCCCGACGAGAAGATATTGTGCGTCCCCATAGGCGACCCCCTCTGGAACCATATAAAGACGCTCAAGGAAGTGCCCCCGCACCTGCTGCGCGAGATAGGGCACTTTTTCCGGATATACAAGGACCTGGAAAAGAAGAAGACCGGGATCGAAGGCTGGGCAGGCCACAATGAGGCCCAGGAGATAATAGAGGAGGCGCGCCGGAGGTACATAGAAAACCCGCAAAGAGAGAGTCCCCGCAGATAGATTTCGGGGTCAAGCGAGCGGACTGACTCCGGAATCTTCTCAGTCCTCCAAGGCTCCGCGAGGCTTTTTGCGCGGGGCTTCAAAACAAGTGAGCCTGGCCGGCGGCGTCCCGTCATCACGAAAGTATCCGAAAAAAAGCTATGGAACGGCGCGCTGGATGCGTCTTCCCGGTCACGGTGAGAATGAAAAGGTCCTTCCCCCTCGCATACAAGATACTTCTGGCGTTCATCGCGGTCCTGCTGCCAATCATCATCGCTTTTTTCCTCAGCCTCAATTCCACTCGCAAACACGTAGAGGAACTAATACTCGACGACCTCAGGAGCATATCCGAGGCCAGGGCCGGAGAACTATTCCTTTTCTTCGAGATAATGAGGAACAGGGTCATAGACTTCGCAAGCGACGGGGTCATAAGGGACGAGTTCGAGAAAGCTGTAGCGGCCAACGCCTCGGAAAGCCGCCTTCTCAGCGAGTATATAATCGCGAACAAGTTCCCGCTTGAGAGGAGTTTTTTCAGGATATCCGCCATAAACACCTCGGGAGTCACTATCGCCTCCACGAACAGCGGCGCGATCGGGACCGTTCAGAGCGAGGAAGAGTTTTTCATGAACGGGATAGAGGGCATAACCATTTCAATGCGCGAAAAGGGGCTCAGGGGAGTCCCCGAGCTTGCCGTGGCCGCCCCTGTGCACAGCCGCTCCGACGGGAAGCTCCTGGGCGTCATCGTCGGCTTCGTGACGCTCGAGAAGCTCGAAGACGTTTTCATGGGGTCTCCTGAGCTGACGGAGGAAGACATAAAGTGGAGCGCCCTTACTTCATACAAAAGCCTGGACATCTACCTGGTGAACAGGGACAGGCTCATGCTGACGAAGTCCCCGCTTGCGCCGATGCCGCCCCTCAAACAGAAGGTTTCCAGCGCCCCCGTGGAGGCCTGCTTCGAGAAGGGGCAGGACTACTCCGGCTATTACGCCGACTACAGGGGCGTTGACGTTGCGGGCTCCTCGATATGCATGCTGCCGTACAGGTGGGTGTTCGTCGCCGAGGTCGATACAGAAGAGGCCCTGCGCCCGGTGCGCGAGATACGGCTTTACGGCCTGGTGACCATGATAGTGGCAATAGCCCTCATCTCCGGGCTCGTCGCGTTCTTCTACAGGGTCGCTGTAGTGCAGCTCCGCAGGCTCGCCGCGTCCTCCAGGGAGATTGCAGCCGGGAACTACGACATATCCCTGCCGGTCGAGAGCGAGGACGAGATAGGCGTCCTTACGGACTCGTTCAACAACATGGCCAGGCAGGTCAAGGAACGGAACCAGGCCCTGCGCGAAAGCGAGGCGAGGTTCAGGGCCATAATGGACAACACGATAAACGTCGTGTACCTGAAGACCCCTGAGGGCCGCTATATTTTCATAAACAGGATATTCGAGGCCCTCTTTCACGTAAGCAATGAAGGCGTGCGCGGCAAGACCGACCACGACCTGTTCCCAAGGGAAGTGGCGGACGTGTTCAGGGAGAACGACCTGAAGGCCCTGGAGTCGAGCGCTCCGCTGGAGTTCGAGGAGACCGTCCCGTTCGACGGCAGGCGCATATACCTTTCAGTGAAGTTCAGGCTGCTGGACGAGAGCGGGAGGCCGTACGCACTGGCAGGCATCTCGACCGACATAACCGAGCTCAAGCGCTCCCAGGAGGCCCTCCGCAGAAGCGAGGCTTCTCTTGCAAACGCGCAGAGGATAGCGGGGCTGGGCAGCTGGGAGTACGACCTCACGAACATGAAAGGCTCCTGGTCCGAGGAGACGTACTCCCTTTTCGGCATCAGGAAAGAGGAATGGACGAACGGGTACGACGACTTCATGAGGGTCCTCCATCCTGATTACAAGGACATGGTACTGAGGACCATAGAGACGAGCTGTTCGACCGGCCGGTCCTATTCGATGGACTACAAGATAATAAGGCCCGACGGCGCCGAGAGGTTCATGCACGAGGAGGGCGAGGTCGTATGCATCGACGATATTCCGGTGAAGCTTTCCGGCACCGTCCAGGACATAACTGACAGGGTGGCGGCGGAAGCGGCCCTCAGAAGCAGCGAGGCTTCTCTTGCCAACGCGCAGAGGATAGCGCACATAGGGAACTGGGACTGGGACATCGCCACGAACGAGCTCCGCTGGTCCGACGAGATATACAGGATATTCGGCGTGGCCCCGCAGGAGTTCGGCGCGACCTACGACGCTTTCCTCGGCTACGTGCACCCGGACGATCGCGAGTCAGTGATGAGCTCCGTGAGCAAGGCGCTGAGCGACAGGAAGCCGTATTCGATGGACCACAGGATAGTGCTTGGAAACGGCGTTGAGAGGATAGTACACGAACAGGGCGAGGTCGAGTTCGACGAGTCGGGAAAGGCCGTGAAGATGTCCGGCACGGTCCAGGACATAACCGAGAGGAAGAGGGCCGAGGAAGAGGTACGAAAGCTCAACGTAGAGCTCGAGCACAGGGTGGAGGACCGTACAAAGGAGCTCCAGGAGGCTTACCAGGAGCTCGAGGCGTTCAGCTATTCGGTAGCCCACGACCTCAGGGCCCCCTTGAGGATAATCGACGGTTTCACGAGGATACTCCTCAGGGAATACCATGAGAAATTCGACGCCACCGGGCGCGACTACATGGCGAGGGTCAGCGGGGCTTCCCAGAGAATGGGCCAGCTCATAGACGCCCTGCTGAAGCTTGCGCACGTGATGCGCACCGGCATAACGAGGGAAGATGTGGACCTCTCGGCGTTCGCGGAGAACGTCGCCGAAGATCTCAGGAAGACCGAACCCGGGCGCAGGGCCGTGTTCTCCATAGCGGAGGGCATGGCGGCCAAAGGCGACCCGAGCCTTCTGAGGCTGGTGCTGGAGAACCTCGTCGGCAACGCCTGGAAGTTCACTTCGAAAAAAGAAGAGGCGTCCATCGAGGTAGGCGTGGAGAAGGCTGAGGACGGGGCGGTAGTCTACTTCGTGAGGGACAACGGCGCGGGCTTCGACATGAAGTACGCCGACAGGCTCTTCAACCCCTTTCAGCGCCTTCACGCCGAGATGGAATTCCCCGGCACCGGCATAGGGCTTGCCACCGTGCAGAGGATAATCCAGCGGCACGGCGGCAGGATCTGGGCGATTGGCCAAAAGGACAGGGGAGCCACTTTTTATTTTACTCTTCAATAAATTGTTAATACAATATACATATCCGCTTCACTATTGCCCAATCATTCTATAATCGCATCCTGGAAGGGAAATGACGAAGGAAATCAGGCCGTTAAGAGTACTTATAGCGGAAGACTCCGAAGACGACCTCATATTCATCATGCGCGAGCTGAGGCGCGGCGGTTTCGAGATGTCCTTCAGGCGCGTGGACAACGAAAAGGACCTCGCCGAAGCCATCTCGGCCGGCGTTTGGGACCTCGTCATCGCGGACTACCGGATGCCTTTGCTCTCGGGTCTCGAGGTCGTAAGGAGCGTGCGAGCGGCAGGGCTCGACGTGCCCGTCATAATAGTCTCCGGCTACATGGGCGAGGATTTCGCGGTGACGGCCATGCAGGCCGGTGCCGACGATTACATATTGAAGGACAGGCTTTCCAGGCTCCCTCCCGCCGTTGAAAGGGAGCTCCGGGAGTACGAGACCAGGCGCGCCCGAAGGAAGGCTGAAGAAGAGATATTGTTCCTGAACCGCCTTCTCGAGACCATACTTGAAGTCGACAAGATGGTCGTGCGCGAGAGCTGCAGCGGCAGGGTCTTCTCCGAGACTTGCAGGATACTCGTCGAGAAGGCCGGGTTCATGATGGCCTGGATAGGCAAGGCCGACTTTGCCGGGGCGTCGATAAGGCCGGTATGCCACGCCGGGTGCGCCGAAGGCTTTTTCGCCGCGCTAAACGACGGGGCCGATGGAAAGCCGTTCGGCATGGGTCTGGCAGGGGCCGCCGTGCGCACAGGAAGGCACGCCGTCTGCCTGGACACGGAGACGGACGAAAGATACGCGCCCTGGAGGGAGGCTGCGCGGGCCTTCGGGTTCAGGGCGTGCGCCTCTTTCCCCATACTGGCGGAAGGGGCCGTCTTCGGCAGCATGAACGTTTACAGCTCCTCTCCCGGCTCCTTCGCCGGAAAGACCATAGACCTCCTTGAGAGCCTTGCTGCTGACATCGGCTTCGCCCTGCAGTCCTTCGAGCAGTCCTTTGAAAGGAAGAAGGCCGAGGCTGCCATGAGGGACAGCGAGAAGCGGCTCCGGACCATATTCGACTCCGCCCTCGACGGGATGTTCGTCATAGACCTCGATGGGAACTACCTCGACGTGAACCTCGCTGGCTGCCGGATGTTCGGCTACACGAAAGAGGAGCTCCTTTCCTCCGGCGTGCGTCTCCTCGTCCAGCCTGAAGCCATCGGAAAGATAGAAGAGCACAGGCGCGCGTGGAAGGACGGCGGGTATATGCCGGAGGTCCGCCTCAGGAGGAAGGACGGCTCGGAGATATGGGTCGACATGGCGATAACGCCCCTGAGGGTGGGCGACAAGGAGCTGGCGCTCGGGATAAAGCGCGACATAACCGCGAGGAAGATGGCCGAGGAGGCCCTGCGCGAAAGCGAAGAGCGCTTCAGGCAAATGTTCGAGCAGAACCAGGACGCTCAGGTGATACTCGGCCTGGGCGGCTGCCGCGTAATCGACGCCAACCCGGCGGCAGTGGCGCTCTTCGGCTATACGCGCGCTGAGCTCACCGGCATGCCTGAGGCCTGTTTCATGGGCCCGGAGGTCTGCGTGAAAGTGAAAGAGGGTTACTCTACGCGGGGAGGCTTCTCGTTCGAGAGGACGGAGGCGGTGAGGAAGGACGGCACGAAGGCGGTGGTCTCCTTGAGGGGGCAGGTAATAAACCTAAGGCAGAGCGCGATGGTGCTGTGCACCGTCAAGGACCTCACCGAGCTCCTCAGGATGGAGGAGGAGGCAAGGAACATCCAGGCGAAGCTCATCCACGCGAACAAGATGGCTTCGATCGGCACTCTCGCCTCAGGCGTTGCCCATGAGATAAACAACCCGAACAACTTCATCCTCTTCAACTCGACCCTTCTTTCGGACGCGTGGAAGGACGCGGCCAGGATACTTGAGACGTACTACCGCGACAACGGGGATTTCTCCCTGGGCGGCCTGCCTTACTCCGAGATGAGCGAGGTGGTCCCGGAGCTCCTGGCCGGCATAACCGACGGGTCGAGGAGGATAAAGGGGATAGTCGACAACCTCAAGGACTTCTCGCGCAAGGACAAGGCGGGCCTGGAGGGCAGTTTCGACGTGAACCGGGCCGTGAAGGCTTCAGTGTCGATTCTGAGCAACCAGATAACCAAGTACACGGATTCCTTCGAGGTCGACTGCGCTGAGGACCTCCCGAAGGTGAGGGGCTCGAGCCAGAAGGTGGAGCAGGTCATAATAAACCTCGTCCTCAACGCCTTGCACGCGCTGCCGGACAGGAAAAGGCGCGTCAGGGTCTCGACCAGGCAGGAGGAAGGCAAGGTAGTGATCGAGGTCAGGGACGAAGGGGACGGGATGGCCAGGGAAGTCCTCGACAGGGTGATGGAGCCCTTCTTCACGACTAAATCCGACCGCGGCGGCACCGGACTTGGGCTTTCGATATCGTATTCGATAATAAAGGAGCACAGGGGCTCCCTTGAGCTCGACTCCGCTCCCGGAGCCGGTACGGCCGCCAGGATAACGCTCCCGGCGGCAGCCGCTGACTGCGTTGAATGATCTCCATAGGCAGGGGAAGGATACTCGTATACAGGCTCTTCGACGTGGCCCTGGAAATAGACCTCGCCAGGACCGAAGAGCGCGTGAAGGCCGGCACCAGGAGATTCAAGCTCTCGAGGTACGGCTACACGAAAGCCCTTGAGTTCGCGAACCCGCCGGTCGCGCTCGAGCTGGCCCCGTTCTCGAGCGGGTATTTCGGCTCCGAGACGCGCGTCAACGTCATAGCGAAGGCCTTTGACTTCGGCGTCCTCTCCATCGCCTTTGACATAGCCATACCGCCGGGGACGGAGATGGCCGACCTGGAGAGGGTGGCAAGGGAGCTCGACAGCGACGAGACGATAGACGCGAAGGCAAGGGAGTACGTCAACGGCTTGATGGACTCACTCGGGCCGGCCATAGTCAGCCCGGAGATAAAAGAGGACTTTCTCGAAGACTACACCGTCATATACATAGAGGAGCTCGGGGGCGGCCTGAAAGTCCGGGAATTCCTCGAGAGATACGACCCCACGAGGCTGCTCCTTTACGAGACCAGGGAACTGAGCCGGTTCACGAGGGAAGAAACGCTCCGGCACAGCTTCAGCTACTACCCGGAAGACCTCATAATCGTCCACGTCGACAACTCGCTCGTAATAGACCCGTCGGGGAGCTTCGACCTGCCCGACATACTCGAGTTCGCCAACGCCCAGATATTCGAGCTCAGGTACTACGACAGGGTCATAGACTCCGAGCTCAAGTCCATCTACAAGCGCATATCCGGCAGCAGGGGCCCTTCTTTCCTGCGCTTGAGGGAGTACGAGAGGCTCGCCAGGAGGATAATGCGGACGGTCACGGACATAACCGAGGTTACCGAGAAGGTCAACAACTCTCTTAAAGTCACCGAGGACGTCTACTACGCCAGGATCTACAGGACCTTCATGGCCGTGTTGAGGAGCCGCGACTGGGAGACGAGCATCAGGGAAAAGCTCCAGATAATAACGAACACCTACAGCATGATACACGACGAGATCTCCGGCAGGCGGGCCTACGTCGTGGAACTCGGCATACTCATACTCATTGCCATAGAGATGGTGCTGGCGTTCGCGTTTTGATGAAAGACGGCCCCGCTAAAATGGAGAATAATTGTACTTGTATTGTATTTAACCTTACACCGTAACAGGGCGGAGCGCGCCTAAGGGAGGGAGTGGCGAACCGAGCCGGGGAAGTCGGGAGCGAAGCGACCTCAGGGGCTAGGTTCGCGGGTGGGGAGGAAGAAAGCGCGTAGAGCCCTGTTACAGAGAGCGGCGGAAGCCGCGTTACATGGTTTTTGGTAAAACTCTTTGTGAGCATACATCTCATATCTATTAGAACTTCAAAAAAGACATTCGCTACATTTTCATCATAAAACTCTGCATAATCCCCCCTTTTCCTTCCTTGCCGCCCCCCCATTGCTTTTGCCGGATTCTCTTATAGACTCTAAGTATGTCTGATGAAAGGAAATACGCGGGAGGCGGACAAAGGGGGTCTGCCTGGAAAATAGCGATAACCCTTATTCTTTTCGGAGCGTTCATCTACCTGTGGGGCGAGTCGGTAGACACCGGCGCGGGCGCCCGCCACAATATAACCTATACCGAGTTCAGGAACCAGCTCGAGGCCGGGAACATAAGCTCAGTCACCATAGAGGGCGAGGAGGTCTCCGGTGAGTTCATCTCGCCCGTCACGGTAAGCCAGGTCAAAGGGCAGGAGCCCGTGAGGGCGATGGATTTCCGCGCCTACCTGCCGCCGTTCCAGGGCCCGGGCATATTGAACGAATTCGAGAGCCGGGGCGTGTCGGTAGACGTAAAGCCCTCCGGAGGGTCGGGCTTCTGGCAGGTCTTCCTGCTCATATTGCCATGGGTGCTGATAATAGGCGTATGGGTCTTCATAATGCGGCGGGTCCAGCAGGGAGGGCAGGGAAGCCAGGGAGGTCTTTTCAACTTCGGGCTAAGCAAGGCCAAGCTCTTCAACGTCAAGAAGCCGGGAGTCACGTTCAACGGAGTAGCGGGCCTCGAGAACGCCAAGACCGAGCTGCAGGAGACTGTCGCCTTCCTTAAAAACCCGGGCAGGTTCGCTTCCATCGGGGCGAAGGTGCCCAAGGGGATACTCCTCATAGGCCCGCCCGGCACCGGCAAGACGCTTCTTGCGAGGGCGACCGCCGGGGAGGCGGGAGTGCCGTTTTTCAGCATTAGCGCGTCCGAGTTCATAGAGATGTTCGTGGGCGTGGGCGCGTCCAGGGTAAGGGACATGTTCAAGAAGGCGAGGGAGACCAAGCCTTCCATCATTTTCATAGACGAGATAGACTCGGTCGGCAGGACGCGCGGGGCTGGGCTCGGCGGCGGCCACGACGAGAGGGAGCAGACGCTCAACCAGCTCTTGAGCGAGATGGACGGCTTCGAGCCGCACGAGGAGATAATCTTGATAGCAGCTACCAACAGGCCGGACGTCCTTGACCCGGCCCTTTTGCGCCCCGGCAGGTTCGACCGCCATATCGTCATAGACAGGCCGGGCTGGAAGGACAGGAAAGCCATCCTCGAGGTCCACTCGCGGAACAAGAAACTCTCTACAGAAGTCGACATGGAAAAGATTGCCAAGGGCACGCCCGGCATGACCGGGGCGGACCTCGAAAACCTCGTGAACGAGGCCGCGCTCGAAGCCGTGAAAAAGGGCAAGGAGAAGATAGATACGAGGGACTTCGAGGAGGCGATGGACAAGGTCATAATGGGCTCCAAGCGGGAGGAGACTTTCTCGGACCAGGAGAAGAGGATAACCGCCTTCCATGAGGCTGGCCACGCTCTCGTGTCATGGGGGCTGCCGCACACAGACCCCATCCACAAGGTGTCGATAATACCCAGGGGCATGTCGCTCGGGGCGACCCAGTTCGTCCCCGAGGAAGACAGGCATTATTACCCGAGGAGCTACCTGATGAACAGGCTCGCCGTGGCCCTTGCCGGAAGGGCCGCCGAGAAGCTCATATTCAGGGACGTGAGCTCCGGGGCCAACGACGACCTGAAGAACGCGACCGGCCTGGCCGAGAAGATGGTCGCCCAGTGGGGGATGTCCGACAAGGTCGGGCCCTTGAACTTCGGCAGGGGAGAGGAGCACCCGTTCCTCGGCAGGGACATCTCAGTCCAGAAGCGCTACAGCGAGGACATGGCGTGGCTCATGGACCAGGAGATAAGGAATATGCTGCTTGAGGCCGAAAGCAGGGCCGACGCCATGCTCAACAGGGACAAAGGCGTCCTCGAAGACCTCGCCGCCGCGCTAATCGTGAACGAGTCTCTCGACGCCGAAGAGGTCGACGCCATAATACGAAGGTCCAAGGGGGCAGAGCCGTTGAGGAAGGCCAGCAACTGACCGCCGTCTCCCGGCTTTGCGTCGTACATGAGAGTACGCATCTCGTCTCGTTTCCCCGGCTACTCGCATCAAGAACTTTTTGAGCGGCCTGAGTGAGCGATGTTCAAAGAGCTTACCTGCTCACTCAAATGCGTCCCGTTTTTCCCATTGATAACATCCCCTGACAACCGCCTTGTCCGTTCAGCCAGCTGTAAATACTGTATTGTTTTTTTCGAAGCCGGTTTTTCCACGCTGTCTTTAAGGTTTGCGGTTGATTCATGCCCCGATAATCTATATAATGGCCCTACATCTTGCCGGGGTAGTCAAATCAATGAAGAAAATCAGGATATTCATAGCGGACGACCATCCGGTCTTCCGTAACGGGATAAAATCCGTACTGTCGGGCTCTGACTACGACGTAGTGGGCGAGGCCGACAACGGGAACACCGCCTTGAAGGCCATCTCGGTGATGAAGCCCGACATAGCCATCCTCGACATCACCATGCCTGACCTCGACGGCATCGCGGTGACGAGGCGGGTAGCCGAAGAGGTCCCCGGAACAAGGGTCATAATACTTTCCATGCACGCGGACCTGAACCACCCGATTGAGGCGTTCAGGGCTGGCGCGCTCGGGTACGTGCTCAAGGACTCCGACCCGGGAGAACTGCTCAAGGCCGTAGAGCGCGTAAGCTCGGGCGGCAAGTACGCCAGCCCAGCCGTCACAGAGGAGCTCTTGAACGACTTCGTCGACGTCATAAAAAAAGAGCAGTCCAACGACCCGTTCGACACTCTTTCAGGACGCGAAAAAGAGATATTGAAGCATATCGCCGACGGCTCCACTTCCAAGGAGATAGCCGAGAAGCTCTTCATCTCGCTTGCCACGGTCAAAAGCCACAGGAACAACATAATGAAGAAGCTCAAGGTCAACGACATGGCGAGCCTCATCAAGACGGCCATCAAGAAAGGCATAGTTACCCCCGACTGACCCTTTTCAACCTTTAGGACGGCAACACGCTTCATCCTTTTGGCCTATCCCTTATTCAATACCTTTTTCTCCCTAAATTAGTCCTCATTCCCGATTAGTTAAAAGCCATCTCCTCCCGATAAATAATTCAAATGCGCGTGAGAGGCACGCTCCGCAAATGGGTCCGGCTTGAAGCGGCCGGCCCTGGAGGCAGATGAAGGCGCTAATCGTGGACGGAGGGCAGGCGTTAAGGACGATGGTCGGGTACATGCTTGACGCGGAAGGTTTCGACGTCAGGCACGCGCCGGGTACGCACGAGCTGATGGGCTTTCTCGACAAGGGGTTCTCCCCCGACGTCGTCGTAGCCTTCCAGTCGAAGTCGGCCAGCGACCTGACCCACTTGAGATGGCTCAAGGCCCATCCCGCGATGAAAAGAGTGCCGATGGTCATGGTCGCGCACAAGGAAGACCTGGAGCGGCAGATGGAATGGAGGGAAGCCGGGGTGACTTGCTGGCTGACGTGGCCGATCACTCACGAGCAGCTCCTCGAGATGGTGCGGATGGTAGTGTTCCCGGAAAAGGGCCGCATGAGCGAAAGTTGACAGGTGACGGCGCGCCCGCAAGAAGCGGGCTTTGATAAAAGACTTCTCTTGTAATCCCCCCTCTTCACGCTTTTTTTCCGCAGTTAACTCCCGCAGTCGAACCCCGCCGCCCCCTGTCCCGCAGGGGGCGTTTCCTTTTCCTCCAAACAACTCGATATCCGCGCGTTCTTCAATTATAATCTACCATTGCGCTTGAGGCGCGCCCTTGAGCCATACCCGTCATCTACAGACTACATTGGAGGAAGGCATACAGTGGGAAAAACTGAAAGCACGGCCAGCTCCAGGCGTTTCAAATACCAGAGGGAAGATTTCGGGAAACTCCCGGTCAAGCTCGAGCACCTGACAATTTACATAAACTTCGCCCGCGACAAGGTAGAAGCATCGAACACCCTCCATATGAGCGCGGCTGGACCGCTTGATTCGCTTCAGCTCGACGCGAAGGAGCTCGAAATAGAAAGCGTGGAATGGCTCTCCGGCCCGGACGATGAAAAGGGAAAGCTTCTCGCGTTTGAATACAGGCGCGACAAGGACAAGCTCGAGGTGAAGCTGCCGAAGAGGGTCGCGCCGGGAGAGAGGTTTTTCGTGAGGACGAAAAGCAGGTGCTCCCCCACGGAGCACATCCTCGAAGGCATATATAAGGACACAACGCCTGAGGGAGCCCCGCAGCAGTACATCTCGCAGTGCCAGCAGTGGGGCTTCCAGCGAATAATGCCGATATTCGACGACTGCCGCGCCAAGTGCACCATGACCACGACCATAGAGGCGGACAAAGCCTACACGCACCTTATCAGCAACGGCAACGTAAGCACAAAGACGAACCCTGCAGGGGCCCCTGTGCCCGTGCAGGGCGACCCTTCGCGCCAGCGAATAACGTACGAGAACCCGGTCCCAATGGCCCCGTACCTGTTTTTCGTGGCGGCGGGCACATGGGACACTCTCGTCGACGAGGCCGTCTACCCCTCGGGGCGCAAAGTGCGCCTCGAGTACCTCGTGCCGCCGGGCTCGAAGGAAGAGGCCCGCGTGCCCATGTCCATCCTGAAGGACTCTGTCCTGTGGGTCGGCAAGACGCAGGACTATGAGTACGAATTCGATACCTACCGCACGATATGCATGACCAAGTCCAACTTCGGCGGCATGGAGAACCTGGGGAACACTACGATAGTGACCGACGCCGCCCTCATAACCCCTCACACGCTCGACCACCTGCTCCTGTACGCCCACGCCGTAATCGTCCACGAGTTCGAGCACAACCAGTGCGGCTCGGAGACGACGATGGAAACGCCCTTCGACGTCTGGCTCAACGAGGCTTACACCGTCGACGTGGAAAGACAGTTCATGGCCGACCTCTTTGACGCGGCTTTCGTGAGGCTGAACCAGGTCGACTCGATAAGGGCGCCGCTTCTTGGCCCCTTGACGATAGAGGACGCGGGCCACTACGGCCGCATAGTAAGGGAGGGCTTCAACGACCCGGAGGAACTCATTGACGGAGTTACCTACGTGAAGGCCGCAGAGGTCATACGGATGCTCCGCCTCGTCATAGGGCAGGAGGCTTTCAAGGCCGGGAAGAGGCTCTACTTCAGCCGCTACGCCGCAGGGAACGCCAACACCGACCAGTTCTTCGAGTGTTTCGAGGAGGTCTCGGGCATATCCCTCAAGCAGTTCAAGAGCGAATGGCTCTACAGGATAGGCTACCCGAAAGTGACCGCTACGACGGAATACGACAAGGCCGCGGGCCGCTTTAGCGTGCGCTTCCGTCAGGAGGCCGAGGAAGGAAGGCCGCCCTTTTTCCTGCCGATAGAGCTGGGCCTGGTCGACGGGGCGGGCCGGGACATCGAAGGCGCCGGACGGGTCTTCATATTGAATAAGTTCGAGGACAAGGTGGTCTTCGAGGGGCTTGCCGAAGAGCCCGCTTTCGCCTCTATGAACAGGGACAGCTCTTTTTACGGCACCTTCCGCCACGAGAACGCAGACGCACGCGCCCTTTCCATGCAGGCCAGGCTCGACCCGAACGCCTACAATCGCGTAGACGCAATGAGGAAGCTCACCGACATCGAGCGCCTGAAGCTCCTTGCCGACCCCACGGCCCCCATAAGCTCAGAGTGGCTCGACGTCTACGGCGGCTTCCTTTTTGACAAGGGCCTTCCGGCCTCGCTGAAGGCGTACTTCCTCAGGATAGACGAGCAGCCGGTCGACCGCTCCTACGCTACCTGGTATCTCGAGCTTGTGGCCGCGAGGGAGCGGCTCATGTCAGCGGTCAACGGC
The DNA here is from genome assembly GCA_905339405.1 of uncultured bacterium. Lineage (GTDB taxonomy): Bacteria > Desulfobacterota > GWC2-55-46 > GWC2-55-46 > GWC2-55-46 > GWA2-54-12. The sequence continues at coordinate 26,545 of CAJPGC010000039.1, read as the reverse complement.
CGGTTCAGGGACGGGCTTGTCGTGCAGTTCAAGGCGCTGGGCCAGTCGACCGGCAAGAGCATGAGGGAGGGCATAGAGGAGAGGATGCTCAAGGGCGTTCTCCTCGACCTCATAGCGATAGACGACACGAAGGAGAGCCACCGGCTCATCCTGGATTCTCTTGAAAGGGCGGGCACTGCAACAGAGCGCGTATCCGCGCTTACGGCATTGAACCGCTCGGGCGAGCCGTCGAGAAAGAGCGTCCTCGAGAAGTACTACGCCGAATGGCACGGCCATTTGAGCGGGTACGCCAACTACCTTCGCGTTGTCTCCAGCGGGACGGGGGCGGACGTCTTCGACATGATCGAGGCCGAGAAGAACAGGGGCAGCTTCGATATCAACCAGCCGACCTGGTGCCGCGCGCTTTTTCTGACGATGGCCGGAAACAACAAGATGGTATGGACGGACCGTGGCATTGAGTGGGCCGCTGATACCGTCGTGTCGCTGGCCACGGTCAACGCCACGACCGCCTCGCGCCTCCTCAATACATTCCAGCACGTGGCAAGGCTCAAGCCGAATCTCAAGGAGAAGGCCGCTTCGGCACTCGAGCGGATAGTTGGGCTTGTGCCTGAAAGCGCGTGCGCTTCCATAAACGGACAGGCCTCGGCGTACCTCAAGGGCGTCAGGGGATAATCTGTTTTTAAATAACGACGGCGGCGGGCGGCAACTCAAGTTGCCGCCCGTTTTTCTTTTCACCGGCTTTCCGGGCCCGGGCAACTTTCGATTTTCAGAGTCACTCCCTCTTTCCGCATGATATAATTTACGTAAGCTGCATAAACCTTGCTTTCACTCATCCAAACGCTGCCGCCGTTCAGCAAGGCCGGAGACATGCATAGTAAAGGGACATATTACAATTTGAGGCGGCTGACCGCCGTCATAGTAATCGCGTTTACGGCCCTTGCCGGGGCGTCCGTGGGCGTGAACCTCCGCCAGGTGCGGGACCATACCCGCGAGCTGGCCAAAATGGAGGCATTGACGACCTTCAACAAGGACCAGGCGTTCCGCTTCTGGGCGACAAACCACGGCGGCGTTTACGTCCCGCCCAGTGAGACTACCCCGCCAAACCCCTACTTGAGCCACATACCCGACAGGGACATCGAGCTCCCTTCAGGCAAGAAGCTCACCCTCATGAACCCGGCCTATATCATGAAGCAGGCAATGGCCGAATACAGCGAGCTTTACGGCGTAAAGGGCCACATAACGAGCCTGAACCCCCTTAACCCGGCGAACAGACCCGACGCTTGGGAGGCGGAGGCCCTCAAGTCATTCGAGAACAGGGCAGTCAAAGAGAAGGTCGAGTTCACGAAAATCGGCGGGCAGCCTTATCTGCGTCTAATGCAGCCGATGGTCACGCAGGAGGGGTGCCTCAAGTGCCACGCCCATCAGGGTTATAAGGTGGGGGACATTCGCGGAGGTGTAAGCGTGTCTCTGCCGATGAAGCCCTATCTCGCCAAGGAGACGATGCTTGACCGCACTATCGTCTCTTCGCATCTGCTCGTCTGGGTCCTGGGCATGGCTGGCATAGGGTTCGCCTACCGAAGGGGCAGCGTCGACATACGCGAGCGCATGAAGGCGCGGGAAGCCATAATGGCCGAAGAGGAGCGGTTCCGCAACCTCGTCGAGACGACGAACGACATCATATGGGAGGTCGACGTAAACGGCGTCTACAGCTATATCAGCCCGCAGGTGCGCTCTATCCTCGGGTACGAACCCGAAGAGCTCATCGGAAAGACGCCTTTCGACGTGATGCCTGAGGGCGAGGCGGCCCGGGTAAGGGAGTTTTTCGCGAAGGTGATGGGCGCGGCCGAGCCGTTCTCAAACCTTGAGAACAGGAACCTGACGAAGGACGGCCGTCTCGTGGTGCTCGAAAGCGGCGGCGTGCCTTTTTACGGCAAGTCAGGCGTCGTCCGCGGGTACAGGGGTATCGACCGCGACATAACCGAGCGGAAGAAGGCCGAAGAGGAGCTCGATAAGGTACTGGACGAGCTTACGCGTTCGAACGCCGACCTGCAGCAGTTCGCTTTCGTCGCCTCTCACGACCTGCAGGAGCCGCTGCGCGCGGTGACGAGCTACCTGCGTCTTCTAGAAAGGAGGCTTACCGGAAGACTCGACCAAGAGGCTGAGGGCTTCGTGGAATCGGCCGTCGACGGCGCGGCCAGAATGGAGCACATGATAAAAGACCTCCTCGAGTTCTCGCGAGTCAACACCGCTGGCGGTGCTTTCGAGAGGGTCGATATGAACGCCGTCCTGGACGGCGCGCTCGAGAACCTCTCGACGGCAATAAAAGAAAGCGGGGCCGTTGTCGAACGCGGTCAGCTGCCCGTTGTCTACGCCGACCCGGCGCAATTCGTCCGCCTCCTGCAGAACCTCATCGGCAACGCCATCAAGTTCAGGAAGCCCGGCGGGAAGCCGGTCATAGAGGTCGTCTCCCGTGAAAGCGCCGAAGGCTGGGTCTTCTCCGTGAAGGACAATGGCGTGGGCATAGCCCCGGGGGACATTGACAAGGTCTTCATAATATTCCAGCGCGTCCACGGCAAGAGGTATCCCGGCACCGGGCTGGGGCTGGCGATATGCAAAAGGATAGTCGAGCGCCACGGCGGCAGGATATGGGTCGAATCAGCCGAGGGCAGCGGGTCGTCCTTCCATTTCACGGTGCCGGGGAAAGCCGTGAAGTAGAGGCGGCACGCCGTTTGGCCCGGCTGAAAATCCCTTGAGTATTCAGATGGTTAGGCCAAAAAAATTGACATAAGGCGTCTTTTGAAGTTATTCTTAGTACGCGGACTGACGCGCCCCGTTCACAATGGGGAAAGTAGGCCAGAGACGAACGAAAGTTCATCTGGCCTTTTATTTTTTAAGGGAGTTTCTGGATGGCGCACCGTAATAAAAGGAGGTAATCATGTCGGATTTTTACCAGACTGACGTCATAACGACGCTGCACAGGTTGGGCGGCGACGGGCTCGACAGGATAGAGCACGAGCTGGCCGGTTTTTCCAAGAGCAGGCCTGCAACCCTGGTCCTGCCCGCGCTTTACTCAGAGTTCGAGGCAGACGCGCTCCGCGGCATAGTAGAGGAGCTCAAGAGAGTCAGGTACATAAAGGAGATAGTTCTTTCTCTGGGCCGGGCTTCGGACGAGGAGTTCGAAAAAGCGATGAAGTTCATGTCCGACATCCCCTACGACGTCAAGATAATACATAACGAAGGCAAGAGGATAAAGGCGCTCTACTCGACGCTCGAAGACTACGGGTTGTGGGCTGGCGAGGACGGCAAGGGGCGTTCGGCCTGGCTCGCCTACGGGTACACGATAGCTTCCGGGCGCTCGGACGTCATAGCCCTCCACGACTGCGACATCGTGAACTATAACAGGGAGATGCTCGCGCGCCTGTGCTATCCCGTGATGAACCCCAACATAGACGTGGTGTTCTGCAAAGGCTTTTACAGCAGGGTGACAGACAGGATGCACGGGAGGGTCACAAGGCTCCTCATAACTCCGCTCGTGAGGGCCCTGCAGAAGCTGGTGGGCGGCCACGACTTCCTCTCGTTCCTCGATGATTTCAGGTACCCTCTTTCCGGGGAGTTCTGCATGATAACCGACCTCGCCTGGGTCAACCGTATCCCCTGGGACTGGGGGCTCGAGGTAGGCGTTCTTTCGGAGGTCTTCAGGAACTATTCGGCGAAAAGGGTCTGTCAGGTGGACATAACCGACAATTACGAGCACAAGCACCAGGATCTCTCCCCAGAGGACGAGAGCAGGGGGCTCATGAAGATGTGCGTGGACATCTCAAAGTCCATATTCAGGGTCCTCGCGGCAGAGGGCGTGGTGTTCTCGGACAACTTTTTCAAGTCCCTTGAAGTGGGCTACCTGAGGCTCGCCGAGGACACGATGGTCAAATACGAGGCCGACGCCGCGATAAACGGGCTAGTTTACGATAGGCACGGCGAGGCAAAGGCCGTGGAGGCGTTCATAAGGGCGATTCACAAGGGGGCCGCTGCAGTGCTGGAAAACCCGATGGGAACGCCTCTCATACCGAGCTGGAGGAGGGTGAGCGCGGGCATACCCGGGGTGCTCGACTTCCTGAGGGACGCGGTAGACGAGGACAACAGGGTGGGCCGGGTCCTGAGCAGCTGAGCATAGAAATTCATAGAATCTCTTGCGTAGGCTGTAGAGATATGTTATTAAAAAGGACTCACCGCTTCAAATGCAGGTTTTTGCGGGCGCGGCAGGTTACGGCGAAACACCGGGAAATGTGATTCCAAGGCGTTTTCCTGAGACGCAAGCAGTTGATTCAGTTGACAGTCGGGGCGTGGCTCAGTCTGGTAGAGCACCGCGTTCGGGACGCGGGGGCCGGAGGTTCGAATCCTCTCGCCCCGACCAAATAATAAAAAGGGGACAGCCTTCAGGCTGCCCCCTTTTTTTATATTGGTAAATGGCAGGATTCGAAAGACGGCGAGCGCCGAGCAGCGCGAGGAAGAGGCCTGCCGGGAGGCAGGCCGGAAGCGAGCCGGCCCGCGGCCAGAGGGAGGAGGCGGGAGCCGACGACCGGTGCCGCCTCGAACTGACCAAGTAAAAGGGACCGCCGGAAGGCAGGTCCCTTTTTTATTTAGCTGAAAAATTTGTGCTAACCCTTTTTCCAGTACCCTTACATTGATCTAATTCAGTAGTGGTGAGTATACCGTATGACTCAGAAGCATTGAAACTGTGTGAATGTCCACACTTGATTATAATGTAATATCCAAAAACACAAAAAAACAGCGGTATTCTCGTGGGCTGGATAGACAATTTTATTTATGTTCCAGTTGTTATTAAACTGCATTACGCAGCATTGATGTGTTAGACCGCCTGTCAACCTTTTTGTTTGAAAAAATGTTATTTTCTGTTAAATTCTCTAATGGGAGGGAAAAAAGATGTTTTGTAAAATAGAAGATTTATTAAATGAAAGCGATGTTGAACAAAAGTTTGTTATCCAAATGCTTATTGCGCCTGATCCGCTGGGGTTTGGGTTCAGTACTTCTGAATTCAGAACGAAAGTTGATTTAAGACAGTTGGTAATTGGAAAGGGTAAAAGCTCAAAATTATACTATCCGGATTATGTAATACTTATTCAAGGATTGCCTGTTTTGATAATCGAGGTTAAACATCCAAGTGTGGAACTGGAAAGTGCATGCACAGAAGCTAGATTGTATGCGCAAGAATTAAATGCAAAATTCCCGCATAACATAAACCCCTGTCAAAAGATTTTAACCACTAATGGCAAGAAAATAGTAGCAACTTTTTCTGATAGCGTAGAGGAGCAAGTAAGTCTTTTCTTTGATGAAATATTTGTAGGAGGTGAAAAGTATTCTAGATTGCTTGAATTTGGGTCAAAAAGAATATTGACAGATTTTATAAATTCAAAACTAAATTCTCTAAGAAGCGGCACCACATTTAAAAGACCGATTAATATGTTGGGTGGTCGAGCAGTCCAAAATGAAGAATTAGAACAAAACAGTTTTGGTGCAACATTAGCACTAGATTACCGTTATCTTTTCAATCCGAGCACATTAGATGAGAGAAAAAATGTTGTTAAAAATGCTTATGTGACTACAAAAAAGAGAATAAGCCATGTAAGCCCTATAGAAAGAATAATTAAATCGGCAATACCTTTAACAATGTCTAGCATAAAAGAAATTCAGGATACTGGACGACCAATAGAACTAACCGATAAATTTAAAAACCTTTGGAGTCTAAAAAATGAAATATTACTATTAGTGGGTGGAGTTGGTAGTGGAAAATCTACCTTTATAGATTATTTAACAGAAGTTGCGTTGCACCGGGAAATAAAAGATAAAACAGTGTGGCTTTCTGTTGATTTAAATAAGGCCCCTTTGTCCAAAGAGGAAATTTATAAATGGCTTTGTGAAAGCCTAATGGCGAAATTTAAGGAATTGTATTCTGATATTGACTTCGAAGAACTTAATACACTTAGAAAGTTATATTCTGTTGAACTGCGTAAAATTGAGAAAGGGCCGGCAGCAATATTTGACCCTTGTACTGTAGAATATAAAAACCTCATTGCGTCAGAACTACAAAGCCTCCTTAATAATCCAATACATTCTTTGAAAGCTTATATTAGATATCTGTGTCGAGACAGAGGCAAATTGGCAGTAGTAGTTCTGGATAATTGTGACAGAAGGAAAAGGGATGATCAGCTATTGATGTTTGAAGTCGCAAAGTGGATGCAGAATGAGTTTGAGTGCTTAGTGGTTCTACCAATACGCGATACCACATTTGATCATCACCGTAAGGAACCGCCACTTGATACAGTAATAAAGGATTTAGTATTCAGGATCGACCCACCATTGTTAGCACAGGTAATAGCAAAACGAATTGGTTTTGCTTTGGCTACGATGAATAAGAAGAGAGGAGAACAAAAAGATGAGGAACTATTAAGCTATGTGCTCCCTAATGGTATGAGAGTTGAGTACCCACGGTCTGAGCAGGGTATTTATTTGGCTTGCATCTTGAGATCACTTTTTACAGATAGCCTTTTTAGGAGAATTGTAACTGGAATTTCAGGCCGAGATATAAGGAGAGGGCTGGAAATTTTTCTTGAATTCTGTAAAAGTGGACATATTACGCCAGATGAAATTCTAAAGATAAGGCAGTCGCAAGGTGATTATACGTTGCCAAAACACATAATAATGAGACTCATTCTTCGTGGAAATAGGAGATATTTTCAGGATGCAGGATCGTCAGTAAAAAATTTATTTCTTTCTTATCCTGAAGACATTATACCTGATCCCTTTATTAGATTAGAGATTTTACAGTGGCTAGAAAAAAGATATAGAAAGTTTGGCCCGAGCGGCATAAAAGGATATCATAAAATTATAGATCTTTGCTCAGATATGGTGTCTTTAGGTCATTCCATTGACAAAGTACAAATTGAGCTCGCTCAATTACTGAAATTTGGGGCTGTAGTTTCTGAAACCCAAGATCTTGATCAGATTAATGAGGGTGATTTGGTGTCAATTTCTCCGGCAGGTCACGTTCATCTAGACTTGGTTAATAATATTGATTATTTGGCTGCTTGTTCGGAGGATGTTTGGTATAAGAACAGCGAAGTGGCTGATAGGATTTGGAAAAGAATGACAAATCAAACAGGCAAGGGTCATTTTTCTCAAGAGACAAGTATCTTGAATGCCGAAGATTTAACAAAATATTTGCAGAGTTATAGGGCAGAGTTTATTTCTAGGCCGGAGGCATATTTGGAGGATGGACATTTTGAGAAGTTGTTTGATATTTCTGCGGCACTTTTAAATTTAGAAAGAGCAAAATCACATACCAATTTGAATGCAGAAGAAAAATTGATAAATGATTATCCTCCGGGAACAATTATTGAAGGTGAAATAATTTCTATTCAAAATTATGGCGTTTTTGTGGAGTTTGGCGTAGCTGCTGTCGGATTCATTTATATCGCAAAATTGTCACACCTAGGATTGAACATCTATTCTTTAGAACTTGGTAATCATATGAAAATTAAAATAATTGAATATAATACTCCCCAAAATTTAGACAAAGGTATTTGGTGTATGGTAGCCTGCTAATAACGGTCAGGAGGCAGGCAGAATGAAGAAGAATCATGATGCGGCGTTCAAGGCTAAGGTGGCGCTTGAGGCGGTCAAGGGCGAGAAAACGATAGCCCAGATCGCGAGCGAGTACGGGGTACATCCAAACCAGATCGGCCAGTGGAAGAAGCGGCTTCTGGAGGACCTCCCCGGCCTTTTCTCTGACAGGCGGCGAAAGGAACAAAAAGAAGACGCGGCGGAGACAGATGAGCTTTACCGGCAAATAGGGCAGCTCAAGGTGGAGCTGGACTGGCTTAAAAAAAAATCTCAGCTCCTCGGCAAGTGAGAAGAAAGCCTTAATAGAGCCAAGGAATTCTGAGATACCTGTGTCGCGCCAGTGCCGGCTTCTTGGCCTCTCTAAGGCGGCTTACTATTACAGGGCAAGGGAGCGGAACGAGCTCAACGAGGCCCTTATGACGCTCCTGGACGAGCAGTATACGAAGACACCCTTCTACGGCGTGCCGAAGATGACGGAGTGGCTCAGGACCCGGGGCTACATGGTAAACCGCAAGAGGGTAAGGCGTCTGATGAAGATCCTGGGGCTGGAGGCCGTATATCCGAAGCCGTGGCTCTCAAAGCCAGCCAAGGACCATAAGAAGTATCCGTATCTCCTGAAGGACGTCGTCATAGAGCGCCCTGACCACGTGTGGTCAACGGACATAACGTATATACGGCTCAAGGGCGGCTTTATCTACCTCGTGGCCATAATGGACTGGCACAGCCGCTATGTGCTCTCCTGGGAGGTCTCGACGACGCTGGATGCGGAGTTCTGCATAAGGGCACTGGAAAGGGCGCTTTCTCTTTCCAGCCCGGACATCTTCAACTCCGACCAGGGAAGTCAGTTCACGAGCGTTGAGTTCACGGAGCGGCTTGAAAAACTCGGGGTCGCCATCAGCATGGACGGCAGGGGCAGAGCAATGGACAACATCTTCGTTGAGAGGCTCTGGAGGACGGTCAAGTACGAAGAAGTCTACCTTAAGAGCTACGAGACCGTCAAAGAGGCCAGAGAGTCCCTTGCCAGGTACTTTCACTTCTACAACACGGAGAGGCTCCATCAGGCCCTCGACTACCGGACGCCTCAGGATGTTTACTTCAAGGAAAGAAATATCAGGAAAGACTCAGAGACAAAGACAAAACCAAGGCAGGCTCTTCTACACCATATACAGCCATCTTTTTTGTCTTGACCATGGGGATAGGCTTAGAATACAGTTCTAAGCACAATAGATTTAATGTGGAACCAGTTTTGGAAAAGTAACTGCGCATTTCTTTCCTTTTTTCAAAATATCAGCAGATGATATAATGAGAACTGAAAGGGGTGCGGCTCATGGCCATAGACAGTAGAAGGGATAGCTCCTCCGGCGAGTATCCGCGCTACAAGGGTCTTTTGAAGGCCGTCGAAGGGCTTGGTTTTCACGACCACCTCTGTCTTATCTACGAGACACCTGAAGAGCAGTTCGCCGCCGTAGTCCCATTCGTGCGCATCGGCCTCGAGCGCGGCGAGAGGTGCGTGTATGTCGCCGACGAAAACACCTCCGGCGAGGTCCTCGAGCGGATGGAAAAAGGCGGTGTCGACATCAAGGCCGCTCTCGCCAAAGGGGCCTTGAGCGTCATAAGCAAGAAGGAAGCCTACCTCAAGCAGGGATATTTCGACCCGGACTGGATGATAGGTTTCCTCAAGGACGCGGCCGATGCCGCAAAGTCCGACGGGTACACGGGCCTTCGCGTGACTGGCGAGATGACATGGATGCTCGGCGGAGACCCGGGCTCAGACAGGCTCATTGAGTACGAATCGAAGCTCAATTATTTCTTCCCTGAAAACGACGCGCTCGCGATCTGCCAATACAATATCGGGCGGTTCAGCCCCGAGATAATCATGGACGTCATACGGACCCACCCGCTGGTCATCTACAGGGGGCAGGTCTGCAGGAACTTCTATTATACCTCCCCCGAGGAGATGCTCCTTCCAAACCAGGGCTACCTCGAGGTCAGCAGGCTCCTTTACAACATACTCGAACGGGAGCGCCTCGAGTCTCTCAACAATCTCTCGGAGGATACCATCGGCAGGATGGAGCAGGAGGCCGGAGAAATAGAGAGAATAGGCCGGACCGGTAGCTGGGAGTTGGACGTGGAATCAGGCAGGGCAGCATGGTCAGTCGGGGCCTGCCGCCTTTTGGGCCTTGACCCGGGTATGCCTCCGGAGAGGTTCGAGGAGCACTTGAGGGTATATGTCCCCGGAAGCGCGAAAGAGCTCGGTGAGGCTGTGAAAAAGAGCCTCGAGACGGGGCAGCCTTATGAGCTCGACCTCGAACTGGCTGGTTCAGGAAGATGGGTCATCGCGCGCGGAGGCGTCAAGCGCTCCCTTGACGGCCGCGTAACGGGCCTCCGCGGAATAGTCGTCGATATGACCGGGCGCAAGCGGGCTGAGCCGGCCAACGTGAATTTTTCAAGCGGCCTCCTGCCAATATGCGCCTACTGTAAGAAAATAAGGAACGACAAGGGCTCCTGGGAAGGCCTCGAGAAGTTCCTGCACGAGCGTACCGGTGCCGAATTCACCCACTGCATCTGCCCGGATTGCGCAGAGAAGTTCGCGAAGAAGGATATCGGCATGGCTTAAAGCGTGGTTTCTGCTGATTCGTTGGCGGGGCAGCCCTGGCGGCCGCCTCGTTCGTTTTTATTGAAGCGGCCTTGACAAGGGCGTGGCTTGGAGTAACCTTTTCCGGTATTGGAAAGAGCTGATGGATAAAAAGCTGAAATCGCGTCTTGACGGGCTTTACAGGACCTTTGACCTCGCGTTTCTCGCGACCGACCCGCTCGAGTTCGTGCACAAATACGACACCCCCGAAGACAGGGAGATTGTCGGCCTCGTCTCTTCATCACTGGCTTACGGCAGGGTCGACACCATAAAAAAGAGCATAGCGAAGGTGATGGCCGCCGTAGGCCCGCACCCGTACAGGTTCGTCAGAAGGTTCGACCCGTTGAGTGGGAAGTCCCTTTTTAACGGCTTTGTCCACAGGTTCAACAGGGGTGACGACGTCGTCTGCCTTTTCTGGTTCGCCAGGCAGATGATAGAGGAGAGCGGCTCCATCGGCGGCTTTTTCATGAAGGGCTACTCTCCGGAACAGATGAACGTGAAAGAGGCCCTGTCCGCTTTCTCAAAGAACGTCCTTTCGCTCGACTCTTCCGCAGTATACGGAAAAAAGCGGCTTGCGCCCAAAGCTGGCGTGAGGTTCTTTTTTCCGGACCCTGAGGACGGAAGCCCATGCAAGCGGCTCAACTTGTACCTCAGGTGGATGGTCAGGCGCGACAGGCTGGACTTCGGGCAGTGGACCGGGGTAGATCCGGCCAAACTCGTGGTCCCTCTCGACACTCACATAGCGAGGATATCGAGGAACATAGGCCTTACCAGGAGGGCGAGCCCCGACTGGAAGATGGCCGAGGAGATAACCGGTGCGTTGAAGGCCCTCGACCCGAAAGACCCCGTCAAATACGACTTCGCGCTCTGCAGGCTAGGCATACTCGACAAGTGCCCGAAAAACGCGGATGCCGCAAAGTGCGAAAGCTGCCTTATCAAGGACATTTGCGTCCTTTGACAAATCCCGGTAAAACGCCCTGTCCAGGAGATAATAATATATTTTGACAGGGCCGTTCTTCTGGGGTAACATCAGCGGTAAAATCAGAACTATCGTCAGCGCGAGAAAAGGGCCGTCCGGCCCTTTTTAAGACGAAAAATCTTGGCCCGGAGTTTTCAAAGAGTGCAGCAGACAGGCGTCAGGGAAAAAGACCGCCCGGTTGAAGGGCGCATGAGCATGGAAGAGGTCCTGGACCTTGTAAGGGACGACATCTCCGCCATGGAGGACGGTTTCAGGGAATCCCTGAACTCGAACGTCTACCTCGTAAGCAAGGTGGGCGAGTACATACTCAAAAGCGGAGGGAAGCGTTTCAGGCCAATGGTCCTGATGCTTTGCGCGAAGCTCTGCGGCTACTCCGGCGACAGGCACATACCGCTTGCCGGCGTGGTTGAGTTCATACACACGGCGACCCTTCTTCACGACGACGTAGTTGACAACGCGAACCTGAGGCGTGGGAGCGCTTCTGCCAACACGGTCTGGGGCGACGGCGCGAGCATACTCGTCGGCGACTACCTCTTCTCCAAGGCGTTTTTCCTTACGGTCAAGTACGGCGACATGAACGTCCTGCAGGTGCTCTCCGATTCCACGACGCGCATGGCCGAAGGCGAGGTATTGCAGCTCCTCAAGCACAGCGACTCTGAGACGACCGAGGCCGAATACCTCGACGTGGTCACGAACAAGACCGCCGTCCTGATATCGGCCGCCGCGCGCATAGGCGGCATACTTTCGGAATCGGGCATCGAGAAGCAGGACGCGCTCGCCGAGTACGGCATGGGCCTTGGCATAGCGTATCAGCTCATGGACGACTGCCTCGACTACGTCTCAACCGACGAGGACCTCGGGAAATCCGTGGGGAACGACCTCAAGGAAGGCAAGGTGACGATGCCTCTCATCCACGCGGCCCAGCGGGCCACCGAGGCCGAGAAGCTTGTCATAAAAGAGGCCGTCGAAGGCGACGACCTCGTTCCGGCGCAGCTCCGCGAAGTCATCTCCATCATACGCAAATACAGGGGCATCGAGTATACGATGGAGAGGGCGAGGGGCTATATAGACAACGCCAAGCGCAACATCGAGACCTTCGAGCCTTCGCCCGAAAGGGCCGCCCTGCTCGCGCTCGCCGACTTCGTCATCGAAAGGACGCACTAAAGTCCAGGTAGAACGGGGGCCCCATGGATAAAAGGGAGAAGGCCGCTAAGGTACTGGACATACTCGAAAAAGAATTTCCGGGCGCAACGACCGCGCTGCAGTTCGAAAACCCGCTTCAGCTCCTCATCGCTACAATCCTTTCAGCGCAGGCCACAGACAAGCTCGTAAACCAGGTAACGGAATCCCTCTTCAAAAAATACAGGACCGCGAAAGACTTCGCCTCTGCTGACCCAGCCGCGCTGGAAGCCTGCTTGAGCTCCATCAATTTCTACCGCAACAAGGCCAAAAGCGTTAAGGGCGCTTGCGTTAAGATTGTGGGAGAGTTCGGGGGGAAGGTCCCGGAGACGCTCGAAGAGCTGACGACGCTTCCTGGCGTGGGGCGTAAGACCGCGAACATCGTCCTGGCGAACGCTTTCGGGAAGGCCGCCCTCGCGGTCGACACCCACGTCAAACGGGTCGCGCAGAGGCTCGGGTTAACCGATTCTGACGACCCGGACAAGATAGAGGCCGACCTTACGGCCATAATCCCTCCCGAGCGATGGACCATGACCACGCACCTTTTCATCCACCACGGCAGGAAGACCTGCAAAGCCCTGAGGCCCGGCTGCGAGCACTGCCCCATCCAGGACTACAGCGTCTACTACAAAGAAGAATTCCTCAAGAAAAAGAAAAAATAAGCTGTCAGGCCGCCGTCACGAGCAGGCCCCTCGACTGGCATTCGACCAGGGTTGAGTAGTAGCCGCCCGAGGTCACGAGCTCGGCGTGGCTGCCAGTTTCGATTATCGCCCCGTCTTTAAGGACAAGTATCCTGTCGGCCCCCACGACAGTCGAGAGCCTGTGGGCTATTACGAAAGTCGTCCTGCCCTGCATGACCCGCTCGAGGGCGTCCTGCACGTACATCTCGGATTCGGCGTCGAGCGACGAGGTCGCTTCGTCCAGTATGAGTATTGGCGGGTCTTTTATGAGGGCCCTCGCGATCGAGAGCCTCTGCCTCTCGCCCGCCGACAGCAGGCCGCCGCGCTCGCCTATGACCGTGTCGTAACCCTGTGGCAGGCGCATTATGAAGTTATGCGCGTTGGCGGCCTTCGCCGCCTCCGTTATCTCGTCCGCGGCCGCCTCCGGCCTGCCGTAGGCTATGTTGTTCCTCACGGTGTCGTTGAAAAGGAGCGCGTCCTGGGAGACCACCCCGATCCTCTCCCTCAATGAGCGCTGCCTCATGTCACGGAGGTCGACCCCGTCTATCCTTATCGAGCCGCCGGTGGGGTCGTGGAGCCTCTGGAGGAGGGCGGCAAGCGTCGACTTCCCCGCGCCGCTCGGGCCCACCAGCGCGACGCATTCGCCGGGGCGGACATGGAGGTCTATGCCGGTAAGTATCGGCCTCGTCTCGTTGTAGGCGAAGCTCACTCCCTCGAATACCACCTCCCCTGACAACGCCTTGACGGGCCTGGCATGGGGAGCATCAGACATATGGTCGTTGGCGTCTATGATTGAGAAGATTATGCCGAGAGAGACGGAGGCCTTTCTTATAGTCTGATAGACCCCGGTGAGGCCCTGGACCGGGCCAAAGAGGCCCGCCGCGTAGCCGAGGAAGGCCACGAGCGTCCCGGCGGTTATCTCCTGCTTCATTACGAGGTAGCCGCCTACCCCGAGGGCGCACACCTTCGCGAGTATGCCGATGAGGTTCTTGGCCGCGCCGACGCCCGTGTCGACGCCCACGCCGCGCAGCACCATCCTGTTCGCGCTCCTGACGCCGGACATGAACCGCTCTTTTTCGGCCTCTTCGGCGGCGAAGCTCTTGACGGTGAGTATGCCTGTCAGCACTTCGTTGAACCTGGAGAATATCCTGGTCCATTTGTCGACGAGAGAGCGCTCGCGCCTGGTCTGCTCGTCAGCCGCCCACATGCCTATTATGGCCGGGAGCGGCGCAAAAAACAGGACTATGAAGGAGAGGGTCGCGTCGAGGTTGAACATGATGATGAGGGAGATGACTAGGTAGACGACGCTAGGGAAGACGTTGAAGGCGATGTCGGATATCGCCCCGACGAAGCCGTTCACGCCCCTGTCGAGCTTGGTCATTATGCCGCCGACGGTCTCCTCCCTGTGGTAGGTCATGGGCAGGTGGTGGAGGCGCGTCACGGTGGCTTCAAGGAGGCCCTTGTTCACATCCAGCCGTATCCTCCAAGCGAGCCAGTTCGAAAGTCCGCCGAAGGCCTCTCGCAAGAGGTTGAGGGCGATGAGCATCCCCACCCCCAGGGCCAGGCCGCCGTACAATCCGGTGCCGAGCTTGTCGAAGATGTATTTCATCGCAAGAGGCTCTAGTGCGCCGAGGGCCGCCACCAGCAGAGTCAGAAGGGAGATTGCAGCGAGGAGGCCCTTGTGCGGGGATATGAAACCCAGGGCCCTAGCGGCCTGGGCAAGCCATTGTCCGTTCGAATCGTTTTTGTCCATATCGACATCCTTGTCAAAAAGTATACATATACGATATGGATATCCAAAGTACCTAGATGTGACCGGGGTTACAACGCCCACTTTTACGAAAAAATGGTTTTATCTGCCCGTTTCTGTTATACTTTCGCTGGTATGAAGGCTCTGGTTTTCGATAACGGTCTCTCTTTCAGGGCCGACTGGAAAAAGCCGGTCCCGGCTCCGGGGGAGGCGCTCGTGCGCGTTACTTACGCGGGCGTTTGTGCTACCGACCTGGAGATAACGAAGGGGTACATGGGTTTTACCGGCGTGCCTGGCCATGAGTTCGTGGGCGTCATCGAAGAAGCCGCAGACGACAGGCTGGAGGGCAAGAGGGTCGCGGCGGAGATAAACCTGGGCTGCGGCAGGTGCGATTACTGCAAGCACAAGATGGAGAACCACTGCCCCGCCAGGAAGGTGCTGGGGATACTCGGCAAGGACGGCGCTTTCGCGGAATACCTGACAGTGCCTTTCAAGAACCTCCGCCCGATACCTGATTCGATATCCGACGAGGAAGCCGTGTTCATAGAGCCGTTGGCCGCGGCCTTCGAGATACTCGAACAGGTGAAGGTCAACGAATACACGAGGGCGGCCGTCCTGGGCGACGGCAGGCTGGGCCAGCTAGTTGTGCAGGCCCTTGCCACTACAGATTGCTCTCTGCTGGTAATCGGAAGGCACGAAGAGAAGCTCGCGCTCTTGAAGGCCAGGGGCATACCGACGCGCACGAGCGCCGAGGGGCTCCAAAAGCAGCTGGACCTCGTGGTCGACTGCACCGGCTCTCCCGACGGGTTGTCAGCCGCGCTCGATATCGTGAGGCCCGCCGGAACGGTGATATTGAAGACAACGGTCGCCCAGAGGCCCGGGGCTGACCTCAACAGGGTTGTCATAGACGAGGTGACGCTTCTTGGCTCCAGGTGCGGCCCGTTCGCCCCGGCGATGCAGGCCCTGGAGGAAAGAAGGGTCGACGTAAAGCCGCTCATAACAAAGGTGTTTGATATCGAGCAGGGGGTGGAGGCCTTCGGGTACGCCGCTCAAAAGGGCGTGTTGAAGGTCCTCCTAAGGGTGTAGGAATGGACAAACTCTATTTCGACAGCCATGGAAAGCTCATCGAGTGGGAAGGGCGCGAACAGCGCAAAGATGGCCGGTTCCCGGTCTGCCTTTCGGTTGTCTACCACGGGCACACGACAGAGTCGTGCGCGGATTTCATCCTGAACATCTCCAGGAGCGGCGTCTTCGTTCTGACGAGGGACCCTCTGCCCATAGGATCGGAGCTTACGCTCAGGTTTTACATTCCGCCCGAAGAGAAGGCCTTGAGCGAGTTCGAGGGGGTAGTGGCGGGGGTCAATGCCGACAACCCCAGGTTCCCCAAAGGCATGCACGTGAAGTTCGTCGCGTGCAGCCCAGAAGACCTCAAAAAGCTCGAAGATTTCCTCGAAGGAAAAAAACACCTGCTCGACGTGGAAGCATAAATAAAAAAGCCCCGGGGCAAAAACCCCGGGGCTTTTTTTATTCGCTGTTCAATTCCAGTCAGCATATCCTCGGCAGCTGCTCTCCCGAGAGCATGTCGATTATCCGGGTATTACCGATCGACGTTTCCAGGAGGAGCTTGCCTTTCGGCGCTTCCGTGACAAACCCTATTATAGCGGCGTCGACGCCGAGCGGGTGGGCCTTCATCGCTGAAAGGGCCTTGCCTGCATCCTCGCCGGAGACGACCGCTACGAGCTTGCCTTCGTTTGCAAGATAGAGCGGGTCGAAGCCGAGTATCTCGCACGCGCCACGGACGGCTTCCTTCACGGGCAGGTCATCTTCCCTTATGGTTATGGAGCAGCCTGAGGACGCCGCGAACTCGTTGAGGACGGTGGCGAGCCCGCCTCTTGTCGGGTCGCGCATGGCGCGCACTCCCGCGGGAGCGGCCGATATGATCTCCCTTGTGAGGGTATGGAGCGGCGCGCAGTCGCTCTCCACAGGAGCGTCCATCATTATGCCCTCCCTGTGGGTCATTATGGCCACCCCATGGTCGCCCATGGTCCCGGAGACGATTACGGCGTCTCCCGGCCTTATGTTCGAAGGCGTAAGCTCAGGGCCGTTCACGACCCCTATGCCGGTAGTAGTGATGAAGAGCTTGTCGCCCTTGCCGCGCTCGACGACCTTCGTATCACCGGTCACTATGGACACGCCTGCGGAGCGGGCTGTCGCGGCCATCGAGCCGACCACTCTTTTCAATTCGTCCATGCCGAGCCCTTCCTCGATTATGAACGAGGCTGAAAGGTATACTGGCTCCGCTCCGCCGACAGCGAGGTCGTTGATGGTGCCGCAGACCGAGAGCTTGCCGATGTCGCCGCCGGGGAAGAATATAGGCTTCACCACGTATGAATCGGTAGTGAAGGCGAGTTTTTTTGCCGGGAGGCTGAAGACCGCCTGGTCGTTCAGAGGCGCGAGCAGCGGGTTGCTGAAAGCCTTCGCGAAGACCTCTTCAATGAGCCTCCTGGAGTAGCTCCCGCCGCTGCCGTGCGCGAGGAGGACCGTAGTGTTCTCTCTTGCCATCAGGCGACCCTCCTGTATTTGTACCACGCAGCGCAGGTCCCCTCCGAGGAGACCATGCAGGGGCCGATGGGGAACTCGGGCGTGCACGCCTTGGCGAAGAGCGCGCACTCTTCAGGCGTTATGAGCCCCTTCAATACCGAGCCGCATTTGCAGCCCTTTGGCTCGGCGTCCTGGCCCTTGGGCATCGAAAACCTTTTCTCCGCGTCGAACGCGGCGAACTCTTCCCTGAACGCTAGCCCGCTGCCCGGTATGTTCCCAATGCCCCTCCAGAGGCTGTCGGCTGGCTCGAAGACCATGGAGATTACCTCCTGCGCCTTCCTGTTGCCTTCCCACGTCACGACCCTGTCATATTCTATCTCGATTGCGCACCGGCCTTCCTCGAACTGCTTGACGAGCATGTATATGCCCATGAGTGCGTCTATGGGCTCGAAGCCGGCCACGACGCAGGGCGAGTTGTATTCGCTTGCGAGAAAGCCGTATGCCTTGGCCCCTATAATCGCGGTCACGTGCCCCGGCGCGATGAAGCCGTCTATCTCTATCTCTCCGCCGTCAAGGAGGGCCTTCATCGCCGGAGGGGTGAGCTTGTGTAAAGAGAGCGCGGAGAAGTTCCCGAGGCCCGCCTCCAGTGCGCTGAGGACTGTGGCGGCGACGGTCGGCGCGGTTGTTTCGAAGCCCACGGCAAAGAGGACGACCTCCTTTTCAGGGTTGCTCTTGGCAATGTCGACGGCGTTCAGCGGCGAGTAGACGACCCTTATGTCGGCTCCGCGTGCCTTCTCCTCCTGCAGCGAGGATTCAGACCCCGGCACCTTCATCATGTCGCCGAAGGTGGCGATTATGGCGTCCCTGTTAGCGCGGCTGAAGTCGATTATGCGGTTCACGTCCGCGGCCGAGGTCACGCATACTGGGCAGCCCGGCCCCGATATGAGCCTTATGTTCCCCGGCAGGGCCTCCCTTATGCCGTACTTCGATATAGAATGGGTATGCGTGCCGCATATCTCCATTATGCTCACTTCCCTGCGGGAGAGCTCGCGTATTTTCCTTATTATGGACTGGGCTTCCTCTTTTTTCCTGAACTCGTCTATGTACCTCATCGTCCAAATGTCTCCCTTATAAGGCGCAGCGTCTCCTCTGCCCTTTGCGTGTCGACCTTTTCGATGGCGAATCCAGCGTGTATTATGACGTACTCTCCTATTGCCGCCTTTTCCATGAGCCTCAAGGAGGCGTCCTTTCTCGTCCCGGCCACGTCAATGGTCGCCGTATCGCCCTTTATCTCGATTATCTTACCCGGTATTCCAAGGCACATCTTCAGTCTCCTTTTACCCTTTCCCAGGCAACGACCGCCTGGCCGAGGGATACGCCCCCGTCGTTGGATGGGACCTTCTCCTGCATGTATACGACGAAGCCTGCGGCCTCAAGCTTCTCTTTTGTCCGCTTCGACAGCAGGCTGTTCTGGAAGACACCTCCGGTCAAAACCACTTCGTTTATCCCGTAGACGCCCTTGAGCCTCATCGAGACCTTGAGCGCCATCTCCGCTACCGTGTTGTGAAATTTTCCGGCCACTTCCTCCGTGGCAGTGCCCCTGTTTACGTCCTGGACAATCGCCCGAATGAGCGGGGCCGCGTCTATCTCCAGCGGCTGCGACCCGATTATCGCGAACGGGTAGAGGCCGGTCTCGTCCGTGTCTGCAATGCTCTCGAGCTCTATGGCGGCTTCCGCCTCGAAGGTTATCTCGTCGCGAAGGCCGCAAATGGAGGCTACCGCGTCGAAGAGCCTTCCCATGCTCGACGTGAACGGCGAGTTCAGGCCCTTTTCCGCCATCTCTTCGACTATGCCGGCCTTAGGGCCGATCCTCTGCCTGAACCCCTTGAGTGAATCGACGCCGCCAGAGCCCGCCAGGTAGGATACTGCCATGCGCCAGGGCTCTTTTGCCGCCATGTCTCCGCCGGGCAGCCTTGTGTACTTGAGGTGCGCCGCCCTTTGGAAGTTACGCCTGTTTGCGATGAGGAACTCTCCGCCCCATATGTTCCCGTCCTCGCCAAAGCCGGTTCCGTCAAAGGAGATGCCTATTACGCCGCCAATGAGGTTGTGCTCGGCCATCGCGCCCGCTATATGCGCATGGTGGTGCTGGACGGCTATTACCCTTTCCGCAGGTATCCCGTGTTCGGCGGCGTACTCGTGGGCAAAGGCCGTGCTGAGGTAGTCCGGGTGGAGGTCATGGGCGACTATCTTCGGGTCGGCGCGGAACGTGTTCTTGAGGTTACGCAGCGTCTCTTTGTAGAATTCCATTGCCTCGAGGTTTTCGAGGTCGCCTATGTGCTGGCTCACGATGGCGTTCGTGCCCTTCGTCAGGCAGAAGGTGTTCTTGAGGAGCCCTCCGGCTGCGAAGACCTCTTCCATCTCTTCTCCGAGCGGTATTACGTCGGGGACAAAGCCCCTGGCCCTTCTGATGAACCTTCCGGTCTTCCCGTCCATCCTTAAAATGGAATCGTCGACGCGCATGTATATCTCCCTGTCGTGGAGGAGGAAGAAGTCTGCGAGCCCGGAGAGCCTTTTGAGCGCGTCGCCGTTCTCGACCACTATCGGCTCGTCGGCGATGTTGCCGCTCGTCATGACTAGCGCCTTGAAGAGCCCTTCAGGGTGAAACAGGAGCCGGTGGAGCGGCGTATACGGGAGCATCACGCCGAGGCGCCTGTTGCCCGGAGCGACTGCGTCGGCTACTGTCCGCGCTCCCTTTTTCTTTTCAAGAAGGACTATGGGCCGCTGCCTCGCGAGAAGGGCGTTTTCCTCCTCCGCAGAAACTTCGCAGAAGGAGCGGATTGTTTCCACGTCAGGGGCCATCAGCGCGAAAGGCTTGTTCGATTGAACGCCTTTTCTGATTGAACGCCTTTTTCTCTCCCTCAATTTTTGGACCGCCCCGGGGTTTCCTCCGTCGCAGGCGAGATGAAAACCCCCGAGGCCTTTTATGGCGGCAACTTCGCCTTCCTTGAGGAGTTTTTGGGCCGCGCTTATAGCCTCATAATTTACTCCTGCTTCAGGCTTTCCGTGGAGCCACGCTTTGGGTCCGCAAACGGCGCAGGCGTTTGGCTGCGCGTGAAAGCGCCTGTTTGACGGGTCATGGTATTCATTGCCGCACTCGGGGCACATGACGAACGGGGCCATCGTCGTAAAGGGCCTGTCGTAGGGTATGTCTTTTACGATGGAATATCTCGGGCCGCAGTTCGTGCAGTTTATGAACGGGTAGAGATAGCGCCTGTCGGAAGGGTCGAGCATCTCCTCCAGGCACTCGCCGCAGGCCGCCACGTCAGGGGAGACGAGGACAGACCTGCCATCAACGCTCATTGACTCGCGGATGGTGAAGCCCGTGAAGCCGCCGTTGGATGCGATTTTCTCCGCCGTCATCGAATCAATCCTGGCTAGCGGCGGCGGAGAGTTCCTTATCTCTTCCACGAAGGCCGTAGGGTCGCCCTCGACCTCTATTACCACGCCTTCGGAGTCGTTGAGGCAGAAGCCCTTGAGCCCGTGTTTTACGGCAAGGTTGTAAACGAACGGCCTGAAGCCGACGCCCTGGACTATGCCTTTTATGCGTATTCTTGTGTTTTCCATGATTCTTTCGGCAGACCGAAAATATCCACCCTCTTTGCCGCCATCGCCGCTAGTCATTGCAGCGTACAAAAAGTACGCCTCACTCCTTGCTCCTCGACTTCTCGCAGCTGGAAACATTTTGAGCGCTCTACGATCTTCTTTTCGCTTTAGCCAGCTCCGCCAAATAGGTGGCGAATTCTTTGACCCCTTCGCCCGTCCTGCAGGAGGTCTCGAATATCTTGAGGTACGGGTTGACCTTGAGGGCGTTCTCCCGGGCCTTCGTTATGTCGAAGTCGGTATAGGGCGCGAGGTCTGTCTTGTTTATGACGAGGAGCTCGGACGCGGTGAATATGGCCGGGTACTTCAAGGGTTTGTCGTCTCCTTCGGCGGTCGACATGACGGTTATCATCGCGTCCTCGCCGAGGTCGTACTCTGCGGGGCAGACCATGTTGCCGACGTTCTCTATTATGAGTAGCTCGAGGCCGGCGTGGCCGAAAACCCATTGCAGGCTGTGGCTGACCTGGTGGGCGTCTAAGTGGCAGGCCCGGCCCGTTGTTATCTGGAGGGCGGGGACTCCGCGCCTTTCGACCCTTTTGGCGTCGAAGTCGCCTTCGAGGTCGCCCTCGACCACGGCGAAGCTGACCGGCAGTTTTTTAAGCTCGTCCGCCATGCTCTCGATGAGAGAGGTCTTTCCGGCCCCGGGCGAGCTTACGAGGTTTATTGTGTAAATACCCTTATCAGAGAGCGCCAGCCTGTTTTCGGCCGCTATCTCGTCGTTCCTAGCGAGTATCTTCTCTTCTATCAATATCTCATGCATCTGTCAGTCGCCTTCCAATGAAATTATGTCGAGCTCGTGGCCGGAGGTCCTCTCGATTTCATTCGAGCCGCATTTGGGGCAGCGGTTCTCAAAGGCCGTTATCTTGAATTCGGTAGCGCATATGCGGCACTTGCCGCCGAGCGGCACTTCCTCTATTTCCAGGGCCGCGCCTTCAAAGGGCGTGCCTTTAATCGCGATATCGAAGCAGAACCTCAAGACGTCCGGCTCCACGGCAGTCAGCTCGCCGATACGTACCTTGAGCTTCTTCAGTGAATGGATGCCGTTGGCCTCCATCTGGGCGGCCGTTATCTCGAGCATGCTCCTGGTGATTGACATCTCGTGCATTCAGGCGGCCTTCCTTGTCGCCTTGAAGCCGAATTTTTCGAGTTCCGCCCTAACGGCCTCCGCCGCGGCCGAAAGGGCGTTCCGGGCCTCGGGCGTAAGCTCCATGCCTGCTGAAATATCCTTAGGGATGATGCCGACAAGCGCCAGCTCAGGGCTGAGGCCCTGGAACCGGGCTATGTCGAGGAGGTCTTTCACTCCTATCTGGTGGGCGGAAGATGACTTGAGGGAAGGCAGGCTCTGGAGCTTATCGCCGGGAAATGTCAATACGGTACCCGGGGCCCCCTTGGCGCGGACCGCGTCTACGATGACGATGTGCGTGAATTCCTGAATGTACGTAAGAAGCCCGAGGCCTGAAGTGCCGCCGTCCAGGCAGCTGACTTCAGGGCCGAAGCTGTAATCGCGCTTGAAAACCTCTACCGCCCTTACCCCGAGCCCTTCGTCCTTCAGAAGCAGGTTGCCGATTCCGAGGACAAGGGCCTTTTTCCGCGTTTTACGAGCCATTCACCACCGGGATGTAACAGGCCTGTTTATTTATTCAATTTTAACAAATAAGACTATTTTAGTCCACTTAATAAGGGCTTGTAAATACAGGGAAATAATGGGTATAATCAGTCGCTGGCCGCTTCTATGAAAGCAGGTACATGACTACGAGCCCGGCTATGACGGCCAGGTTCACGGCCGCGCCCAGGAGTATCACGAAGTCAGCCGGGGCGGCCTTTCCAGTTCGCTTGAGCATACCTTAAGATTAATCCATGCGTGATTTTTTGTCAAACAGGTCATGAAGAACATAGCCGCTTACATAATCGCCCTCGTGGCGTTCGGGGCCCTCTTCCTCCTGATGGACGTGTTCCTGTTCAACGCACAGGGCCTTTCATTCGTGTACGGGGGCTGACGGGGTGAAGCCGAGGTTTAAAAGTATTTTGTCTTTGACGGCGCTCGCCGCCCTCCAGCTGCTCTTCGTGCTGCCCTATTTCTTCTCCGGCGCGCTCGCCGCCGAAGCGACAGGGGCTTTCGGGCCCGCGCCGGTCCTTGCTGCCGGAGATTACCCGAAGGTCACTGGGGTCAACCCGAGGATGTTCGTATGGATGGCCGCGCAGATGCACCTGTGGTTCGCGGCCTTCGTCCTCGCGGTGCCTATATTCGTCCTGCTCCTCGAGGTCGTGGGCGTAATAAGAAAAGAGAAGCGTTACGACAAAGTCGCCTACGAGTTCCTGAGGGTTTCTCTTACCGCCTACTCGATAACCGCCATAACCGGCGGTCTGCTGCTCGTCGGGCTCATCGTCTTCTACCCGGACCTCATGAAGTACCTCTCGTCGATATTCGGCTCAACGATGCTCCTTTACGCGCTCTTCTTTTTCGTCGAGTCCGCAGCCCTGTACCTTTACTATTACGGTTGGAAGCCGATGTCTTCCGGCGGCCTCAAGTGGGCGCACATCGGCGTGGGCCTCCTTCTGAACGCTTCCGGCACCACCCTCATGTTCATCGCCAACGCGTGGGTCACTTTCATGATGACACCGGCCGGGGTGGACATGGCCGGGGTCTTCGACGGTAACATCTGGCACGCGGTGAGAAACCACCTCTGGGGCCCCATGAACCTCCACAGGTTCATAGCCAACATAGCCTACGGCGGCTCCATCGTGGCGGCTTACGCTGCCTATAGGTTCCTCGGCGCCAGCGGAGATAAGGAGAAGGCGCACTACGACTGGATGGGATACACGGCCAACCTCGTGGCCATAGGTGCCCTGCTGCCGCTGCCGTTCGCGGGCTACTGGCTCACCGCCGAGATTTACGCGTACAGCCAGCAGATGGGCATAACTCTCATGGGCGGGCTCTTCGCGTGGCTCTTCATAATACAGGCCGTGCTCATAGGGGCGCTTTTCCTGGCTGCCAATTATTACCTGTGGTGCGGCTTCAAAAGGGGAGTGAACGGGGAGCGCTACCTCAAATACGTCAGATATCTGGCCTTCGTCATCGCAGCGACCTTCCTCGTCTGGTTCACGCCGCACACTCTCATACTCACACCGGAAGAGGCCTCAAGCCTGGGCGGCCAGTACCACCCGCTCCTGGGCCCGCTCGGGCTCATGCCCGCCAAGAACATTGCCGTGAACATAATGCTTCTCTTCACTTTCCTCTCGTTCCTCCTTTACAGGCGCAGCCACAGGACTCCGACGGTGAAGTGGGCGAGGGCCGGAAATGCCATGGAAGCGGCCCTTTTCACGGCGGCGATAGCTAACATAATCTTCCTCGGCGTCTATTACGGTTATTTCACGAACAGCGTCTACAAGGTCGCCTCTTCCGTCCCGCAAGTCGCAACGACCCTTTTCGTCATAGCCGCCTGCCTCGTGATAGAATATCTTATGCACAGGAATTCCGAGACGGCCGAACTCAAATGGGGGCGCGTGCCTGACAGGAGCCAGTACGCCCTTTTTCTCATCGCCGTATCTTTTACATGGCTCATGGGGCTCATGGGTTTCGTGCGCTCCGCCATAAGGCAGCACTGGCACGTATACTCGGTCATGCGCGACAACTCGCCGGACGCCTTCACGCCGTCAATCGCCTACGCTGCGAAGACGGTATCGGTCGGAACCATAATTTTCATGGCGATAGTAGCCTTCATTTTCTGGCTGAGCCACATGGGCAGGGAGGGGGAAGCGGATGAATAACTTCATCAAGGTAGCTCTCTTCAGCCTCTTCATAATCGGCGTATATACCCTCTATTCGGTCAAGATAATCCCTCCCATTACTCCGGAGGAGCCGCCGAAGGAAGAGGCTTCCGGCCAGCCCGCCACGGTGGAGGAGCTCGTCGCGCTCGGCGAGCAGGTCTACAACGGCAAGGGCGCCTGCGCGCTCTGCCACAGCCCGGTTGCCGGGAGGGCCCCTTTGCTGGAGAACGCCGCGCTCATCGCTGAAGACAGGATAAAGGAGCGCGGCTACAAGGGCAAGGCCGCGAACGCGGAGGAGTACCTCTTTGAATCGCTCGTAGACCCTTCGGCCTACGTGGTGCCGGGCTTCGGGGCCGCCGGCACGAAAGATACGGTAAGCCCGATGCCCGCCGTAGTCGAGAGCGCCATCGGCTTGAACAGGACCGAGATAGATGCCGTCATAGCCTATCTCCAGCAGCTCGCCGGGGTGGAGGTGACAATCGAAGTCGAAGGGCTCAAAACTGAAGAGGCCGCCAGATGAGGCTTCTGAAGTTCGCGCTCACCTCTCTTTTTTTCTACCTCCTTTTGAAGGCCCCCGGGTTCTTCTGGGACAAGCCCATCCCTTCGAGCCTGGTGTCGATGTACATGTTCTTCATCGTCATAACCGTTCTGCTGGTCATGACGATAACGGACGAGGGGGCAAGGGGGCTCTTTGCTCCGATACGGGCCCTAGTTGAAGACCCGTCGAAAAAGCTCGTCCGCAACGCCGTTTTCGTTATACTTCCATTAGCTGCCGTTTTCCTCGCATACGACGGGGGCGGCCTGAAAGCCACGCCTTCGGAGCTTCGGGCCACGCACCCGGCCCCGCCGCCGCTTACGCGCGGGTACGGGAAGACTTTCGACCTCGCGACCCTTGAAAACCCGTTCAGAAAAATCGAGAAAGAGGACCCAGAGGCGTTCAAGAGCCTCGTGAAGGAAGGCGGGGAAGTCTACTTCAAAAACTGTTTTTTTTGCCACGGCGACAAGCTCGACGGACGCGGCCACTACGCACACGCCCTCGACCCCAAGCCGCTGCCCTTCACCGGCGGGGACACGATAGCCCAGCTCCAGGAGTCATACGTCTTCTGGAGGATATTGAAGGGCGGGCCGGGCCTTCCGAGGGAAGGCGGCTCGTCGATTTCAGCCATGCCAGCATGGGAAAAAGAGCTTACTGAAGAGGAAATCTGGAAGGTGATTTTATTCCTCTATGACTACACTGGTAACACGCCGAGGTCATGGTGAGGAAAGCCTTAAAGTCTCTTATACTTTTAGCTTTCCTTTTCTTCTCTTCCGACGCCTTCGCAGCGGCCGACGTTGAAAAGGGGAAGGACCTGTACCAGAGGCTCTGCGCCTTCTGCCACGGAATGGAAGGCGCGGGCGACGGACCGGCTGCCCAGTACCTGAACCCGCCGCCCAGGGACTTTACCATGGGCCTTTACAAGTGGAAGTCAACTCCTTTCGACGAGTACGCGCCTTCTGATGAAGACCTCTCTAAGATGATATCCGGGATGCGCTCACATGACCCGATGCCGGGCTGGGCTGGAATGAACGGCACCTCGATGCCCGGCTGGTCCGACGTGCTCGGGAACTCCGATACAGCGGACATTGCCGCTTACCTCAAATCCCTTGCCGGGTATGAGAAGACTCAAAAGCCATCCATAAGCCTCTCCGGAAAAATCGAAGCAGACAGCGCCAGC
>CAJPGC010000038.1 GCA_905339405.1 uncultured bacterium | reverse complement strand
ACGTCTTTTTTACCGATGGCGTCCGACAGGCCGAATATCGACTCTTCGCGGCAGTCGAGGCCAGACTCTTCGACGTCCTTGTCGTCGATCCCTTCCTTCTCTCCCACGAAAAGCACTATCTTGTCGAGCTCGCCCTTTATGTCGCGGAGCCTGTTGCCGGTCGTCTCGAGAAGCTTGGCGGCCGCGCTCGGGGCTATCTTTTTGCCCTGCCTTGCGGCCTCGTCCCGTATCCACCTCAATAGTTCGTTGTCGCCGAGGCGGTTGCAGGCTTTCAAAAACCCTTTTTCATCGAGCGCCTTTATTAAAGCAGAGCTCCTGTCTGCCTTTGAGGAAGACGACAGGAAAACGAGGCAGGTCGTAGGGGATGGGTCCTTGACGTACTCGGCCAGAACCTTTTCCTGCGCCGCCTTGATTGAATCGGCCCCCTTCACGACGATGAGCCGCCACTCGGCAAAGGCTGGCATGGTCGAGGCGGTCGCGACCAGCTCGCCTGCCTCCAGGGTCTTGCCCTCGTAGACGTGGTAGTTCATCGACGCGAACCCACCGGTCAACGCCTCCTTCTTTATCTTCTCGAAGGCGTCTTCCATGAGGTAATCGTCAGAGCCGAAAAAATAATAGACAGGCTTCAAGGCCACGTCAGAAGCCCTCCATCATCCGCTCCTTGACGAGCCGGGCCGTGTCCCTAGCGAGCTTGTCCAGCGCGGCCTCTTCCCTTTCGGTCGTCTCGGTAACGTCGTTGATGTTTACGGTGAAGTCCTCGTAGTCGGAGATGTTCTCGTCGCGCCATATCACCTGGCCGCTGCTCTTGTCTATTATCGTGAGGGTCATCTCCACGGTAAGCCTGTACTCCTGGTTGATGTCGCTCTTCGTGAACGACACCGGCTGGAGCTCGTACCTTTTTATGACCCCGTACATCGCGTGCCCGGCGTCGCCATCGACGTTGACCGATGAGACGAACTCGGTGACGAAGGCGGCCGTCAGGTCTGATTCGATTTCGGGTTTAGCCGTCCTGTTCTCGAATACCGGTATCGCCAGGCTCTTTACCCCGGCTGGCATTGCCCCGCCCTTGCCAGCGACGTGATAGCCGCAGCCGGAGACGAAAAGGACTGCCAGAAGCCCAAGGGCCGATATCAGACGGTTCATTTTCACGCGACCACCATGTTCACTATCTTATCGGTGACGTAGACGAATTTTTTTATCTCCTTGCCGCCGACCGACTCCTTTATCTTCTCGTCGGCGAGCACGGCCTCCTTCACCGCCGCCTCATTGGCCCCGGCGGCCACCCTTACCCTGCCCCTTACCTTGCCGTTGACCTGCACCGGTATCTCGACCTCATCCTGCTTCAGGGCGTCTTCGTCCCACGTTGGCCATTTCGTCCTGTAGACCGGAACCTTTGAGCCGAGCCTTGCCCAGAGCTCCTCCGATATGTGCGGTGCGAACGGCGCGATGAGGAGGACTATCGTCTCGGCTGCTTTCTTGAAGACGCGGGCCTCGATTGCGTCCGCCCCCTTGCCGTCAAGCTGGGGCATTAGCTGATAAGAGGCGTTCACGAGCTCCATGATGGAGCTTATGGCAGTGTTGAAATGGAACCTCTCTTCGATGTCCTGCGTGACCTTCTTTATCGTCCTGTGGGTCGCGCCGAAGAGCTCCTTCGGGCCGCCCTCTAGCTGGCCGCCTTCCCACGCCTTCGCTTCTATAAGCAGGTCGAGGTTCTCATTAATGAGCCTCCATACCCTGCCGAGGAACCTGTATGAGCCCTCGACGCCCTCTTCATTCCAGTCGAGGTCCTTTTCAGGGGGAGCGGCGAAAAGGGAGAAGAGCCTCGTGGTGTCGGCCCCGTACTCCCTTATTATCCTGTCAGGGTCTATGACGTTCTTTTTCGACTTCGACATCTTCTCGACAGGCCCTATCGAGACTGGCTTGCCGCAAATCGAACACTTCCCTCCGGCGGCCTCTTCGGGGTAGAGGTATCCATGCTCCGGGCACTTCGTTATCTCCTTGCAGACCATGCCCTGCGTAAGGAGGTTGCGAAAAGGCTCGTCAACCGTGTGAAGGCCCAGGTCGCGGAGCGCCTTCGTAAAAAACCTCGCGTAAAGAAGGTGCATGACAGCGTGCTCTATGCCGCCAATGTACTGGTCAACGGGCATCCAGTAGCCGGCCTCTTCCCTTGTGAATGGGAGAGATTCATTCTTTGGCGACGCGTACCTGAGGAAGTACCATGAAGAGTCCACGAAGGTGTCCATCGTGTCAGTCTCGCGCCTTGCCATGGAGCCGCAATTGGGGCACCTGACGTTCACGAACCCTTCGGCCGTGGCGAGCGGAGAGAGCCCCTTGCCGGTGAAGTTCACGTTCTCCGGGAGTATGACCGGAAGGCTTTCGTCAGGCACCGGGACCGTGCCGCAGGTATCGCAGTAGATTACCGGTATTGGGCAGCCCCAGTACCTCTGGCGCGATATGCCCCAGTCGCGGAGCCTGTAAGTTATTGTTTTTTTCCCCTTCCCCTGCTTTTCGAGCTCTTCGGTTATGGCGGACATGGCCTTAGAGCTTTCCATGCCGTTGAAAGCGCCCGAGTTGACCATGACGCCGGGGTCGACGTAGGCGGCTTCCATTTCAGAGGTGACGAGCTCTTTGCCCGGCGGGTTTATGACCACCTTAACAGGCAGGCCGTACTTGGCGCCGAACTCGAAGTCCCTCTGGTCGTGGGCTGGCACTGCCATGACTGCCCCTGTGCCGTATTCCATAAGGACGAAGTTGGCGGCGTAAACAGGCACCCTGTCGCCGGTCAGGGGGTTGACGCAGTACGCGCCTGTGAAGACGCCCTCTTTTTCCGCCTCGTCCGCTCCGGGACGGGCGCTCTTCGCCTCTGACTTTACCTTCGCGGCGAACTTCCTGACTTCGTCCTTGCGCTCAGGCGTCGTTATCTTCTCAATCAAGGGGTGGCTTGCCGCAAGCGACATGAAGGTGACGCCGAAAAGCGTATCAGGCCTCGTTGTGAATATCTTGATGAATTCATCGGAGCCTTCGAGCTTGAAATCGACCTCGGCTCCCACGGATTTGCCGATCCAGTTCCTCTGCATAACGAGCACGCGCTCTGGCCAGCCCGGAAGCTTTTCGGTGAATTCGAGGAGCTCGTCGGCATAGGCGGTTATCTTGAAGAACCACTGGTCGAGCTCTTTCATCTCGACTGTGGAGCCGCACCTCCAGCACTCGCCGTCCTCGACCTGCTCGTTGGCGAGCACCGTGGCGCACTCGGGGCACCAGTTCACCGAAGAGCGTTTCTTGTACGCCAGCCCCTTCTCCAAGAGCCTTAAAAAGAGCCACTGGTTCCACCTGTAGTACTCGGGCGTGCAGGTGGCGACCTCCCTCGTCCAGTCGTAACTGAGGCCCATGCGCTTCAATTGGGTCCTCATGTTGTCTATGTTCTCGTGAGTCCATTTGGCAGGGTGTATGCCGTGCTGTATGGCAGCGTTCTCTGCCGGAAGTCCGAACGAGTCCCAGCCCATCGGGTGGAGGACGTTCCTGCCCTTCATCATGAGAAAACGGGCGAGCACGTCGCCGATGGAGTAGTTCCTGACGTGGCCCATGTGTATCTTGCCGGAGGGGTACGGGAACATCTCGAGGACGTAATATTTTTTGTCTGCGTCGGCCCCCTCGGCGGTCCTGAACGCGCCGTTCGCTTCCCATTCGCCCTGCCAGCGGGCCTCTATCGATTTATGGTCGTATTTTTCGGTCTTCTCAGCCATATGCGCAAATGCCTCTTTCAAGGGAGATTACACTGATTTAAACCAATTTTGTAGCATACAAGGATAACATTTTTCAACGCTAAACGGGGATATATTCCGGGGTCGAAAATGCGCGAAAACTGACAAATACCTTTTTCGCCTCACCCATAATCTGATAATATTGAAGCTCCACGCGGCTAGCCGCGTGGAATCTTCGACACATAAGGAATTCCTATTTCTGTTCGCTCGCTTGACCCCGCAGTAAAGCTGCGGGGAATGCGCTCGCTATGTGTGTTCCATGCGGAGGCAAACTGATGAAAAAACTGCTCACGGCCCTTCTAGCCTTCGCGCTCCTCTCCGGTTGCGGCGCGAAAGACGAAGACAGGACGAAAAGCGCGTACGCGGTAGATCTGAGCGCCGGTGGAGAGGCGGTCGACTTCCTGTTCAAGGACATGGAAGGCAAGCCCTTCAGGCTATCCGAGAAAAAAGGCCAGGTCGTGCTCCTGTACTTCTGGCGCATGAAGTGCGAAGAGTGCAAAATCGAGCTCAGGGCGATAGACGGCCTTCAGAGAAAGTACGGTGAAAAGGGGCTCATAGCCGTTGCAATCGGGGCCGACTCGATGCACAGCGGGCCGCTTTTTGAGGTCCACCGGTTCTTCGACAAGGAAAAATTCAGCTTCGTGAAGCTCCGCGACGAGGACGGCTTCGTGGCAGAAGCCTACAACGTCATGCGCGCCCCAGAGGCCTACGTAATAGGCAGGGACGGACGCATAGCCCTCGTCCAGAAGGGCACAGCCGACTGGTCAAGCCCAGAGACGGCGGCAGCGCTCGAAAAAATCCTCTCCCTCTCAGGAGGCTCGAATTGATAGAAGCCATCCGCAAAAGGCGCTCCATCAGGAGCTTCCTTAAAAAAGAGGTCGAGGAAGAAAAGCTCCGCGAGGTATTGAAAGCCGCCATGTTCTCCCCGAATTCGTGGGGTACGAAGCCCTGGGAGTTCGTCGTGGTGCGCTCGGCTGAAACCAGAAAGGCCCTCGCGAAAGCTACAGGACATTCAAGCTTCGTCGAGAAGGCACCAGTAGTCATTGCCGTCTGCTATAATATAGAAAAAGGAAGGCGCTTCAAGGAAGACTCTTCAATAGCCGCCGAGCACATACACCTTGAGGCTGTAAACCAGGGGCTCGCGTCCTGCTTCGTGCAGGTGGCCGACGCCGGGGACCCGCCCGGGAGCGCTGAACCGTATGTGAAAGAACTCCTCAATATTCCTGAAGGCATACGGGTAATGTGCATGATGCCTTTGGGCTACGCCGCAAGGGAACTGAAGGAGCACAAGGACAGCGAGTACGACCCGAAGAAGGTACATAACGAAAGGTACTGAGATGCCCCTCAAGGCCGGACTTATCGGGCTCGGACAGATGGGAAAGGCGCTGGCAACGAGGCTCCGCGCCGAAGGCGTAGAGTTGTACGCCTGGAACAGGACCTTCGTGAAGGCCCGCGGGCTCGACGCAATCGTCTGCGACACCCCGGCCGCCGTCCTTTCAAAGGCCGACACGGTCATACTCAACCTCTTCGACAGCCAGTCCGTGCGCGACGTAATGGGCCGCAAGGACGGCCTCCTCTCTGGCGGCCTTGACGGCAAGACCATAATCGACACTACGACAAACAATTACACAGACGTCGAATACTTCCATGCGGCCTTCGCCGCCAAAGGCGCGGCGTACCTCGAAGCCCCGCTGGCCGGGTCTCTTGTCCAGGCCATGACCGGCACCCTGACGGTGATCGTCAGCGGCCCGGAAGCCGCCTACAAGGCGGCCCTGCCATACATCGAGAAAATAGGGAACGAGATATTCTACCTGGCCGTGCCTGGGCTTGCCACAAAAGCCAAGCTCGTCAACAACATGCTGCTTGCGGTCTTTATGGCTTCCATAGCGGAGGCAACCGTGCTGGCGGAAAAAGCGGGCCTTGACAGGGCGACGGCCCTTGAGATATTTTCAAAAGGCGCTGGAGCGTCAGCGGTCCTCAGCGCGAAGAAAGAACAGCTCCAGAAGGAGGACTTCAGTCCACACTTCAAGACCTCGCTTATGAGCAAGGACCTCAAATACCTCCAGGAGCTCGCCGCTTCGTTGAACGCTCCGGTCTTCACAGCCGGGGCCGCCAAAGAGCTGTTCACGCTCGCAATGTCCAAAAACGCCGGCGACGAAGACTTCTCGTCAGTTTACAAGACTTTGAAAAACCTTTGACCAAAGGAGCTTAAGGAAGTGGGAACAGCGCAGGGCGGCTTCATAGACGCCGAAAGCCGCAGGGAAGAGCTCGAGTCGATACTCGAGCAGCACGGACTCGGGCCGGAGAACCTCGAACTCGTCGAGGAATTCCCCGGCGAGCCGATGAGGGTCTCGAAATGCCAGAAGATACTGAGGAAGGTCTACATAAAAAAAGCCATCACTCCCGAGGAAAAAAAAGCGGTGCTGGCCGAAGTAAAGGGTTTCGGTGAAGACATATCGGCCCTCGAGGACGACTGGATGTTCCTCAAGCATACCATGCTCAAACACGTCTGCAGCATCCTTCAGCGCTGGCAGCCTGATTATGAATGCTCGAAATGGGCCCTTTACAACATGAAGCGGGTATAACATTTTTTTACAGGGCCGAGAGACTTTTGAGAGAGCTTTTCTTTAAAAGGTTTTCTCAAACTCTCTCCAAAAACTTTTCAGTTCTTCATTAGAAAAGCCACCTTATGGGGGCTTTTCTAATGACTGCAAGTCTTTGAAGGGGGTCTGGGGGAAACCTTTCTACAAAAGTTTCCTCCAGAATTCAGCGCTAAAAATAGATGTTCCACCCGAGTATTGTTTCCGTCGAGTAGAAGCCGTCGTATCTCTCGCGCCTGAGGTCAAACTTCACTGCGTTGTCCCTGTTGATGGAGAAGGTCTGGTTGAGCGCGGCCGAGACGACTGTGTGTTCATCTCCGGGGCCGAAAGCCTCGGCTATGAATTCGAGCTGCGCCTTCCACCTGCCGGTCAATTGCTTCAGGACGCCTGCCCTGGCCCCGATGCCGAGAGCGTAGCCGTCTTCGAGCCCGCTGCCTGCCTTCACAGCCGGGACGATGAAGCCGTAGGCCAATCCGTTCCCGGCAACTTTGTAGCTGAGGCCAGGCCCGCCGGAGACCCTCAGTACAGTCCTGCCCTCTTCTTGGCCTGTCTCCTCCCTTTCGAGCGCGGCCTTTACCGTCCAGGAGACCGGGTCGAAGAACTCATCCCTCGGGGATGCCGAATCTATCTCGACGAACGTAAGCTCGTTCAATAGAAACTTTCCCGAATCGAAGTAATACCTGGCCTCCCCTTGCATGAAGGTTATCGCGGCCCCGGGCAGGTAGCCTGCATCCGGGTCGGTAGTAGCGTGGTTCGCGGGCCGGAGCGAAACCGAAAGGAATGCCTCGCCAGCAAGAAATCCGGCGGCAGTCGACAGGCGCGCCGGGCCGTGCCCGCCTTCAGGGACGACGGGGGATGTGGGCTCAGGCAGCGGAAAGCCGCCAAGCGCGCTCCGCTCCCTCAAGACGTCCAGAAAAATCTTCGTGTACTCTTCTTTCGCGATCACCTTTTTCGCGTACCTGTACTGCAAGTATTCAGAGGCAAGTTCAAGCGCGGCCGCCCGCTCTCCCGGGCCCCATGAGCCTGAGTCCAGCGTCTTATCTACCGGGGCTCCGGAGGCTATCTGGATAGCGGCGGTCTTCAAAGGCCCCGCAACGATACTTTCAAGGTGTTTTATCTTAGCGGCCCTCGAAGGCCTGTATTCGGCGTCGCCGGAGCTTACGCCAGCGTCCCTTACGGACTTGATGGTGGCCATTGGAATCACCCAGGGCGGCAAGTCTTTAAAAAGGTCCATTCCCGGCCTTGCTGCCTCAAGCACCAGAAGGAGGTTATAAGAGCAGTTCTCGTCAAAGAAGTAATAGTAGGTATAGACGTCCTTGAGCTCCCAGAGGTGCAGGACCATCCTTTCGACCTCTTCGTGCGTGAAAGAGAGCTTGTACTCCCATATGTCCCTGTTCTCGAGGTTGCTGTATTCTTTTATCTTCTCGTAGTAGGGCAGGACGCCGAAAAAGCCCTCGTAATAGCCGAATATGCCCTTGACCGCGAAGAATATCCCGTTGGTCTCGCCCGTCCTCGCAGAATAGTTGACCGCCCACGAGAAGAGCTTGCTTTCCTTTTCGGAGTCAATTCGAAGGAGCGTATGGCCGAACATCGACGCCGGGCTGTTCATGTGCGAGACCGGAAAGACGAGGACTACTGACCTGGGGTTCACGCTCTTGTGGAACTCCTGGAAGCCCTTGCACTCCTGCTTCGGAAGGAGCGTTTCGTCAATTGAAAGCTGTTTTTTGAGCCACTGAAAGCGGGCTATGAAGCGGCATTGTGCATGGGTGTCGCCTTCGGGCGTGGACGCGAAAAAGGCCTTGACCGTCTCGCGGAGCTCGTCCGCCGGGTCGTATTTTCCTTTTTTTGAAGCGAAGAACGACGGGTCGTCGACAAGGCTTTCGACGCGCCCGGAAATAGAGCGCTTGTAGTGAAGGAGCACGTGCCACTGGCGAGTCTCGTGCAGGCCCATCGAGACGGCCTTTTCAGCAAGCTCGCCGGGATAGCCTTCGGAGCGGGCCGAAGACGGGAAGAGGAAAAAAAAGAGGAACAAAAAAATCCATGCGGGCCGGAGCGGCCCGCATGGATCAATGTAAAAAGCTCTCAGGGTCTTTTTACGAATTGGCGACAACCCTGTTTATGTTCTCTATCACTTCATTGTACTCGACCGACGAAGAAGTGTAGATGTTGTTGAAATTGGCCTGAAGGAGAGCGGCGAAAGCAGCGTGGTCGCTCGAGGGCACTTCCATGAGCTCGGCGAGAGTCAATACAGCCTCGCCCCTGCCCGCGGCCATGTCCTGCGCGAGGGCGTCCATGTTGTCGGCAACGAACCTCTGAAGCTCATTCGAGACGAAAGTCGAGGGCTGCGCGCAGCCGAGCGTGCCGGATGAGATGCCGAACGTCTGGTTGCCGAAAGTGCCGTTGGTGGTTACGGCGAAGACCTGGTAGAGGATCTTGTCCTGCCCTATTTCCTCGAAGAGCATGTTGCCGAGGCCGCAGCCCGTATTAGTGTCATACGCGCCCTGGGCCGAGGCTCCGGAGGGGAGCATGAAGAGTACACCGGCAAGGAAGAGAGATGAACCCGCAGCAGCGATCAACCGTTTCATTAAAAGCCTCCTGTTTTTTGTTTTGTACCCTTGCATCAGCTGTCAATTCCATATGCTCCGTGGGAGCGGGCTCAACCTGCGGCCGCATCCCAGGCAAGGCTCTCCTGATATACCTCCTGAATAAGTTTTTTAATAGTATATTTCAAAAATAAAAGTTGTCAACTTTATAATCATCAAATTTTACTCTTTCTCCAGTTGCCGAATAAACGCAGGTGTAAAAAAATCTTCACCCAATTAAAAAGCAAAAAACATTTAAAAGCAGTGACTTGCCTCACAACGGCCTTGCCCTGCCGTAAAACGCTTTTACACTTTAAAAAACACGTTCAGGTCAACATATTGAATAATAAGACGTTTTCCGTGCGGCATGGCTTTTGCTTTTGTATGTGTGTACGCTTCAAAAAACCAAACCCACAGGAGGCAGCAAATGAAGACACTCGCCGCAGCCGCACTCATAGCACTCGGTCTTATGGCGTTCAGCCCCGTAGACAGCTTCGCAGGGTCAAAGCACTACAACAATAACCATAACGGCAACAACGGCGGCGAATACTGCCCCCCTGAGAACGGCAACAACCATGCCGTGCCGGAGCCTGGCACGCTGGCCCTCCTCGGAGCGGCTTTCGGCGCAATCTACTTCACCAAGAAAAAGGTCGGACAGTAATAAACAGAAAAGCCGCCGTCCCTTACGGGACGGCGGCTTTCTTTATTTCTGACAAACGCGGCCTTGAGGCGTTCAGGCCGTAAGTATCTTCTTAACCTCTGAGGCGGCTTCATCAAGCTTCACCAGCCGCACTTCCCCTGTCTTTCTTTCCTTTATCTCGACCATGCCCTGCTTGAGGTTCCTCTCGCCGATGGTCACGCGCACGGGTATGCCAATGAGGTCTGCGTCCTTGAACTTCACGCCCGCCCTCTCGTCCCTGTCGTCCAGGAGGACGTCCATCTCCTTTTTGAGACACTCGTACAACGCCTCGGCCGCCTTCCTCGTCTCCTCGTCTTTCACGTTCACGGGAAGCACCTCGCAGTCGAACGGCGCAAGCGGCTTCGGCCAGATTATCCCGGCCTCGTCGTGGTTCTGCTCTACCGAGGCGGCGGCGGTCCTGCCCACGCCTATGCCGTAGCAGCCCATGATGACGACCTGCTCGCGCCCTTCCTCGTCGAGGAAGTTGGCGCCCATGGCCTCGGAATACTTCGTGCCGAGCTTGAATATGTGGCCGACCTCTATGCCCCTTTTTATCTCGAACGTGCCGGAGCACCTCGGGCAGCTGTCGCCAGCCTCGGCGTTTCGTATGTCGGCGTAGACGGCGCGGAAGTCCCTGGAGCTGCTCACGTGAAGAAGGTGCGAGTCATTCTCGTTCGCGCCGGTTATCGCGTCGCCCATACCCCTGACGTTGAAGTCGGCGTAGATGGGTATATTGAGTTTCACCGGCCCTGCAAAGCCGACGGGCGCGCCGGTGGCCTTTCTCACGGCCTCCTCTTCAGCGAGCCTTACGAACGAAGCCCCTGCCGCGTTGCGGAGCTTGGATTCGTTTATCTGCCCGTCTCCCCTCACGAGGGCGGCGAGGAGCCCCTTGTCGGTCTCATAGATGAGGGTCTTAATGAGCCTTTCTGGAGCGGCCTTCAAAAAGGCGCTCACCTCTTCTATGGTCTTCTGCCCGGGGGTGGAGACCCTCTCTATCGGCAGCCCGGCAGCGGCGGCCTGAACATCCGGCTCCCTTATCTCGGCCCTTTCGACGTTGGCAGCGTAAGAGCACTTCGTGCAGCTCGCGATAGCGTCCTCTCCGCTTTCGGCCAGGACGTGGAACTCGTGCGAGAAGCGGCCGCCTATGGAGCCTGTCTCGGCCTCGACGGCCCTGAAGTTGAGCCCGCACCTCTCGAATATCCTCGTGTATGCCGCGTGCATGTTCTCGTATTCCTTATCGAGGCTCTCGATCGTGGCGTGGAAGGAGTAGGCGTCCTTCATGACGAACTCCCTGCCGCGCATCAGGCCGAACCTGGGCCTTATCTCGTCCCTGAACTTGGTCTGTATCTGGTAGAGGTTCAAGGGCAGTTCGCGGTAGCTCCTGACCTCGCGCCTGACCATGTCGGTTATGACCTCCTCGTGCGTGGGCCCGAGGCAGAATTCCCTGCCGTGCCTGTCCTTTATGCGCAGGAGCTCCTTGCCGTACTCGTCCCACCTGCCGCTCTCCTGCCACAGCTCGGCAGGTATTACCATCGGCATGAGGACTTCCTGCGCCCCGGCCCTGTTCATCTCTTCACGGACTATCGCCTCGACCTTCCTTACAGCCCTCAAGCCCATCGGCAGCAGGTTGTAGACGCCAGCGGCGACCTTCCTTATCATCCCGGCCCGCATCATGAGCTTCTGGCTTATTACGTCAGCGTCTGAGGGAGATTCCTTCAGAGTGGGCAGGAGCATCCTCGAATAGCGCATTATTCTTTTCTCCGTCAAAATTTAGTCTGTCGTACACTATTAATGCCCTATTAAAATTAGTTATTTTTTCTGAGGTCGAGGCAGGGCGGGAATAAAAAGCGGAGCATATATGACAATATGTGAGCATTTTTATTCCCGCACTAACGAAGAGATCAGGAAAAAGAACAATTTTATAAAAAGAAGGGCCGGCGAATACGCCGGCCCCCTTTATACGAGCTTACGCCTTATTACAGGACCGCTTCGTTTATCGTTATCTTCGTCTTCCCGCGCAGGCCCTTGAGCCACTCTCCAAGCACCTGGTCGTGCTTTTCAGCCAGCACCCTCGCCTTGAGCTCTTCCCTGCGGGGCTCGAAAGCGGCCTCGTCGGCCTCCTTCACGCCCGAGAGCCTGAAGATATAATGCCTGCCGTTGTGCGTAACTACCTCGGGGAGGTAAGCTCCGGCCGAAAGGTTGAACATGGCTTCCCTGTCGCCTACGAATATGCCCGTCCTGGGCATGAAACCCTCTGTGCGAGCGAAGAAGCCGGACTGCTCCATCTTGAGCTTTTCCGCCCTGGCGATGACAGCGAGGTCCTCGCCCTTTTTAGCGCGCTCCAGAAGCGCCTTGGCGCGGACTTCAGCCTCCTTTGCCGCCTTCTCGTCGGCGATTATCGCCTTCACGTCTGAAGCCACCTCGGCGAACTCAGGCACATGGGCGTCCTTGCGCTCGACGAGGCGCACGAGGTACGCGCCGTCCTCGGTCTCCACCACGCGTCCGGCCTGGCCGGGCTGCATGCTGAACGCGGCCACGCGGAGCTGCTCGTTCCTGGCAAGAGCGACCCCCATGTCGTCCTCCGAGAACAGGCCCGTGACAGAAGGCCTCAACGCCTTGTCGCCGGAAGCTGCCTTTTTCATCTCTTCGGCGGTCTTGGCTACGGCCACCTTCGCGTCAAGGGTCATCAGGGCTTCCCTGGCAAGCGCCTTGGCCTTGTCTCCGGCGAGCGCCTGCTTTATGGAGGGCTCGGCGTCCTTGAGAGCCAGGTACCCGCCTTCCTTTTTGTCCTCTACCTTTATTATGTGGAAGCCGAACTCGGTCTCGACCACTCCGCTAACTTCGCCCTTATTGAGCGGGAAAGCCGCTTCCTCGAAGGCCTTTATCATGACGCCCTTCTGGAACCAGCCCAGGTCCCCGCCCTGCCTGGCGCTGCCCGGGTCCTGCGAGAAGGCTTTCGCAAGGTCTGCGAACTTGCCGCCTTTCGTAACCTTCGCGAGTATGCCCGTTATCTTCTCCCTGGCCTCGGCCTTCGCCTTTTCTGCGTCAACGGCATTGGGGTCGGGACGGACGAGTATATGGCGGGCCTTGACCGCGGCCTGGGTCTCGAACCTGTTCTTGTTGGCCTCGTAGTACGCCTTTATCTCTTCTTCCGTGAACTTAGCCCTGGCGGCCATCTCCTCGTACCCGGCATAAGCGTAGAAGGCGTTTACCCTCGCCGGGACCATGAAGTCGGAGGCGTTCTTCTTCAGGTACTCCTTCGCCTCATCGTCAGAAACGGCGGCAACGTTCTTCGAGCCGTCGCCGTCGACCACGACGAAGCTCAGGTCTATTTTCCTGTTCTCCTTGAAGTACCTGTCCTTGACCTCCTGGTCGGTAACGGCCACGTCCTTCAGGACCTTCTCCCTTATCTTCGCGGTCATGAGGTCGGCCTCGACGCTCTTTTCAAACTCCGCGGGCTTTATGCGGTTCGAGCTCAGCACCTTGAAGTACATCTCCTTGTCGAAGGCGCCGTCCTTGCCGAACACCGGTATTACCTTTATGGCCGCCTGCACCTCTTCAGGGGTCACTTTCATCCCCTGCTCTTCTGCCTCTTTTATCGCGAGCGCCCTGTTTATCAATATGTCGACGGCCTTGCGCTTGAGGTCGAGCTTCCTGGCCATCTCGTCGTTGAACTGCTCCTTGAAGGTCTCCTTGTAATACTCGAGCTCCTTCTTGTACAGGTTGGCGTACTCCTTGTACGGTATGGCCTGCCCGTCCACGGTCGCCACAACGTTGGCGTCGTTGTCGCCGTTTCCGCTGGGGCCGACCCCCCAGAATATGAACACGATTATTATCGCGGCGAAGGCCAGCACTATAACGGCCGAATTGCGCCTTTTTCTGAAACTTTCGAGCATCACTACCTCCTGCAAGACCGCGCTTGTAACCGCGGTCACTGAATAATTGGGTTCAATCAGTCATCATAATGAAATGTTTCGATAAATTCAACCTATTTATATTATTTCCCTTGCCAACGCAAATTGATTTTTGTTAGTATTTTAAAATAATGATTTAACTTTAAAGGAGCATACCGCAGCATGTTCAATTATCTTTTAGGCCTGTTCTCCAACGACCTCGCCATAGACCTCGGCACGGCAAGCACCCTAATATACGTCAAAGGCAAGGGCATCGTCACAAACGAGCCCTCTGTCGTGGCGGTGAAGAAAGACGGCAGGGGCAAAAGGGTCCTGGCGGTCGGCAAGGAAGCCAAGGCCATGCTCGGGCGCACGCCGGGCAACATAGCGGCGATACGGCCCCTGAAGGACGGCGTCATAGCGGACTTCGAGGTCACCGAGGAGATGCTCAAGTACTTCATAACGAAAGTCCACAACAGAAGGCTGCTCGTCAGGCCCCGCATCATCGTGGGCGTGCCCTCGGGCATAACGCAGGTCGAGAAGAGGGCCGTAAGGGAGTCGGCCTACTCTGCCGGTGCCGCAGAGGTCTACCTCATCGAAGAGCCCATGGCGGCCGCCATAGGCGCGGGCCTCCCCATAACCGAGCCTTCGGGCAACATGATAGTCGACATAGGCGGCGGAACCTCAGAGATAGCAGTCATCTCGCTGGCGGGCATAGTCCAGTCGAAATCGATAAGGGTCGGCGGTGACAAGCTCGACGAGGTCATAGTCCAGTACATAAAGAGGAAGTACAACCTCTCGATCGGCACAGGAGTTGCCGAGATGATAAAGATGAGCCTCGGCCTGCCCATGCCCGACGAGAAGGCGCAGAAGCTCGAGATAAAAGGCTCCAACCTCATAACCGGCATCCCGACGACGCTCGAGATAGAGTCCGGGGAGATAAGGGAGGCATTGAACGAGCCTATAAACGCCCTCATCGAGGCAGTAAAGCACGTCCTTGAGACGACCCCGCCTGAGCTCGCGGCCGACCTGGTCGACAAGGGCATAGTACTGGCCGGCGGCGGAGCGCTTCTGAAGAACCTGGACACCATACTGAGGGAAGAGACGCAGCTCCCCGTGACCATAGCCGAAGACCCACTCACCTGCGTTGTGAAGGGCGCCGGAAAAGTCCTCGACGAGATGAGGCTTCTGCGCGAAGTAACCATACCGAACTGACAAAAGGGGCTCCCGGCGCGCCCGGACAGCGCCGGAGGGCCCTTGTTTTCTTGATTCCCCGACAGTTTTACCCTTGCGGCTCAGATGCGCAAGCCCGCCGGAACATCTCCACAAGGCTCGAGCGAGGCTCTATTCCCAAATGCGGTCTTCTGAACGGAACATCTTCTCGTTTCTAAAAAAATACCAGATAATCATAGTCTCGTCGGCCCTGGCGCTCTTTTCCCTGCACCTTGCGCTCACCGACAAGAAGGAGTACGCCCGCGGCTACATCTTGAAAGAGATGATCTCCTACACGGTCACTCCAGTCCAGGGCGTCGTCCTCGGCATCCAGGACTCGATAAGGGGCGTATGGGCCGATTATTTCTTCCTTGTCGGCGTAAAGGAAGAAAACGAGACGCTCAAGAAGACCATGTACTCGCTCGTCGATGAGAACCGCAGGCTCAAGGAAGAGGCCAGACAGGACGACAGGCTTCGCGCGTTGCTGGAGTTCAAGGAGGCGCTGCCCTACAGCACGACGGGCGCGGCCATCATCGGCTTCAACATGGAGCGCTGGTCAAGGACCGTCTCGATAGACAAGGGCTCCGCCGAAGGGATACAAAAAGACCACGCGGCCATAGCGCCCGGCGGCGTGGTAGGCAGGATAATAGAGGTCAATAACGGGAGCTCGCGCGTGCTCCTTACGACCGACCTGCGGTCGAACATCGACGTACTCATCGAGCGCTCGAGGGTCAAGGGGGTCGTGGAAGGCAACGGCACCGACGGGCTCATCATGAAATACGTCAGGCAGATCGACGAGATACAGGTGGGCGACCAGGTCGTGACCTCCGGGCTTTCCGGGGTGTTCCCCAAGGGTCTCGTCGTCGGCGAGGTCACGAAAGTCGAGAAATCCACGGACAACTTCTTCAAGCACGTCGAGGTCAGGCCGGCCGTGGACCTCGGGAGGCTCGAAGAGGTGCTCGTGCTGCGTGAACGTTCCTTCTACAACGAGTGAGAGCCCTTCCTTTTTCCTTTCAAAACGTCCGTCTTTCTGTTAAAATTCCATGCTGAACCAACGCTAAAGACCGTCCGTCACACACAAAGCAGGCGATGAAAGAATTTCTCCTTTTTCTCCCCCTTACGATAATATACCTGGCCCTGAAGAGCACGCTTTTCGCGTCCTTCCCGCTCCCGGATATCCCGCTCATAATGGTCTTTTACCTGGCCAGCAGGAAGGCCTCGACCGAAGGCGCGCTCTTCGCGTTCGTCCTCGGCTACCTTGACGACGCCTTCAGCGGCGGGGTCATCGGCACGAGCTCTTTTGCCCTCGTGGTCATCTACCTCGCCGTGCACCTCCTGTCCATGCTGGTCCAGTTCACTTCGCAGGCGGCCAGGGCCGGAGGGGCCGCCGCAGCCGCGCTTGTAAAGGGCGCGGCCGTCTACT
Source organism: uncultured bacterium (assembly GCA_905339405.1). Classification (GTDB taxonomy): domain Bacteria; phylum Desulfobacterota; class GWC2-55-46; order GWC2-55-46; family GWC2-55-46; genus GWA2-54-12. The sequence continues at coordinate 31,616 of CAJPGC010000038.1, read as the reverse complement.
ACATCCTCCGGTACTCCAACATCGACGCGTACTTCCTCACGCACGTCGTGCTCCAGGCGCTCGTGACGGGCTTTTTCGCGCCGCCGGTAATATCGGCGCTCCAGCGGCTCGTAATGCTCGTCACCCCCCGCAAATTCAAGGACAACGAGAGTTGAGCAGCAGCTATTTCAAGGACAAGGAACCCAGGGAATTCAAAGGCAGGGTCTTCGCGGCCACTGTCCTCATAGGCGCGGCCTTCTTCACACTCCTCTTCCGCTTCTGGTACCTGCAGGTAAAAGAACACTCCTATTACAACGAACTATCCCAGAACAACGCCACGCGCCTCATAAAGGCCGTCGCCCCGAGGGGGGTCATATACGACCGGCTCGGCATAAAGATAGCCGAGAACCGCCCCGGCTTCGACCTCTACATCGTGCCAGAGGACGTAAAGGACTGGCCCAAAACAAAGCAGATGCTCGCCTCCCTCATCGACATCGACGAGGAGACCATCGACGAGCGTCTTGAAAAATCGAAGAAGAGGCCGCCTTTCCAGGCCGTGAAGATAAAGGAAGACCTCTCCTGGGACGAGACCGTCCGCGTGGAGAGCTTCAAGTTCGAGATACCCGGCATAATGCTCGACGTTGCGCCTAAGAGGTCTTACGTCTTCGGCGAGGCCACGGCGCACCTTCTGGGCTATCTCGGCGAGATAAGCGAAAAAGAGCTCAAGGAGCGCGAGGAAGAAGGCGAGAGCTACTCGCCGGGCGACCTCACCGGCAAATACGGGCTCGAGAAGTACTATGAAAAAGAGCTCCGCGGAGTGGACGGCGGCAAGGAGCTCGAGGTCGACGCGCTCGGGAGGAAGATAAGGGTCGTCAACTGGATCCCGCCCTACCCCGGCAACAACATGAAGCTCACCATCGACATCAGGACGCAGGTCGCGGCCTGGATAGCCCTGAAGGACAAGGTCGGGGCCGCCGTCGCCATGGACCCCAAGACCGGCAAGGTCCTCGCCATGGTGAGCACGCCTACCTTCGACCCGAACGCCCTTTCCACCGGCATCTCCAGGGACGAATGGAAGGAGATAATCGAAAACCCCCTGAACGTCATGAACAACAGGGCAGTGCAGGGGCAGTACCCGCCTGCTTCGACCTATAAGCCGATACACGCGGCGGCCGCGCTCGAGGAGGGCGTCATCACCCCTGAGACTAAGATATTCTCCGGCCCCTCTTACTGGTTCGCCGGAAGGGCCTACAGGGACTGGAAAGAGGAAGGCCACGGCATAATAAACGTCCACAGGGCCATCGTGGAATCGTCCGACACCTTCTTCTACCAGGTCGGGCTGAAGCTCGGCATAGACAGGCTGGCAGACTACACGAAGAGGTTCGGCTTCGGCACGAAAACAGGCGTGCCGATACACAACGAAAAGGCGGGACTGGTGCCCTCCTCCGAATGGAAGAAAAAGACCTACGGCGTTAAATGGTACGAGGGCGAGACCATCTCGGTGTCCGTGGGACAGGGCTACATGCTCACCACCCCGTTGCAGCTCCTCAACGCCTACGCGGCCATCGCCAACGGCGGGACGCTCTGGAAGCCCCTTCTCGTCGAAGAGATAAAGACGCCCGAGGGCAAGGAGATATCCAGGACTGTCAGCGAGAAAAGGGGCGAGCTCGGGATATCGGAAAAGACGATGGACCGCGTCCGGGACGGGCTTCGCGGCGTCACCCACGACGACGGCGGGACAGCGAGGTTCCTCAGCAGGACGACCGACCTGAAAATAGCCGGAAAGACCGGAACTGCCCAGGTCGCCAAGCTCATCAAGAGGACGAAGAACGTCGAGTCGATAGCGTACAAATACCGCGACCACGCGTGGTTCGCGGGTTTCGCGCCGTATGATAACCCCGAAATAGCGGTCGTTGTAATAGTGGAGCACGGCGGCTTCGGCGCATCCGCAGCCGCGCCGGTAGCCCGGGAGCTCTTCAAGGCGTACTTCGGCAAGGCCGAAGAAGCCGCTGGCATAGAGACAGCCCCGGCCCAGCCCGCCCCTCCACAGGGCGGCCCGGCAGTCGTTCCAATATCAACGGAAGGCAGGAAGCCGGCCCTGCCTGCGGAGGAAGCGCGTGATTGACAGACGGCTGTTCACACATTTCGACTGGGCGATACTCTCTGTCATCATAGGGCTCGTATGCGTCGGGTTCGCGAGCATATATAGCGCCACCCACATCCATATGCCCTCCATATACACAAAAGACATGTACTGGATTGGCATCGGCTCCGGCATGATGCTCCTGGCGATAGTGTTCAGCTATTCGTACCTCGAAAGGTTCGCCTATGTCATCTACGGCCTCTCTATCGCGCTCCTCATATCCGTCTTTTTCATCGGAAGTTCCTTCAGCGGCGCGAAAAGGTGGATATCCCTGGGCTTTTTCACGCTCCAGCCCTCGGAGTTCGCAAAGCTCGCGCTCATAATAATGCTCGCCAAGTACTTCAACGAAAAGCTCATCTCGGACAAGGGCATGGGGCTCAAAGACCTGATCGTCCCGGCGGTCATCATGATAATCCCGTTCCTCCTCATAGCAAAGCAGCCCGACCTCGGCACCGGCATCATCCTGTGGATGATCTTCTGGTCGATGGCCTTCGTCGTTAAGATACGCACGAGGGTCATCCTGGGCCTCGGCGCCCTCTTCGCGGCCGTCGCTCCCTTCGGCTGGGTCTTCCTTAAGGACTATCAGAAGGCGAGGATAACGAGCTTCATGAGCCCGGAGAGCGACCCGCTGGGCTCCGGCTACCATGTCATGCAGTCAAAGATAGCGATAGGCTCGGGCGGCTTTCTGGGGAAGGGCTTCATGGAAGGCACCCAGGGCAAGCTCATGTTCCTCCCGGAGCACCATACAGACTTCATATTCGCGGTATTGGCCGAGGAATGGGGGCTTCTGGGCGTCATGGTAGTGCTCGGGCTCTTCCTTGCCCTCATAATATCGGGCATAAATACGGCTTCTAGCTCAAAGGACAGGTTCGGCTTCCTCGTGGCCTTCGGCATAACCGCCATGTTCTTCTGGCAGGTCTTCATAAACCTGGGCATGGTCGCCGGAATAATGCCTGTCGTGGGCGTGCCGTTGCCCTTCATAAGCTACGGCGGCTCCTTCCTCATAACCTCGATGATAGCCGCCGGGATACTCCTGAACATAAACATGCGGAGGTTCATATTCTGACGATTCAATCCTTCGAGCGCGGACGGCGACAATGACCGGAAAAGTCTCGGCTTTCCTGGCGACCGGCGCCTATATCGGCCATATCCCGGTCATGCCCGGGACCTTCGGCACCCTCTGGGGCCTCCCGGCCGCCTGGGCCATATCAGGGCTTGCCCCGGCCCCGCAGGCCGCCGTCATAATAGCGGCGTCAGTCCTTGCGATTTTCATCTCCGGAAGGGCCTGCGAGCATCTCGGCCGCCACGACCCCTCGTCGATTGTAATAGATGAGATATGCGGCTACCTCGTCGGGATTTTCCTGTTGCCTTTCACGGCCTTTAACGCAATATTGGTGTTTATTCTTTTCAGGTTTTTTGATATTGTAAAGCCCTGGCCGATAAGCCTCCTCGACAGGAAGGTGGGGGGCGGCGCCGGGGTGGTCCTCGACGACATTGCCGCTGGCGTCTACGCCAATATCGCGGCGCACCTCGTTCTCCGGCTCCTCAATAATTGAAAAAGACAGAACTCCTCATAGGTGAATCCCTTAGGGAGCGGGGTTTGACGCTGGCTCTGGCTGAGTCCTGCACGGGCGGTTTGCTCTCGAGCCGCATAACCGACGTCCCCGGAAGCTCGGAGTACTTCCTGGGCTCGATAGTCGCTTACGCCAACGGCGTAAAAGTCTCCGGGCTGGGCGTCAGGGCGGCAACCATCAGGAGACACGGGGCCGTCTCAAAGGAGACCGCCGCCGAGATGGCCCAAGGGGTCAAAAAGAGACTCGGGGCCGGTCTTACGGCCGCGATAACCGGCATAGCCGGGCCCGGCGGCGGCACGCCGGAAAAACCCGTTGGCCTCGTCTATATAGCCGTCTCAAAAGGCAGGACGACAATAGTTAAAAGATTCGTCTTCAAGGGCGGGAGGAAGTCGATAAAAAAGCAGTCAGCCGAGGCGGCTCTCCTGATGCTCGCGGAGGCTCTGGGAATAAAGTCTTAAGGAGACGGCAATAAGGACCTTCGTCGCCATAAAACTACCCTCTGAAGTAAAAGAACTTTTGAGGGCGATCCAGACCGGCCTTGACAGGGGCTTTCGCGGCATAAGCTGGGTCAGGCCAGAATCCATCCATCTTACCCTCAAGTTCCTGGGCGAGATAGACGACGCTAAAGTCAGTGAGGTTTCCGCCGGGCTCAAGAAGGCTTCCGAAGGCATTGGCCCGTTCACACTCGAGCTCGAAGGAGTGGGCTGTTTTCCGAATACCCGCAACCCCCGTGTCCTGTGGGCCGGGATAAAAGAGAGCGCGCCTCTTCTTAAGCTCCAGAAGAGCGTCGAAGAGAGGCTTTCAGCAATGGGCTTTGAGGCGGAGGACAGGCCTTTTACCCCTCACCTCACCCTGTGCAGGGTAAAATCCGCCCAGGACGGACGGGCCCTCGGAAGACTTGTAAGCGAAGCAAAGCCCGAGGCAAAGACGGCCTTCACAGTTTCGTCTTTCGCCTTCATGAAAAGCGTCCTGAAGCCCTCCGGGGCTGAATATACCCCGATACAGGAATTCGCCCTGACGGCGCAAAACAATTGAAAAAGGGAGGCTCAACCGATGTCGAACACGACTGTCTCAGGCAATAAATCAAAGGCAATAGAGCTTGCCATAACCCAGATCGAAAAGCAGTTCGGCAAGGGCTCGATAATGAAGCTCGGCACCGGGGCCACGCCCGCCGAGATATCGGCCATATCGAGCGGCTCGACCGCCCTGGACATAGCACTCGGCATCGGCGGCGTCCCCAGGGGAAGGGTCGTGGAGATATTCGGCCCCGAGTCCTCGGGCAAAACCACCCTCACCCTCCATATCGCCGCGGAGACGCAGAAAACCGGCGGGACGGTCGCCTTCATAGACGCCGAGCACGCCCTTGACCTCAGCTACGCCAGGAAGCTCGGAGTAAACACCGACGACCTTCTCCTGTCGCAGCCGGATACCGGCGAGCAGGCGCTCGAGATAACCGACGTGCTCATAAGGAGCGGCGCCGTGGACCTCATCGTCATCGACTCGGTCGCGGCGCTCGTACCGAGGGCCGAGCTCGAAGGCGAGATGGGGGATTCGCACATGGGCCTTCAGGCCAGGCTCATGAGCCAGGCGCTCCGCAAGCTCACGTCGACCATAAGCAAGTCCAACACCTGCGTCATCTTCATCAACCAGATAAGGCATAAGATAGGCGTCATGTTCGGCAGCCCCGAGACGACGACCGGCGGAAACGCCCTCAAGTTCTACGCCTCCGTAAGGCTCGACATAAGAAAGATAGGCCAGATAAAGCAGGGAGAGTCGGTAATAGGCAACAGGATAAGGGTCAAGGTCGTCAAGAACAAGCTCGCCCCGCCCTTCAGGGACGCGGAGTTCGACATCCTCTTTAACGAGGGCATCTCGAGGGAGGGCGACATACTCGACCTCGGCTCGGGCTCCGACATAGTCGAGAAGAGCGGCTCGTGGTTCTCCTACGGCGGCGAGAGGCTCGGCCAGGGGCGCGAGGCGGCAAGGCAGTTCCTCCGCGAGCACCCCGAGACGGCCTCCGAGATCGAGAAGAAGATACTCACTCACTACGGAATAAAGACGGCAAAAGAGGAGTAGCCAATGGCCGACATAGACTTAAGCTCTATCCTCAACATCGCCGTCAAGAGCAAGGCCTCTGACGTGCACCTGAAGGCGGGCGTGCCGCCCATATTGCGCGTGCACGGCCAGCTCGTGCCGGTGAAGAACCACGAGAGGCTCGCCCCGGACGAGATATCGCGGGCCGCGATGCGCGTCATGAACGAGGTGCAAAAAGAGCACTTCCGCCAGCACCACCAGCTGGACATGGCCTACAGCGTGCCCGGGCTCGGAAGGTTCAGGGTCAACATCTTCCAGCAGAGGGGCGCGGTCGGCATAGTCCTGCGTGTCATCCCCATAAAGATACAGACCTTCGAGGAGCTGAACCTCCCCAAGGTGCTAGAGACCATCGCCAACGAGGTAAGGGGCCTGGTCCTCGTTACGGGAGTCACGGGAAGCGGCAAGTCCACTACCCTGGCCTCGGTCCTAGACCACATCAACAACCACAAGTCGCTTCACGTCATTACCGCCGAAGACCCGATCGAGTTCCTCCACAGGGACAAGAGGTGCATAATCAACCAGAGGGAGATAGGCGTCGACGCGCAGAACTTTTCGGACGCGCTCCGGGGAGCCCTGAGACAGGACCCCGACGTCATAATGGTCGGCGAGATGAGGGACCTGGAGATGATAGAGATAGCCCTCACGGCCGCGGAGACCGGTCACCTCGTCCTCTCGACCCTCCACACGATAGACGCCCTCGAGACGGTCAACAGGATAGTTTCGGTCTTCCCGCCTTACCAGCAGAAGCAGATAAGGATACAGCTCGCCGGAGTCATCAAGGCGATAATCTCCCAGAGGCTCATGCCCACGAAAGACGGCAAGGCCAGGGTCCCGGCCGTCGAGGTCATGGTGACGACCGCGCGCATAAGGGAGTGCATCGAGGACAAGGAAAAGACGAAAGAGATAGCCGACGCCATCGTCAAGGGGCACACGACGTACGGCATGCAGACCTTCGACCAGTCGATAATGTCGCTCCTCAACAAGGGGCTCATAACCTACGACGAGGCGATGAGGCAGGCTTCCAACTCGGCCGACTTCGCGTTGAAGTTCAAGGGTGTTTCCGGGACGAGCGAGATGGGCTGGAAGGACTTCGAAAAAGAAGAGAAAGAAAGCGGGGGCGGCAGCCCGGCCCCGGCCGGCGACATAGAAAGGTTCTGACGGGCGGCTTCGGACATATGCTGTCTTGTCCTCCCCGCAGATTGATAAATCCCGGTTTTAGCCTTGAGAGGGCCACGTCCTGAGCCACTTATATGAAAAAAAGCGGCCCTGATAATAAAGACGCCCTTGGGGCTGCGCTACGCCTCCTGGGCGTGAGGCAAAGGAGCGTATTCGAGCTCAAGGCCAAGCTCCGTGACAAGGGTTTTGAGGGCGTAGATATTGACACCACGGCAGAGAAGCTTTTGAAGGCCGGGTACCTGAACGACGAGGAGTTCGCGCGCTCCCTGGCGCGCTCAAGGGCCAGGAACAAGGCATGGGGGCCCGCTAAAATAGCCCACGACCTCATAACCAGGGGCATAGCCAAAGAGACAGTAAAAGAGGCCGTAACGCTGGCCTGCCCCGCCGAGGAAGAGCTGGCATCCATCGCGCTTGAAAAATGGCGCAGGAGCCACAAAGGGCTTTCAGGCAGGGAAGAAAAAGAGAAGGCTTTCAGGCACCTGTCTTCAAGGGGCTTTTCGCCTTCGGCCATCTGGAAGGCCTTTGGAAGGCCGGACGGGACGGAAGACTGACAGGACTGACAGGACTGACGAGACATCCATATTATTTTTTAAGGACGATAGATAATGAAATCCGCTGAGATCAGGAAAAGGTTTCTCGACTATTTCGCCAGAAACGGGCATACGGTCGTGCCCTCCTCGCCTCTTGTGCCAAAGGGCGACCCGACGCTTCTTTTCACTAACGCTGGCATGGTCCAATTCAAGGGAGTTTTCCTCGGTGAAGAGAAAAGGGAGTTTACGAGGGCGACGACCTGCCAGAGGTGCATGAGGGCCGGAGGCAAACACAACGACCTCGAGAACGTCGGCCGGACCGCGCGCCATCATACCTTTTTCGAGATGCTCGGCAACTTCTCCTTCGGCGACTACTTCAAGAAAGAAGCAATAGAGTTCGCCTGGGAGTTCCTCACCAAAGAGATGAAGCTCCCCAAGGACAGGCTCTGGGTCACGGTCTTCGAGACCGACGACGAGGCTGCCGTGATGTGGAAGAAGACGGCCGCCCTGCCGGATGAGAGGATCGTCAGGCTCGGCGAGAAGGACAACTTCTGGTCTATGGGTGATACCGGCCCGTGCGGCCCGTGCTCAGAGATACTCTTCGACCAGGGACCGGCCGCAGGCTGCGGACGGCCCGAGTGCGCGGTCGGCTGCGATTGCGACAGGTACCTCGAGATATGGAACCTCGTCTTCATGCAGTACGACAGGGACGCCGAAGGCAAGCTCACTCCCCTTCCCCGCCAGTCCATCGACACAGGCATGGGCCTGGAGAGGCTCTCTGCCGTGATGCAGGGCAAGCTCACCAACTACGACACCGACCTCTTCACGCCTATAATAGGCCGCATAGAGGAGCTGTCGTCGGTAAAATACGGCTCGGACGCTGAAAGCGACGTATCGATAAAAGCGATAGCCGACCACGCCAGGGCGATTACCTTCCTCATGGCCGACGGGGTGCTGCCCAGCAATGAAGGCAAGGGTTACGTCCTCCGGAGGATAATAAGGAGGGCCGCGCGCCACGGCAGGTTCCTCGGGCTCAAAGAGCCTTTCATATTCAAGGTCAACGAGACGGTCGTGGCCTCTATGGGCGAGGTCTACCCCGAGATAACGCGCGCAAAGGACCTCATAACGAGGGCCACGAGGGGTGAAGAGGAGCGGTTCTTCGAAACGTTGGAGCGCGGCCTTGCGATGCTAGACGCCGAAGTGGCGGGGCTCAAGGCGAGGAAAGAGACGGTCATCCAGGGCTCGTTCGCCTTCAAGCTCTACGACACGTTCGGCTTCCCGGTAGACCTCACCGCCGACATCATAAGGAAAGACGGACTCTCGGTGGACGAAGACGGCTTCAACAGGCTCATGGGCGAGCAGAAGAAGATGGCACGCGCCTCGTGGAAGGGTCTGGAAGGCAGAGAGTCGAGCCAGGAGCTCTACAGGTCGCTTGCGAACGCGGGGCTGAAATCCAGCTTCGTAGGATACCACATGGACGTCGTCTCTTCGCGCGTCCTGTGCCTCATAAAGAACGGTCAGACGGTCGATTCGGTCTTCAGCGGCGACGACGTCGAGCTCATAGCCGAGGAGACCCCGTTTTACGCGGAGTCCGGCGGACAGACCGGAGATACCGGAACGATAGTCGGCAGCGGCTTCACGCTCAAAGTGACCGACACGAGAAAGGCCGCCGACCTCACAGTGCATTACTGCAAGGTCGAGGAAGGCTCCATCAACGTCGACGACGCGGCGGAACTCGTCATCGACGTCGAAGCGAGGAACGCCACCAGGCGCAACCACACCGCGACCCACATACTCCACGCCATTTTAAGAAAGAACGTCGGCGAGCACGTGCGCCAGGCGGGCTCGCTTGTTTCCCCCAAGAGCTTCAGGTTCGACTTCAGCCACTTCGAGCCCCTCGGGCCGCAGGTGCTCAGGCAGATAGAGGCAGAGGCGAACAGGGCCATCCTTGCGAATAAAGAGGTGCGCACGGACGTCCTCACGTACCAGGAAGCTGTAGAGCGCGGCGCGCTGGCCTTCTTCGGCGAGAAGTACGGCGAAGTGGTGAGGATGGTCCAGGTCGAGGGCGTAAGCGCCGAGCTTTGCGGAGGCACGCACGTCAAGCGCTCCGGCGACATAGGGCTCATAAAGATAACAGGAGAAGGCTCGGTAGCGGCAGGAGTAAGAAGGCTCGAGGCGGTAACGGGTGAAGCAGCCCTGGAGTACATCACTGAAGCCGAGGACGCGCTCCGCGAAGCGTCGCAGCTGCTGAAAGCCCCGAGGACGGAAGTCCCCGAGAAGATAAAGAAGCTCTTCGACGACGCGAAAGAGCTCGAGCGCGAGATAGAGCGGCTCAAGAGCAAGGAGAAGGCCGGGGCTGCCGGAGCGCTCATCGACACTGTCAAAAAGGTCGGCGGCGTCTCCGTCATAGCGGCGAAAGTCTCCGGCGATGCCAAAGAGCTCCGCGAGATGGCAGACGCGCTCCGCCAGAAGATAGGGTCGGGCATAGTGGTGCTCGCGGCCGAGCAGGACTCGAAGGCGTTGATACTCGCGGCGGTGACTAGGGACCTGACGGAGCGCTACAGCGCAGGAGAGATAATTAAAAGGCTCGCGCCTCTCATAGGCGGCAAGGGCGGCGGCAAGCCCGACATGGCGCAGGCTGGCGGCCCTGAGCCGGGCAATATCGGCAAGGCCATAGAAGAGCTCTACAAGACGCTTCAGGAGATGTAATCAAATAACACGCAAAAAGGCCCGGGACTTTCGTTCCGGGCCTTTTTTAATTTCAGCGGCTCAACAGCACGCGCCGTTCTTTTCGCTGCCGTCAGAGCAGCCGCAGGAAGCGTCCCCGGTTATCATGCCCTTTATGAGAGCTGCCGCGCACCCTACCCCTGAGCGAACGGTTATGGCCGCCGCCGCGCAATTCCTCATGCACGCGCCGCACTCCATGCACAGGTCGGCGTCAGTTATCCTCGCTTTTTTACCGTCCATCTCGAATACGCCGTGAGGGCACACCTGAGAGCACATCGTACAGCCCGTGCATTTGGAAGAGTCGTATTCGAGCGTGCTGACGTTCGACAGGTATCTCACAGTAGCCCCCATGTCTTTATCTTGAACGCGGTGAGCAATATAAACGAGACTAGCGTACCGCCGATATAGATCGGAAGCGAATAGCGAAGCTCTTTTTGCACTCCCGAGAGTCCGGTATAGACGGTAGAGCCCGTGAACTGGAGGGCGATATAGGAGCTGGCGAGCGGGAAGAAGATGTACTTCGCCGCGCTGATATAGACATTGGGCGGCCACCCCGCGAACCAGTCGAAGAACAAGACCATCGCAAGCCCCATGAGCCAGCCCTTCAAAGCGAAAGACCTGAACGGCAACCACGGCAGTAGCATGGGCGTAAGGAAAGCCCCGGCTATTATTGACAGAAGGCCGAGGGCAACGAGCGGAACGCCGTTATTCAATGCGCCGCTGAACGATATGCCCGAGGGCCCCGCGCCGGTGAGCACGAGCACTACCATGGCGAAGAGCGCGAAAATCCTGAGAGCCGGCCTTATCTCCATGGGAGTCAAGACGATCCTGTCAACAAGGCCGAAGCCCACTCTCCTCATCTCCGGCGTTGCCTTGTACCCGTCGGCCACAAAAGCCTTGAGGTCGGCTGCCTTCACCGGGCCGTACAAGACCCGGAAGCCCGTCTGCCTTTTCACCTCGTGGGCGGCCACCCCGGGGCCGCCGAGCTGCGGGAGTATGAGCCTACTGTGGGAGACGATATTAAAAAGACCGGTTGAAAAAATCTTTTTCACAAGCTCATCGGTGCCGAAGGTGCCCTTCCCCGCGGCGCACCATACGTTTATGCCTTTCGTGTCGAGGACGAGTATCCAGGCGTCAATGCCTTCAATACCGGCGCGGAGCTTGTCGAAGCTCAAGCCGTAGTTGGCGCTGACGAAGACGTCGGAATCCCTTCCGGGATTGCCGAGGGCGTAAAGACCGGGTTTGACCATGTACTTCGTCCTGAAAGAGCCTACCCTGCAGCGGAAATGTCTATAGCGGTCAGCGCGCGTAATGACAGAATCGGTCTTCAATACGTCCGCTGTGGCAGGCTTCGGCTGGCAGCACTCAGGTGCGCAGCAGGAGCCCTCCCCGCCGTTGGGCCTTGTCTTCAAAATATCTCCCTCATCACCGGGCCGAGCCTGTCCTTCAACAGCGAGACCATGTCCTCGACCTTCACTAGAGTTATGCAGCAGACCTGCCCGTCCTTCTCCCAGGTAGCGGCCACGAGCTTGTCTGAGGGCTTTATCCCCGCCCTCTCCCGCAGCTCCTTCGGGAGGACCATCTGCCCCCTGTCGTCCACGCTCACGACGGCCTCCACCCGGCAGCTCCCGGCTTTCACAGACGGGACGCAGCACTCATCTTTCTTCTTCCTTGCCATTCAACAGACTCCAAGTAATCCATATTTTCAGAATAATCAGAATTATACCATAAATCAGAAAATGTATACTCTTTTTGTACGGCGGCGTACGGCACAAAAAAAACGCCTCGCGTTTACGCAAAAAAGCCCAATGCCCCACACTTCAAGGCGGACTTTCATTTTTAAGGTTTTGAAAGAAAAACGGGAAGCCGCGGAAAGCGGCGGAGCGGCGGCGGTCCTCAGGCCTTCGGCGTAAGAAGAAGGTTCATGTACATCTGCGCAACTTTGTCCTCGGGGTTGGCGCGAAGGACCTTCAACCATTCGGACCTGGCCCTCTCCTGCTGCCCCATGGTGTAATAGGTAAGGCCGAGCTGCACGCGCGAATGTGCGTACTCCGGGTTCTGGCTGACGGTCTCCTCGAGCTCGCGGAGGGCTTTTTCGTAGTCCTTCATGTCCCTGTAGACGACGCCGAGGTTCGTCTTTATGTCGACGAACCCGGGGCGGAGCTTCAAAGCCTTCTTGAACTCGTCGGCGGCTTCGTTGTAAAAGCCCAGGTCCTTGTATATCGCCCCGAGGCCGGAGTGCATGTTGGCGAGCTTGCCCTTGACGTAAGGGTCGAGATAGCTCTCGGCCTCCTTCCTGCCCTCCCTTGCCATGGCGTAGACCTCGGAGGAGCGCTCGAACTGGCCGAGCTCGTTGTAGACGACTGAAAGGTTGAGGGAAGCTTCGGTGTAAGCGGGGTTTATCTCGATGGCCTTCCTGAAGGCCTTGATGGCGTCCTCGAACCTGGAGCCGTAGTAGTAGATGAGGCCGAGCATGTTGTAGACGTCGGCGAACTGGTTCTTCTCGGCGGCTACCTTCTCGAGGTACTGGAGGGCTGTGTCGTAATTCCTCTCGTCGAAAGAACGCTTGCCCAGGTCGTAGTTGTGTTGCCAGCCTTTTTCCATGTCGCCTCCAGGGGCCAATGAGCTACAGCTTCCCTTTCGCGTCCTTCGCGAACGGGCTTCCGGGGTAGTTGGTGATGAGAGTGGAGAAAGTCTCCGCCGCGAGCTCCTTCTCTCCGAGAGCGCGGTAGGACTCTCCGATGTAGAAGAGCGTCTTGTCGTTTATCCCTGACTCGGGATACTGGGTGAGTATGTCGCCGAGGCGCCCGAGCGCCCCCTTGTAGTTCCTGTTCTTGAAATAGAAGCGGGCTATGTAGAACTCCCTCTCGGCAAGCCTGTTCCTGAGGAACGAGACTAGCTCCTTTGCCTTGGGGCTGTACGGGGAGTCCGGGTATGCGGCAAGGAGGTCCTCGAAGGCGAACAGCGCCTTTCTCGTGGCCGTCTGGTCCCTGTCGAGGCTGAGGACGTCTTTAAAGTGGCTCATGCCCTTCTGGAACTGGGCGTAGGCCGCCCTGGGGTGGGACGGGTGCAGGGCCACGAAGCTCGTGTAATATGAGCCAGCGTCCTCGTAGTTCTCCATGGCGTAGCTCACGTCGCCTATCATCAGCTGGGCGTCGGTGGCGTAGAGGCTGAGGGGGTGGTCCTCGAGGATCGACTTGAGGCCTTTTTCAGACTCCTCGAGCCTGCCTGAAAGGTAGGATTCCACGGCAGAGCCGTACAGCCCGGCCGCGTCCCTCTGGATGTCGGCCTCCGGGGTGGAGGCGCAGCCTGAAAAAAGCGCGGCCGTGACGGCGAGCGCGCTAAAAGCGCCTGAAAACCTGCGTGAAAATTTCATTATTCGAGAGAACATACAGTTCATAAAGGCTATCACATAAAACCCGGTTTTTTCAAGCTCATTTCGGCCTTGAGACGGTCAGCCTCCCTTATGGCGAGCGGGCCCGAAAGGGCCGACTTCTCTTCAGGCGTCAACAGGAGGTCAGCGTTGATGATGAGCACGTGGGAGCCCTCAGATTCGACCTCAGCCTCTACCAGGGGGTCCCACGGAGAGCCGCCTCCAGCGGGCTTCAAGGCGAAATCTTTCGCGCCTGGAGTGATGTCGGATATGGCGTCGACAATAAGACCGGCAATGAGAGAATCCACGGAAGTTATTATAATCTTTGATGATTCTGACGGAGAAGACGGCAGGGAAAACCTTTTATTCAGGTCGATGACCGGCACCAGCATGGAACGGACCCGTATGAACCCTTCGCCAAAGCGCGTGTTATCAACTGTCTCCAGCGGCCTGTATCTTATTATCTCTCTTACGGCAGTCACGTCGAGGCCAAACTCACGGCCAGAGAGGCTGAAGCGGACGAACTGGAAATCCGGGTTCGAATACTTTGACCTTGCCTTTTTCATTGCTCGCCGGGTTCTATGAGGGCTCCTGCGTCAAGGAGCAGCACGCTGTTTCCAGAGGAAAGGACGACGCCCTTCATGAAGCGCGGCGGCACCCCAAGGTCAGGACCCGGGGCTGACATGGAAGCCGCCCTCACCGCCTTGACCCCGCCCAGCCTGTCAACGAGAAAACCGGCCTTCAGGTCGTCTACCGTGACTATGAGTATCCTCGACAAGGGGGTTGTTCCCAGCGGCTCCATGCCGAACATGACCCTGAGGTCTATGACCGTTATCATCTCCCCCCTCACGGAGAGTATGCCTTTGATGTAGGCAGGCGTCCTCGGGACCTCGGTTATCTGCCTGGGCCTCAGGACCTCGACCGCGTCCGAGACCTCGAAGGCGCACTCCCGCGGGCCCATGGAAAACGAGATTATATTGAGGTCCTCCTCGTCGGCGCCCCTGTACTCGAGGCTGGCGAGGTAGTCCTCTTCCGTTGGAGCGACCGTAAGCTGGCGTCCGTCCTCTATAGCGGCCGCCGTCTTCTGGCCTTCTGGTATACGCCTCATAATGGTCAAGCCGTGCGGGCGGCTGCCGCGGCAGCGCCCGTCTTCCTTTCCTTCATGACCTGCTCGAGTATTCCCGTCACGTCCAGCACGAGGAGCGTGCCCCTCTCTCCCATCTCGGTCGCCCCGGCGATACCAGGGGCCTTTATAATTCTCGAGAGGGGCTTTATGACGACGTCGAGCTCTTCCACGAGCTGGTCGACTATAACGCAGAGCCTGTGCTCGGCCAGGCCCGCGATTATGCCGTAGCGCACTTCCCTGGCCGACGGTTCGTGGCCGAAGAACCTGGAGAGCCTGACGGCGGGCACGTTCCTGCCGCCGACGTTTATGGGCTCGCCCTCGGCTGGAGGGGCCCCCCTCAGTTCGATTATCTCGAGGACTGAGTTCAACGGAACGGCGTACCTCCTGCCCGCGTCCTCCACGATGAGCGCCTGTATTATGGCGAGCGTTATGGGTATGGTCAGGATGAACCTGGTGCCCTTGCCCTTCACGGTCTCGATGTCTATTATGCCGGAAAGGCGGGTTATGTTGTCCTTGACGACGTCCATGCCGACGCCCCTGCCAGAGGTCTCGCTCACGACGTCCCTGGTGGAAAAGCCCGGCAGGAAGATGAGCTCGAGAGATTCCTGCCTGGAGAGGCCCTTTGAGAATTCCCTGGTGACGAGGCCCTTGTCAACGGCCTTTTCCTTGATGAACTCGACGTCTATGCCCGAGCCGTCGTCCTTTACCTCGATGATGACGTGGTTGCCCTTCTGGTAGGCCGAGAGAGTAATGGTGCCCGCCCTCGATTTGCCCACTGCCTCCCTGACGGCCGGGGCCTCTATGGCATGGTCGACGACGTTCCTCATGATGTGCATTAGAGGGTCGGCGAGCTCCTCGACGATGAGCTTGTCGAGCTCGGTCTCATCTCCGTGGGCGACTATCCTTACTTCCTTGCCGGCCTCCCTGGCGACCTTCCCGAGGAAGGTGTCGAACCGGCCGAAGAGCTGGCCTATGGGGACCATCCTTACGTCAAGCACGCTGTCGCGGAGCTCGGAAAGCTTCCTTTCGAGCGTCTTTTCGGCCCTTGAAAGCTCGATGCCGTAGACGGAAAGCTCTCTTTCGTTCTTGAGCTCGGCCCCGAGGGCGGCTATGCTCGATTTCAGGATGCCGAGCTCGCTTATGATGTTCATTATGTGGTCGAGCTTCGCGATGTTGACCCTGACCGTATTGCTCACGCGCCGGAGGGTCTCGCGGCTCTGCGGGCCGTGCCCCTTCATCTCGTCGATTGTGGGCATGGCCTGGGCTGGCTTTGAAGAAGGCTCCGAAAGGACCCGTATCTCCGCGTCAGCCGCGTTCTTCACCAGGTCCGTCATGAACGGCCTGTCTTTTTTCGTGCCTATGAGTATGTCGAAATGGAGGACTTCGTGGCTGGTCTTTGTGGACGGCAGGGTCGCTATGACCTCGGCCTCCGTCTTCAAAAGCTCGGTAAGGGCCACGTAGCCCTTGTCAAAGCTCGTAATGGGGAACTTCACGTTCACGATGAAGATGTTGTGCCCGTCGCGCAGGCACTCGCGCAGCCTGTGCTCCTCGTACTCGGTCAGCACCGAGACCAGCTCCTTGGATATCTCCTCCTTGGGCCGGGCCTTCTTGACGTGCGATTTGGCGAGGTTGTCCCTCAACGCCTCTATCTCGGAGGCGAACTCGCCGGAGCCCTTCGAGGCGAGGATCCTCACGAGGAGCGAATGCGCGCTGATGACGCAGTAGAGCACGTCTTCCGTGAGAGCTATCCTGCCGAGCCGCAGAAGGTCGAGGGTGTCTTCGAGGGAATGACTCAAGGAGGCCATCTCCTTGAAGTCGAAGACGCCGGACATGCCCTTGAGAGTGTGGGCCGAGCGGAATATGCTGTTCAGTACGGCAGGGTCGATGATGCCGGCCTTGACGCCCTTGCCGAGCTTCAGGAGGCCCTTGCCCATCGAGTTCAGTATGTCTTCAGCCTCGGCCAGGAACTCCCTGAAACGCTCGGCTTTCGGATCTCTGTCAGCCAATTCAAAGCCCCGTCTTACTGAGATTATCAGTCAACAGAAAAAAAACGCGCCCCGCCAAATGCCTTGCGGAAGACGGAAGAATGGAATTGCGGGGTAAGCACTCAGGCACGCGACGGCCAGAGGCCATCGGCTGAAAAAGGGATATTCGCGCGAACCAGGGGCCCTTTCCTGCCATAAGAACGAAACCCACGCCATGCATTCGCCGCCACTCAAGGGGAGGCAACTCAGGTCAGCCATTGACCTGAACGTTATTTTATCAAACAACTTACCGCCGTGTAAAGGACGCATTTCAACGCGCCCTCAACGGCGTAGAAGACGAAAAAAAAGGGCGGAAGGAGTCCAACTCCTTCCGCCCTTCAAGCATTGATAACTATGTGCCCATCTCCCAGGAGGCCAGGTACTTCTTCTGCTCCGGGGTAAGGACGTCTATCTTCATTCCAAGGGCAGCGAGCTTGAGCCTCGCTATCTCCTTGTCAATTTCCGCCGGGACCGTGTAGACCTGGTTCGTAAGGGACTTGCCCTTTTTCACCAGGAAGTCGGCCGCCAGAGCCTGGTTCGCGAAGCTCATGTCCATGACGGAGGCCGGATGGCCCTCGGCGGAGGCGAGGTTTATGAGCCTGCCCTCTCCGAGCACGCAAACTGTCTTGCCGCTCTTCAGAGTGTACTCCTCGACGAACTCCCTTACGACCCTCTTGCCCTTGCTGGCGGCCTTGAGGCCGACGAGGTCGAGCTCGACGTTGAAGTGGCCGGAGTTGGACACGAGAGCGCCGTCCTTCATCTTGAGGAAGTGCTCCTTCCTGATGACGTTCAGGTTGCCGGTGACGGTGCAGAAGAAATCGCCAATCCTGGCGGCGTCGGCTATCGGCATTACCCTGAAGCCGTCCATGACGGCCTCGAGGGCCTTCAGCGGGTCAATTTCGGTCACGATGACGTTGGCGCCCATGCCCTTCGCCCTCATGGCGACACCCTTGCCGCACCAGCCGTAGCCGCAGACTACGAAAGCGGAGCCCGCGAAGAGCCTGTTCGTGGCGCGCAGGATCCCGTCGAGCGTCGACTGGCCAGTGCCGTAGCGGTTGTCGAAGAAGTGCTTTGTCTGCGCGTCGTTGACGGCGATGACCGGGAACTTCAGTATCTTGTTGGCCGCGAGGCTCTTGAGCCTGATGACGCCGGTCGTGGTCTCCTCGGTGGAGCCCAGGACGCCGGAGACGAGCTCCTTCCTGTCGGTATGGAGGAGCGAGACGAGGTCGGCGCCGTCGTCCATGGTGATGTTCGGCTTCATGTCGAGGGCGGCGTTGAGGTGCTTGTAGTAAGTCTTGTTGTCTTCGCCCTTTATCGCGAAGGTCGGGATGCCGTAGTCCTTCACGAGGGAGGCGGCCACGTCGTCCTGGGTGGAGAGCGGGTTAGAGGCGCAGAGCACTATGTCGGCGCCGCCGGCCTTGAGCGTTATCATCAGGTTGGCAGTCTCGGTGGTGACGTGCAGGCAGGCCGCGAGCTTCGTGCCCTTCAGGGGCTTTTTCTTGGCGAAGTTCTCCTTGACCTTCCTCAACACGGGCATGTCTGACTCAGCCCATTCTATCCTTTTCTTGCCCATGGCGCTGAGGCCCATGTCTTTTACATGAAAATCCATCTTTCCTCCAGATATCGTCGTATTTTGAAGCTGCTTACAAATAACGATGGCCTTGGGGGTCCTCCCCCCAAAGCCACCAGTTTACAGCGGTATTATTAAGCCCCTACGCCAGCGGCTTTTCTCAAGGCATCGGCCTTGTCGGTCGTCTCCCACTTGAAGTTGGCGTCGTTCCTTCCGAAGTGGCCGTAAGCGGCGGTCTTCCTGTAGATGGGACGCAGGAGCTGGAGGTCTTTTATGAGCTCGGCGGGCTTCATGCGGAAGTTCGCCTTTATGAGCTCCTCTATCTTCTCGACTGCTATCTTCTCGGTCCCGAAGGTGTCGACCATGACGGAGACAGGCTCGGCTACGCCTATTGCGTAGGCGAGCTGCACTTCGCACTCGGCAGCCAGCCCGGCCGCAACTACGTTCTTGGCAATGTACCTGGCGAGGTAGGAGGCGCTGCGGTCGACCTTCGAGGGGTCCTTGCCGGAGAAGGCTCCGCCGCCGTGGCTGCCGTGGCCGCCGTAGGTGTCGACGATTATCTTCCTGCCCGTGAGGCCGCAGTCGCCGTGGGGGCCGCCCACGATGAACTGGCCGGTCGGGTTGATGAAGTACTTGGTGGCGGAGTTGAGGAGCTCGGCCGGGACGACCTTCTTTATGACTTCCTCGATGATGCCTTCCCTCAGGGTCTTCTGGTTGACGTCAGGGGAATGCTGGCTGGAAACGACCACCGCGTCCACGCAGGTGGGCCTGCCGTTGACGTACTTGACGGTGACCTGGCTCTTGCCGTCGGGCCTGATGTAGCTCAGTATGCCCTTCTTCCTGACTTCGGCGAGCCTGTTGGTTATCTTGTGCGCGAGCGCTATCGGCATGGGCATGAGCTCGGGAGTATGGTCGCAGGCGTAACCGAACATGAGGCCCTGGTCTCCGGCGCCCTGCTCTTTTTCCTCGGAGCTGTTGACGCCCATGGCGATGTCCGGGGACTGCCTGTCGAGCGTGACCATGACGGCGCAGGTCTTGTAGTCGAAGCCCATCGAGGCGTCGGTGTAGCCGATGTCCTTTATGGTCTCCCTCACGACGTCCTGATAGTCTATCCTGGCAGTGGTGGTTATCTCACCAGCGATGAGCGCCAGTCCTGTGGTGACGAGCGTTTCGCACGCGACCCTGCTCTTGGGGTCTTCCGTGAGAAGCGCGTCGAGAATAGCGTCAGAAACCTGATCGGCTACTTTGTCCGGATGTCCTTCGGTGACCGATTCCGAAGTAAACAGATACTCCCTTGTTCCCATTATTCAAGCCTCCTTATATTTTCTTCTTGAGGGGTTAAAACGAACTAAAATAGTTTTTTATTATCGATTCTTTCAACGGGTTTGTCAACCTAAAAACCTCATCCAAAAACAGCGTATCATTACGCTTTCAAATACCTTCCCAGGCGCTTGGCGCCGCTTTTCAGGAGGGCCTTCAAAATTTAGATATTTTTTCCGAGGCCGAGGAAGGGTGGAAGTAAAAAGCGGAGCATATATGTCAATATGTGAGCATTTTTACTTGCGCTCCTACGAAGAGACCGGAAAAAATAGCAACTTCAGTTCAGCTCCAGAACTCTTCTTTATAGAGGCCGGGGAGCTTCATGTTGATGTAGTTCTCGACTTCCTTGGCGGTGGCGAACCCGAGGATGTTCTTGCATATTTTCTTGGCCTCGGCGTGGCTTATGGACCGTATGAGCCTCTTGACGCGCAGCACCGAGTACGCGTTCATCGAGAGCTGGTCGACGCCGAAGCCCAGGAGTATCAGGGCGTACTCCGGCTCTCCGGCCATCTCGCCGCAGACGCTCACGGAAACCCCCGCCTTGTTGGCCGCCTCGACGACGGTCTTTATTATCCTCAAAACGGCCGGATGGAACGGCTCGTACAGATAGGCCACGTGCTCGTTCACCCTGTCTATGGCAAGGGAGTACTGCAGGAGGTCGTTGGTGCCTATGGAGATGAAGCTCACTTCCTTCACTATGAGGTCGGCTATCATCGCGGCCGAGGGGACCTCAATCATGACCCCGACCTCGATGTCGGGGTTGAAGGCCTTTCCTTCGCTCTTCAGCTCCCTCTTGCACTCCTCGAGTATCTGCCTTGCGCGGCGGACCTCCTCTATGCCGGATATCATCGGGAACATTATCTTTATGTCGCCGTACGAGCTCGCGCGCAGTATCCCCCGGAGCTGCACCCTGAATATGTCGATGTTCTTGAGGCAGAACCTTATGGCGCGAAGGCCCAGGGCCGGGTTTATCTCCTTCTGGGACTCCACCTGCGAGAGTATCTTGTCGCCCCCGACGTCTAGCGTGCGTATGACGACCGGGTTGGGGGCCATCTTCCTTGCGACCTGCCTGTACGCCCTGACGTGCTCCTCCTCGGTTGGGAGGTCTTTCCTGTTGAGGTACAGGAACTCGGTCCTGTAGAGGCCTATCCCCTCGGCGCCGTGCTCGATGAGCGCGTCTATCTCCTCGACTATCTCCATGTTGCCGATGAGACGCACGCGCCTGCCGTCGGTCGTCTCGCTGGGGAGGTCCTTGTAGTGGAAGAGGGCCTTGCCGTAGTTCTCGTACCTCTCGCGCCTTCTCTTGTAGACCTCTACGACGCTCTCGGAGGGGTTTATTATGACGGTGCCGGTCGTGCCGTCGACGATGACGGTGTCGCCGGACTCGGCCTTCCTCGTTATCGACTCGAGGCCCACCACGGCCGGTATCTCCAGCGACCTGGCCATGATGGCCGTGTGAGAGGTCTTGCCGCCCACGTCGGTCAGGAAACCCAGGACCGTGCCCTTTACCATCTGCGCCGTGTCGGTCGGGGCCAGGTCGTGCGCCACGACCACGACCGGCTCTTTTATATCCGCGATGGACTCGTGCTTGCGGCCCATGAGGTTTAAAAGGAGCCTGTTCACGATGTGCTCTATGTCCATCGCCCGCTCGCGCAGATACGGGTCGTCCATCTTCTCGAAATATTCCATTATGTCGTTGAGGACGGTCTTCAACGCCCATTCCGCGTTCACCCTCTGGCCGCTTATGGCCTTGATGGTGTCGTTGATGAGCATGTTGTCCTTGAGGATCATTAGGTGGGCGTCGATGATGCGGATGTGCTCCTTGCCCTTGCCGTCCTGCTCCATCTTGCGCTTTATGCGCATGAGCTGTTCCCTGGAGGTCTTAAGCGCCCCCCGGAACCTCTCTATCTCCCCCTCGGTCTCCGAAGGGTCGAGATAGCAGAACTGCGAAGGCTCCACCATGCCGCGCTCGAGGATGTAGGCGCGCCCGATGACGATGCCCGAAGACACGCCTATGCCCTTCATCAATACGACTTGTTTTCTGGAGTCTGTCATCAATCCTCGCCGAAACCGTCGTCAATGAGTTTGCCGAGCGCTTCGATGGCGGCCCCGGCGTCCTGTCCGTCGGCCTTGATGGTTATCTTGGAGCCCTGGGTTGCCGCGAGTATGAGTATGCCCATTATGGACTTGCCGTTGACTTCCTGCCCGCTCTTTTCCACGAGTATCTCGGAGGAGAACCTGTTCGAGAGCTGGACGAAAAGGGCGGCCGCCCTCGCGTGGAGCCCGAGCTTGTTCTTTATCGTGAATGTCTGTACCTGGTTCGAATCCATTACGCCGTTATCCATCCTTAGAATCTGCCGCTCCGTTTTGTTTTTTTGGCCGCTGAAAAGCCCCGGCCCCCTTCAGGGGACATACTCTTTCGATTCGTTCTTCGGTATGTCCCTTATCTCTATGGAGACCCCCAGGTCGCGGAGCCTCCTCAACACCGCCTCGTCCTCGCCGTTGACGATGATCGACGGCGTTATTGCCCGGCCGTCGTCCTCGTGGTGTATATTGCCGAGGTTTATCGAGGAGAACTTCATGCCAAGCTCATAGAGGCGCATGGCGTCCCTGAGCTCGCCTACGACCAGCATGACCCTCTCTGATGCGCCCCCGCCGTTCAGGTAGGCGACGGTATCGGCCACGGACTTCACGCGGACGCTGAGCTCGCTGCAGCCGCAGGCCGATATTATCTCGCTCACGAGGCTGTCTGAAGCCGCCTCGTCGGAAGCGACCACCAGGGAGTCCGCCTTTATGAACGGGACCCAGGAACAGATAATCTGCCCGTGGAGAAGCCTGTCGTCTACCCTGATAAGGATTACCATGTCACCCGGGGGACCCCGCAAGGGGCCTCAATGTTATTGTATCAAAAAACCTGGAAAAATATTACCAGGCTAACTCCTGTCCTTGAGCATCTCGCCGGCCAGCACGATCGATTTCTGGCCGTACTCCCTCAGCATGGCCGCCAGCTCGTGCAGGGGCTTGTCCGACCTGTGCCCGACGAACTTTATTATCATCGGCAGGTTGACCCCGGTTATCACCTCGACCTTGCCCGCGTTCATGAGCGACAGGGCAATGTTCGTGGGGGTGCCCCCGAACATGTCCGTAAAAACGACGACCCCCTTGCCGGAGTCGGCCTCCTTGACGGCGGCCGAGACGACCCCGCGGATGCCGTCAGTGGAATCCGCGCTCGCGACCGTCACGGTCCTGACTTTGTCCATCTTGCCGGTTATCGCCTCGGCGGCCTCGACGAGCGCCTCCGCGAGCTTCCCGTGAGTGACTACTACAGCTCCTACCATGTCTCCACCCGCTTGAAGGTATCAGGACTTCTTGATGTCCCTGTGCCTTTTCCTTATCGAAACCATATCCGGATGAAACCCCTCGGATATAGCCTCGACCATCGCCACCGACCTGTGCTTGCCGCCGGTGCACCCCACAGCTATCGTAAGATAAGACTTGCCCTCTTTCCAGTAAAGCGGGATGAGGTAGTCGAGAAAATTCCTGAACCGCTCGAGGAACTCTCTAGCCTCCACCCTTGAAAGTATGTAGTCCCTGACCGGTTTTGCGAGCCCGTCGTGCTTTTTAAGCTTGTTCACGAAAAAAGGGTTCGGCAGGAACCTTACGTCAATGACCAGGTCGGCTTCAGTCGGAAGGCCGTAGCGGTAGCCGAACGAGATGAAGTTGAGGGCCATTTTCTCCCGCGTGACCGGCCCGGAGTAATACTCTTTGATGAGGTCGCGGAGCTGGTGGACGTTGAACTCGGTCGTGTCCACGACCCTGTCGGCAAGGGACTTCAGTTCCTTCAGGAGCTCCCTTTCCTTTGAGAGCCCTTCAAGCGGGCTCTCCTCGACTGCAAGGGGGTGCCTTCTCCTGGTCTCGGAAAACCTCCTCACAAGGGCGTCGTCGGAGGCCTCCAGATAGATGAGCTCCATGTGGTAGCCCGTGGCCTTGAGGTCGGAGAAGACCTGGACGAAGTCCTTGAGGAACGCCCCTTCGCGAACGTCTATGACCGCGGCCACCCTGGTTATCTCCCCGCTGCTGGCAAGAAGCTCCATGAACCTCGGGAGGAGAGCCACAGGCATGTTGTCAACGCAGTAATAGCCCAGGTCCTCGAGGGCCTTTATGGCGGTGCTTTTGCCTGAGCCGGAGGGGCCGCTAAGGACCACCGCTCTGATGTCGCTCACTATTTACGGAACCCCTTCATGGCGTTGTCCAACTCCCGCTCAAGCGCTTTAGCGGAATGATGCCCCATTATCTTCAATATCTGGTTCCTGGCCGCCACCTCGACTATCGTGGCGACGCTCCTGCCAGGGCTAACCGGCACCTTGAGGTACGGCAGGTCCACCCCTAGTATGTTGTAGGTGTTCTCCTCGAAGCCCAGCCTGTCGTACTCGACCTCTATTTCCCACTTCACCAGCTCTACCACCAGGTCCATCTGCTTTTTCTCCCTGATGGCGGTTATTCCGTAGAGGTCTTTTATGTTCAGTATGCCGAGCCCTCGTATCTCCATGTGATAGCGGATGAGGTCCGAGCTGGTCCCGAAAAGGACCGAAGGCGGCATTTTCTTGACTATGACTATGTCGTCCGAGACGAGCCTGTAGCCCCTGGAGACCAGGTCTAAGGCGCACTCGCTCTTGCCGATGCCGCTCTTTCCGATTATGAGTATGCCGACGCCGAGCACGTCCGTGAGGACCCCGTGCAGCGTGGTTGAAGGCGCGAGCCTCTCTTCCAGGTACTTTGTGATGCCTTCGATGAGGACTGAGGAAGTGTAGATGGTCTTGAAAAGGGGGATTTCCCTGGTGCGGCACATCTCCACGAGGAAGGCCGGAGGCTCCAGGTCCCTCGTCACGACTATGGCCGGTATGCCGGGGCGCGCCAGGAACTTCAGCACGTCCTCGATATTCTCAACCTCGAGGCTGTTGAGGTAGCCTATCTCGGCGGCGCCGAATATCTGGAGCCTGTCGGGATGGAGCTCCTCCAGGAGCCCCGTCAGCAGGAGCCCGGGCTTCTGGATGCGCGAGGTCGTCACCTCCCTGTCGAGGCCGCGCTCGCCAGCGATGAGGCTCAGGCCGAAACGCTCCGCCTGCCTGCCTTCTATGAGCTCTTTAACGGGTACGCCCATGCCGTTCCCTGCGGGCCGAATCAGACGATGCTGTTCTTCCGCTCGGCCTCGGTTATTATCCTGTATATCTCGGACCTGTCGACAGCGTCCATGAGCTTCATCCTGAAGTCCTGGCTCTTCAACAGGTGCGAGATGCTCGCCAGTATCTTAAGGTGCGCGGCAGCCGAGTTCTCAGGGGCCATGATGAGGAAGAAGAGGTGGACCGGGAGGTTGTCCATGGAGCTGAAATTGACGCCCTTCCTGCTCCTGCCGAAAAAGACCTTCAGCTCCGTGAGCCCCTTTATCTTTCCGTGAGGTATGGCGACCCCGTGGCCTATGCCGGTCGTGCCGAGCTTTTCCCTGTCAAGGAGCGCCTTCAGGACCCTCTCCCTGTCCAGGGAATCGACCCTGGACGAGATATCATCGACCATCTCGCCGAGGACCTCGTTCTTGTCCCTGGCCTTAAGGTCCGTTATGATGTTCTCTTCCCTAAGGACGTCAGCCAGCCTCATAGTAGCTCACCCTTGCCAAATGCTTTTGAACCTGCCTCATGGAACTTCTGGCGGTATGCTGAACGGATAAAAACGCCCGCGGACAAAAGCCCGCATGGCGCCGGGGGTGCTCAAAAAGGCCCCGGGGACGCGCCCCGGGCCGGAAAAAACTGAAATCAGCGAGTAGTCGTCTCTATGAGCCCGAAGCCGCCGTCCTTGAGCCTGTAAAGGACGCTGGTGTTGCCGGTGGAGGAATCGGTGAACACGAGGAAGTCGCCGGAGGAGACTTCCAGCTGCATCGAGGCCTCTTCGACCGACATCGGCTTCACGAACTGGTTTTCCTTCTTGGTTATCCTGGGCTTGCCTGCCGCGGCCGCCGCGCCCTCTGTAGCGGCATACCTTATGGAGACTGGCTCGCCGTTCTGCTTGTGCTCCTTGACCTTGTCCTTGTGCTTCATTGCCTGGCCCAGGAGCTTATCGAGGACTATGTCTATGGCGGCGTACATGTCCTGCGTGTCGCCCTGCGCCTTGATGGTGACGCCGTTGGCGGTGACGGTGGCGTCCGCTATGTGCCTTATCTTCTCGATCGAAAGGACCCAGTGTATCTCGACCGGCTCGGCCAGATACTTGCTGAGACGCTCCGACTTCTCTTCCGCATAGAGCTTCAGGGGCTCGGACGAATCCATATGCCTGAAAGTGACGCTGACGTGCATTGACTGACCTCCGATTGTAATATATGGCCAACTTGGGCGGGCCCCGGCGGACCCTGCCCGTAGTATCCGGAAAAAAACCTGACCCTCTTTTTTAATTCTTAAGAGGGAAAAAGTCAACATATTTGCGGGGAAGGACCCGCAAGAGGCGCCCCGGGAACTCTTAGAAGTGCGCCTTTCTCCTGCTCGAGGAAAGAAAGCCCATCGCCTCCCTGTACTTGGTGGCCGTCCTCCTGGCGACCACTATGCCGGACTCCTTGAGCTTGTCGGCTATCTGCGCGTCGGAGAGCGGGTGCTTTGAGTCCTCTGCCTCTATTATCTTCCTGACCTTCTCTTTTATGTATTCCGCCGTCACCTCTTCGCCGCTGTCGCCGGAGGACATGCCGTTTGAGAAGAAGTACTTGAGCTCGAATATCCCCCTGGGCGTCTGCACGTACTTGTTGGAAGTGACCCTGCTTACTGTCGACTCATGCACGCCTATTTCGGCGGCCACATCCTTGAGGACAAGGGGCTTCAGGTACTTCAACCCCTGGTCGAGGAACTCCCTCTGGAACCTCACTATGCACTCGACGACCCTGTAGACGGTGCGCTGCCTCTGGTGGACGCTCTTTATGAGCCATACGGCGCTCCTGAGCTTGTCCTGTATGTAGCCCTTCGCGTTGTCCGCCGCCGCCCCTCCTCCGGTCTTCAGGAGCTCCCTGTAATACGGGCTTATCTTGAGCTTGGGCATGCCGTCTTCGTTAAGGGAGATGACGTACTCGTCGCCGACCTTGTATATGAATATGTCCGGCACTATGGTGCGGGATTCGTCTATACCGAACCCTGACCCCGGCGTCGGGTTGAGGCTCTTGTTAATGACCCGGGCGGCTTCGAATACTTCCTCGACCTGCACGCCGAGGGCCTTGGCGATGGCCTTGTAGTTGCGGTTGGCGAGCTTCTCGAGGTGGCTGGCTATTATCTCTTCGACGACGGTGTCCCTGACGTCAAGCCCTCTTGCCTGGATGAGGAGACACTCGCGGAGCGTCCTTGACCCTACGCCCGGCGGGTCGAACTGCTGTATGGCCGAAAGAACGCGGCCGGCGTCCTCTACGGACACGCCCGCGCACCTGGCAATCTCCTCGAGCGAAGCGGCCTCATGCTCCGCGTCGGTCGACGCGGGGTCCCTCTCCAGGAGGCGCATGTAGCCGTCCTCGTCTATGTTGCCGATTATGAACTCGCCTAAAACTGAATCCTCGTGCGCAAGGCCGCATATGCCGAGCTGCCAGGCGAGGTGGTCGGAAAGTGAACCCCCGGCGGCCGAGACGTTGGACATGAAGTCGTCCTCTTCCTCGTCGCGCTGGCTGAAGTCTATCCCGCCCTGCCTGTACTCGCTCTGCCCCTGCAGGTACGTCTCCCAGTCTATCTCGGGCTTCGGGGGCGCCTCTGCCGGGGCCTCGGGCGCGCCTGAGGCGACCTCCGGGGCAGATACGTCCTCCAGGACCGGGTTCGTCTGGACCTCCTCGCGGACCATCTCGACGAGCTCGAGCCTGGAGAGCTGCAGCAGCTTTATCGCCAGCTGCAGCTGCGGCGTCATCACGAGGCTTTGAGTGAGCTTGAGTTCCTGCTTGAGTTCGTAAGCCATGTTGCCAGAAGCCTCCGTGGCTTGCCTGAGTATGCCTTATCTGTTACCGGCGCACGCTTCAGCCGGTTTTCAGGCTGCTAGAGCCTGAACTTCTCTCCGAGATAAACTTCTCTCACCCTCTTCGAATCAAGTATCTCGGTGGGGGTGCCGGTCTTCAATAGCTTGCCGGAGCCTATAATATAGGCCCTGTCGCAGATTCCCAGCGTGGCCCCGACGTTATGGTCGGTGACCAGTATGCCTATGCCCTTTCTCTTGAGCTCAAGCATTATATCCTGTATATCGGCAACCGCTATGGGGTCTATACCTGAAAATGGCTCGTCCAGGAGAAGGAACGACGGCGAATTGACGAGGGCCCTCGCTATCTCCACGCGCCTCCTCTCGCCGCCGGAGAGCGCGTAGGCCCTGGAATCGGCCAGGTGCAAGACCCCGAGCTCCTCGAGGAGCGTCTTGAGCCTGGACTCCATCTCGGCCTTCGGGATGTCCATGTACTCCAGAATGGACTTCACGTTCTCGGCCACGGTCAGCTTCCTGAAGACCGAAGCCTCCTGCGGCAGGTAGCTTATGCCGAACCGCGCCCGCTCGAACATCGGGGTCGAGGTGATGTCGCGTCCGCCGAGCGTGACTGTGCCTTCGTCCGGGCTCACCAGCCCGACTATCATGTAAAAGGTCGTCGTCTTTCCGGCGCCGTTGGGGCCCAGAAGGCCGACTATCTCACCGGGCTCGACGTCGATGCTCACGCCGTCGACGACCTTCCTTTTCTTGAAAGACTTAACGAGCCCCGTTACAGAGAGATTCTTCACTCACGGTCCTTTCGGGCGCGTTCTGGCCAGGGCACTTCTTCTCGGGCATGATTACGGCCTTGACCCGCTTGCCGCCGCCGCTTTCGACAACGGCGTTATTGTCGTCGAGGTAGACGGTTATCCTGTCGCCCTTGATGACGTCGTTGCACTGCGTGACCTGGGGGTCGCCGGTAAGCACTATGAGGCGTCCCTTCCTGTCGTACACCGCCCGTCCGGCGGTCGATTTCTTCTCGTCCTGGAATATCCTGACGTTCCCCGTTGCCTCTATCTCGCTCACGTCCCTTTTGTCGTCGTAAAGGATGCTGAGCTCGTCTGAACAGAGCGTGAAGTCCTCTACCGCGGCGACGTTGCCGCGGAAGACCACCTTGCTCTCGTTCGTGTTCGCCTCCATCGTATCAGAGGTGACTGTGACCGGCTTTTTAGAGACTGGGTTGCTGGCCTGGACGGCCGGGGAACTGGACGGGAATGAAATGATTGCGAGGAAAAGGGCGGCTGCTATAACGAAAGATGAAAAACTATGCTGCATCTCAATCCCCTTGTCAGACCGCCCGGCCCCTGAAAACGGCCCTGACCTTCCTCAAGAGCCTGAAGCTCTCGCGGTCAACAAGGGCCACAAGCCCTGTGCCTTCGAGGTCAATTCCGGCGGAGGTCATCTCGACCCTTTCTTCCGTTGTTATCTTCCTGTCGTTCACGAGATACGTGAGGCTTTCGGTCTTTATCGTGTACCCTTCGCCGGAGGACTCGACCACGACGTCGCCGGAAGCGATTATCTCGCCTGCTTCCTCCCTGAACCTGCCCTCTTTCGAGGTCAGGACGTAGGAGGTCCCGTCCTTGGCGAAGAAAGTGACCTTGACGTTCTCGAGGACCGTAAGGTCCTCGTCCTTCGAGCGCCTCGCGGAATCGGCCTCAAGCTCCCACTCGACGCGCCCCGCCTTCGTGCCCGAGTAGCGTATCTTCTCTATCTTGACCTGGACCCGCTCGTCCTGCTCAAAGCTCGTCTTTGGCCCCTTGCCGGCCCTGTAATAAATAAAAACCAGGACCGCCAGGGAGATTATGGAGAGGACTACGAACGAGGAAAGGGCAATCCTTATCTTACGGTTCATGCGGCGAGCACAGAGAAGCCCCTAAAAACTAATGATTTCAAATAGTTACAAGCTAAAATTGAAAGCATAATCTAAGTATAGCAAAAATTATACCATCTGCAAACTGGGCTGTAAAGGCCTTTGTCCCCCCTATGCCAGGTACAGTTTCATGACCTCGTCCCACTTGCCCTGGACCTTCAATATAAGCTCGGCAAGCTCCCTTGCCGCCCCCCTGCCGCCGGGCCTTTTCGCCACGTAATCGGCCCTCTCGATGACCTCTGAGACCGCGTCCGACACGGCCGCTGAAAATGCGACCCTTTTCATGACCGGGAGGTCTATTATGTCGTCCCCCATGTAGGCCATCTCGCCGGGTGAAACCCCGGAAGCCTGGACGAGCGCCTCCAAAGCCACCCTCTTGTCCTTCATGCCCTGAAAGACGTGGGTTATGCCGAGGTCGGCCGCGCGCCTCCTCACCACCTCGGACTGCCGCGCGGTTATGATGGCGACGTCTATTCCCATGCGCATGAGTATCTTCATGCCGTGACCGTCCTTGACGTCGAAAAACTTCGTCTCCTCACCGCTGTTGCTGAAGATTATCCGGCCGTCCGTCAAGACCCCGTCAACGTCAAAAACCACGAGCCTCACAGACCTTATCTTCGCCGCAAGCCCCTCGCTCACTCCCAACATACAACCCTCCAGTGGACAGGATTTTACAGGCCGCCGATTTTATTGAGAGAACCTTTTTGTAAAAAGGTTCTCTCAAACTCTCTCCAAAAATTTATAGCTCTTCCCGTGAAGTCCCCCTTAAGGGGGGCTTCACGGGAACTAAAAGTCTTTGAAGGGGGTCTGAGGGGAACTTTCTACAGAAAGTTCCCCTCCAATAAAAACGCCGTCTGTGAAATCCCTATGACTGGAGGGTTGCATGTTGGGAGTTAGCGAGGGGCTTGTTGAGAAGATAAGGGCCGTGAGGCTCGTTGTCTTTGACGTTGACGGTGTTTTGACTGACGGCCGGATAATCTTCAGCAACAGCGGAGAAGAGACGAAGTTTTTCGACGTCAAGGACGGCCACGGGATCAAGATACTGATGAGGATGGGGATAGACGTGGCGATAATCACGGCGAGGCAGTCCGACGTGGTTCGGAGGAGGGCGGCTGACCTCGGCATAAGCCACGTTTACCAGGGCTTGAAGGACAAGAGGGTCGCGCTAGAGGAACTCGTCAAGGCTTCGGGCATATCTCCGGGCGAAATGGCCTACATGGGGGACGACATAATAGACCTCCCTGTCATGAGGAGGGTGGCGTTTTCGGCGGCCGTGGCCGATGCCGTCCCGGAGGTCCTGGAGAGGGCCGATTACGTCTCGAAAAGGCCCGGGGGCAGGGGCGCGGCCAGGGAGCTTGCCGAGCTTATCCTCAAGGTCCAGGGCAAGTGGGACGAAGTCATGAATGCTTACCTTCCATGAGGGGACAAATGCCTTTACAGCCCAGTTTGCAGGTGGTATAATTATTGCTATACTTGGATTATGCTTTCAATTTTTCCCTGTAACTATTTGAAATAATTAGTTTTTAGGAGCTTTTCGCCGCTGCCGAAATGAACCGTAAGATAAGGATCGCCCTTTCCTCGTTCGTTATCCTCTCCATAATCTCCCTGGCGGTCCTGGTCTTCATATATTACCGGGCCGGCAAGGGGCCTAAGACGAGTTTTGAGCAGGACGAAAAGGTACAGGTAAAGATAGAGAAGATACGCTACTCCGGCACCAAGGCTGGCAGGGTCGAATGGGAGCTCGAGGCGGACTCGGCCCGGCGCTCGAAGGATGAAGACCTGACTACGCTGGAGAACGTCAAGGTCACTTTCTACGCGAAGGACGGCACCCCCTACGTCCTGACCGCCAAAGAGGGCAGGTTCAGGGAAGCGGCCGGCGAGATAATCGCCTCCGGGGACGTTGTCATAGAGTCCTCCGGAGAAGGGTATACAATAAGGACAGAGAGCCTCACCTATCTTGTGAGCGACAGGAAGATAACTACCGAAGAAAGGGTCGAGATGACCTCCGCCGGCATTGACCTCGAGGGCACCGGGCTCGTAGCCCTGGTCGACAAGGAGAGCTTCAGGCTCCTCAAGAAGGTCAGGGCCGTTTTCAGG
>CAJPGC010000037.1 GCA_905339405.1 uncultured bacterium | reverse complement strand
TTGGCTTCGGCCTCCTCGAGCCCTCCGTTGAGTTTCTTTAAGAGGGCGTCCCTGTAAAGGGCGGCGGGGCGAGCTATGCTCTGGTCGACGAAGACGCCGAAACCGCCTTTGCATGAGGCGGCCGGGGCGCGCAGCACGGTCGCGTCAAAGCCCTTCTCGCGCAGCTGCCAGGCAAGCTCGTTGGCGCGCTCGTAAGAGCCGTCCTCTATGCAGACCAGCCCGTCAGAGGGGTGCTTCTTCTCGTTTGCCTTTGACGAACCGCGTATCTCCTCGGCGGGGACCAGTTCGGCCATGCACCTGCTGCATTCTTTAACGTACGCGTAAAACTCGGCCCCGCAGTCGGGGCATAATTTTGTCTGCTCGGTCTGCTCGTCCATTCGGTTTTCCTCAAAATAGATATTTGGGGGACCTTCAATATTCCGCCAAAGCGGCCTTGATTATAGCACGAAGTCGTGGTACAAATAAACTTCTGTTTTCCGAAAGTTCCCGCACATACGGAGAGGTGGCCGAGAGGCTGAAGGCAGCTGCCTGCTAAGCAGTTGTAGGGATAAAACCCTACCGGGGGTTCGAATCCCCCCCTCTCCGCCAGTTTACTCCCTCTGTTTCGATTGCCTTGAATCCCTGTTCGATTGTCATCCTTTTTACCACCCAGAGCCTTCAGAGACACACAGACGTCTCCCTTTTGTCCTGTTCGTGTCAGTCTGTGCGCCCACTCCGGCTTCCATTGAACGCACATGGCGAGAGCAATACCCGCGGCTTGCCTCGGGGGCTTCAAACCATGGAACGGGTACAGCCTGTGCTCGATTTGCGATATAATAGTTTCGATAAGGAGAATGACAATGGAAAACAGTAGAGTTGAAAAGGCTATTTTCGCCGCCGGCTGCTTCTGGGGCGTCGAGGAGACCTTCAGGAATATAAAAGGCGTGGTTTCAACGCTGGTTGGCTATACGGGCGGGCATACCGAGAACCCTTCCTACAGGGAAGTGTGTTCCGACACGACCGGCCATGCGGAGGCCGTCGAGGTCACTTTCGACCCGGAAATGGTCAGTTACAAAGAGCTTCTTGACGCTTTCTGGGCCTCTCACGACCCGACGACGCCGGACAGGCAAGGCCCCGACATCGGAAGCCAGTACAGGTCGGCTATTTTCTATCACGGCGAAGAGCAGAAAAGGCTCGCCGAGGAATCGAAGAAGGACTTGAACGCCTCCGGCGTATACAGCCTGCCGGTGGTGACAGAGATAAGCGAGGCTTCGGAGTTCTACCCCGCCGAGGAGTACCACCAGAAGTACCTCCTCAAGCGCGGGATAGTGCACTGCGGCTGAGTTATCTTTTTTGAAAGTGGAAATCAGGCCCGGCTCTGAGCCTGGGCGTTATCATGCAGTGCCTTATCCGGGCCGCATCCTTCCTTTATTTGTACAAAAACTTCATCCCAAGCATGGCGAGTGTCAGTACAAGAGATACCGAGTTGGCAGCTATGACCGGGACGGAGCCTATCTTGACGCCGTAAGCTATCCAGAACGTTATTCCAACTGAAAGCAGCACGAACATACCCGAAGAGACGTCCTTTGTCGACCTCGTCTTCCAGGTCTTGAAGACCTGCGGGAAAAAGGAGGCGGTCGTGAAAGTGCCCCCGATAAGCCCGAGGATCGTAATTGAATCCATTTTAAGCCTCCGAACTTGTTCTTCAATTGATTTTATTCGAAACGCCCCCTTTTTAAAAGAGAATAAAAGACCTGTACCTGGGGACAGTTCAGTCCAACGCTGAATCGGTATAAAATAAGGCTCCTTCGGGAAAGAGCGCGTTTGTGCGTAAAAAGACTGATTGAGACTTGGGTGAGGGGCTTCCGGCCGTTCCAATGGGGATTGGGGTAGACGCCGGGAGCTCTGGACCTGAGAAAAGGGGCAGGAGAGCGGGGACTCCCTGCCCCGTTTTTATTTCCGGTCCGCAAGCGGCGGCTGAAAAAGATATAACACTTGACTCATGCGCCCGAGATGTTAAAATCTTCAGGTCTTGCGCCCCTGTCCGGGGCCTAATCCGTAAAAAATGCGCCCGTAGCTCAGCTGGATAGAGCATCTGGCTACGAACCAGAGGGTCGGGAGTTCGAATCTCTCCGGGCGCGCCAGTAAAATAACGAGGGGCTGCGTTAATAAACGCAACCCCTTTTTGTTTGTTCCTTCACGCCCTTCTCACCTTAAACCCCTCTCCGTGTCCCGGTATGATGATATCCGCCGTGGCGAGGACGCGGCTGCGGCTTCTTTTCTGCTCGGCGGGGAGTTCGCTTGACTCCCTCCACAGCCCCTCTTCTGCCATGTCGCGCTCGCATTCGAAAAGGTCGCCCACGACAGCAACCAGCCCTTCCCTTGTCTTCACGAGCACGCTTATGTCCTGGCTTGTATGCCCGGGGGTCGGGACGACCTCGACGCTTTCATCGATAATATAGTTTGCCCCTGATTTGAAGTCATGGAAGGTATAGAGGTCGCCTTTTGAGATGTCGTGCGAGACGATGAAGGTGGCTTCTGTAAAAAGGTTGTTGTTCCCTATATGGTCTGAGTGGCCGTGCGTGCATATCACAAATGAGATGCCGCTCGGCCTAAGCCCCTCGTGTCCGAGCGCGTCGAGGATGTATTTGCTGTCGGAAGGCCCGCCGGTGTCGACTATGATCTTCTTCGGCCCTTTTATGAGCGTGATCGTGCCGTCGGCCTTCTGTTGGGTCGGCCCGAGCCTCAGCGAGTAGCCTGCCTTTAAAATCTTTACTTCATAGTCCTTCATTTGGAATCACCACCCGATTTCAGCGAAAGATATTCCGATATCACAGGAAAGTCAGCCTCCGCCCAGTCGAGCGTAGGCAGCTCCGCGGGCGTGAGCCATTTGACAGCCTTATGCTCGTGAATGACGATAGCCCCTTTTTTTATCGCGCAGACGAAAGGGTGAAGGGTAACAGAGAAACCGGCGTACTCCCATGTGACCGGCTTGAGCGGGTATTTCACAGTGACCAGAACGTCCAGCTCTTCGAGCAGCTCGCGGACGAGGCACTCTTCGCTGCTCTCGCCAACGTGTATCTTCCCGCCCGGGAATTCCCATTTGAGCGGCATGCTCATGGACTCGCTTCGCTGGGCGGCCAGCACAAGCCCGCCCCGTTCGATTATCGCGCAGGCTACTTCGATGTGCGGCTTCGTTTTTATTTTTCCGGGCATATCCGCAAGGTTGATCAATTAAGGGTAGAGGTCACGTGCGCTAACGGTACCCGAGGGCCCTTGCCCTGCCGATGTGATAGGACGCGCGCTCAATGTTCCTCATCTTATGATAGACCTCAGCCATGACGTAATGGGCGAGAGCGTTCTGCGGGTCGGCCTCAAGGGCCGCGCTCAGGTCTTCGGCGGCGCTCTTTGCGTCTCCAAGCTTCATTGAGGCGGCGGCGCGGTAGATGAGAGAATCTACGTGAAATCCTCTCGACAAGATCGCCGTGAAGTCCCCGGCGGCCTTATTGAACTCTCCCATGTTGTAATAGGTGAGTCCCCTTTCGAACAGGATTTCCGCGTTGTTCGCGTTAACCGTCAGGGCGGAGGTGTAGACATCGGCGGCAAGGTCTTTCCTGCCGGTCTTCTTGCGCGCGTCCGCAAGGTTGATGTACGCAGGCATGAAGTCCGGAGCCATTTCTATGGACTTTTCAAGGTCGGTGATGGCTTCCGAGTAGCGGCCCTGCTGCGTGTGCGCCACCGCGCGGTTGTTGTAGGCCAGGTAGACGTACGGATATTTTTCTATGACGCGCGACCACAGAGACACGGAGTCCTTCCATACGTGCACCTGGCGGTTGGAAGCAAAAGCCAGCAGGCCGAAAAGGACAACGGCTGAGATGAGCGTGGCATTCCGCCATTTGTAAGTTGAAGCCAGGCTGGCAGCCCCGATGCCCGCGAGCATGAAAGGCGCGAGGCTCGGCAGGTACGTGTAGCGGTCAGCGGCCAGGTGCGAGCTTATCTGCACGATGCCGATGACAGGCAGCAGGGTCACGAGAAAAAAGGCGTACGTTGCCGTGTATGCCCTGGACTTGCGCTTGATGAAGCAGAATACGGCGAGCCCCAGAAGGACGAGCGGCGCAATGAGATATTCCGGCGAGGCCAGTTCTGGCTTTGGGAATATCGGGTAAAAAGGAGAGAGGTCCAGGGGCAGCGCCAGCTTTTCCAGGTAGAAGACATAGGCCCGCACTGATACGAGCGCGCGCTCCCAGAGGCTGCTCGTGAACGCGCTTGCGGTTGTCTGCGCTGCAAGCGTCATCACGGCCGAAAACAGGGCCAGGAGGCCGAAGGGGATTTTTTCGAGTATGGCCGTTTTGAGGCCGAACCTTCTTTTCAGCGGATAATAGTCGAGTATCAGGAGAACGACAGGCAGCGTTAAAGCCATGGGCTTGCTCATCAGCGCGAGCAGGAAGAAAACCAGGGCAGCGCAATAGTGGAGCCATCTTTTTTCAGACGATGTCGCGTACCTGACGTAAGAGAGTAGCGCGAAGAGGAAGAAAAAGCCGCTCAGGACGTCTTTTCTTTCCGATATCCACGCGACCGATTCAACGTGGAGCGGGTGCAGGCCAAACAGGAGCGCCGAGACGGCGACGAATGTAAATGAGAACAGGGGCTTTTTGGGAGAGCCTTCGGCGTCAATGAGCCTGCAGGCCAGGACGCCTACCAGAAAGGTATTGACCGCGTGAAAGATTATGTTGGTAAGATGAAAGCCGAACGGGTCGAGCCCCCACAGCCGGAAGTCGACGGCGTAGGATATCATGGTCAGGGGGTGCCAGTTGAGGTAGTAGAAACCGAAGAAGCTGTTCTTGACGAACGCCCAGTCAAGGGAGCGCAGGGCGGCGTTCTCGTAGACGTAGACGTTGTCGTCGAAGTTGACGAAACCGTTCTGGAGTGCGGGCAAAAAGGCCATCAAGGCCGCGAAAGAACACAAAAAAGAAATTATGTAAACGGAACAGAGCTCCTTTTTTCTCACCCGGGCGCGCTCCTGTTTAAACTTATGGCGATGCACATTTGTACCATATTTTATCGATTTGGAATAAAAAATTCTACAACCGTCTCTTCTTAAACACTTGTGATTTATTTAGAGAAATCGTCTTCTCAGACGCTTGACAGGGGGGCGGTGCGGTGAATTCTTTTCACTTCCCGATCATCTTGAGGACAGGCTTTATGACTCGTCCGCTCTTCGAGGCTGTTATCGCCTTGTTTATATCTCTGAAATCGTAGAACTTGACGAGACGGTCGAACGGGAACAGGCCTTCTTTATAGAGCCTTATGAGCTTTGGTATGAAGCTCTGCGGCACGGAGTTTCCCTGGATTACGCTTATGGCCTTCCTGCCGCCGGGCAGCGTGCGTTCGCTTGCGATGCCGGTGACGTCGGCGGCTACCCCGCCGGGGTTCAGCACTTCACTTGAGATGCGGCTCATCTCAAGGTCTCCGGTGGTGTCGAGCACGAAATCGACCCCTTTGCCTGTGACGGCCTTAATGCGGGAAGCAGTGTCTTCGTCACGGCTATCGACTACGTGGGTCGCGCCGAGCTCGAGGGCTAGCTTCAACCTTTTGGGGACGATATCGACGCCTATTATCGGGCCAGCGCCGTTGATCCGCCCTGCCATCACGGCAGCCAGCCCAACCGCCCCTGTGCCGAATATCGCGAGGCTCTGCCCTTTTTTGATTTTGAATATGTTCATCACGGTGCCCGCGCCAGTCTGCAGGCCGCAGCCGAGGGCCGCAAGGAGCTCGAGGGGAAGCTCTTTTTCTACTTTCACGATATTGCGCTTCGTGGACAGGCACATCGTCGCGAACGACGACTGGCCGAAAAAATGGCCTTTCACGTCGCTTCGCCAATATCCGTTGCTGCCGTCAAGGCGGCTGAAGCCGAAGTTCGCTTCAAACAGCCTTTCGCAGTCGAAAGGCCGCCTTTTTTTGCATGGCCCGCAAGACCCGCATGAAAGGTACGAGAGCACGACGTGGTCGCCCGGAGAGAGCCCCTTGACCTTCTCTCCGGCCTCCTCGACAACGCCAGCGCCCTCGTGACCGAGAACTACAGGCTCACCGGCCCCGCCGTCGACAAAGCCGATATCAGTGTGGCATATGCCGCTGGCGGAAAGGCGCACCAGTACTTCATCTTCGAGGGGGCCTTCCAGCTCGAGGGTTTCTATCTTCAATGGGCCGCCGCCGTCCCTCAGCACGGCGGCCCTTACCTTATGAGTCCGCATGAGCGCCTTTTAACGGCCGCTCCCGAGCTTCTCTCCCAGGAAGTCTTTCAACGCCTCCCATGAGCGCTTGTCGGCCTTCTCATCATACGCTACCCCCTTCGAGGGGTTTGTCCCGTTCTCCTGGTTGGTGAAGCCGTGTACCGCTTTGCCGTAGCTGACGAGCTGCCAGTCGACTCCCGCCTTGTTCATCGCGTCCTGAAATGACTGGACCTCGGCCGGCTTTACCGAGCGGTCTTCGCTGCCGTGAAGGACGAGCACGCTGCCTTTTATCTTCGCGGCGTCTTCAGGCGTTGGCGTGTTGAGGACGCCGTGGAAGGTCGCCGTTGCCGCTACAGGCGCTCCGCTCCTGGCAAGCTCGAGGGCTGCGGCCCCGCCGAAGCAGTAGCCTATTGCCGCAATCTTTTCTGGGTCGACGCGCTTGTTTTTCTTCAGGGTGTCGAGGGCGGCTGCGCCCCTTGAACGTAGAAGCTTCCTGTCCTTCATGTACTTGCCAGCTTCGGCCCCTGCGGCTTTTGCATCAGCGGGCCTCACTCCCTTGCCGTAGACGTCAGGGGCGAAGGCAACGTACCCGAGGGAGGCTATGTCCCTTGCGCGGCTTTTTATATAATCGTTGAGCCCCCACCATTCATGGAAGACGAGTACCCCTGGCTGCGGGGTGCCTGCCTCGTCGTCGTACACGAGATAACCTTCGAGCATCGCTTCGCCGTCCTTATATTCGATTGTCTCCTCTACTAACTTCGCCTGTGCGAAGGTCGTGAAAATCACCGTAAGGGCCAAAGCCAGGATGTATTTCATGGTAACCCCCCGTTCGGTTTTGGTTTACCGGCAATATATTGATTATACCAGCCCTGATTTCGGTAAGAGTCTCTCGCGGCTGCGGCAGGTTGACTTTGCACCTTGTTTGATGTAACTATTTATTTTTTAAAACCGGAAGGGATATCTGTTTTTGACGAAGACCGACCAGAGCTTCATGGCCGCCGCGTTGAGAGAGGCTTCAAAGGCCGCTTCAAAGGGAGAGGTGCCGGTCGGCGCGGTCATCGTAGCCGAAGGCAAGGTCATCGCGAGGGGGCATAACAAAAGGGAGCTCAGCCAGGACCCGGCCGCCCACGCCGAATTTCTCGCGATAAGGTCGGCGGCGAAAAAGCTCGGCAGATGGAGGCTTTCGGCAACGACCCTTTATGTGACGCTAGAGCCCTGTCTCATGTGCATGGGCGCCATCATCCTGGCCAGGGTCCCCCGGCTCGTCTTCGGCACGTTCGACCCAAAGGCCGGCGCGTGCGGCTCTCTGTACGACATATCAGAAGACAATAGGCTCAACCACAGGGTCCATGTAACCTCTGGCGTCATGGCGAAAGAATGCCAGGACGCACTTCAAAGCTTTTTTCGCGCCCTCAGGGCTGAGAAAAGGGAGAAAAAAGCCCTTTGAACTCTGGCTATGACGCTTTTTTCCTGTATAATTTGCAATTACAGAATTGACGAAAAACACAGAAGGCAGATCGGTTGCTCAAAAAGTTCCAGATGCGAAGACAAAATAGAGGCTGGGGGCCGGTGATGAACCTTTCAGACGGGATTTTCAGAGAGTACGACATAAGAGGCACCTGGGGGGATGACCTCACGGCAGAAGTGGCCGCCCTTATTGGCAGGGCATACGGAATACTTGCCGCGAGGCACGGGGCTAAATTAGGGCCGGGCTTCAAAATGACGGTCGGCAGGGACGTAAGGACAAGCTCGAAGGCCCTGCGGGACGCGCTCGTGGGCGCGCTCACTGAAAGCGGCATAGACGTAATCGACATAGGCGAGTGCCCGACCCCGCTCCAGTATTTTTCGATGCATACGCTCAACGTTGGCGGCGGCATAATGATAACCGGAAGCCACAACCCGCCGGAGTATAACGGCTTCAAGGTGAGTATCGGAAAAGAGACCATCCACGGGGCCGAGATACAGGAGCTCAAGGAGATAATAAGGGCCGAGGTGCTCGGCAAGCCGAATAAAGCCGTCACGCCGGGCAAGGTCGAGTACTTCGACATAGTCACCCCTTATATAGATTACGTCTCGAAGGCCGTGAAGCTCCCGGCGACGAAAAAGCCCCTGAAGGTCGTCCTCGACTCCGGCAACGGCACAGCCGGGCCGGTCGCCGTCCCGCTCATAAAGGGCCTCGGCTGCGAGGTCGTGGACATCTTCTCCGAGCCGGACGGCACTTTCCCCAATCACCACCCGGACCCGACGGTCCCGAAGAACCTGAAGCACTTAATCGAGGCCGTTAAGAAGGAGAAGGCTGACTTCGGGGTCAGCTACGACGGGGACGCCGACAGGATAGGGGTCGTCGACGAGCAGGGCAACATCATCTGGGGCGACAAGCTCATGATAATTTTCGCCAAGTCCATACTTAAGGAGAGGCCCGGGGCGACCCTCGTAGGCGAGGTCAAGTGCTCGCAGGTCATGTACGACGAGATAGCGAGGCTCGGCGGAGTGCCCGTCATGTGGAAGACCGGGCACTCGCTCATAAAGGCGAGGATGAAGGAGCTGAAGGCAGCGATGGCCGGAGAGATGAGCGGCCATATCTTCTTCGCCGACAGGTGGTTCGGCTTCGATGACGCCGTTTACTCATCGTGCAGGGTGCTGGAGATAGCCGCGAGGGAGAGGGTAAAGGACGCAGGCTTCGTATTCTCTTCCATGCTCGCCGGTATGCCGGAGACGGTAGTGACCCCGGAGATAAGGATAGACTGCCCGGATGATCTCAAGTTCGAGGTGATAAAGAGGCTCGACGCTGCGATAGGCTCCGGTGATGCGGGGCTCAAGGTCAGGGACATCATAAGGATAGACGGCCTTAGGGTCAACTTCGAGGGCGGATGGGCGCTTGTGCGCGCGTCGAACACCCAGCCTGTGCTCGTACTGAGGTTCGAGGCCAACGACCAGAAGACGCTCGAGGCGGCAAAGGCGTTCATAAAAGACAAGCTCGAATCGGTAAGGCCGGGAGAGCTGGTGAGTTTTTGAGGTCTTAGTACACATTGGACAGCAAAGCCCCCTGCGCGTTAAGCGAGGGGGCTTTGTTTTTATGCTTTCTTGGCGCTGCTCCGCGAACAAATATCCCCCTCTCCCCAACCCTCTCCCGCAAGGGAAGAGGGTGTTTTTACACATACTCCGTAACAGGGCGGAGCGAGCCTGAGGGAGGGCGGGCGAATCTCGCCGAGGCGCGGGAGCGTAGCGAACTCAGGGGCGAGATTAGCGGGTTGGGGAGGCGAAAGTGAGCAGAGCCCTGTTACAGAGAGCCGCGTTACATGGTATTTTGATAAAGTTTTAAAATTTGAAGCAGGTTCTTCTACTTATATTACTTCTCTCCTTAATGAGACCTCGCCACCTTTAATCCCCTCTTTAAAATTGTGGTTGTTATCGCCGTTTGTTTTCTGGTATAGTTCAATTCCACCCTTGAAAAATCCATAAACATGAAGATAAAAGCACAGGAAACACTCAGCACCGAAGATATCGAAGCCTTGAAGGCAAAGGCTGCCGAAGCCGATTCGCTTAAGGTTGCCCTGGCGGCCGCGCAAGCGCAATTAAAGGCTGAAAAGGAGAGTTTTTACAGGTTTATCGATAACTTGCCCTTTTTCGCGTACCTCCAGGAAAAGGACTATTCGATTAAATTCGCGAACAAGGTCTTCAGGGACAACTATGGGGAGGGCGCCGGAAGGCGCTGCTTTGAAGCGATCTGGGGGAGGCAGACCCCTTGCGAGAACTGCCCCACTTTCCGCGTCTTCGAGACCGGTGAAGCAATCGCCTGGGAGTCGGTCCATCCGGACGGCAAGGCTTTTCAGGTCTTTGACCTGCCTTTTTCAGACACCGACGGCACGCCCCTCGTGCTCGAGATAAGCATAGACAAGACCCATTGCAGGAAGCTTGAGAGGGAGAGGAGCAGCGTTCTCGCCCAGCTCATGCACTCGCAGAAAATGGCCGCAATCGGCACTCTCACGGCCGGTATATCCCATGATTTCAACAACATAATCACGGTAATAAAGACTCTGACGGACCTCGCCGTCTCGAAGGCCGAAGGGCAGGGGAACCTCCTTAAGCTGCTAGAGCCGATAAAGGAATCATCCGACAGGGCCATAAGCCTCGTCCAGCAGCTCCTCGTCTTCAGCAGGCATAAGCCTTCGAACGTCGCTTCCCACGACCTCAATGAGGTCGTCTCCGATATCCTCCGCATGCTCGAGCACCTTGTGAGCGAGGACATCACCATAGATACCGACTTCGCGTACGACATCTGGCCCGTGCTCGCGGTGCGCTGCATGCTCGAGCAGATAATATTGAACCTCGTCATAAACAGCAGCGAGGCCATGCCCTACGGCGGGAACATAGACATAAAGACGCGGAATATCACGGTTTCCGAGAAGATGTATGAAGAGGGTGGCGCCCCGAGGCCGGGGCGTTACGTGCTGCTTGTCGTAGAGGATTACGGCTCAGGCATGGACGCGGAGACATTGAAGAGGATATACGAGCCTCTTTTCACCACCAAGGAGAAAAAGAACGCCGGAATGGGGCTTACGGTCGTCCAGAGGATAGTGAACGAGCTCGGCGGCTGGATATGGGCGGAGAGCGAGGCAGGCAAGGGGACTTCCTTCAAGATATACATGCCTGCGGCCGAAGAGGCCTCCAGGGCCCAGGAAGGGTCCGGCACGCTAAAACCGGTCCCTGGCATTGGCAACGGCAAGAAGATACTCCTCGTAGAGGATGAAAAATGGGTAAGGAAGTCGACAGCGATGGTCCTCTCGGAGTACGGTTACTCTGTCACCGAGGCGGCCAACGCAGAAGCCGCCTTGAGTCTTTTTTACAGGGAGAAGGGCAGGTTCGATCTCGTGCTGACCGACGTCATCATGCCGGGGAGGAACGGGCTGCAGCTCATAAGCCCGCTCCTTGACATAAACCCTTCGATACCTATACTGCTTTTTTCAGCCCACCTGGACGACAGGGTCCAGATGGAAGACATCATAAAAAGGGGGCTTGCCTACATACAGAAGCCCTATGAGATACCTGACCTTATTTCAGCAGTAGAGGAAACTATTCTGACCGCCAACAAATTCCCGAGGAGAAAGTGAGATGGGCGTAAGCTATACTGAAGTGATCGACAGGATGAAGTGGGCTGGCAGGCTCAAGAACGACTCTGCCGTGGCAAGGGCGCTGGACATAACCCCGCAGGCGCTTTCCAATTACAAGAAAAGGGGCGAGATGCCCTCGAACCTAATCCTCGAGTTCTCCGAGAGGTTCGGCATATCGATAGACTGGCTCGTGACCGGCGTGGGGGACGTGTACAGGAGGACGGCGGCGGCTGAGGACGGCGCTCCTTATTCAGCGAAATCCGAGTCAATAGACCCGGAGGAGATAATCTACATCGGCAAGCTCCTCAAGGTAATAAGGGCCGAGGACAAGTCCCATTCATCCGCCATAAAAAACGCCATAGATTCGGTCCTGTTCGCGATGGAGCGGACAATGGTAAAGGCCGGCTGATTATTAAGGCTGCCTCTGAAAACCGTGCTTTTTTCTGATTTTTT
The DNA here is from genome assembly GCA_905339405.1 of uncultured bacterium. Taxonomy (GTDB): domain Bacteria; phylum Desulfobacterota; class GWC2-55-46; order GWC2-55-46; family GWC2-55-46; genus GWA2-54-12. Next base: position 172 of record CAJPGC010000037.1, on the reverse strand, counting down.
TGGCAGGACGGAAATAAAAATGCTCACATATTGTCATATATGCTCCGCTTTTTATTTCCGCCCTTCCTCGACCTCAGAAAAAATATGTGATTTTTAGAGGCAGCTTGCGTTTTCCCCCTGTCCCGGTCTCATAAAACGGCCATGTTCAGATAATGAACAAACCCCTTGACCT
>CAJPGC010000036.1 GCA_905339405.1 uncultured bacterium | reverse complement strand
TTACTTCAACCCCCCGACACCAGCGGCGGAATGAAGGCCCTCCTGCCCCTGGCCGCCATCAACATCGTCGAGGCCGGCACCGGCCTGGCGAGGGCGAGCCCCGAGGCGGCTTCGTTTTCGCTCAAGGCAATCGACCAGACGACCCGCGCTCCGCACCGCACTTCCATGTATCTTATCGCTATCGTCACTATGCTGCCTGGCTTCATTATGCTGCCCATGTACCTTATCCTTACGCCGCGCCTTGAGATGTCCATCGTGTGGACGAACGGCCTGAAGACGCGCGGGCCCTCCCACACCTTCAAATCCTCAGTCCAGCAGAGCCTCTGGTCGGCCCTCCTGTTCTCGCCGGGGTTTCTGTGCTTCATTAAAAAGGCCGAGAGGTTCACGCCCGTGAGCGTCTCGACTTTTATAAGCAGCTCGGCGGCGTTGAAGGGCTTCACCAGGTATCTCGCGTCAGGTTGCTGCAGGGCCGTCTGCCCCTCGGCGCAAGTCTCTTTTTCCATGAACAGGAACTTCTCCCTCATGTTGGCGTATATCTTGAGCGTGTCCAGGTAAAGACCGATGCCGTCGAGCCCCGGGAGCGTCCCGGTTATTACGAGGTCGAAGGAAGCCTCCTTGAGCTTGCCGTATGCCTCCTCCCCGTTAGAGGCGAGCTCCACTTTGTAGCCCGCGCCGGTAAGGACGTCCGAGCACGACCTTTTGAGCCGGTCGTCTTCGTCGACGAGGAGTATCTTTTTTTTTGCGGGCTCGGCCATCAAGGCCTCCGGACGTTGTGAGGGCTTTGAACAGAAAGGATGGGCAGGCTTCAGGCGTGTTACCGTCATGCGTATCTTTAAGGTACGCCCTGGAACGTATCGAGCTCTGGGATTTAAAGCCCTTAAACTAACTTTAACCGCATAACGGGCCGTGTCAACGCTGCTTTGCCCGGGGCGCGAGGCTTAAATTCACTACGGAGCGAGAAACGCCTTGACATTATGAGGTTTTATCTCATAAAATGAGTCAATCGCTCCACCGCTTCATCCGATAGCCGCAAAACCGGCACGCGCCGGGGTAGTCTGGCACGGTTTCATTACCTTTTTTCCCCCGCGGGCCCATAGCTCAGTTGGAAGAGCCACCGGCTCATAACCGGTCGGTCCCTGGTTCGAGTCCAGGTGGGCCCACCATTCAATTCCCCGGAGGTCGTTTTGATAAGCACCTTAAGAGTCCTTGAACGCATTCAGAGGATAGACCTCGAGATAAGGGCTATTGAGGAGGAAGAGAAGCGGCGCTGCAAGGTAATAGAAGAGCTGGAAACGGAGCTCAAGGGCACAAGGGACGCGATAGCGGCGGTCGAAGCCGAGGCGGGCGCCCTGAAGACCCAGATAAAGGAAATAGACGAAAAGATACGGGAGAGCTCGGAGAGGGCTTCTAAAGACGAAAAGAGGCTCAACTCGATCAAGAACGACCGCGAGCTCAACGCCCTCACCAAAGAGATAAACGGCGCCAACAAGTCCAAAAAGCAGTGCGAGCAGGAAAAAAGCTCGCTTGCCGCGAAGCTCGACGAAAAAGAGGCGCTCTTCAATTCAAGGCAGGACCTTCTCAAGAGCAAGGAAGAGGAACTCGGCAGGCTTTCCGGCGAGCTCGAGGCCAACAGGGGCGGCTGGAAGGAAGCCATAGACGGGAAGCTCAAGTCAAAGGACGAACTCACGAAAGCGGTAGCCCCCGAGATATTGAGAAAATACGAGCTCATCAGGTCCAGAAGAAGCGGAGTCGGGCTCGCGCTTGTCAAAGACGAGATCTGCCAGGGCTGTTTCACGCACATTCCACCTCAGGTCTACATAATGCTCAAAAGAGGGACTGACGAAGAACTTCAGTCCTGCCCCCATTGCCACAGGCTGCTTCACGTCGAGGACAAGGGCCAGTTAGAGGCCGTCTGAACATGCCTAAAAACGACGGGAAGCTTGTGAAAAAGTTCCTGCTCGAGCTCTCAAGCACATTGGACATAGACGCTTCCATGCGTTCTTCCGGCATCTCTCCCGAGAAGGCAAAGGCCATATTCAAGGGGCTTGCCGCCGGGATACCCGTACAGGAAGAGCTGTTCGCCGCGGTCGAGAAACCCAGGGCGCCAAAGCCGTGCGGCCCTTACGAGATAAGGGTTGACGGTGCCTCGCGCGGCAACCCCGGACAGGCCGGCGCGGGAGCTGTGATAAAGGACCCGGGAGGGAACGTAGCAAGGGAGCTCAGGAAGTACCTGGGCGTCATGACCAACAATATGGCCGAGTACAGCGCCCTGGTGATGGCGCTTTCCGAGGCGAAGGCCATGGGGGTTGGCGAGGTCGAGGTCTTCGCGGACTCCGAGCTCATGGTAAAGCAGCTCAACGGCAAGTACAAGGTGAAGAGCGCGGACCTGCTGCCACTTTACAACGAGGCGAGCTCGCTTTTGAAGGGTTTCAGGCGCTACAAGATAGTGCACGTATACAGGGAAGAGAACAGCCTTGCAGATAAGCTGGCCAATGAGGCCATAGATACTCGGGCGAAATAATAGTTTTTTGGGTGCCTTTAAAAATTAGATATTTTTTCCGAGATCGAGGAAGGGTGGAAGTAAAAAGCGCAGCATATATGACAATATGTGAGCATTTTTACTTGCAGCCTGACGAAGAGACCGGGAAAAAGAGCAATTTTTAGACATATCGGAGGCTGCCGGGCGGCCGCTGGCTTTTAAGCCAGAGGAAAGTCCGGACACCACAGGGCAGGGAGGTCGCTAACGGCGACCGGGGGCGACCCCAGGGACAGGGCCACAGAGAAGGAGACCGCCTCGCTGAAGCGGGGTAAGGGTGAAAAGGCGGGGTAAGAGCCCGCCAGGCCGCCGGGTGACCGGCGGCAATCGGCAACCCCCTCCCGGTGCAAAGCCAAATAGGTTCCGCATCAAGGATTGCCCGTCCTTGTTCCCTTCGGGGATGGCGGAACGGGTTGACTGCTCGAGCCTGCCGGCAACGGCAGGCCTAGACGAATGGCCGCCGCCCGGAATCCGTTCCGGGAACAGGATCCGGCTTAAAGGCAGCCTCCGGTTAATTTTTACCAAGTACCTTTTATTTGCGGCCGAAACGAAGAACGCGCCAGTTGCGTTTTCAACCAGGGAGGGTTTTTCAAAAAGCACAACCGGGAAATAAGAGACGCCTTCGCGCCCGTGGACGCTCCTCAGCTGCCTTAGAGTTTTTTAATCGCCTGCTCGCGCATTTTTTAATGTTCCAGCCTTACACTCTCCGTACTTTTTAGTCTCTCATTTCCACATGATGCTTGCTGTGACGCCCGTCACGGGTTTTTTCCGGGTATCTTCTTAATATTGCTCGTGTTTTCATGCGTATACCTGTATAATATACCAGCTCGGGCTTTCTTCGCGGCCGTCTTTCGACGGCGGTTTTCATGGCCTTTGTAACGCGCGGCCCGCATGACGCGGCCCGCCTGCTCGTTAACACTGTTCGATTTCTTTTGGGTCCTGTATAGCTGTGAAAATAGGCATAAAGATAAAGCTGGCCGTAATACTCTCGAGCCTGCTGTTCGTGGCAACCTTCTCGATAGGCTTCATCCTGGTAGCCCATCAGAAGGCCTCGCTCGAAGAGCAACTCCGCTCAATGGCCGGCACGATAACGCACGAGTTCGCCAGCGACGCCAAGATCCCTTTCATGCAGAGGGACTCACTGGCGATGAACCTGCTCATACAGAACATACTGAAGTACCCTGGCATACACGACTCGTACCTGCTGAACCATAACTTCCAGATAGAGGCGCACAAGGACCTCCAGGAGGTAGGGACAGAATTCACTGACTTTGACACCAAGCTCCTCTCGTCGTGGAACGGGGCCGCTGCCCCCTGGCTCGTTGAGGAGAAGGACGGGCTGCTGACCTTCGTGTCTCCCATAATATTCAGGAGCACAACGGTCGGCTACACGGTCGTGGCCTTCTCCGACAGCTTCATCCAGGAGCAGGTCAGGCGCGCCATAAAGAGGGTCACAGTAACCGGCCTTGTCGCGGCCGCCTGCGTCACGCTCCTTTCGATACCGCTTTCCTCCGGGCTTCTGCGCCCCGTGTTCAGGCTTTTCGAGGGCACCAAGGAGATAGCGATGGGCAACTTCGACTACCGCATCCCGGAGATAAGAAAGGACGAGCTGGGCACGCTGGTCAAGTCGTTCAACAGGATGGCCTCCGAGCTCAAGAAAAAGGAGATACTGAGCGGCGTCTTCAACCGCTACGTAAGCCCGCACCTGGCCGACGAGATATTGAAAGACCCCGAGAAGATACGTCTCGGCGGCGACCGGCGCGAGGTGACGGTCATGTTCGCGGACATAAGGGGCTTCACCTCCATAACGAGCAGGATGGAGCCGGAGGAGACGGTCGAGCTCCTCAACAGGTACTTCACCGTCATAACCGAGGTCATCTTCAGGTTCGAGGGCACTGTCGACAAGTTCATGGGCGACTGCGTGATGTCGGTCTTCGGCGCCCCCATAAGGATAGAGGCGCACCTGGAGCAGGGGCTCAAGGCAGCGATGGCCGTCAAGAAGGCGGTAGAGGAGCTGAACAGGGTGCGCTCGTCCGAGGGCGCGGTGGCGTTCGAGATGGGCATAGGGCTGGCCTCCGGCGAGGTCATCGCCGGGAACATGGGCTCGATGGCCAGGATGGAATATACCGCGGTCGGAGACACCGTGAACCTGGCCTCCAGGCTCACAGACCTCTCAAGCGGCGGGGACATACTCGTCAGCGAACCGGTTTACAACGCTCTGAGGGACAAGGTCGAGGCAGAGGAGATACGGGGCGTCGTAATTAAGGGGTTTGAACAGCCGGTCACCCTCTATAACGTAAGGGGGCTTTCCGGCGCGTGGGCAACCGAGGTGGAGGGCATAGTCCACCTTGCCCTTATGGAGCTTGAGAGGGATGGGATCGTACTTTAGATTATCTGCAGTGCTCCTCCTGCTGCTCTCAGGCTGCTCGCAGACGCTGATGGGGTACACCGGCGCCTCCCAATATGAGCGGGCCATGTACTACTATGAGAACGGGCGTCTTTCGGACGCCAGGGAAAAGGCCAGGTCCGTCTCCAGGGACAACCCCGACTACAAGGCCGCCAGGAAGCTCATCGAGGACATCAACGCCATCTCCATGCAGCTGGCCAGGAGGCACATGGAAATGGGTGAAGACCTCGAAAAGGCGGGCATATACAACCGCGCTCTTTTCGAGTACAGGGAGTCGCTCAAGTACAACCCCTCCAACATACTCGCGCTCAAGAAAGTAGAGACCATCTCTGATGCCCTCCGCTCCGGCGGCAAGCCAGCGCAGGCCGACAGGAAGCAGGCCAGGAAGAACGCCAAGGAAGAGCAGCCTGAGGACCTCGCGAACACCCATTACCTGAAGGGCAAGATATACCTCGACTCGAGGGCTTACGCCAAGGCCATAGAGGAGTTCACCTCCGTCCTCAAGATACTTCCCGCGTACATGAACACCAAAGACCTCCTTTCCAGGGCCAGGAAGGAAAGGGACAAGGCTGTCGACGAACGTTTCAGGAAGGGCATAGCGTACTTCCAGAACGAGGAGATGGAGATGGCCATAAAGGAGTGGGAGGCCGTCCTCGAGCTCGACCCGTCGAACAAGGTCGCGGCCGACTACAAGTACAGGGCCGAGGTCATAATGGAAAGGCTCAAGAGGATAAGGGAAAAACAGACCTCTTCGTCAGACACTCTCATCTGCTCGGCCTGCTCTCCGCCGTTGTCGGTCAATTAAGCCCCGCCTCGAATTTCACGCTCAGCCTTCCAGAAAAAGCCTTTTCACCGCTTCAAAGCCTTTTGTTTTTTCCCGCTCCTGTTTATAAAACTCCGCCGGCTCAAAAACTTCTTCGGCCTGGCCCCTTCAGAAGCCTTCATCCTCCACCCATTCCCACTAATAGCATAGCGGTCCGCCCTTTTCCACAACAGGTTGAAAATACCCGTCAAGCAGGATAATTTCCTTTTTATTTCTAACCCATTAGATACTTACATTTTTCTTGACAAAAAAATAGTACAGGAATATAGTTAGCCCATTGTGTGGTATAAAGTGGTATAAAGTGGTATTCAGCTGTTTAAAAGTGGAATGACTGGGGTATAAAACCCCGAAAAACCGGAGAGATGCGGCTCTGGGCCCGAAGTGGATAAACTGTTAATAAAGCGATGTTCAAAGGCAGATACGAGCACCTCATAGACGGCAAGGGAAGGCTCAGCATCCCTTCGAAGTTCAGGGACACCCTGACCGAGAGGTATGACTCTCGCCTCGTCGTGACCAACTATGACAACTGCCTCATTGCTTATCCGCTGGGCGAATGGCAGAAGCTCGAAGACAAGATAGCGACCCTCCCCGAGTTCAAGAAAGACACAAAGGCGTTCCTCAGGTTCTTCTACTCCAGCGCGACCGACTGCGCGATAGATAGGCTCGGAAGGATACTTCTTCCCCAGACGCTCCGCGATTACGCGAAGCTCGAGAAGGAAGTCGTCCTCATAGGCGCGTTCAGGCACATGGAGATATGGAGCAAGCAGCTTTGGGACGAGGCCGAGAAGGCGGCTTCCCAGGAGGATATCGTGGGCACCCTCGAACGGCTGGGGCTCTGACAGATGGGCTTCAGCCATCTGTCCGTCATGCCGGGAGAGGCCGTCCGGCTTCTCGGCTGCTCCAGTGAAGGCACATACGTCGACGGCACTTTGGGCGGCGGCGGGCACACGGCGGAGATACTACGGGCAAACCCGGCCAACAGGGTCATAGGCATAGACAGGGACATCGACGCGCTGAACGCGGCCAAAGAGTTTTTGAAGCCCTTCGGCAACAGAGTGAGCTTTGTAAGGGACGACTTCAGGAACCTCAAAAAAGTCGTCGAAGGTCTTGGGGCCCTGCCGGTGGACGGAGTGATACTCGACGTCGGAGTATCTTCTTACCAGCTCGACAGCCCCGAGCGGGGCTTCAGCTTCAGGATGGACGCTCCTCTTGACATGAGGATGGACACGAGGCAGGAAGTTTCAGCCGCTTCGCTCGTGAACACTCTTAGTGATGCGGAACTCGAGCGCCTCTTCAGAGAGTTCGGCGAAGAGGAGTTCTCGTGGAGGATAGCTAAGGCGCTTGTTGCGGCCCGCTCGAAAAGGCCGGTCGAGACGACGGGAGACCTCGTCGATATAGTCCTTTTCGCGGTCCCCAGGAAGTTCCACGGCAAGCGCATACACCCTGCTACAAAGGTCTTTCAGGCCTTGCGCATAGCGGTGAACGACGAGCTCGAGAGCCTCAGGCAGGGCGTCTCGGGCGGCATGGAAGCCTTGAGGCCCGGCGGCAGGATGGTAGTCATATCCTTCCATTCCCTCGAGGACAGGATAGTCAAGAACGCGTTCAGGGAAGCGTCGACCGGCTGCGTATGCCCGCCGAAGTTCCCGGTCTGCGTATGCGGGAAGAAGCCCAGGGCGCTTCTGTTGACGAAAAAAGCCGTTACGGCGGGGCAAGAGGAACTGGACGAAAACCCGAGGGCCAGGAGCGCGAAGCTCAGGGCCATAGAGATGGTCTGACAAGGAGGTTGACATGGCTGAGGTGGTAAGCAAAAAGCTGGAGTTCCCCGGCGTACTCACGTCGCAGGACGTAAGGACCAGGAGGGACGTAAAAGACCTGAGCTTCCTTTATTTTTCGGTGCTCGTGTCTGTTGCGGCCGTCCTCATAATATTCGCGTTCCTGTGGAGCAGGCTCATGGTCGTCAACGCAGGCTACGAGATATCGAAGGCGAACAGCTCCAGGGCCGGGCTCATGGAGCAGAACAAGAGGCTCAGGCTCGACTACCTCCGCCTGAAGAGCCCCGAGAGGATAGAGAGCATAGCGACCGGCGAGCTCGGTCTCATGAACGCCAAAAGCGAGCAGATAGTAACCATTAGATGAAGCCCAGGAAAAAGCCCAAATCATATCTGAAGCTCAGGGTATATATCGTCACGGGCTTTTTCCTTTTTCTTTTCGCCGCCATCTTCGCCAGGGCCGTACACCTTCAGGTCATAAAGGGCCCCGAGCTCCAGAAGATGGCCGCCAAGCAGCACAGGAAGACGTTGAACCTTCAGTCGAAGAGGGGCGACATCTTCGACAGGAACTTGAAGGAGCTGGCCGTAAGCGTAGAGGTCGACTCCATATTCGCCCAGCCGAACAAGATAGAGTCGCCGAGGACAGTCGCGAAGGTCCTCTCCCCCATTCTCGGCGTCAGTTCCTTCGAGCTCGAAAAGAAGCTCAGGGGCGAGGCCGGGTTCGTCTGGCTCAAGCGCCAGGTCGACCTCAAGGACGAGCAGAGGCAGATTGTAAAGGAGCTCGACGGCATCGGCGTCATGAAGGAGAGCAGGAGGTTTTACCCGAACCGCCAGCTCGCCTCCAACATAATAGGCTTCACCGGCCTTGACGCGAACGGCCTCGAAGGGATAGAGAGGTACTACGATTCGATGCTCAAGGGCTCTTCCGCCAGGTTCACCGGCGAGAAGGACGCCATGGGCAGGACCCTGGTCTATCAGGACCTCGACAAGACCGTGCCGCTTGAAGGCATGGAGGTCGAGCTCACCATAGACAAGACCATACAGTACGTGGCGGAAAAGGCCCTGAAGAAGGCGGTCGACAAGTACGACGCCGTCGGCGGGACCGCCATAGTGATGGACCCGGCCACCGGAGAGATACTGGCCATGGCCAACCAGCCGTCGTTCGACCCGAACGAGGTCGGCCGGTTCGATGCCGGACATTGGAAGAACAGGGCAGTCACAGACGTCTACGAGCCAGGCTCAACTTTCAAGCTCTTTCTCATAGCGGCGGCCCTCGACGAAGGGATAGTCAAGCCATCGAGCACTTTTTTCTGCGAGAACGGCAACTGGAGGGTCAAGGACAGGGTATTCCACGACCACGAGAAGTACGGCTGGCTGGACGTGCCCCAGATACTGAAGGTCTCCAGCAACATTTGCTCTGCGAAAATAGGCGAAAAGCTCGGCATGGTCCAGCTCTACAGGTATATGAAGGCCTTCGGCTTCGGCTCGAAGACCGGCATAGACCTGCCCGGGGAAGCCACAGGGTTTCTCCGCCACTACAACAAGTGGTCGGGCGTCACTCTCCACACGGTCTCTTTCGGACAGGGAGTATCGGTTTCAGGCGTTCAGCTCATAACGGCCGTGTCGGCCATAGCCAACGGCGGCTTCGTGATGAAGCCCTATATCGTAAGGTCGGTCAAGGACCCTTCGGGGCGCGTTGTGACGGAATCCCACCCGGTCATCTCCAGGAGGGTCATATCAGAGGAGACTGCCAGGACTTTGTCCGAGATGCTCGTCGGGGTCACGGAGGAGGGCGGTACAGGCACAAAGGCGGCCATAGCCGATTTCGAGGTCGCAGGAAAGACCGGTACGGCGCAAAAGCCCGACTTCAAGCACGGCGGGTATGAAAGAGGGGCTTACGTGGCCTCTTTTGTGGGCTTCGTGCCCGCGAAAGACCCGAAACTTGCGATTCTTGTCACGGTAGACGAGCCCAAAGGGGAGTATTATGGTGGCTCGGTCTCAGGGCCGGTCTTCAAGGAGATAGCCGAGGAGTCGCTTTCCTACCTCGGGGTCTTCAAGGCAAACTCGAGCGCCCCGAAGATGGAAGCCGAAGTTGAAGAGGAGAAGGCCGCGGAGACGCAAACCGACGCCGGGCAGCCCCTCGAGAACGCAGAGCTGAGGCCGATGGCAGTCCCGGATTTCCATGGGAAATCGGTGAGAATGGTCCTCCGGATAGCCAAGGAGAGGGCCTTTGACGTTGAAATAAAGGGCAGCGGCAGGGCAGTTGCCCAGCGTCCGTTCCCCGGCGCCTCGATACCGGAAAAAGGGCCGGTCTTGGTAGAGTTCCAGTAAAGAAGAGTTTGAAAAAGCCTGCCCTACTGTGAGAAAATGTCGAGTTGAAGCCAGACGGCCCGTATGCGGCCCCGAGGGCTTTGCTCAAGTTTCGTGAGGCAACATGAAGTTAAGCGATATCGTGCCTTTCCTCGACTGCCAGGTCTTCGGAAGCGTTGATATAGATATAACCGGAATTTCCACGGATTCGCGTAAAATCGCAAGCTCTCCGCAAGGCGTCCTCTTCGCGGCCGTCCCGGGCGAGCACGTCGACGGGCACGCGTACATCCCCGCCGCGGTCTCCTCTGGAGCCGTTTGCGTCCTCGCCGAGAAACAGACCCCTTCCATAGGCGCGACCCAGGTAATAGTCCCGGACATCCGCGAGGCAGTGGCCAGGGCGGCGGACCTCATTTTCGGCGAGCCCTCCAAGAAGCTCGTCCTCATCGGAATAACCGGCACCAACGGCAAGACGACCACGACCTATATCCTCGAATCCATATTGAAAAAGGCGGGGGCCAATCCCGGCGTCATAGGCACCGTGAACTACCGCTACAACGGCCGGGTCTTCGCCGCTCCCCATACAACGCCGCAGGCCCCGGAGCTTCAGGCGATATTGAAGGAGATGGCCGGCGGAGGCGTCACCCATTGCGTGATGGAGGTCTCTTCTCACGCGCTCGAGCAAAAGAGGGCCGGCCACTGCCGGTTCAAGGCTGGCGTATTCACGAACCTCACGCACGACCACCTCGACTACCACAAGACGATGGAAGAGTACTTCAGGTGCAAATCCCTCCTCTTTACACATTTGAATGAGAACGGCGGAGCGTCCGTCGTGAACGTCGACGACCCCTGGGGAAAAAAGCTCAAGGGTGCTTTCAGCGGCGCGCTGACCTTTTCATTGAGCTCCGGCGCGGACGTCTTTCCGAAGAGCTTCTCCCTTCTTGAAGGGCGCACCGAAGCCGTGATATCGACCCCTTCAGGCGACGTCCTTGTCTCTTCCCATCTCGTCGGGGAGTATAACCTCCAGAACATTCTCGGCGCGGTTGCCGCCGCCGCTTCCATAGGCATAGGGAAAGAAGCCATAAGCCAGGGCATCTCGGCGTTGGAGCGGGTGCCGGGCAGGCTCGAGAAGCTCGAATCAAAGGCGGGCAACTTCAGGGCCTACGTCGATTACGCCCACACAGGCGACGCCCTTGAAAGGGCGCTCGAGGCCTTGAGGCCGGTAACAAGCGGTAGGCTCATGACGGTCTTCGGCTGCGGCGGCAACAGGGACAGGGGCAAGAGGCCGAAGATGGGCGCCATAGCGGCGCGCCTTTCCGACTTCACGATAGTCACCTCGGACAACCCCAGGGACGAAGAGCCGCTCGAGATAATTAAAGAGATAGAGGCCGGTATAAGCGGCTTCAGGAAGTTCGACCCGGCTGTCAGCCCGTCAGAGAAGGGCTACATGGTCATCCCCGACAGGAAAGAGGCCATAAGGAAAGCGGTCGCCCTGGCTGGCAGCGGGGATACGATACTCGTGGCCGGAAAGGGTCACGAGGACTACCAGATAATAAAGGGCGTCAAGCACCACTTCGACGACTTCGAGGTAATCAGGGAAGCGATGGAAGAGGGCAAGACACTTGCGGCCCACCAATAACATGAAAATATCGTTGAGCGACATAGCCGACGCAACAGGCGGGGCATTGAAGTCCGGGCAGGGCATCTTCGCTTCCGGCGTTTCGACCGATTCGAGAAAGGTCGACGCGGGGGACGTCTTCTTCGCTCTCAAGGGGCCCAACTTCGACGGCCACGCTTTTGTGAAGGACGTGCTCTCAAAGGGGGCCTCCTGCGTTGTCGTTGACAACGCGGACTGCCTCGTTAGGCTGCCTGCGGGTTCTGGCGCGGTAGTAGTGGAAGATACGTTGAAGGCCCTTGGCGCTCTCGCCTCTCATGTAAGGGGCCTCCACAGGATACCAGTAGTCGCCATAACCGGCAGCGCCGGGAAGACCACGACAAAGGAGATGGCAGCGGCCATACTTTCGGTCTCCAGGAACGTCCTTAAGACCGAGGGCAACAAGAACAACCTCATAGGCGTCCCTCTCACCCTGTTCCGGCTTACGGAGGCCCACGAGGCTGCCGTAGTGGAGCTCGGAATAAGCGAAGACTGGGAGATGGAGCGGCTCGTTGCCATGGCAAGGCCCGACGTCTCTGTCATAACCAACATCGGCAGGGGCCACCTCCAGACGCTCGGCTCGCTTGAAGGGGTCGCCAGGGCAAAGGGGCCCATATTCTCGATGCTCGGCCCCCACGGCATAAAGGCCGTGAACCTCGACGACCCCTGGGTGGTGAAGGCCGCTGGCAAGGGCGGCCAGGCAGTCACCTACAGCATGAAAGACAAAGGCGCGGATGTTTTCGCCGAAGGCTCGACAGATGCTGGCCTTGCGGGAGCGAAGGCCTTCTATAGCGTGCGCGGCAAAAAAATAACGGTGAAGTTCGCCTCCCCCGGCCTTACCAACGTCATAAACGGCGCCGCCGCCATAGCCGCGACACTTCCTTTGGGCGTGCCTCTGGAGCACATGGTCGAGGGTCTCGAGTCATGGACCCCGATAAAGGGAAGGATGGGGCTCATAAGGTCGGGCGGGCTTACGGTATTGGACGACACGTATAACGCCAACCCGGAATCTATGGGCTCTGCGTTGCGTACGTTGAAAGAAGCAAGAGGCAGGAAAGTGGCCGTACTCGGCGACATGCTCGAGCTCGGCAGCGCTAGCGACACAGAACACGCTGGAGTAGGAAGGCTTGCGGCAGAGCTTGGGGTCGACGTTCTCGTGGCAATAGGCTCCTCGAGCGAGACGACGGCCGAGGGCGCAAGGAAAGCCGGTCTCAAGGACGTATTCAGCTTCGGCTCCAAGAAGAACGCTCTTGAGCTTTTGAAAAGGATCCTCCACGAGGGGGACACGGTACTGGTGAAAGGCTCGAGGGGAGTCGCCCTCGAGGAAGTCGTAGAGGGGCTCAGAAAATAAGCGTCCGGGCCTGAAGCCCGGACCACTAAGCCCAGGAAGGGCAAACCGGGGAAGAATGCTCCATTATTTCCTTTATCCGCTGGCTAAATACCACACGTTGTTCAACGTGTTCCAGTACATCACCTTCAGGACCATCTACGCGGCCATAACCGCGCTGGTCCTGAGTTTCCTGCTGGGCCCGTACCTCATCGAGAAGCTTAGGAAGATGAAGTTCGGCGAGGTCATAAGGGACGACGGCCCGGCCGGCCACATGAGCAAGGCAGGCACGCCCACGATGGGCGGGGCAATAATTCTGGCAGTCGTTGCCGGGTCGGTGCTCCTGTGGGGCAACCTCATGAGCCCTTACGTCTGGCTCCTCTTATTCGTCACGCTCGGCATGGGCGCTATCGGCTTTGCCGACGATTACAGCAAGGTAGTGAAAAAGAAAAAAGGCGGCATGAGGCCGCGCACCAAGTTCTTCTACCAGGTGCTGGTCGCGCTCGCGGCGGCCCTGTTCCTTTACTATCAGGGGGCTGACACCGTCGTCTCTGTTCCGTTCTTCAAGGACGCTTCTATAGACCTGAAGGGCTTCTACATCCCCTTCGTGGTCTTCGTCATAGTCGGCACCTCCAACGCTGTGAACCTGACCGACGGACTCGACGGCCTTGCCATCGGCCCGATGACGATATCGGCGGCAACCTACATGCTGCTCGCGTACCTCGTGGGCCACGTGAAGATAGCGAGCTACCTGCACATCATGTACGTGCCGCACGCCGGAGAGCTCGCGGTAGTTGCCGGGGCGATGGTCGGGGCCTCACTCGGCTTCCTGTGGTACAACACCTACCCGGCGCAGGTGTTCATGGGAGACGTGGGTTCGCTCTCGCTGGGCGGGGCCTTGGGGACCCTTGCCGTCATCACCAAGAACGAGATACTGCTCCTTCTCGTGGGCGGCATATTCGTCGTCGAGGCGCTCTCGGTCATATTCCAGGTCTGCTCTTTCAAGCTCACCGGAAAAAGGGTCTTCGCGATGGCCCCAATCCACCACCACTATGAGCTCAAGGGCTGGCCCGAGCCGAGGATAATAGTAAGGTTCTGGATAATATCGATAATACTCGCGCTGGTTGCGATAAGCACGCTCAAGATAAGATGATCGGGTGCATGATTAAAAAAGGCGAAGGCCTCATGGCCGCCAAAGAGACGCTCAAGGGCAAACGGGCGATAGTCGTAGGGCTCGCCTCGACCGGGATATCGGCCTCCCGTTTTCTCGCGAAATGCGGCTGCGCTGTGGTCGCAACAGACGCCAAGGCCTTTGATGCCCTCCCCGGCGTAGAAACCCTTGTTGCCTTCGGGGTCGAGATACGGGCGGGCGGGCACTCAGGGATAGAGCTTTCTGGCGTTGACATGGTAGTCGTGAGCCCGGGCGTCCCATCCGACCACCCGCTCCTGGCCGAGGCCAGGGAAGAAGGCGCCGAGGTCATAAGCGACATAGAGCTGGCGTGGCGTTTCATCGACTCTCCCGTCATTGCAGTTGCCGGTACCAACGGGAAGACGACCACGACGACCCTTCTGGGGAAGGCCCTCGAGGACGCCGGGTTCAAGGTCTTCGTCGGCGGTAACATCGGCACCCCGGCGGTTGAGTACGTCGAGGAAGGCGGAGGGGCAGACTTCTGCGTGCTTGAGGTATCGAGTTTCCACCTCGAGACGACGAGGTTCTTCAACCCCCACATAGGGATACTCATAAACATCACCGAGGACCACCTCGACAGGTACAGGGACTTCGCCCACTACGCGGCGACAAAGTTCAGGCTCTTCGAGAACCAGTCCGAGGCCGACTTCGCCGTCATCAACGTCAACGACGCAGTGATAGCGCGCAGCCCGGCCTGCTTCGGCAGGGGCAGGGTCATCCCCTTTACCGTTGAGGGAAAGTGCGACGGCCTTTTCCTCGAAGAGGGCGAGATAATACACATGATGGACGGCAAGAGGGAGGAGTACCCGGTCGATTCCATAAGGCTCACGGGCCTCCATAACATGGAGAACGTCATGGCCGTCATAGGCGCGGCCAGGCGCGCAGGGGTAAAAAAAGAGAGCCTCATGAAGACCCTCTCCGCCTTCGCCGGGCTTCACCACAGGATGGAGTTAGTAAGGGAGCTCGACGGCGTCACTTACATAGACGACTCAAAGGGCACGAACATAGGCGCGCTTGAGATGGCGCTGCGCGGGCTCAAGGGGCCGGTCGTCCTCATTGCCGGAGGCGTTGACAAGGGCGGCGACTACAGGGCCCTCGCCCCTCTCATAAGGGAGAAAGTCAAGGCCATGGTCTTGATAGGAGAGGCCAGGCAGAAGATATACGACGCTCTAGGGGCCCTTACGAAGACCATTACCGCCGAGACTTTCGAAGAGGCCGTAAAGGCGGGCCGCGATAACGCGCTGCCCGGGGACACCGTCCTTCTTTGCCCGGCCTGCTCGAGCTTCGATATGTTCAGGAACTACAAGGAAAGGGGAGAGCGGTTCGCCGCCCTCGTGAAGGCGTTTTGATAAAGTTCAAGGACACCGACAGGATACTCATAATATCGACCCTGCTGCTAGTGGTTGTGGGCGTCGTCATGGTCTATTCGACGAGCTATATCGTCGCCATGAAGAGGTTCGGGGACGAGTACTTCTTCGTGAAAAAGCACCTCACCTACGCTGTGGCTGGCGTCATATGCATGATAGTGGC
Source organism: uncultured bacterium (assembly GCA_905339405.1). Taxonomy (GTDB): domain Bacteria; phylum Desulfobacterota; class GWC2-55-46; order GWC2-55-46; family GWC2-55-46; genus GWA2-54-12. Next base: position 56,994 of record CAJPGC010000036.1, on the reverse strand, counting down.
CTCGCGCCTGCCGTACGAGCTCTACAGGAAGCTCGCGTACCCGATACTTATCTTGTCGGCCCTGTTCCTCATCTGCATATACATACCCGGGCTCGGGTTTACCGCCGGAGGGGCTCGCAGGTGGGTGCGCCTCGGCCCCATAGCCTTCCAGCCCTCTGAGCCCGCTAAGCTCGCCGTCATATTCTTCCTCGCCTATTCGCTTGCCGCGAAGGCCGACAGGATAAAGACCTTCTCTCCGGGCTTTTTGCCGAATATCCTCATCCCGGGCATCATCATAAGCCTAATCATAATGGAGCCCGACCTCGGCACCTCGATGGCTCTGGCCACCGTCGTAGTCATAATGAACTTCGCCGCCGGCGTGAGGCTGCGTTACCTCTTCGGCATGATGCTCCTGGCCCTTCCGGCAATATGGGTCGTCATGCAGAACTTCAGCTACATGATGACGAGGATAATGATATTCCTCGACCCGTGGAAAGACCCTGAAGGCAAGGGCTTCCAGATGGTGCAGTCGTTCCTGGCCTTCGGCTCCGGAGGGCTCTACGGGGCCGGGCTGGGAGAGGGCAGGCAGAAGCTCTTTTTCCTGCCCGAGGCGCACACCGACTTCATACTCTCGGTCATAGGCGAGGAGCTGGGCCTCCTCGGGGTTTCCGGCGTAATAGCATTCTACGTGATAATCCTGATATGCGGCGTGAAGATAGCGTTCAAGGCAAAGGACCTCCACGGCCAGTACCTTGCCCTGGGGCTTACCTTCATGGTCGTGCTCCAGGCGGCATTGAACATGGCGGTCGTCATGGGGCTCCTGCCGCCGAAGGGGCTTCCGCTGCCGTTCATAAGCTACGGCGGCACTTCCCTCATGGTGAACATGGCGGCGGTGGGGATAATGCTCAATATCTACATCAGGGAGAACGAAGCCTGATGGGCCCAGGGGGGAGGACTTGGGCATGAAGAAGAAGGCGGCCGGCAGGAGCTTGAGGCTCGTCTTTGCCGGAGGCGGCACCGGCGGGCACCTCTTCCCGGCCATCGCGCTCGCGGAAGAGTTCAAAAGGCGCGACCCCGGCTCTTCGATATCATTCGTCGGGAGCAGGGGCGGCCTCGAGGAAAAGATAGTCCCGAAGTACGGCTGGCCCCTGAAGCTCTTCAACGTCGAGGGCATCAAGAGGAAAAAAGGGCTGGCCGCATTGAGGGCCGCCGCGAAGGCGGCGATGTCCACGGTCGAGGCGGTAAGGTTTCTCCGCTCGGTCAGGCCGGACGGCGTCATAGGGAGCGGAAGCTATTCGTCGGCCCCGGTAGTCGCGGCGGCCAAGCTCCTGGGGATGAGGACGGCGATACTCGAACAGAACGCGCTTCCCGGGCTCACCAACAGGGCTCTAGGCAAGCTCGTCGACAGGGTCTATATATCATTCGAAGAGTCGCGGAGGTTCTTCCCCGGCGGGCGCACGATATTGAGCGGCAACCCGGTGAGGAGGGACATAATAACCAGGCTCGAGGACAGGCGCGGCAGGGCGGAGCGCTTCTCAATACTGGTCTTCGGCGGCAGCCAGGGCGCGACCGCCATCAACGCGGCATTTCTGGACGCGGCCGAGTACCTGACCGACATCTGGAGCGGCCTCAAGGTCGTTCACCAGACCGGCAACGACGGCTTCGAGACGGTTTCGGCGGGGTACAAGAGGAAGAACCTCAAGGTAGAGGCCTGCAAGTTCATAGAGGACATGGGAGAGGCTTACAACTCCGCCGACCTCGTGGTCTGCAGGGCGGGGGCGACTTCCCTGGCGGAGATAACGGCCGCCGGGCTCCCCTCGATACTCATACCGTACCCGTTCGCCGCAGACGACCACCAGACCGTCAACGCGAGGAGCCTGGAGCGGGCCGGGGCGGCGGTGATGATAAAGCAGGAAGGGCTCACCGGGGCCGTCCTTGCCGGAGAGATAAGAAGGCTCTACGGCGATGCTCAGGCGATGAAGTCCATGCGGGAGAGGTCGAAGGCATTGGGCAGGCCCAGGGCCGCACAGGAGATAGCGGAGAATTTTTCGAGGTTGATAATCTGATTTGTTGTCATTGCGAGGAGCGAAGCGACGAAGCAATCTCTAAGTGGCTTCGCTTGCAATGACAAAAAAATGAATTAATCAGAAGTTCCTCAAGGAGTGAATAAGTGTACAGAGGCAGGATAAAAAAGATCCATTTCATCGGCGTAGGCGGCAGCGGCATGAACGGCATAGCCGAGGTCCTCGTGAACATGGGCTACAAGGTCACCGGCTCTGACCTGGCCGAATCAGAGACGACCAAGAGGCTCCGGAGCCTCGGTATAACGATATTCGTAGGGCACAGGGAAGAGAACGTCATCGGCTCCGACTGCGTCGTCTACTCTTCTGCCGTCAAGAAGGAGAACCCGGAGATACGGGAAGCCACTTCGCGCCAGATTCCCATAATCCCCAGGGCCGAGATGCTCGCCGAGCTCATGAGGATGAAGTACGGCATAGCCATCGCCGGGACCCACGGCAAGACAACGACCACCTCGATGGTCTCGATGATACTGGCGGCCGCGAACATGGACCCCACGATAGTCACTGGCGGCAAGCTCAACAGCCTCGGGGCGAACGCCAAGCTCGGCACCGGGGATTTCCTCGTGGCCGAGGCGGACGAGTCTGACGGGAGCTTCCTGAAGCTCTCCCCGACGATAGCCGTCGTCACGAACATAGACCGCGAGCACATGGACCACTACCAGGACATGGACGCCGTGAAGAAGGCCTTCCTCGATTTCATGAACAAGGTCCCGTTCTACGGCTGCGCGGTCATATGCCTCGACCATCCGGTCATACAGAGCCTCATCCCGAAGATAACGAGGCGCTTCAAGTCCTACGGCCTCACGGCACAGGCGGACATACACGCCAGGAAAATAGTCCACGACGGCATGAAGACCACTTACGAGGTCTGGCACAACAAGGAGCTCCTGGGGACGGTGGGCCTCAACCTGCCCGGAGAGCACAACGTCTATAACTCGCTTGCGGCGATATCTGTGGCAAGGGAGCTGGAGATACCCTTCGAGAAGATAAAGGAAGGGCTCGAGGGCTTCACGGGCGTGGAGAGGCGCTTCCATGTGAGGGGGCAGGTCGGCGACGTGGTCGTCGTCGACGACTACGGCCATCATCCCGAGGAGATAAAGGCGGTGCTGAAGGCCGCCAAGAAGGGCTGGGTCAACAGGGTCGTCGTCGTCTTCCAGCCGCACAGGTTCTCCAGGACGAGGGACCTCTTCGGCGAGTTCCTTTCGGCCTTCAACGACGCGGAAAAGCTCATCCTGACGGAAGTTTACGCGGCAGGCGAAGAGAAGATAGAAGGCGCTTCCGGAGAGGCGCTCTACAAGGGCATAAAGGGCTACGGCCACAAGGACGTCTCCTACGTGCCCGAGACGAGCAAGATACCCTCGTACCTCGAGAGCGTGGTGCAGCCCGGCGACATAGTCATAACGCTCGGGGCCGGCGACGTCTGGAAGGCGGGGGTCATGTTCGTCGAATCGCTCAAGGCAAAGGCCGCCCAGAAGGCCTGAGGTAAAAAGATATGAAAAGCGCGACAGGCAAAAATAAGGGTGAGGAGAAGGTACAGTACTCGCTCTTTTTCATCCAGAGGTTCAAGGGGAAGGTCCTTTTCAACGTCCCCATGAGCGACTATACCTCTTTGAAGATAGGCGGCCCGGCCGACGTCATGGCCTTTCCGCAGGACGAAGGCGACCTGAAAGACCTGATGGCCTTCGCAGAAGCCAAGGGCTTTCCCTTCTACGTGCTCGGCTCGGGAACCAACCTCCTCGTGCGCGACGGCGGCATAAGGGGGATAGTCGTCAACATGACCGAGGGCTTTAAGGACATAACCTGGCTCGACGGCGGCAAGGCAATAGTCGGCGCGGGCGTGAGGCTTCCCGACCTCGTTCTGCAGGCCAGGGACAGGGGCCTCTCGGGCGTGGAGTTCGCAGCCAACATTCCGGGCACCGTCGGCGGGGCGGTTTGCATGAACGCCGGGGCCTACGACGGTGAGATGAAGGACGTCGTCGAGGGCATAGAGATAGCGGGGCGGAAGGGCCAGAAGGGCTTCATACCGAAAAGCGAGCTCAACTTTTCATACAGGCGCGCCGAGGTCCCAAAGGGCGCCATCGTCACCAGGGCCCACATGGCCTTCGAGAAGAAGGACATAGAAGAGATAAAGGCGAAGATAGCCGAGTTCAGGGAAAGGCGCAAGGCGGCTTCCAGCGCCATAACATTCCCGAACGCGGGCTCGATATTTAAAAACCCCGATGGCGCTCCGGCCGGAAGGCTCATCGAAGAGGCCGGGCTCAAGGGAGAGAAGATGGGCGGCGCGCAGGTCTCTGAAGTGCACGCGAATTACATAGTCAATACCGGCGGGGCAAGGGCAAAGGACGTGCTTTCGCTCATGGCCCTGGTGCGGGACAGGGTCTTTAGCTCAAGGGGCGTGGTCCTGGAGCCGGAATTGAAAGTAGTTGGAGAGGATTAAGGGAAAATGTCATTGAAGAACAAGAGAATAGGCGTCCTCATGGGCGGCATATCCGAGGAGAGGGAGATCTCTTTGAGGACCGGGACGGCCATTTTGAAGGCGCTCCTTGAAAAAGGCTACAAGGCCGTGGGCATAGACGCAGGCAGGGACGTCGCGGGCGTTCTCGTGAAAAAGAAGATAGACATGGCCTTCCTCGCGCTCCACGGCCGCTACGGCGAGGACGGCTGCATGCAGGGGCTCCTCGAGGTCATGGCAATACCCTACACCGGCTCGGGGGTTAAGGCCTCTGCCCTGGCCATGGACAAGACGGCCGCTAAAAAGGTGATGCTCTATCACGGCGTTTCAACCCCGGCCTCCTGCATATACGAGCAAGGAACGGCGCTTAAGGTCAAGGTATTACCGCTCGTCGTGAAGCCCGCCTGCCAGGGCTCGGCCATAGGCGTGAGCATAGTGAACAAAGAGTCGGGCATAAAGGCGGCTCTCAAGGAGGCCTCCCGGTTCGGCGGGCCGGTCCTGATAGAAAAGTACATAAAGGGGCGCGAGCTTACGGTATCGATACTCGACGGAAGGGTCCTGCCCACCATAGAGATTAGGCCCAAGAAGGGCTTTTACGATTACACGGCCAAGTATACGAAAGGCATGACCGAGTTCGTTGTCCCCGCCCCAATGTCGAAGGCGACGGAGAAAAAAGTCGCCAGGGAGTCGTTGAAGGCTTACGAGGCCCTCGGGTGCGCAGGGGCAGCCAGGGTCGACGTCATGCTCGATTCCAAAGGGACTCCGTTCGTCCTCGAGGTCAACACCATCCCGGGCATGACCGAACTCAGCCTTTTCCCCAGGGCGGCCGAGGCCGCTGGGCTCGACTACGCAACCCTGGTCGAGGAGATGCTAAAGGGCGCGGGGCTGAATAAATTCTGATGAAGATGAAACCGTTCAAGACGAAAAAGCGCAACAGGAGGCACAGGGAGCCGCTCGGCCCGCGTGCCGTAAGGGGCGCGAAAAAGATAGGCAAGGTGCTTGCCTTCACTATTCCTCTCCCGGCACTCGCTTTCGGCGCGTGGTGGGCCTACGGGCAGGTGACGACGAGTAAATACCTGGTCGTCACCGACGTAACGGTAGCCGGGGCCCAGAGGGTCGCGCCGGAGGAGCTCGTCGCGGCTTCCGGCATAGTCCAGGGGCAGAACATCTTCTCTTTCAGCAAGGACGAGGTGCTGGCCAGGCTCAAGGCAAACCCCTGGCTCGAGTCCATCGAGATAAACAGGGAGCTTCCCGGCTCAATCGAGATAACCGTCAAGGAAAGGGACGCAATAGCCCTCGTGAAGCTCGATTCGCTCTACGTCATGGACTCGAACGGGGTCATCTTCAAGAGGTATTCGGCGGAAGAAGGGCTCGACCTGCCGGTTGTGACGGGGCTTACGAAGGAGTCGCTGGCCTCTGCAACGGAAAACCTCGAAGAAAGGCTCATGGAGCTAATATCTGTCTTGACAAACAGGAGCGGATTTAACATAACAAATGTATCGGAAATCAAGATAGACGCGGACCACGGGCTGAGCCTCTTTACGCTCGACGAGGGCGTGAGGCTGGACGTGGGCATGGGTTCTTTTGAGGAGAAACTCGTCTCCTTCGAGAAGATCCTGGGGACCAGGGACGGGGTCCTGAAGGGGATAGAGGCGTTCGACCTCAACAACCACCGCGAGGTTATCGTAAGGTTTACGACCGACGTGGTAAAGGAAGGCGGAGAAGGCGATGGCAAAAAGGGATAACATCATAGTCGGCCTCGACATAGGCACGACCAAGATATGCGCCATAGTGGGCGAGAAGACCAGGGACGGGGTCGAGATAATAGGCATAGGCACGCACCCTTCCAAGGGCCTCCGCAAGGGCGTGGTCGTGAACATCGAGTCCACGGTGGAGTCCATCAAGAAGGCCGTCGAGGAAGCCGAGCTCATGGCCGGCTGCGAGATAAACAAGGTCTACTGCGGGATAGCCGGAGGCCACATAAAGGCTTTCAACAGCCACGGCGTCATAGCGATAAAGAACAGGGAGATAACACAGGCCGACATAGACAGGGTAATAGAGGCGGCCCAGGCCGTCGTCATCCCGCCCGACCGCGAGGTAATACACGTCATCCCGCAGGAGTACATCGTAGACGACCAGGAGGGCATACAGGAGCCCCTCGGCATGATAGGCATAAGGCTCGAGGTCAAGGTGCACATCGTGACCGCGGCCGTCACCTCAGCGCAGAACATCGTGAAGTGCGCCAACAAGGCCGGGCTCGACGTCTCGGACATAGCTCTCCAGCAGATCGCCTCCTCTGAAGCGGTCCTGAACCCGGACGAAAAGGAGATAGGAGTAGTTTTAGTCGATATTGGGGGCGGAACGACCGATATTGCCCTTTACCACGGCGGCACAATAAAGTATACTACGGTAATTTCATTAGGCGGAAATCAGGTAACCGGAGACATCTCCGTGGGCTTGCGCACCACGGCCAACGAGGCCGAGAAGCTCAAGCGCGAGTACGGGTGCGCCATGACGGCGATGGTCTCCAGGGACGACACCCTCGAAGTCCAGAGCGTCGGCGGCCACAAGCCCAGGAGCGTCTCCCGCTACATGCTCTGCGAGATAGTGGAGCCGAGGATCGAGGAGATATTCCAGCTCGTAAAGCGCGAGATCGTCAAATCCGGCTACGAGAGCTTCATCTCCTCGGGCGTTGTTCTGACCGGCGGGACGGCCGCGATGGACGGCATAACCGAACTGGCCGAGCAGGTCTTCAGCCTGCCGGTGAGAAGGGGCCTGCCCATCGGCATAACCGGGCTGGTGGACGTGGTCAAGAGCCCTATGTACTCGACCGGAGTGGGCCTTGTGCTCTACGGCGGGAAGAACGTCGAGGGCATGCAGTTCCAGAAGGGCAACGACACCACGCTCTTCAACAAGCTTACGTCCCGCATGAAGGGTTGGATGAAAGAGTTCTTCTAAAAGATTTTTGAAGCGGTTTGCGGCGAGCGACTTGTTAAACGTGACAATCGGATTTGAAAAATCGGCCGGCGGCTATTATTGAGGAGGTGGATTGATGGTGATCGAGATGGATGAGAGCTTTAACAGCGGGGCCAAACTTAAGGTTGTAGGCGTCGGCGGCTGCGGCGGAAACGCCGTGAACACAATGATTGAGTGCGGGCTAGACGGGGTGGAGTTCCTCGCGGCCAACACTGACAGCCAGGCGCTCGAAAAATCCCTTGCCAACACGAGGGTGCAGCTCGGAGTCTCCCTCACGAAAGGCCTTGGCGCTGGAGCCAACCCCGAAGTCGGCCGCAATTCCGCTCTCGAGAGCAAGGAGCATCTCGTGGAAGCCATGCGCGGCGCTGACATGGTGTTCGTGACCGCCGGAATGGGCGGCGGAACCGGAACCGGCGCGGGCCCCATAGTGGCCGAGGCCGCGAAAGCAGCCGGGGCGCTTGTCGTCGCGGTCGTGACCAAGCCCTTTGCCTTCGAAGGCGCCAAGAAGATGAAACAGGCCGAGGAAGGCCTCCGCAAGCTCAAGGAAGTCGTCGATACCGTCATCACCATCCCCAACCAGAGGCTTCTTTCGGTCGCCAACAAGAACACCTCGTTGAAGGACGCCTTCAGGCGGGCCGACGAGGTCCTCTTCCAGGCCGTAAGGGGCATATCCGACGTAATCACCATCCCGGGCCTCGTAAACGTGGACTTCGCGGACGTGCGCACCATCATGTCCGAGATGGGCCAGGCCTTGATGGGCTCAGGCGTTGCCAAGGGAGAGAACAGGGCCGCCGAAGCCGCGAGGAAGGCCATCTCCTCGCCGCTTCTCGAGGACATCTCGATAGCTGGCGCGCGCGGCATACTCATCAACATAACCGGCTCTTCTGAGATGACCATACACGACGTCGACGAGGCCTCTACCCTCATACAGGAAGAGGCGCACCCGGACGCCAACATCATATTCGGCGCCGTCATAGACGAGTCGATGGGTGATGAGGTGAGGGTCACTGTCATTGCCACCGGATTCGGCAAGGAGAACTGCCAAAAAGAGATAATCGCCCCGGCTGTCATAGTGGACGAGAACGACCTTGACGTGCCTACCGTATTGAGGCGCAGCTTTGACAGGGGGGCGGAGATGAAGACCACCGAGATAAGAAGGCTCGGCAAGCTCGGCGGCTTCAACGTAGACGACGAGGACCTGTACGACACGCCGACTTTCCTGCGTAAGCAGGCTGATTAGAAGTTTTTCAGGGCAGGGAGGCTTGACCTCCCTGCCCAATTTTTAATTCGAAGACTCCGGTCAGCAAAGTTGTCATCCTGAGGAGCCGGACGCGACGAAGGATCTCGTAACATCTCGCATCACGTCCGGGATCCTTCGCTCCGCTCAGGATGACAAAAAAAGGTTTCAGTGGTCTGCCTGTAAGTGTTCTGAACACACATGGCGAGCGCATTCCCCGCAGCTGTGTTGCGGGGTCAAGCGAGCGAACAGAAATAGAAATTCCTTATGTGTCGAAGATTCCCGCGGCTTGCCGTGGGGAGCTTTAATTTTTTCAGGACTCCTGCTGTCCCTTCCCGCCTTGTAAACCTTCCATCTCTATGGGATAATTTTTTTATCGCCCTTCATTTTAACGATGGGTGCGCAACGGAGGTATATCCATATCCTGGAATCTTAAAAAGAAGGCGCGCGAGATGCTCGCCAAAGAGAGCGGGACCGTCTACAAAGAGCGCGGCGGCAGGCTCAGGGTCTGCCTCGTCTATCCGAACAGGTACGGCCTCGGCATGGCAAACCTCGGCTTCCAGTCGGTCTACGGTCTCCTGAACGGTATCGACAACTGCGTCTGCGAAAGGGCTTTCCTGCCTGAAAAAGAGGACCTCCCCGAGTACGAGCGCACCGGGTCTGAGCTTTTTTCCTACGAGTCGCAGACCCCTTTGAGGGAGTTTGACCTCATCGCCTTCTCAGCCCCCTTTGAGGAAGACTACTTCAACATACCGGTTATTCTGAAGCTTTCTGGCGTGGAGGCGAGGTCCGCCGGAAGAGGCGGACCGCTCGTTGCCGCCGGAGGGGTCGCTGTCGGCCTCAACCCCGAGCCGCTCGCCCTTTTCATGGACTTTTTCATAATCGGCGACGCTGAAGGCGGCCTCGCGTCTGTAATAGACAAACTGACGGACTGCCGTGCAAACGGGCTCGGAAAAGAAGAGACGCTGAAGGCACTTGACTCTATCGAGTGGGTCTATGTGCCTTCTTTTTACGAGTTCGAGTACGACGGAATACATATAAAGTCGGTCAAGGCCGTTGAGGGCGCGAAAAAGAGCGTCAAGGCCTCGAAGGCCGTTGACCTCGACAAGTTCCCCGTCCCGCAGAGCTTCGTCTACACGCCCTTGACCGAACTGCCCGATACCTTCTGCGTGGAGGCCGAGCGCGGCTGCCCGAGAGGCTGCAGGTTCTGCGCGGCGGGCTTCTTGTACCTGCCGCCGAGGATGAGGAGCGAGGAGAAGGTCGCCGAAGCCGTAAAAGCGGGTCTCAAGAGGGCAGGCAAGGTGGGCCTCGTCGGAACGGCCGTCTCCGAGTACCCGGCCATAAAGGAAGTATTGAGGCGGGGAATAGACGAGGGCGGCACCATAACGTTGTCCTCTTTGAGGTTGGACGAGCTGGATAACGAATTCCTCAGTCTCCTTAAAGAGGCTGGCTACAGGACGATAACGCTTGCCCCAGAGGCCGGGACTCCCCGAATGAGGGACATAGTGAACAAGGGCATAACAGAGGACGAGATAATGGAGTCGGTCAGGCTCATAGAGGCCGCCGGGTTCACGAGATTGAAGCTCTACTTCCTTGTAGGCCTGCCCGAAGAGACCGACGAGGACGCGCTCGGCGTAGCCGAACTTACGAAGAAGATAAGGGAGGCGTTCAGGAAGGGCGGGGAGATAGTATTGAGCGTAAACCCGTTCGTCCCGAAGCCCTTTACCCCGTTCCAGTGGCACAGGTTCGAGGAGGCCGCTACCGTCGACAGGAGGCTCAAGCTCATCAAGAGCGCTCTAGCCAAGACAGGCGTCAAGGTGACGGATATGTCCGCTAAGGAGGCCTACATGCAGGCATACCTGGCCAGGGCAGACAGAAGGGCAGCGGAAATCATTGAAAAGGCGTCTTCGATGGGCTGGAAGAGGGCCATAAAAGGCATGGAGGCCTTCATTGAAGAGTCGGTCTACTCGGTAAGGGGCAAAGAAGAGATATTGCCCTGGGATATCATCGACCACGGCGTCAAAAAGGGATATTTCTGGAAGGAGTTCCAGAAGGGGCTCGAAGGCAAACAGACGCCCCCGTGTGATGTGGGTAATTGTGTTCGCTGTGGTGTTTGCTGATTTTTAAAAATCGCTCTTTTTCCCGATCTCTTTGTCAGGCAAGATATTTTCGTGTTTTTGTATGGTGGAACATTTTCGGAAAAAAGCCGGGATTCTTCGTCACCTTCGGCTCCTCAGAATGACAAACGCTTTTTCTGCCATTCTGAGCGAAAAATCTCGTAGCTACTGTAGGGTGGGTTGTTGCCCACCATTTTGCTGAGGATTGTGGGTATATTGGTACCCCCCTCTCCCCTGCCCTCTCCCACAAGGGGAGAGGGCGGTTTCATTTGTTTTGTCTCTACCTATGCGCTCCGCCCTGTTACGGGGTATGTTGTTAAAGACAAGGCAAAGAAGAAAAGTAAATTTAAGGACTTAGAATTAATATGACCGACATCAAGCAGTTCCTCCCGCTCGTAAGAAAGCCCTCCAGGTACTCGGGCGGCGAGGTGAATTCGATAAAAAAAGACCTCTCGAAGGTAAGGGTGAAGTTCGCAATGGGCTTCCCCGACGCCTACGAGATAGGCATGAGCCATCTGGGCCTCCAGATACTCTACCAGGTATTGAACTCACGCGAAGACATCGCCTGCGAGCGCGTTTTCGCGCCCTGGCTCGACATGGAGGAGCTGCTCCGCAAAAAGGGGCTCACTCTCTCGACGCTGGAATCGGGCATACCGCTTGGTGAGCTCGACATACTCGGCCTTTCAATCCAGTATGAGCTCTCCTATACCAACATACTCAACATGCTTGAGCTTGGCGGCATAACCCTCTTTGCTAAAGATAGGAAAGAGGGCGAGCCCTTTGTCATCGGCGGCGGGCCGTCCGTTTTCAACCCCGAGCCCATAGCCGACTTTTTCGACGCCTTCTTTTTGGGCGACGGCGAAGAGGCTGCCCTCGAGATAGCCGACGCTGTCTTTGAAGGCAGGAGCAGGGGAGAGACGAGAAGAGAGGTGCTCCTTAGGCTCTCGAAGATACAGGGCATGTACGTGCCTTCGTTCTTCGAGGCCGAATACAACGGAGACGGGACAATCAAGGCTGTACTTCCACTAGTCGACGGCTACAAAAAAGTCGTAAAGAGGACGACCCCGGACATCAATACCCTGCCGCTTCCCACGAGGCCGGTCGTGCCCTTCATGGAGACCGTTCACGACAGGGTCAGCGTCGAGATATCGCGCGGCTGCACGAGGGGGTGCAGGTTCTGCCAGGCCGGGATGATATACAGGCCAGTGAGGGAGAGGACGCCCGAGAAGATAATAAAAATAATAAACGACAGCCTCAAGGCCACAGGCTATGACGAGGTCTCCCTCCTTTCTCTTTCAAGCGGGGATTACACCTTTATCGAGGACCTTCTCGCCGGTCTCATGAAGACGTTTTCGGACGAAAAGATAGCGGTATCGCTGCCATCCCTCAGGGTCGGCACCTTGAGCAACAAGGTCGCGACCGAGATTAAAAAAGTCAGGAAGACCGGCTTCACTCTCGCCCCTGAGGCCGGGAGCGAGAGGCTCCGCCTCCTCATAAACAAGGGTATAAAGGAAGAAGACCTTCACGCCGCCGCCCAGGACATATTCACGCTCGGCTGGAAGGCGTTGAAGCTCTACTTCATGATAGGCCTGCCCACGGAGACCGAAGAGGACATAATGGAGATAGTCCGCCTTGCCGAGTGCGTCAGGAACATCGGCAGGAGGGCGTCCGGCAAGGTCCCGCAGATAAACGTCAGCGCGTCGAGCTTCATACCAAAGCCCTGGACGCCGTTCCAGTGGGAGCCCCAGATAACAATGGCGGAGGGGCTCGGTAAGCAGTCGGTCCTCCGCAGGGAACTCAGCCGCCTGAAGCTCGGCTTCAAGTGGCACGACGCCGACATGAGCGTAGTCGAAGGGGTTTTCGCCAGGGGCGACAGGAGGTTGTCTGTTGCTATTCTTGCGGCCTTCAGGAAGGGCGCGAGGTTCGACGGCTGGTCAGAGAAGTTCGACTTCAACAGGTGGATGGAGTCATTTAAAGAATCAGGGGTAGACCCGGCCTTCTATACCGCAAGGAGGCGCTCTTTTGACGAGGTCTTCCCCTGGGACCATCTCAACCCCGGGGTTGACAAGGAATTCCTCAAAAAGGAGTTCGAGCGTGCGATAGAGCTCGCCCGCACGCCTGACTGCAAGGTAGACAGGTGCTCGAATTGCGGCCTCTGCGACCACAGGGTCATAAAGCCCAGGTCGGCCAAGGAAGGCCCGGTTTTCGACCCGGCGGCAAAGTCCTCCGCAAATGAAGAGGCCTTCAGGGTCAGGTTCCGTTTCTCCAAGACCGGTTCCGCGAGGTTCCTCGGCCACCTGGAGCTCGTCTCTGTCTTCATACGGGCAATAAGGAGGGCGGGCCTGCCGCTCAGGTACTCCCAGGGCTTCCATCCGCTACCCAAACTCTCCTTCGGGCCGCCGCTGCCGGTGGGCATGGAGTCTCTGGAGGAGTACCTAGACATCGAGTTTACGCGGTCTTTTACCCAGGAAGAGCTCCTGGAAAAGCTCAACGGGCAGCTCCCGGAGGGCATCCGTTTTCTTTCGGCAAACCCCTTGCCCTTGAAACTTTCATTCCCCTCTGCTATTATGACAGAGTATATTGTCCAGATTAAGGACGGCCCGCTGGCCATAAATATAAAGCCTGAAAAAATTGAAGGATTGCTTAGGGATTTTTCATCAAAGGACTCCATTCCTGTACGCATCACCAGAGAGGACAAGGTAACAGACGTCGATTTGAAACCATCGCTCGCCGCCCTTTCATACAAGGGAGATTCGAACCTTTCGCTCGTTTTGCGAAAGGTGGAAGGCGGCCCGCCGGTTCGGCCCTATGACGTTCTGGCCTGTCTTTTCGGCCTCTCCAGGGAAGACGCGTCCCTCATCCCCGTCCTCAAAATCAGGACCGTTCAGTAGGTTCGCCATCTTCCTCCCGGAGGTCCTCCCGCACATTCGATGAAAAATGAAAACAACAACAAGTCGGAACTGCTCATCAATTTCAACCCCTTTGAGACCAGGGTCGCTCTAGTAGAGCAGGGCCGTCTGGTCGAGTTCTACGTAGAGCGCGCCAAGGACAGGGGGATAACAGGCAACATCTACAAGGGCAAGGTCGTAAGGGTGCTCCCGGGCATGCAGTCCGCCTTCGTGGAGATAGGCATCCAGCGCACCTCGTTCCTCCATGTCTCGGACATACAGGAGCCCCCGGACGGGTTCGAGGAGGACGAGGAAGAGCACAAGAAGCACGCCGACGCGAGGATACAGGACATCATCAAGGAGGGGCAGGAGGTCCTTGTGCAGGCCGCGAAGGAGCCCATAGGCACGAAGGGCGCGCGCGTGACTTCCTATGTCTCTCTGCCGGGCCGCTACCTCGTGTTCATGCCCACCTACGACAAGGTCGCCATCTCAAGGAGAATTTCCAGCGAGAAGGAAAGAAGGAGGCTTCGCGAGATAGTCCACTCCATGAAGCCCCCCGGCAACGGCTTCATCATAAGGACCGTGTGCGAAGGCATGTCCAAGGAAGAGATACAGGCGGACATGCAGTTCCTCATAAAGCTCTGGCAGGCCATACAGAAGAAAAAGGAGCAGGTCAGGACTCCGGGCCTCGTCTGGGAAGAGCTCGACATCACGCTCCGGCTCATAAGGGACGTCTTCTCCAGCGACATCGAAAGGCTCGTCATAGACTCTAAAGAGGAGTACGAGAGGGCCAGGAAGTTCGTCGATGAGTTCATGCCCCATCTTGCCGGAAGGCTCGAGCTCTACGAGGGCGAAGAGGACATATTCGACGCCAGGGGCATCGAGATAGAGCTTACCGACGCCCTCGAAAGAAGGGTCTGGCTCCGCTCGGGCGGACATATAGTCATAGACCAGATGGAGGCGTTGACCGCCATCGACGTCAACACCGGCAAGTACGTCGGCAAGAAGAGCTCCGACGATACGATATTGAAGACAAACCTCGAAGCCGTGAAGGAGGCCGTCTATCAGCTGCGCCTCCGCAACATCGGCGGCATCATTGTCATCGACTTCATAGACATGGCCAGGACCGCCGACAGGGAGAAGGTCTACAACGCCCTGAAAGAGGCGCTGAAAGGTGATAAGGCCAGGACGAACATCCTGAAGATTTCCGAGCTCGGCATAGTCGAGATGACCAGGAAGCGCGTGAGGGAGTCCCTCGTGCAGTCGCTCTGCGAGCCTTGCCCGTACTGCGACGGCAACTCCAACGTGAAGGCAAAGGACACCGTCATAATGGAGATATACAGGGAGCTCCAGAGAGAGCTGCCCTTGAGGAAGAAGAAGGCGAACCTGTACGTGAGCTCCGCCATAGCCGAGAGGCTCAAGGAAGACCCCGCTCCCATCGCCGACATCGAGAAAAAGACCGGCCGCCAGGTCGTCATAAAGCCGGTAGACAGGTTCCACCAGGAAAGGTTCGAGATTCTCTGACGCCAGTTAATGAGCGCCCTCCCGCCCCCCAGTGGGCGGGAGGGCGTCAAAGTCCGTGTTTTCCAAGTCTTTTTGCCTTGTTTCCTCCTTGACAAACTTCTCCCGTACAGTTACCATAAAGGCTGTCACGCCCCGGCTTTTTCAGCCGGATTGACAGGCCGTTTTACAATACCTGTTTGGTATCCCGATATTCCTGACAGTGTTCCAGCCGGTGTCCCGGCGGGTAGCTTCAAAAGGAGCCGTTTAGATGATGACTTTCAGGCGTTTGCTCGTGGCGGGGCTTCTGTCCGCTTCTGTCCTGTGGTCTGTCCCTTCCTCAGCCGGGGTTGCCGAAGGCAAAAAGGTCTTTGACGCCAACAAGTGCGCCGGATGCCACCAGGTCGAGGGGCCTGCCAAGGAGAAGACGATAAAGGACCAGATGGCCAAAAAAGGGCCTGAGCTCTGGTATGCCGGCAGCAAGTTCAAGGCCGGCTTCCTCGAGAAGTGGCTTGCGGCCCCCCAGCCGGTAAGGCCGCTCGCCTACAATTCACTAACCGAAAAGAACAGGGGCGACCACCCGAGGCTTTCGCCCAAGGACGCCTCCGAGGCCGCCTCTTACCTCATGAGCTTGAAGTCCGCCGAGGTAAAGCCGCTTGGAATCCCTGCGGCCGAGTCCCCCAAGGGCAGGATATTGTTTTTGAAGAAGCAGTCATGCTACGGCTGCCACAGCATGAGGGTCAGGGGCAAGATGGCCGGGGGCCTCTCTGGCCCGTCCTTCGTCGCAGCCTCTGAGAGGCTCAACCCGGACTGGGTATACGCCTATCTTAAAAACCCGAAGGTGTTCAAGCCCGTCAAGATGATGCCCGTATACTCCGGCATATTGAGCGAAGCCGAGATGAAGGAGCTTGCTTCCTATATCGGCAGCCTGAACTGATTTGGGCTGCCTATAAAAATTGTTCTTTTTCCTGATCTCTTTGTCAGGGCGTAAATAAAAATGCTCACATATTCAAATATATGCTGCGCTTTTTATTTCCGCCCTTCCTTGATATCAGAAAAGATACCTAATTTTTAGAGCAGCCTTTGAAGGAGAGCCAATGGCCGTAAAACGCTTTTCACTGACGATATTCCTTCTCGCCTTTGTCTTATCAGTCGGAGCTTCAATCGCCTCCGCCGAGACGGTCGAAGATCTCTACAGGTTCCACTGCGCCCAGTGCCACGGAGTGAAGGGCATGGGAGACGGGCCGAACGCCACGAAGGAGATGCCGGTGAGCCCGCGCGACCATACGAGCGCGGTGGAGATGAACAAGCTGACCGATTCAGACATAATCAACGCGATAACCGATGGCGGCACGGCCACGAGCAAATCGAGCCTCATGCCGCCGTATGGCAAGACCCTTTCAAAGGCGGAGATAACGTCCCTTAAAGACTATTTAAGGAAGCTTTGCAACTGCAAGGGCAAAGGCAAGTAAGCTTAAGGCTGCTGAAAAAGTCCATCTGCTTTGTTGTCTTCGTCGCTCGTAATTGCGGCGTACGATGAAGAGTACGCCTCATTCCTCGCTCCTTGACGTCGCGCATATGGAGCTTTTTGAGCAGCCTTAAAGTGGTGTAGGTATGAGTATACAATCGGAGAACCTCAGCTATCTTCTCATGATGCTCGGCGCGCTCCTCGTGATGGAGGGCATACCGTACTTCGGCTTCCCGAAGGCGGTAAAGCAATGGGCGCACTGGGTGCACAGCCTCCCTGAGAAGAGGATGAGGGCCATAGGCTTCATAATAATGGCCGTCGGGATAGTGCTGCTCCTGGCCATAAGGGATATCCTGGGCTGAAAATCATGGACCTCGTCCTGGCCGTCCCCGGTTGCCTGCTCGTCGTGGAGGGGCTTTCCTATCTCGTCTTCCCGTCGAAGGTGAGGAAGTGGGCAGCTTCTCTGCGGGAAGCCTCGGACGCTCCGATGAGGACCATCGGATTTGTTGCTGTAGTCTCCGGGTTGCTGCTCCTTTTAGCGGTAAGTATCTTTTGACCCCCAGAAAAATCATGCTCTCTTACTTCAAGGATAGGCCCTGGCGTCTTGCCGTCCTCCTCGTGTTCTTTGTCTCCGGCTGCCTGCATACGGCGCCGGGGCAGGCGGGCCACGGCGAGAGGATACGGGTCCTCATAATGAAAGGAGTCCCTTCGCTCGAGCTCAAGGGCACCGACAGGGGCTCTCTTGTCGTGAGGGAAGCGGCGGGGACTGTCCGCGTGAACGGCAGGCAGAACTCTTTGCCCTTGAGGCTCTTTCCCGAGGGCGGGCAGATATTCGTCAACGGACGCCCCTACAGGGGGACGATAGAGATAGCCGTTGGCAAGCAGGGGCTCCTGGTCATAAACGAAGTCTCGATAGAGGCTTACCTCGCGGGGATAATAAACAACGAGATATCCTCGAGATGGCCCGAGGACGTCATCAAGACCCAGGCGGTCATCGCGAGGACTTACGCGCTTTTCAATAGAAATAAGCGCGCCAGCTCCCAGTGGCACGTTGAGAGCTCGGTAATGGGGCAGGTCTATAGCGGCTCGGCCTCCGAGGACAGCGCTGCGGTGAACGCCGTAGCCTCGACGGCCGGAGAGGTGCTGATGTACGAAGACGAACCGGCGCTCACGGTCTACCATTCGAACGCGGGAGGCATGACCGAGTCCTCGAGCGCCGTCTGGTCGAGGGACTATCCATATCTCGTGCCGGTAGAGAGCCCGTTTGACGCGGGGGCCCCCAGGTACGAGTGGGACCATACCGCCGCGTCCTCGAGCCTCGGCGTGGAGCTCCGCCGCTCGGGCCGCGATATAGGAGACCCCAGGGAACTGGAGATACTTGAGAAGACCGGCGCGGGCAGGGTAAAGACGCTCGCGATAAGGGACGGCGAAGGGCGGGAGATAAAGTTGTCCGGCGAGGAGTTGAGGAGCGTCCTGGGCTATTCGGTCTTGAGGTCGGCGATGTTCGAAGTCGAGCGGGGCGGCGAAATGTTCCTGTTCAAGGGCAGGGGCTCGGGCCACGGCGTCGGGCTCTCCCAGTGGGGCGCGAAGGGCATGGCCGAGAACGGCTACTCCTACAAGGAGATACTCCTGCACTTCTACCCCGGCACCGAGCTTACAAAGGCCTGGTAAATCGCGTTTCCCCGGATTAAGAAGCGAAAGCCCGGCGCGGGGTTTCCGAGCCCTGTCCTGAGCTCTTCCGGCTGACGGGAGAGCTTCAGGAAAGTGGGCATGCCTTGCGGCATGCTTCGCGCCGGGCCTCCTGATATTCTTTACCTGAAACAGCCCGCTGTCAAATCGAGGCGGGTTAATTTTTTCGTTGAGACAGGCTTGCATGGACCTCAAGGATTTTACATTCGACCTTCCCGAAGAGCTCATAGCCCAGGAGCCGCTTTTTGAAAGGGACTCTTCGCGCCTTATGACGGTACCGAGGAAGGACGGCTCTGTTGGCCATCACCTTTTCAGGGAGTTCCCGCGATACCTGATGCCCGGCGACCTCCTGGTGCTAAACGACACGAAGGTGATACCGACGAGGCTTCTGGGCGTCAAACCCACTGGCGGCCAGGTCGAGCTGCTGCTCGTCGAGAGGACGGACTCCTCTGGCGGCGAGCAATGGAAGTGCCTCGCCAGGCCTGGTAAGGGATTGAAGCCCGGCACGAAGGTCCTCTTTGACGGAGTGGAGGCCGAGATGATGGGGCAGGACGAAGAGGGGCTCTTCCTCTGCCGCTTCTCTTCAGCCCTCGACCTTGAAAAGCTCGGCAAGGTGCCTCTTCCCCCTTATATAAGGAGGGAGGCTACCCAGGCCGACTCCCGCAGGTACCAGACCGTTTTCGCCGGGGTCGACGGGGCTGTGGCAGCTCCCACGGCTGGCCTCCATTTCACGGAGAAGCTCCTCGAGGAGATAAAGGGCAAGGGCGTCGAGGTCTGCCGTGTGACGCTCCATACGGGCCCGGGCACCTTCATGCCGGTGCGGGTCGAGAAGATAGAAGAGCACCGGATGATGAGGGAGCGGTATAAAATTGACGCGGCAGTCTTCTCTTCCATCGTGAAGGCCAAAAAAGAGGGCAGGAGGGTCGTGGCTGTCGGGACGACCTCTACAAGGGCGCTTGAGGCCGCGGCAGCCTCCGGTTTCGATGCCCCGGTACTTGAGGGGGCTACAAACCTTTTCATCTACCCCGGGTACAGGTTCAAGGTGGTAGACGCGCTCCTGACCAACTTCCATCTGCCCGAGTCCACGCTCCTGATGCTGGTTTGCGCTTTTGCCGGAAGGGAGCTTGTTTTGGAGGCATACAAAGAGGCGGTGCAGAAGGGGTACAGGTTTTTCAGCTACGGGGACGCGATGTTCGTATCATGATAATAGTCTGCTATAATATCCAGTTACCAGGGCCGTTATAGTCTAAAAAGCGATAAAGAAGGAATCCGCAAAACACGATGAAATTCTCATTCGAGCTCATAAAAAAAGACTCATCCGCCAGGCTGGGGCGCGCCACCACCCCGCACGGCTCTTTCACCACGCCGGTATTCATGCCGGTGGGCACGAAGGGCTCTGTAAAGGGCATAACGCCGCACGAATTGAAGGAGATGGGCGTGGAGATAATCCTCTCCAACACCTATCACCTTTACCTGCGGCCCGGCCACAAGCTCGTCAAGGAGCTCGGCGGGCTTCACGGCTTCATGAACTGGCAGGGGCCCATACTTACCGACAGCGGCGGCTTCCAGGTCTTCAGCCTCTGCAAGCTCCGCAAAATTACCGAGGAGGGCGTCCAGTTCAGCTCGCACCTGGACGGAACGAGGTACGCCCTCACCCCCGAGAGCGCAATCGAGATACAGGAGGCGCTCGGAGCCGACATAATAATGCCCCTTGACGAGTGCACGCCATACCCGGCCGGCAGGGAGTACACGGTCGAGTCGATGAACCTCACCCACAGGTGGGCCAGAAGGTGCAAGGACGCGAAGACCGCAAACGGCCAGGCGCTTTTCGGGATAGTCCAGGGCGGCATGTACGAGGACTTGAGGAAAGAGAGCGCCAGGGCGCTCGTCGATATGGACTTTGATGGCTACTCCATCGGAGGTTTGAGCGTCGGCGAGGAAAAGGGGCTCATGAAGGACATGGTAGCCGCGACCGTGGCGCACCTGCCGCAGGACAAGCCACGCTACCTTATGGGCGTGGGCACGCCCGAAGACCTCGTTTACGCCGTGGAGATGGGCGTTGACATGTTCGACTGCGTCATGCCGACGCGGAACGCGAGGAATGGAACTCTCTTTACAAGGTTTGGAAAATTGGTTATAAAGAATGCGCAATACGAAAAAGACCCTCAGCCCATAGACGGCGAATGCGGCTGCTATACCTGCCGGAATTTCTCCAGGGCTTACCTCCGGCACCTCTTCATGGCCGGGGAGATGCTGGCGCCGAGGCTCAACACAATACACAACCTGTACTACTATACCTCCCTCATGCGTCAGATGAGGCAGGCCATAGGCGACGGGACGTTCGACGAGTTCAAGAAACAATTCCACGGGCAGAGGCAGGAAGCCGCGCTGCTCGGGGACTAATTAAAGGAGGATCCACCAGTGCTTTTCTTTCCAGTAGCCCTTGCCTTCGCGGAAGACGCCCCGCAGGCCGCCGCTCCCGGCGTTTCAGGCCTCATGAGCATCGCCCCGCTCATCATACTGTTCGTCATCTTCTACTTCCTGCTCATAAGGCCCCAGCAGAAAAGGGCCAAGGAGCACAAGCAGATGATGTCGGCCATACAGAAGGGCGACCAGGTAATCACCTCCGGCGGCATCCACGGCCGGGTGGCCTCGGTGAACGAGGACACTGTTTCGGTCGAGGTCTCCGAGAACGTGAGGATGAAGATATCCAAGGAGGCCATCACCGTAAGGAAGCCCCAGGGATAGGTTTTTTCCAGAAAAAAAACGGGCCGCCCCGGAATGGGGCGGCATTTTGTTTTAGCGGGTGCGCTTTTTGCGGCATCCCGCAGAGAAAGACCGCGGAGTAAACAATGAGAAGCATCTTTTGGCGTATCGTCCTGCTGGCCGTTTTCAGCGTAATCGCGCTGGCGCTTTTTCTGCCGTCGACCCCTCTTTCCAAGAGGCTGCCGTCCTTCTGGGCCGATAACGTCCCCAAGATAAACCTGGGGCTCGACCTCCAGGGCGGCATGCACCTCGTGTTGAGCGTCGACCAGGCGAAGGCCGTCGAGAGCCACACGCAGAGGCTTACCGGCTCGGTCGAGGACGCCCTCAAGGCCAAGAACATCCCTTACTACAGCGTCTCCAGGACCGGAAACAGCGCCATCACTGTAGCCTATCCCGACGAGAAGACAAAGGGCGAGATAACGAAGCTCGTCGATGACGAGTTCGGCATCTTCAACGCGCCGGTCGACGAGAACGGACGCCTCCTTTTCAACCTTTCAGACGACGAGGCCAAGCGCATAAAGGACTTTGCCGTCTCCCAGGGCCTCGAGACCATAAGGAACAGGATAGACAAGTTCGGCGTTGCCGAGCCCATAATCCAGAAGCAGGGCGAGGACGAGATTGTCGTCCAGCTGCCCGGCCTCAAGGACCCTGAAAGGGCCATCGAGCTCATCGGCAAGACCGCGGTCCTGGAGTTCAGGATAGTCGACGAGTCGATGGACCCGTACGCGGCCGCAAGCGCAGGGGCGCCTTTCGGCTCGGAGGTGCTCTACCAGCAGGCAGTTAACGCCCAGACCGGCCAGATGGAGAAGGTCCCGTACCTCGTTAAAAAGGAAGCGCTCCTTACGGGAGATTCCCTGTCAGACGCGAGGGTGGCCTTCGACAGCCAGTACAACGAGCCGTACGTCTCGCTGACCTTCGATTCCAACGGGGCGCGCGTATTCGAGAGGGTGACCGCCCAGAACGTCGGCAAGCGTCTTGCCATAGTCCTTGACGGCAACATACATTCCGCCCCGCAGATAAGGGAGTCCATAAGCGGCGGCAAGGCCCAGATATCCGGCGGGTTCGCCTACGAGGAAGCCACCGACCTCGCCATAGTGCTCCGCGCCGGAGCCCTCCCTGCCCCTGTCAATATCATACAGAACGTGACGGTCGGCCCAACGCTCGGCCAGGACTCCATCAACGCCGGTGTCAATGCTGGCATCCTCGGCACAGCCCTTGTCCTCATATTCATGCTCGTGTACTACAGGTTCTCGGGGCTTGTCGCGGACATAGCGATATTCCTCAACATAATAATGCTCTTGGGCGCGATGGCCTGGCTCAACGCCACGCTCACTCTGCCGGGCATAGCCGGAATAGTCCTTACGCTTGGAATGGGCGTTGACTCGAACGTCCTCATATTCGAGAGGATAAAAGAGGAGCTCCGCACTGGGCGCACGCCGAGGTCTGCCGTGAACGCCGGTTACGACCTCGCCTGGTGGACCATCGTCGACTCCCACGTGACGACGCTCATAACTGCCGCGGTGCTCTTCCAGTTCGGCAGCGGCCCGGTCAAGGGCTTTGCCGTCTCTCTTTTCCTCGGCATACTCATTAACCTCTTTACCTCGCTTATCGGCACGAAGGTCTCTTTCGACATCATGAACGAGAGGCTGAGGGTCAAGAAACTCAGTATTTAAAGTTCAGTTTTCAGCAGTTCGGATCCTTCGGAGGACAGATGGACATATTGGGCGACACAAAAATCGATTTCATGCGCATAAGGAAGATAACCTTTGCCATTTCGATAATACTCGTTGTGCTCGGCATCATCGCGGCCGTTGCCATCCCGCTGGGGAAGAACAACCTCAGCACCGATTTCGAGGGCGGCATAGCCATCCAGTTCAAGTTCGACAAGCCGGTTGAGATGGAAAAGGTAAGGCCGGCCCTCGAGGGCGGGGGCTTCCCTGACGCCGAGCTCCAGCAGTTCGCCGAGCCTTCCAAACTCCTCGTGAAGCTAAGCAGGACCGAAGGGGACTTAAGGCAGGTCTCGCAGTCGCTAGGGGCCGCTTTTACTTCCGGCTTGCCGGACAACCCTTACATAGTCGAGTCCACCTCTGAGATAGGCCCGACCGTCGGCAAAAAGCTCCAGACCGACGCCCTCTGGGCAATCATAATATCCCTCATAGGCATACTCATTTATGTGGCCTGGAGGTTCGAGTTCAGGTTCGGCGTGGCAGCGGTAGCGGCCACCTTCCATGACGTGCTCGGGGTGCTCGGGATATTCTATCTGCTCGACAAGGAGATAAGCCTCCTGGTCGTGACCGCGCTCCTTACCCTGGCCGGGTACTCCCTTACCGACACCGTCGTCATTTTCGACAGGATAAGGGAGAACCTCAACAAGAGGACAAAGGAGGGGCTCATCCCGCTCCTTAACCGGTCTGTAAACGAAGTGTTGAGAAGGTCGATAGTCACTTCGCTTACGACGTTCCTGGCATCCCTGTCGCTCCTGCTCCTCGGTGGAGAGGTCATACACGACTTTTCCCTGGCGCTCGTGCTCGGCATCGTAATAGGTTCCTATTCCTCGATATTCATAGCGTCCCCGATGCTGCTCTTCTGGAAAGACAAGAGAAAACAAACGGTTGCGAGCGCCTGAGGCGCTTCGTCCGGTTTTTTTCAAAAGCCCTGGAACTCCGGTTCCAGGGCTTTTTTTTGCACCTGACCGGCCTAAAAAGGCTATTGTCTTTTTCAAGTATTTATGATAAGTCAATATATCGGCTTTTCAGGTATTGACCGTCTGGAGTTCAGGTATCTGCGGCTTATCCTGTTTACGCTATGAAGCAGCGTGTTGGGCTCAAGGCGGGCCTGAAAGAAGGCAATGATGCCGCGATACCCGTTCAGGGTGTTAACGGCATTTTTTTTTGTTTGGGCGGAGAGATGCTCCTAGACACCAGCGGTAACGACATGAAAAAAAACGGCTATGCCAGTCTGCCGGGCGGCATCGACCTGTCTTCCTGGCGCGAGTTCCAGAACGGGGTCTCGCTCCTTCTGGACATACCGCTCAGCCTTTATGACGGCTCGGGGGGCGTCCTCGTCCCGGCCATAAAGGAAAGCCCGGTCTGCGAGGCGGTGCGCGGCTGCTCCAGGGGGGCCGGGCTTTGCCGGGAGATGGTTTTCAAAGCGGTCTCGCAGGTGCTTGAGAAGGGGAGCGTGTACGTCTACAAGTGCCACGCGAACCAGTACTTCTTCGCCATCCCGGTCGTCGTCGACTCTAGATACCCCTTCGTCGTCATAGGCGGCCACGTCTACCTCGAGGGGAGCGACATAAAGGACTTTTACGAAGGGATAACGGGTTACGGGTTCGACGGGGAGACGGTCTCGAAGCTGAGGCCTTCAATAAAGACGATACCTCCCAAGTCGCTCTTTACCATCCCTTCGATAGTAAACAACATGGCCGCCCCGATACTGAAGTGCATGATATCGGCGGCTGAAAAGGGCTCCTGCGACACGTCGAGCGCCAGGCTCAAGGGCTTTTACGCGCTCGAGCAGGTCTATCGCGCCATAGCCCCTGTCCTTGACAGGGAGGAGCTCTACGAGACCATCCTCGTGAAGTCCTCAGAGCTCGTCGGAGCCGAGCGGGGCTCCCTGATGATACTGGACAACAAGAACAACCTGCTTTCCATAAAGGCCGCCAGGGGCATGGACAAGGCCCTCGCGGACGGCCTGAAGGTCAAGGTGGGTGAAGGCATCTCCGGGTCGATAGCGGCCAAGGGCGTGCCGGTCATAGTAAAGGACATAGAGGACGAGGTGCCTTCCTGGAAGAACAGGCCCAGGTACAGGACCAAGTCCTTCATCTCCATACCCCTGAAGCTGGAGAACAGGGTCATTGGGGTCATAAACGTCTCGGACAAGCTCTGCGGAGGGGCCTTCTCTGAAGAGGATTTGCACCTTCTGCTCTCGTTCGCGAACTACGCCTCGATTGCCATCGAGCGCGGCGCGTACTACAGCATGAGCGAAGAGCTCAAGATGCTCTCCATGACCGACCCGCTGACGGGTCTTTTCAACCGCAGGTACTTCAGGGAGAGGCTCTACGAGGAAGTCGAGAGGGTCAAGAGGCACGACGGGTGCTTCTCGACCTTCATCATAGACATAGACAACTTCAAGGCGTTCAACGACAGGTACGGGCACCTCGCCGGAGACGAGCTTTTGAAGGGCGTCTCGAAGGCCGTAAGGGAAGCGGTAAGGTCCATGGACGTAGTTGCGCGCTACGGCGGCGAGGAGTTCGCGGTCATACTGCCGCATACGGACAAGAAGGACGCCAGCATAATAGCCGAGAGG
Organism: uncultured bacterium; assembly: GCA_905339405.1. Taxonomy (GTDB): domain Bacteria; phylum Desulfobacterota; class GWC2-55-46; order GWC2-55-46; family GWC2-55-46; genus GWA2-54-12. The sequence goes on along the minus strand of CAJPGC010000036.1, from coordinate 31,533 downwards.
ATGCGCAAGGGCGTCCAGGACTACAGGCCTCCACACAACATATTCGAGGAGTGGCCGACTATAAGCCTCGGGGTGGCCGAGTTCCCGGCTGACGCCAGCCACATAGACGACCTTATCAACAAGGCCGACAGGGCCATGTACCTTGCAAAAAGGATGGGCAAGAACAGAGTGGTAGTTTATGAAGCATAGGGCGCTTTTCCCGACTTGCCCCGACGGCGAGTTCTTCGGCAGGGTCGCGGAGATAGACTCCATCCTCCGCAGGGCTGCTTCCGAGGAAAGGCCCGCGCCTTCCATACTGCTTTTCGGGGGCAGGTGGACAGGCAAGACCGAGATACTGAGGCGCGTATTCCATAACCTTTTCTGGGGGCAGGCCAGGGTCGTTCCTGTCTACTACCAGTTCAAGGGGTACGGCACCGTCGAGGACTTCTCAGAGGACTACCTCAAGGAAGTCCTGAAGCAGTACCTCGCGTTCAGGATGAGGGAGCCCAAATTCGTCCGTGACGGCATCTCGCTCGATAAGATAGAAAAGCTGCTGGTCGACAACGACATGTACGACCTGGCCGACATCGCGGCCCTCCACAGGGAGGCGAGAAAGGCGGGGGACGCTTCGGCCGCGCTGAAGAACGCCATGCACGCGCCAGCCGCGATAACGCGCCTTTCGGGCATACCGGTCTACATGGTGCTCGACGACATAGACCTGGCCGAGTACCAGGGGCCTTCCGGCAGGAGCGCGGCCGTTGCCCGCGAGCTCATCTCGTCGCTTTCTTCGAGCGATTTTTCCTTTGTGGCGGCGGCCTCTTCCAAGCGCGTTCTAGAAGGCAACGTCTTCGGCTCTGTAGAGGCCATGGAACTGACCGGCCTTGACGAAGAGCTCTCCGCCTCGATGATGACCGACCTGTGCCGCCAGTACAACGTCGAGTCTGACACCGAGATGCTCCGTCTTGCCGCCTTCAGGCTCGACGGAAACCCCATGTACCTCAAAAGCCTCGTATGGGCCGCTGCGAAATCCGGCCTCAAGCTCAAGACTCTCAAGGACTTCGCTGACCTCTACACGCAGGAGCTCTTCGACGGCAACATCGGCTTCGCCTTGCGGGCCGCGATGGGTCTTAAGAGCATAAACGACCTGAGGGTCCTCCACGCCTGCTCGGTAGCCGCGGCCCCTGTCTCCGACGAGGAGCTCATGGAGCGTTTCAGGTTCAGCCCCGTTGAGATGAGGGAGATACTTGGCTCGCTTTCAGAGGCGGGCCTCGTCGAGGTGAACCTCGGCTCGGTGAAGTGGTCCGGGGACTCGACAGTAAAGGACTTCGTATATTTCATATACGAGACAAGGGTCAAGGCAAGGAGCGCCGACGAGGTCAGGACCTACCTTGCAAGAGAAGTCCTGAAGCAGGGTTTTGACTTCAAGGGTTCCAGGATAAACGTGAGGCTTTCAAGCGAAGCCTCCGAGATAGTGAAATCGTTCAACAACCAGAAGGTCCTGAAGGTGCTCTTCAAAAACCAGGCCTTCCTTTCCAAGTTCAAGAACGGCTCATACAAGGTCTCCGCCGACCGAAGGGAGGACGAAGAACTCGAGCTGCCGCAGGTAGTTGGCTGCTTTGATACCGCTCGCCTCGAATCAGGCGAGGCTGGCCCCCCGATACTGGTCGCGCACGGCTTCCAGAACGGCAGGTATGACTCCGGCAGCGAGGTCGTCTGGATAGTGACGGTAAAGGATTCGCTCTCCCCCGTGAACCTCGGGGACGTAGACAACTTCCTCAGGCGCTCACAGATACTCCGTGAGAACTTCAGGGCCGCGAGGGTCGTGCGCTGGATGGTAGGCAGGGACGGCTTCACGTCGGAAGCGCAAAAGAAGATGGAAGCCGAAGGGGTCCATTCCTCCGACGCGGTCCAGCTGAAGATAATAAAGGAAGGGCTGGCTGACTCTGACGGGGCCGCGCGGATGCGCGCCGCAGAAAAAATAGTCCCGGTGAAAGAATTCGAGGTAGTCATCCCCTCCGCTACCAAGGCCGAGCTGGTGGCCGCCAGGGCCGTCGAGGAGATAGGCACCGAGATGGGCTTCGACGACGTCGCCATAGGCCAGATAAAGGCCGCCCTCGTCGAGGCCTGCATAAACGGCTTCGAGCACAGCAGGAACAAGGCCGCCAAGGTCTTTTTGAGGTTCGTCTCTTCCGTCGACAGGCTTACCATATACGTCCAGAACGGCGGGGTCGATTTTGACAGGCCGGGGGCGCCCGCAATAAGCGAGCCCTCTGAGGGGCTGCCCCGCAAGAGGGGCTGGGGCTTCGAGCTCATGCGCGGCCTCATGGACGAGGTGAAGATGGAGAAGGTCAGGGGCGGGGCCAAGATAGTCCTCGTGAAGTACCTGGTAAAAAAAGGAGACAGCAGGAATGGTCAACAGGAAATATAGGAACTTCAAGGAGCTGGACGGCGCTGTCGTCATATACCCGGACAACTACATCAACGACATCGAGGGCGAGAAACTCGAGGACCTGTGCGCCGCGTACCTCGAACGGGGCTTCAGCAAGATCGTCATCGACTTCTCCGAGACGGACCTGGTGAACTCCATTGGGGTTTCCATACTCATAGGCATAATAGAGAAGGTCAGGCACTGCAAGGGGAACATAGCCTTCTCGGGGCTCAAAAGGGTCAACTACGACATCTTCAGCATAGTCGGGCTTACGAAGCACATACAGATATACGACACGGAAGAAGACGCCGTGAACGGAAACGTCCCCCATGAGATGGTGACTACTTGACGGCGGGCTGTTAATTAAGGAGGTCGTTTGATGCTGCAGGCGGAACTGAGCCTTGAGAAGCTGCTGTTCAATCTGAATACCCTTGCCGAGCTCGGAGAGGAGATAACCTCGCCGAAGGACTTCAGCAGGGTCGTGAAGTCTTCCCTTTACATGGTCATGGGCTCTTTTTCCGCGACCAAGGGGGTAATATTCCAGTTCGACCAGGACAGGGGCGTGTTCGCGCCCATCGCCTCGAAGGGGCTTGGGGACGTCGGAGGGGTCTTCATAAGGCTCGGCAAGGAAGCCACGGCTGCCCTCGCGAAGCACAACAAGCCCATTGACCTCAAGAAGGGGGAAGCGCCGGCCGCGATGCTGGGGCAGGCCGCCGAGGTCTTCGAGAAGCTTGACGGCCGTATGCTGGCCTGCCTCGTCGTAAAGGACGAACTTTTGGGCTTCATAGTCATAAACGGCAAGTTCTCCGGCGAGGACTTCTCGGTCTACGACAGCCAGCTCCTCTCGGTGATGGCCCAGCACATATCGTTCTCGCTCCACAGCCACATGCTCCTCATGCGGCTCATGCACAAGTACAACGAGAACAAGGGTCTTTACGAGAACCTCCGCAGGATATACTACGACACCATCCACGCCTTCGCGGCCTCCATCGACGCGAAGGACTCGTACACGAGGGGCCATTCTCACAGGGTCTCCGCCTACAGCGCGGTGTTAGCCCGGGAGATGGGCTGGGCGAACGAAGACGTCGAGGGCATAAGGATAGCGGGGCTCCTCCACGACATCGGCAAGATAGCTGTCGACAAGACCATCATAAACAAGGCGAGCCCGCTTACCAGCTATGAATGCAGGGAGCTCAATTCGCATCCGGTCGTGGGCTACGAGATACTCTCCAAGATAAAGTTCCCCTGGAAGGGGATACCCATGATGACCAGGAACCACCACGAGAAGGTGGACGGCTCGGGCTACCCGGACAGGCTCAAGAGGTCCGACATACCGCTGGGCGCGAGGATAATGGCCCTGGTCGACGCCTTCGACGCCATGACGACGGACAGGCCCTACAGGCCCAGGCTCTCCTTCAGGGAGGCCATGGACGAAGTGAAGGCGAACTTCAACAAGCAGTTCGACCCGGACGTCGTCCAGCCCTTCATAACCGTCATAAGGAAGGAGGTAAGGCGGGAGGTCGACAACCCGACCATAGTCCCCCTCCTCCAGGAACAGCTCGATTCAGTCTCGTTGAACCGCATGCTCGAGGGTTTTCCGGTAGTGTAGCCTTCAAGTCAGAGGAATTGAAGCCCGGCAGGAGTTTCCTGCCGGGCTTTGTTTTTTGGCCTGGAATGTTGTCATTCTGAGGAGCGAAGCGACGAGAATCTCGTATCTTCATGAGGACTTCAGCGCGCGGCAGCGCCCGAAAGACGGGCTGCAGGCTTTTACATTGAATTGATTTACATCTTACGGAAGCCCGATCCCGAAGTCCCCCTCCTACATTCATTCCTTGACCTTCTTGCCCGTAAAAAGTAAAATGTCGGAACCGTTCATTTTCTCAAGGAAAAGGAAGGCATAGAGGCCAGATGCCGAAAAGAAAAAAGCGCTGGAAGGTGAGCCCTGCCAACAGGGAGCTCCAGATCGAGCTGGGCAGGGAATTGAACATCCTGCCCCTCACGGCACAGCTTTTGGTTAACAGGGGCCTTGTCGACTCCGGCAGGGCCTCTTCTTTTTTAAGGCCCGACCTCTCGGGACTCTACGACCCGTTCCTCATGAAGGACATGGACAGGGCCGTGGAGCGTATACTCAAGGCCCTCACGAACAGGGAGAGCGTGGCCGTATACGGAGACTACGACGTCGACGGCACGACTTCCGCCGCGCTCATGTACCTGTTCTTCAAGGAGATAGGCGTCGAGGTGACTCCCTATATCCCGGACAGGCAGTCAGAGGGATACGGCCTTAACCCCGAAGCGATAAAAAAGCTTGCCGCCTCCGGCGTAAAGCTCATAATAACGGTCGACTGCGGCTCGTCGAACGGCGCCGAGATAGAGCTCGCCTCGACCCTCGGCATGGACGTAGTCGTAACGGACCACCACGAGATATCAGGGGAGGCCCCGAACGCGGCCGCCGTTTTGAACCCGAAGCGCAAGGGCTGCCCCTTCCCCTTCAAGGGGCTCGCTGGCGTTGGCGTGGCCTTTAACCTCGTCATGGCCCTGCGTTCCAGGCTGCGGGAAGCCGGCTGGTTCAAGTCGGGCGCGCCGAACCTCAAGAGGTATCTTGACCTCGTCTCGATAGGGACTGTCGCCGACCTCGTGCCCCTTATGGACGAGAACAGGATACTCGTATCCTACGGCATAAGGGAGCTTGAGAACACCGAGAGGCCGGGCTTGAAGGCTCTCATCGAGACCGCTGGCCTTCGCGGAAGGCCGGACGCCGACAGCATAGCCTACCAGATAGCGCCCAGGATAAACGCCGCGGGCAGGGTCGCGAGCGCGTCGACCGCGCTCCGCCTCCTTATAACGGAAGACGCGGCTGAAGCCGCCTCCCTGGCAGGCGAGCTCGACAGGGAGAACGGCGCGCGCCAGAGGATGGAGGCCGAAACTCTCGAAGAGGCCTTGTCGATGCTTGATGGGCATACCGACAGGGGCATAGTCCTGTTTTCAGACAAATGGCACCCTGGCGTCATCGGCATAGTCGCCTCGAGGCTCGTCGACAGGTTCTCGAAGCCTTCGGTACTCATAGCCCTGGACAACGGGATCGGCAAGGGCTCGGCAAGGGGCATAAGGTCGTTCGACATGCTCGAGGGTTTGAAGTCCTGCTCGGCGCTGCTCGACAGGTTCGGCGGCCACAAGGCCGCCGCCGGGCTTACGGTGTCGATAGGCAACCTGGCCGGGTTCAGGGACGAGTTCATAAGGTACACCAACACTACCCTTACCGACGAGGACATGACCCCGGAGATAAACCTCGACGCTGTAGTGACGCTCGACGAGGTGAACACGAGGCTCATCGCCGAGATAGGTAGCCTCGCCCCGTTCGGCCAGTCCAACCGCGAGCCGATCCTGTGTCTGCCGGACGCGCAGATAGTCGGCACCGAGGTCGTGGGCAATAGGCACCTTCGTCTGAAGGTAAAGCACGGGACCTGCTCCAGGAGCGCGATAGGCTTCGGCCTGGCTGGCCTCCACCCCATGCGCGGAGAGGGCTACTCGGTCGCCTTTTCGCCCTATATCGACGAGTGGCAGGGCTCCAGGAGCCTTCGCCTCCGCGTGAAGGACGTGGTGCACGGGTCGGTAAAATTCTTGACATGAACCTGAAAACAAAATATATTTTTTAGTCGCCTTGTTTTAAGGAGTTATCTTCTTGATGTTTCACGGAAAACTAAATAAAATGAATTTGAAAAAAGTCCTCGCCGTTTTTTGCCTGGCCCTTGTCATCGAAGCGGGGGTCATGCCCTCGTTCGCGAGCAGGTTCGTGGCCCTTCTCCCGCAGGCGGACAGGGACGCCTCCATGCTCGATTACGTGCGCTCCGTTTTGAAGGAGAACAGGACCGGGCTCGGCTCCATCGAGGAATTGAAGCTCGCGGAGACCATTCTCGTGGAGAGCGTGACGAACAAGCTGGACCCGTTGTTCGTCCTCGCCCTCATGAAGACCGAGTCGACCTTCTACAACTGGTCGAGGTCGTTCAACGGCGCGCTCGGGCTCATGCAGATACTGCCGTCGACCGGCCAGGAGCTCGCGGGCGAGCTGAACCTCAAGTGGGACGGCGAGGGAACTCTCCTGGACCCGTACGCGAACGTGAAGATGGGCGTGCGCTACTTCTCCAAGCTCCAGGACCGCTACAAGGACACCGAGACCTCGCTTACGGCCTACAACGTCGGCCCGGGCAGGGTGGACTCGGCGGAAGAGGAGCTGCCGCAGGGATTCGCCAGGAAGGTCCTCTCGAACTACAGGTACTTCAAGGAAAGGGCCGATTTTTACTGACGGCCCTGGGGAACAAATTGGCTGCATGACGGCTGCCGCTTGAGAAGGCGGCCGAAAGACAGCTCCGGGCCGGTCTCAAGAACAGGCCACGCCGGAGCCGTCCGGGTCCAAAACATAACTAATCTGCAAATCCGGGGGTAAACAAAAAATGTTCGTTCCGAAAAGGGTCTTTTTCACTAAAGGCGTCGGCACCCATAAAGAGGAGCTCACGAGCTTCGAGCTCGCGCTCCGCGACGCAGGCATCGAGAAGTTCAACCTCGTGCAGGTATCGAGCATCTTCCCGCCGTCGGCAAAGATAGTGACCAAGAGCGTGGGCCTCAAGAAGCTTTCGCCCGGCCAGATAGTCTTCTGCGTCATGAGCCGCCTTGCAAGCAACGAGCCCAGGAGGCTACTGGCGGCCTCCGTCGGCTGCGCCATTCCCACCGACAGGAAGCTCTACGGCTACCTTAGCGAGCACCATTCCTACGGAGAGTCCGATACAGTCGCAGGCGACTACGCCGAGGACCTCGCGGCCGCCATGCTCGCCTCAACGCTTGGAATCGACCTCGACGAGAACCTCGGGTGGGACGAGAAGAAAGAGATATACAGGATAAGCGACAAGATAGTAAAGACCTCCAATATAACCCAGTCCGCCATAGTCAAGAGCGACGGAAAGTTCACCACGGTCGTCGCGGCGGCGGTGCTCGTCCCCTGACGCCGGGGGACGCAGACCCAGCTCAGCCGGAACAATGAAAGTCGCCCTTACTTATAACCTGAAAAAGGAAATCGGGGAGGCCGAAGGCCTCCCCGAGGATTTCTACGCCGAGTGTGACGACCCCGAGACCGTCGAGGCGGTCCGTGACGCCCTGAAGGAGCGCCACGGCGAGGTCGTCATGATCGAGGCGGACGAGGACGCGTTCGAGAAGTTCAGGCGCGAGCGGCCCGATATCGTCTTCAACATGGCCGAAGGCGTCTGGGGAGACTCCAGGGAGTCTCAGATACCCTCCATCCTCGAGATGCTCCGGATCCCGTACACCGGCTCCAATCCACTGACTCTCGCCATGTGCCTCAACAAGGCCAGGGCGAAGGAGATACTCTCCTATTACGGCATTCCCACCGCGAGGTTCATCGTAGCAAGCGAACCCTCCATGGAGATAGAGAAGTACCTCTCTTTTCCGATGATAGTCAAGCCCATGCTCGAAGGCTCGAGCAAGGGCATAAAGAACGACTCCATCGTTCGCGACGTACCCGCGCTCCGCAGGAAAGTCGCGGCCATTATCGAAGAATACTCACAGCCCGCCCTTGTCGAAGAGTACCTCGAGGGCAGGGAGTTCACAGTGGCGCTCATGGGCAACGGGGCAACCCTGACGGCCCTTCCCATAGTGGAGATAAACTACTCGGCCCTCCCGGCCGGGGTAAACCCCATATACTCCTACGAAGCGAAGTGGATACTCGACACGCCGGAGGCCCCGCTCGACATATTCGCCTGCCCGGCGGACTTGAACGGCCGCTTGAAGAGCGCGATAGAGGCCGTGTCGAAGGACGCATTTAGCGCCCTCGACGTCCGTGACTGGTGCAGGATAGACGTCAGGCTCGATTCCGGCGGAACCCCCCACATAATAGAGCTCAACCCCCTTCCGGGCATATTGAAAGACCCGAAGTGCAATTCCTGCTTTCCAAAGGCCGCAAGGGCCGCCGGCATGACGTTCGGCGGTATGGTGAACGGCGTACTTGACGCGGCCCGTCTGAGGTACGGGATATGACGGGCCGCAAGGTCATCATAGCCTTCAATGATGACGGGCACGACACCTACAAGATAGACGGCAAGCTCGTAGACCTGGACAACAACCTTTCAACAACCGTAGCGGACATCGAAGGAGGGCTCAGGGCCAGGGGCATGCAGCCGGCCCGGCTGCCTCTTCGCGACGCCTCAGGCTTGAGGGAGTTCGCGGCCGTGGTCGCGGCGGCCCGGGATTCCATCATTTTCAACCTCTGCGAGGGGGCGTTCTCAAGGAGCGCCCTCGAGATGAACGTGGCAGCCCTCTTCGAGCTCTACGGGGCGCGCTTTACCGGGAGCGGCCCGCTTGCCCTCGGGCTGGCCCTGGACAAGGGCGTGGCAAAGGACATACTGAGGAGCAGGGGCGTCCCGACGCCGAATTACGCGGTGATGGACGCCGCGCCCCAGTCGCTCCCTTCGGGCCTCGAGTTTCCCCTCATTGTAAAACCCCTTCGCGAGGACGCCAGCGTGGGAATCGATACCAACGCCGTCGTCAGCTCGTTCTACGAATTGAGGAGCAGGGTCGAGGAGATAATCGCCCGCTACTCCCAGCCGGTCATCGTGGAAGAGTACATAGACGGCAGGGAGTTCAACATAGCCGTGCTTGGCAACGGGGCTGAAAGGAAAGCCCTGCCGCCCTCAGAGATACTTTTTGTGGACTTCCCGGAGGGCAGGCCCAAGATATGCTGCTACGAGGCGAAGTGGGTCGAGGATAGCCCCTTTTTCAGGAAGACCGTTCCCTCGTGCCCCGCCGACGTGCCCGAGGAGCTCAAGAGCGAGCTCCAGGCGATAGCCCTCAAGTCCTATGGTATAATCGGTTGCAGGGACTACGCCAGGGTGGACATGAGGCTCGGAGAAGACGGCAGGATAAAAGTCCTCGAAGTCAACCCGAACCCGGACATCTCCTCTGACGCTGGGTTTGCCAGGGCTGCAAAGGCCTCCGGGCTCGAGTACCCGGACCTCATTGAGGCAATAATCGGCGCTGCCGAGGCCAGGTACGCCTCGCAGCTATCCCGCGCCCCCCAGCCCCTGGGATGACGGGCGCGGCGGTAAAACAGGGCCTGGTCATAAGAGAGTCCCGCCAGGAGGACAGGGAGGCGCTCGTCTCCATAATCGAAAGGACGGCGAACCTCACCAGGGAGGAAAAAGACTGTGCGGCCGAGCTCCTGGACATCTACCTGACGGTCCCGGACCAGAGGGACTATTATTTCATTACGGCCATGAAGGAAGGCTTCCCAGCCGGGTACGCCTGCTATGGAAGCCGCCCACTTACTGAAGCGGTCTATGACCTTTACTGGATAATCGTCGACAGCGGGATGCAGGGCGGCGGCATAGGCAGGGCGCTCATTGAAAAGACCGGGGAGATACTGCTCCGCCTCGGCGGCCGGATGCTGGTGGCCGAGACTTCGGGCCTTCCGGCGTATGAAGCCACGCGCGGCTTCTACCTCGGCTGCGGCTTTGCCGAGGAGGCCCGCATAAAGGACTTCTACAAACCCGGCGACGACATCCTCTTCTACGTGAAGCGGCTCACACAAAAAGAGAAATGAGGAAACCTGGATTGGAACTCGACAGCATAAAGAAGATATACGCCGGGTACTCGAACGTATATGACGCCCTTTTCAAGAGGTTCTTCTACCCGCGCATAAAGCACGCAATCAATTACATGGACATAAAGCAGGGCGAGCGCGTGCTCGACGTCGGCGTGGGCACTGGCCTGTCGTTGGGGGAGTACCCCAAGAGCTGCCGGGTAGTGGCGGTCGACCTGTCTTTTGAGATGCTCAAAAAGGCGAAAGAGAAGGTCGGCAAGAACCGCCTGGGGCACATAAAGGTGCTGAACATGGACGCCATGAACATAGCGTTCAGGGACGACAGCTTCGACAAGGTGTTCATCTCGCACGTAGTCACGGTCGTGCCCGACCCCTACAAGCTCATGAGCGAAGTCAGGCGCGTGTGCAAAAGAGGCGGCCAGGTGGTCATCGTGAACCACTTCAAGTCGAGCAACAAGATGGTGGAGCTGGTTGAAAAGCTCATAAACCCCGTCTGCAAGAAGATAGGCTGGAGGTCGGACCTGTGCCTCAACGAGTTCATCAGGCGCTCGGGGCTGAACGTGCGGCAGAAGTACATGCTCAAGAAGCTCGATTTCTGGCACATACTTTTCGCGACTAACGAGAAATAAACCGCCCCGGTGCGATCCAGCGATAAAATCCTCACCGGCCACTCGGTCCAGCCGATGGAGGCCGGGGACATCGACGAGGTCCTCGAGATAGAGCAGGCTTCCTTTCCCAAGCCCTGGACAAGGGGCATGTTCGAAGGTGAGCTGAGGAACCCGGTGTCGTTCTCCTATACCCTGAAAGTGAGGCCGGAGGAGGGGAAAGTCGAGCTGGGCGGGTACGTCGTGCTGTGGGTCGTCCACGGCGAGGCCCACATCCTCAACATCGCAGTGAACCCCAGGTACAGGGGAAAGGGCATAGCAAGCCGGCTCTTGAGCCTCATGCTCGAGCTCATGAAGCGCAACCTGGTCTACGAGGTCTTCCTCGAGGTCAGGGTCTCGAACACGGTCGCCAGGGACCTCTATAAGAAGTTCGGCTTCAGGGAAACATTCGTAAGGAAAAATTATTACGGCGACGAGGACGCGATAGTCATGGTCCTCGACCTTTGAGAAAAAATGCAATCCGTTGAATCGAAGATCCTATACAACGACAGGCTTGCAGAAGGCTACTTCAGGCTCGGCCTTTCGTGGAAGACCCCGGAGGTGAAGGCTGGCCACTTCGTCATGCTGCGCCTCTCCGACGGCATGGACCCGCTCCTTCGCCGCCCGTTCGGCGTATTCAGGGTCATAGGCGCGAAGGGCAAGTCAACGAGGGGCACCGGCATAGAGCTCCTCTATAGGGTGGTCGGCAGGGGCACCACGATACTTTCAGCCAAAAGGCCGGGCGAGTCTCTCGGCATACTCGGCCCGCTCGGCAACGGTTTCCCTGCCCCTCAAAAGGGCAGGAAGGTCGTGATGGTCACGGGCGGGATGGGTATAGTGCCTTTGTACCTCCTCGCTCAAAGGCTTCCCGAGGGCACGCTCCTTTTCGGGGCCAGGTCGAAAAAAGAAACCTTCCTCCTCGACGAGTTCAGGGAGCTCGGGATAAAGATAAAGACCGCGACCGAGGACGGGAGCGCCGGAGTCAAGGGGTTCGTCACCGCCCTGCTCGAAAAGGAGCTCTCCACGGATACGGTCGTATACGCCTGCGGGCCGGTGGGGATGCTGAAGGCCGTCTCCCGCCTGTGTCTTGACGCAGGTGTCCAGTGCTTCGTGTCGCTCGAGCGCTCTATGGCCTGCGGCATAGGCGTGTGCCTGGGGTGCGCCGTGAGGACCATAAACCACGAAGCGCGCGAGAACCGCAATTACAAGATGGTCTGTTCGGACGGTCCAGTGTTCGACGGCAAGGATGTGGATTGGGAACTCCTCTGAAGAAAAAACTTCCGAAAAAACCCCTAGAGGTGGCCATAGCCGGGCTCAAGTTCAAAAATCCGGTCATGACGGCTTCCGGCACGTTCGGCTACGGGGCCGAGTTCGCGCCCTATACCGGTCTTGAAAAGCTCGGCGCCATAGTCGTGAAGGGCCTTTCTCTCTATCCCAGGCAGGGCAACCCCGGCCCGAGGATAGTAGAGACGCCGTGCGGCATGCTCAATGCCATAGGCTTGCAGAACGTCGGCGTCGACGAGTTCATCGAAAAAAAGCTCCCGCTCCTGAAGGACGTGAAGACGCACGTCATTGCGAACATCTTCGGCGAGACGATAGACGATTACATGGAAGTGGCTAGAAGGCTCGACCGCGTCAAGGGAGTCTCCGCCCTGGAGATAAACATCTCCTGCCCGAACGTCAAGAAAGGCGGCATAGTCTTCGGCACTGACCCGCAGGAGGCCTTCAGGGTCGTCTCGGCCATAAGGAAGTCGACGAGCCTTCCGCTCATAACGAAGCTCTCCCCCAACGTAACTGACATCAAGGTGATGGTGAAGGCCGCCGAGGACGCTGGGACGGACGCCATCTCCCTCATCAACACGTTGACCGGCATGGTCATAGACGTCGAGAGAAGGAGGCCTGTGCTGGCGACCGCAACCGGCGGGCTTTCAGGGCCGGCCATAAGGCCGGTGGCCGTCAGGATGGTGTGGCAGGCGGCGCAGGCCGCGAAGGTGCCGCTCATCGGCATGGGCGGCATAATGAACGCTCGTGACGCGCTCGAGTTCATCATAGCCGGGGCCGCTGCCGTGCAGGTCGGTACCGCGAGCTTCATCGACCCGGACGCCGCAGCCAAGGTCGCTTCAGGCATCGAGGAGTACGTCCAGAGGCACGGCGTGAGCGTAAGGGAGCTTACGGGCTCATTGAAGCTGGCCTGAAGCTCTTTTGATGGACGCCCCTTTTCTGTTGAAAAAAAAGTCCATCAGGGATATTTTGAAGACAAAATCCGAAGGAGGAGCAGTATGAAGAATCCGATCGAGATGTTGAAGAAGGAGTTGAAGCTCCATACCGAGATGCACGGCAAAATCGCCAAGCTCAAGAAAAAATTCGACAAGGAAGTCGACGTCATAGGCAAGAAGTTCAACAAGGAGCTCAAGAAGCTCGAAAAGACCGCAGCCAAGAAGAAGGTCAAGATCGAAGACCAGCTCGCGGTATGGAAAAAGGGCGGCTACGAAGGGCTCGTCAATAAAGTGAGGAAGAGCACCGACAGCGTCATGCAGGAGATAAGGAAGGATTATAAGCTCGCGGTCGACAAGCTGAAGAAGTAAGATTCAGCGATGGCGTGATTTTGAAGCGGGGCGGCATTTGCCGCCCCGCTTTTTTATTGGCAGGGCAATCGCGCGCCGGTGTTCTTTTTCTGTTTGGACTTCCCTTCAAAGCTGACAAAGCGCTGCCGCGCTCGAATATTCTCGCCAAAATACCGTGTAACGCGGCTGCCGCCGCTCTCTGTAACATGCTCCACGCGCTTTCAGCCCCTCCCACCCGCGAAACGCGCCCCTGAGGTCGCTTCGCTCCCAAGCATCCTCTGCGCGTTTCGCCCTCCCTCCCCTAGGCGCGCTCCGCATGTTACTGTGCATGGATTAGATACAAAAACAAAAAAACTCTGTCATTCTGAGCGAAGCGAAGAAACTCGGTATTGCAGGTTGTTTTAGCGGTGCGTAGTCCTGTACCACGAGATCCTTCATCGCTTCGCTCTTCAGGATGACAGAATGAGGTACTCTCCCTTCGTGGGAGCGGGCAGGGGAGCTGGGAAGATTCATTTCAAAAGATTTATAGAAAAAAAACCGGGTCGGCTTTCGCCTTCCCGGTTTTTTTGTTTTATTTTCAGTCTGCTTAGCAGAGGTCCAGCACGCTTATCTTCGCCGCAACCGACTGCGCTATCTCCACGAACGCCTTCGAGTGCGCGGAGCCCGGGTCGGCGTGGACTATGGGCATGCCGGAGTCCCCGCCCTCCCTTATGGCTATGTCGAGCGGTATCTTCCCCAGAAGCGGCACGTTGTACCTGTCGGAAGTCTTCTGGCCCCCTCCGTGGCTGAATATCTCAGAGGTGCCGTTGCAGTGCGGGCATACGAAGTAGCTCATGTTCTCGATTATGCCGAGTACAGGCACCTTCACCTCGTTGAACATCTTTATCGCGCGCCTCGCGTCGATGAGCGCGACGTCCTGCGGGGTCGTCACTATGACGGAGCCCGTAAGCGGGATGGTCTGCACCAGCGTCAGCTGGACGTCTCCGGTGCCGGGCGGCAGGTCTATTATGAGGTAGTCGAGCTCTCCCCATTCAACGCCTACCAGGAACTGCTTTACGAGCTGCATCACAAGAGGGCCCCTCCAGATGAGCGGGGTCTCCTCGTCGAGCATGAAGCCCACGGAGACGAGCTTCATCCCGAACTTCTCCAGAGGGATGAGCTTTTCCTCAGGGGTCGCCTGCAGCGGCTCGTGTATGCCCATCATGAGAGGAAGGCTCGGGCCGTAAAGGTCGGTGTCAAGGAGGCCCACTCTCGCCCCGGTCTGGGCGAGGGCCATCGCGAGGTTCACGGCGACAGTCGATTTGCCGACGCCGCCTTTGCCGCTGGCAACTGCTATCGTGTTGCTGACGCCGGGTATCGCCATCTTGTCGGGGAGCTGCTTTGACTTGGGCACCTGCGCCCCGGTAGTGAGAGAGACCTCGGTCACGCCGGGGAGCGCCTTTACCGCGTTCACGCAGTTCGCCTCAAGCTCCTTTTTGAGAGGGCAGGCCATAGTCGTAAGCACGAGGTTGAAGCTCACCTTCGTGCCGTCGACCTTGACGTCTTTTATCATATTGAGGGTAACGAGGTCCTTGCCGAGCTCGGGGTCCATGACCTTGCCGAGTGCCGCCAGGACCTGCGCTTCTGTTATCTTTGCCAATGGATAGCCTCCTGGTTTTCTTCATAGAGGTTGCATCAAGCTGCCCATCTGCTTTGTCGTCATCGTCGACCGCGCTTGCGGCGTACAACAAAGTACGCCTCACCGCTTGCTCCTTGACTCCTCGCATCTGGACCTTTTTGAGCAACCTGATGGAAAGTTTATTTACTTAGAAGCCGCAGTCTCGAGAGCCGCCAACAGCGCATCCAGCGGGGCTCCGTCGCGCCTCGCTGCGTCTTCTATGGGCACTGCCCCGCCGCAGCATGAGTCTATGTGGAATTGCGTGAAGACGCCTATCGTCTTCGGGAAGAGCTTTATGCAGTCGTTGACGACCATCTCTTTATTTATTTTCCCCATCTTCTATCCCCTTTTCTTTGAGGCTATCTCGTTAAGTTCCTTAAGGACCGTCTCGAGGTCCGCGTTATGCATGGTGGAGCCGAAGTCTATGTCCTCGACCCTCGACCCGGGACAATCGGAGCAGCCCTTCCCGAAGTATTTTTTGAAAACGGCCGCCGTCCCGGGCCACTCCTCTATGACCTCGCCTATGACCATCTCTTTCGTTATCGGGCCGGCCATGGGCTTTATTTCTTGGCCGGAGGCGCTGGAGCCGGGGCCGGAGCTGCCTTTATGGTCTTGAGCATGTTCACGGCGAAGAACACTATCGAGAGCGACTCGACGAGCGAGAATATGAGGAGGACCGTGTTGGAGCCGCTCGCGCTCCTTACCCACCACCCGGCGGCCATGCCGACGAGGCCTATGTTCGCGAGCCACAGCTGGGCCATGGCAAGGCCGTCGCTGAAGAGCGGCTTTCCGGAAAACCTCGGGAGTATGTGGTAGCCCACGCCGTATATCATCATCGACATCCAGCCGAGGAGGTTGAAGTGCGCGTGTATCGGCATCCACGGGTATACCGGGCCGGCAACGCTCATGTGCAGGCCCAGGAGTATTGCGATGAGGAAGTAGATTATGGCGAAACGTATGAACCAGACTGTTATTTTGCTCATTGAAGCCTCCGGTAAATTATTTTCAGCTCGCCGTCCCGGCGGGCATCGGCTGGCAGACGTCCATGGGGCAGACTTCAGCGCAGGCGCCGCACTCGGTGCACAGCTTGGGGTCTATGGTGTAGGGGCTGCCTTCGGATATTGCCCCCTCGGGGCACTGCGGAAGGCAGACGCCGCAGGATATGCATTCGGGTAATATATGGTAGCTCATGTCGTCATCCGGTCTTTTCAGTGTGGGTCGAGGGTTTCAAGCGCACCTCAACCGTGAGACTCTGGCGTAATGCCAGGTCTTTGCGGCCCTCGATTGCGGTTTTAGTCTTCTGCGGGAAAACGCCTGCCGCGAAAGACGGCGGAAAAGCCGCCAGTGCGGCTTTTCCGCCCCGTCAAATCAGACGGAAAGGACCTGCTTTACTTCGGGGACCCTCTCCTTGATGGCCCTTTCAACGCCCATCGCGAGGGTTATCTGCGCGCTGGGGCAGCCTGAACACGCGCCCTGGAGCTGGACCCTCACTATGCCTTCGGCCTCGTCTATATCGACGAGCTCGACGTCTCCGCCATCGGCCTGGAGTGCGGGCCTTATCCCGTTAAGGGCCTCTTCGACTCTATCCCTGATCATCTGAAACCTCCGGAAATGGTAGTTGTAACAATATATTATATCTTAGAATATAAAACCCTTTCAAGGAGGAATAAATGATTTCCGTCATGTTGCCGGGCCTTCTCCCGGTTTATTGCCTGCAATGGTAAAAAGGCGCGCGTCCTTGAATAAATGGGGAAACTCTGTTAGATTTGCTATAAAGCATGAAAGTAGAAGGGAACGGCATGAACGGCCTGACTTTGGGCTCCTTTGAGCGGACAAGCATGAAAATAGCCTATGGATGGCTTGTCCTGGCGGTATTTTCGTTAGTCTTCGCCGGGATATTCGCCCTCCTCGTGGCCCTGGCGAGGACCCCCGTAATTGAAGAGATGCTCCCGCTCGGCAGGGACTATATATATGTGGCCCTGGTAGGCCATGTCGTCCTTGCGGTGGTCATCTGGTTTCTGGCCTTCGAGGGCTTCCTGTGGGTCTTCTCGACGACCGCCCTAATGAAAAAGAAGGTCTTCTCCCCGGCCCTCGGCTGGGTCTCCGTCCTTCTTTCAGGCTGCGGCATGGCCCTCGTGGTCATATCAGCCGTCTTCGGCCTCGGCAACGCAGAGCTGGCCAACTACGTGCCGGTGCTCCTTACGCCTGTTTTCTATGTCGGCCTCGTATTGTTCGCTTCCGGCATAATATTTAACCTCGTGAACTCTTTCGCTACTCTCTTTTCAGGTACTCGCGAAGGCAGGCTCCCCGTCATCACCTTCGGCATGGCGGCCTCCGGCATCGGAGTTGGCGTGGCCCTGGCCTGTTTCGCCCTTTCCGGGTGGTTCCAGTATTCGACAGGAAAGATGTTCCTGGATTTCGAGAGGCTTTTCTGGGGAGGCGGCCACATACTCCAGTTCGCGAACACGATGGCCATGATAGCCGTCTGGCTCTATCTTTCGTTCCTGGTCTTCAAAAAAGAGCCGCTCCCGCCTGTTGTCTCAAAGGCGCTCTACGCGCTATTTCTGGTCTTCATAATACCGTCGCCTGTCATATATTTTCTCCACGACACCTCGACGCAGGCTTACAAAGAGAGCTTCACCTGGCTCATGCAGTGGGGCATAGGCCCTTCCACAACCATCTTCATGCTCGCGGCCGCTCTTACCATAGTCGCTGGCCGCAGGCCCTGGGCCGACCCGGCCTTCTCCTCCCTCGTGCTCTCCATCTCGATTTTCCTCATGGGCGGGCTCATAGGGGTGGGCATAGGCGGGGTGAATACGATAATACCCGCCCATTACCATTGCGTCATAGGTGCGGTCACGATCGCCTTCATGGGCCTTTTCTATGAGATACTGCCCGTTTTCGGCAAGACCGTCTGGTCGAAGCGCCTGGCGGCTATACAGCCGTACCTCTATAGTCTCGGCATAGTCCTGTTCGCCGTCGGCCTCTTCATCGCCGGGGGGCACGGTGTGGCGAGAAAGACCTACGGGGGCGAGCAGAACCTCGATACGACGGCCAAGTTCATAGCGATGTCCATAATGGGCATAGGCGGGTTGGTCGCAATATCCGGCGGCATAGCGTTCGTTTTGAACGCCATGCTCTCTCTTTTCGGCAGAACAGAACCTGCAAGCGCGGACGCAGCCGTGGCTTCGGAAAACTGACGGCTCTATACACTTCTGATAAAAACGGTTCATGGAGGTACCCCGATGGGGGTCGCTAAATACCTGCCCTTGTTCAAGCTGCGCATCTGCAGCCTCATAACCTTCAGCGCCATAGTCGGCCTCATCGCGGCGTCCTCCGACGGCCTCCCGTTCGGGAAGATGGCCTTCCTTGTGGCCGCGACCATGCTGGCAGCTGCCTCGGCCTCAGCCTTCAACCACTATTTCGACAGCGACATAGACGCGGTCATGGCCAGGACCCGGAAAAGGCCGCTCCCCTCCGGCGACGTAGCAGGCTCGAAGCTCGTGCTCGTTATGGCGGCGGGCCTCTTCATCCTCTCCCTGGCGGTCTCTCTGGCGGCCCTCAACTACATGGTAGCCCTCCACCTTGCCTTCGGGGCCTTTGTCTACTCCGTCATATATACCGTCTGGCTCAAGAGAAGGAGCTGGATGAACATAATAATAGGGGGGCTGGCCGGAAGCTTCGCCGTCCTGGCCGGGGGCGCGTCAGCATCTCCGGAGTTCTGCACACCTCCGGTCCTACTTGCGATAGTGATGTTCTTCTGGACCCCTTCGCATTTCTGGAGCTTCGCAATCTATCACAGGGAAGAGTACGCGAAAGCCGGGGTCCCCATGCTGCCGGTCGTCATCGGCGACCGCAGGACGGCCGTGTATACGCTCGTCAACACCATCGTGCTGGTCGCTTCTTCCCTCGCTCCATGGTTTTTGGGCACCTGCGGCCCCATATACCTTGCCGCTGCCGTCCTCATGGGGGCGTACTTCATATACTGGAACGTAAGGCTCGTGAAGAACCCGGCCAGGGAAGTTGCATGGAAAAACTTCAAGATATCAATGATGTACCTGGGTGTTTTGTTCACTTCCGTCATCATTGACATGGCCATTAAAGATATGCTTTAATGTTCTCGAGTCAGAATACCGGCATTGGGGCTCAGACAAAATTGCTTGACAAGCTTTTTTTTTGACTGTATTCTTTGGTTTCAAAATTCCTTGAACGGAGGCTTTTATGCGCAAGTTATTGGGAATAGGTATTCTCGCTCTTGGTGTTGCTGCTTTCACTGGAACCGCTATCGCTGCCGACGGAGCCGCCATCTACAAGGCAAAGTGCGCGGCCTGCCACGGCGCTGACGGACAGGGCACCGCAATGGCGCCTGCTTTCAAAGGCAACGCCTGGGTAAAGGGCGCCGCTGACGCCGAAGTTTCTGACACCATCCTGAAGGGCCGCGAAGGCGCCGCCAAGAAGTACAAGCAGTACGCCATCGGCATGCCGAAGCAGAAGCTCAACGACGACGAAGTAAAGGCCGTCGTAGCCACCCTCAAGGGAATGGCGAAGTAATCCAGACTATTCATAGCTCCTCAGAAAAAGGCCCGGCAGTGCCGGGCCTTTTTCTTTTTACCGGACAATTTCAGTCTGATTTTAACGGATGCTTCACTTTAATATCCGCATAAAAAACCTGCCTCCACACATATTACGCGAGCCTCCTGGCGTGGAAAGACTCTGTTGACATCGCTTTTGAAATCATTGATAATAAAAAGATTAAACTCAATAAAAAGCCAACAAAAACCCTGCTTTTATAAGGTTTTTCTTTTATAAAAAAACTGACGTCCTGTTCCCGTTGAAGCTCTTTTTCGTTTTCGTTTTTTTATCCCGTTGTCCAAAGCCATAATTCCGGAGGTGCAAGTTGTCTGGGTCAAAAACCTTCTACGTCGGTATAGATATCGGCTCCGTGAGCGCCAATACGGTCGTGCTCGACGAGCACAGGAACCTGCTCGAAGAGCATTACACGAGGACCAAGGGCGAGCCGCTTGAAACGTCCCTTTCCATCCTTTCAGAGATAATCCACAAGTACGGAAAAGAGAACATAAAGCTCGTGGCCGCCACCGGCTCGGGCGGCAAGCTCATAGCCCCCTTGATAGGCGCGGGCTTCACCAACGAGGTCATCGCGCAGGCAAAGGCCACCGAGGTCTACCACCCCGAGGCCAGGACCATAATCGAGATGGGCGGCCAGGATGCCAAGCTCATATTCATGGCCCCTGAGGGGGACGCCGGGAAGATGCGCATAGCCGACTTCCAGATGAACTCGGTCTGCGCTGCTGGCACCGGCTCGTTCCTCGACCAGCAGGCCTACAGGATGGGCCTCACTATTGAGGACTTCGGCCACCTGGCTTTGAAGAGCAAGCACCCGCCGAGAGTGGCCGGGCGCTGCTCGGTCTTCGCAAAGAGCGATATGATACACCTCCAGCAGATAGCAACGCCCGACTACGACATCGTGGCCGGGCTCTGCTACGCCGTGGCGAGGAACTTCAAGGCGACAATCGGCAAGGGCAAGGAGTTCGTAAAGCCCGTGGCTTTCCAAGGCGGCGTTGCCGCCAACCTCGGCGTCAGGAAGGCCTTCAAGGAAGTCCTCGAACTCGACGACAAAGACTACATCATCCCGGCGCACTTCTCTTCCATGGGCGCGCTCGGCGCGGTCTTCACCTGCCTTGAGATGAGCAAGGCCATCGGCGCGTTCAAGGGCGTCGAGGCATTGAGCGAGTACATTGGAAGCGGCCGTAAGAACGACAGGTCGCTCGACAAGCTCACCCGCCCCGAGGGGCATCCCTCCCAGAGAAAGAGCTCCACCGGGTACGTCCTCGAGAAGGGCAAAAAAGTTGATACGTACCTCGGCATAGACGTGGGCTCCACCAGCACCAACGTCATACTCATAGACAGGCAGAACAAGCTCGTGACCAAGCGCTACCTGGCAACCGCCGGAAGGCCTCTTGAGGCCATAAGGCAGGGGCTCAGCTCGGTCGGGGACGAGTGCGGCGAGTTCGTGAACGTCGTCGGCGTGGGCACTACCGGCTCCGGCAGGTACCTTTCCGGCGACTTCATCGGCGCCGACATAATAAGGAACGAGATAACCGCTCAGGCCACCGCCGCCGCGGAAATCGACCCCGAGGTCGACACCATATTCGAGATAGGCGGCCAGGACTCCAAGTACATAGCCATGAAGGACGGCGTCGTCGTGGACTTCGAGATGAACAAGGTCTGCGCGGCCGGTACCGGCTCGTTCCTCGAGGAGCAGGCCGAAAGGCTCGGCATCAGCATCAAGGGCGAGTTCAGCGACCTCGCGCTCGGCTGCACGACCCCGCCGCCCATGGGCGAGCGGTGCACGGTCTTCATCGAGTCGGACATGGTCCACTACCAGCAGAGGGGCGTCGAGAAGGACGGCCTCGTGGCCGGGCTTTCGTATTCCATCGTCCAGAACTACCTCAACAGGGTCGTCGGCGACAGGAGGATAGGAAACAAGATATTCTTCCAGGGCGGCACCGCAGCCAACCTCGGCGTCGTGGCGGCCTTCGAGAAGGTCACGGGCAAGAAGATAACCGTGCCCGAGAACCACGACGTCACCGGCGCAATCGGCGCGGCCATACTCGCGGCAAAAGAGATGCCCTCGGGCGCGAAGACGAAGTTCAAGGGCTGGGACGCCGGAAGGAAGAAGTACGAGCTCACCTCGTTCGAGTGCAGGGACTGCTCGAACATCTGCGAAGTCAGGAAGGTCGTGATGGAAGGCGAGGCCCCGCTCTACTACGGAGGCCGCTGCGAGAAGTACGACGTCAAGAGGGACGACTCCAAGAACAGCCACCTGCCCGACCTTTTCAAAGAGCGCGAGAAGATGCTCTTCTCCGCGTATACCGGAAAGGCCGCGGGCAAGGACGCCCCTGTAATAGGCTTCCCCAGGATGCTCTTCATGTACGAGCTCTACCCGTTCTGGAAGGCGTTCTTCGACGTATTGGGCTTCAGGACCCAGCTCTCCTCCCCGACTAACAAGGAGATAATAAAGAACGGCATAGAGCAGATAGTCACCGAGACCTGCTTCCCGATAAAAGTCGCCCACGGGCACGTGAACGAGCTGATGGAAAAGGGCGTAAAGAAGATATTCCTGCCCTCCATAATAAACCTGAAGCCGGCGAAGGAAGGGCAGATATTCACGCAGCTCTGCCCGTACGTCCAGACCATACCGTACCTGTGCAAATCGGCTTACGACTTCAAGGCCGCCGGGGTCGAGGTCTTGAGCCCCGTCATCCACTTCAACACCAAAGACAACCTCATGAAGAAGGACTTCTATGAGTTCGGCAAGATGCTCGGCAAGGACAAGGGCTCGGTCGACAAGGCCATGCAAGCGGCTTTTGCCGCCCAGGACGAGTTCAAGAAGAAGATGCTGGCCAGGGGCAAAGAGGTCATAAACGGCTTGAAGCCCGAAGACACCGCTCTTGTCATAGTAGGCAGGGCGTACAACACGACCGACTCCGGGATAAACCTCGAGCTGCCGCAGAAGCTCCGCGAAATGGGCACCATCGCCATACCGAATGACATGCTCGACGTCGACTCCGTCACCGAAGGCGCGGTTGCCGAGGACATGTACTGGAGGAGCGGCCAGAGGATACTGGCGGCGGCCAAGATGATAAAGACCGACAACAGGCTTTTCTCGATATACATAACGAACTTCGGCTGCGGCCCTGATTCGATGATATCCCACTTCTACAAGGACGCCTCCGCTGGCAAGCCCTTCCTCCAGCTCGAGATAGACGAGCACTCGGCCGACGCGGGCGCCATCACCAGGTGCGAGGCGTTCCTCGACAGCATCAGGAACACCAAGGGCAGGCTCAAGATAGAGGCTAGGGAGAAGCAGGTCCTCGACAGGAGCGGCATAAAAAAGAAGCTTTATCTGCCGAACATGTCCGACGGCGCGCGCGGCATAGCCGCGGCCTTCAGGGCGTGCGGCCTCGACGCCGAGGTCATGCCCGAGCCGGACGAGGAGAGCCTCAAGTGGGGGCGCAGGTACACCTCCGGAAGGGAGTGCTACCCGGCCATCCTCACGACCGGCGACATGGTCAAGATACTCAAGCAGGAGGGCTTCGACCCCAAGCGGACAGCCTTCTTCATGCCTTCGGGCAACGGCCCGTGCAGGTTCGGCCAGTACAACCGCTATCACAGGCTCATCCTGGACGAGCTTGGTTTCTCTGACGTGCCTGTCTACGCGCCAGACCAGGACGGCAACTTCTACAGGGAGCTCAACATAGTGGAAGGGAACTTCCCGAGGCTCGCCTGGTGGGGCATTTGCGGCATAGACCTCCTCGAGAAGAGGCTCAGGGAAGTGCGCCCTTACGAGAAAAACTCCGGCGACGCTGAGAAGGTCTACTGGGAGTTCGTCCACAAAATATGCGCCGCCGTCGAGCAGAAGAGGTTCCCGGAGAAAGAGCTGAGGGAGGCCAAGGAGGCTTTCAGGCGCGTGCCGGTGAACCCGGTAGGCGGAAAGCCCATAATAGGCGTCGTCGGCGAGATATACGTGAGGTCCAACAGGTTCTCGAACGAGAACATGGTGAAAAAGCTCGAGGCCCTTGGCGCGGAAGTCAGGATGCCCACGATAGGCGAGTGGATATACTACACCAACTTCTGCAACAAGAGGAGGACCTGGGAGAGGGGCCAGTTCGGCGATTACTTCCGCACCATAACCAGCGACTTCTTCCAGAGGCGCGACGAGAAGAAGATGGAGAACATAATAAACGGCGACATGAGGAGCGGACACGAACCTCCGGTAAAGGAGATAATCGACAGGGCCGCGCCCTATATCCATTACTCCTTCGAGGGAGAGGCCGTCCTTTCCATCGGCAAGTCGCTCGAGTACATATCCCACGGCTGCCACGGCATAGTGAACGCCATGCCCTTTACCTGCATGCCGGGTACTATAGTGAACGCCGTATTGAAGAGGCTCCGCGAGAACAACAGCAACATCCCGTACCTGCATATGGTCTACGAGGGCTCTGAAGACACCAACTCCATGACGAGGATGGAGGCTTTCGTGCACCAGGCACGGGAGTTCATGGAAAGGCAGAACGCCGCTTCGCCTTCGAACAAGCAGCACGGCAAGCACAGGGACAACGAAGCGCACGTCTAAACGAGCCGCCCCGCAATAAAATGCGGGGCGGTTTTATTTTGAAGTCGTCATCCAGAACGCGGCTAAGAATCTCATCGCTTTAAATAAAGACCGGGTTCTTATATTGCTCCGATTTGAATCAGTGAAAAGGGCCGGAAGGGGCTAACCCTTCCGGCACAATTTTATGGAACTTCTTGCCATAACCGTCCTTTCTGTTCTTGTGCTCGCCCTTGTCGCCCTCCTTTTCATGCAGGCGGCAAAAGGCCGGGGTAAGGGTGAACTTGAATCGCAGATAAACGTATTGAGGTCTGAGCTTCAAAACACCATTTCAGCCAACACCAGGCACATAAATTCCCAGCTTTCTTCCGTCACCGGGCAGGTCGCCGAGCAGCTTTCTTCGGTTGCGGCCCAGCTCAACTCCTCTACCGGCCAGATAAACACCCGCATGGACAGCGCGCACAGGGCCGTCGGCGAAGTGAGGCAGGCCCTCGGGGAGCTGTCGAAGTCGACCGAGCAGGTCTTCGAGCTCGGTAAATCAATCTCAGGGCTGGAAAAGATTCTTGCCGCACCCAAGCTTCGTGGAGGGCTCGGAGAGTTCTTCCTCGGCGAGCTCCTCTCGCAATGCCTCCCTTCGGGCAGGTACGAACTTCAGTATGGTTTTGCCGACGGCGCGAGAGTGGACGCCGTAATACGCCTTAACGAGGGTCTCGTTCCCATAGACTCGAAGTTCCCTCTTGAGAACTTCAGGAAGCTCTCGGAGGCCGTAACGGACGATGCCCGCCGCGTCTCGTCAAGGAAGCTCGCCTCGGACTGCCGCAAGCACATCGACGCCATAGCGACGAGCTACATAAGGCCTTCGGAAGGGACTTTGAACCTGGCGCTCATGTACATACCCGCCGAGGGCGTCTACTACGAGTTCATCACGATGGAGGACGACTCCGGCAGGTCCCTTTCATCTTATGCCTTGTCAAAGCGCGTCATACCGGTCTCTCCGAACAGCTTCTACGCCTATCTCCAGACGATACTCATGGGCCTTCGGGGCATGGAAGTGGGTGAGAGGGCCGAGGAGATACTCGCCCACATAAGTACGCTCCGTCATGAGTTCGACAAGCTCTCCGACGACTTTGAGACCCTGGGCCGCCACATCGGCTTCGCCAAGGCGAAGTACGACGAGGTCGAAAAAAAGTCGGCCCGCTTCAGCGATAGGCTCGAACTCATCGGAGGGGAGGAAAAAGGGGAGAAGGAGCTGGTGTAGGGAGGCTCTGGCCGCCTTCGCTGATTACACAAGATCAAGTTAGTTTCGCTAAATCCACGTGTTTGTATTGTCTTTAACCATACACCGTAACAGGGCGGAGCGCGCCTAAGGGAGGAAGAGGCGAACCGAGCCGAGGCTGTCGGGAGCGAAGCGACCTCAGGGGCGAGGTTCGCGGGTGGGGGAGGTTGAAAGCGCGCGGAACCCTGTTACAGAGAGCGGCGGCAGCCGCGTTACATGGTTTTCAGTAGGTGTACTTCGCGCGGCAGCGCCCTTAATGTTATCATCTCCTTCGGAAGGATTTCTCTTGGCAAGCCCGCAAACGGGCGAGCGGCTCAAGGTAGTGACAGCCCTCGCTTCCGTCTACATACTCTGGAGCTCCACGTATCTCGCAATAAGGATTGCGATAGAGTCGATCCCGCCGTTCATGATGGCGGGCCTGCGCTTTTTCATCTCCGGCTGGGTGGTCTACGCCTTTTTGAGGGCCACTGGCGTAAAAGCGCCGGAGGCGAGGGAGTGGGCGGCCGGGGCCCTTGTCGGCTTTCTCCTTCTCCTCGTGGGCAACGGAGGGGTCGTCTACGCCGAGCAGTGGGTTGCTTCCTCTTTGGCCGCATTAGGGGTGGCGACGGTCCCCTTGTGGACGGTCCTCTTCTTCGGCTTCTGGGGGAAATGGCCTTCCAGGCTTGAATGGGTCGGCGTGGCTTTAGGCTTCGCCGGTGTAGTCCTATTGAATCTCGAAGGCGACTTCAGGGCACACCCGGCAGGCGCTCTGGCCATCCTTGTAGCCACAATCGGCTGGTCGCTCGGCTCGGCGTGGGGCAGAAGGCTGCCCCTTCCAAAGGGGCTCATGGCTGCGGCTGTGCAGATGATATCTGGCGGGTTTTTCTTCTTTGTCTTGAGCTTTCTCTGGGGAGAGCCTATGCCAGAAGCAATATCAGTCCGCTCGGGTGCCGCTCTTTTCTACCTCATAGTATTCGGCGCGATTATCGGCTTTTCAGCGTATACCTGGCTCATAAACAACGTCCGGGCCTCTCTTGCGACCTCTTACGCCTACGTGAATCCTGTATTCGCCGTGCTCATCGGGGTGGCCGCCGCCGGAGAGAAGATAACAGGCGCGGGCCTGGGCGCGATGGCGGCCATAACCGCCGCGGTCATGCTCGTTGTATTCGGGGGCGGTAAAGCCAAACAGAGCGATTGACTTGACTATGTTTTTTGCTTTATTATGATAAAATTCTAACACTCCATAATAACCTTCCGGCTCTTGTCCGGAGGAATTGGACATCGAGGTTTCAAGTGAAGAAGAAAAAGTACAACGTCGCCGTCGTAGGCGCGACCGGCGTCGTCGGCAAGGAATTTTTGACCATTCTCGAGGAGAGAAACTTCCCGGTCGGCGAGATACGCCTGCTGGCCTCTGAACGGAGCGCGGGCAATACCCTCAAGTTCAAGGGGGTAGAAGAGACCGTACAGGACCTCCAGCACGAGACCTTCGAGGGCATCGACATAGGCCTCTTTTCGCCGGGAGCTTCAGTCAGCGCGAAGTACGCGCCGGTTGCGGGCAATGCCGGTTGCATAGTAATAGACAACACCAGCCAGTTCAGGATGGACCCGGACGTGCCGCTCGTGGTGCCAGAGGTCAACCCCGGCGACATAGCCAAGTACACGAAAAAGAACATAATCGCCAACCCCAACTGCTCGACCATACAGATGGTCGTGGCGTTGAAGCCCATCCACGACAAGTACAAAATAAAGAGGATAGTCGTTTCGACCTACCAGTCGGTCTCGGGGGCGGGCAAGGAGGCGATGGAAGAGCTTTCGACCCAGGTGAAGGAGCTCTTCAACATGAGGGAGCCCCAGGTCGAGGTGCTGCCCCACAGAATAGCCTTCAACTGCCTGCCGCAGATAGACTCCTTCCTTGACAACGGCTACACGAAGGAAGAGATGAAGATGGTCAACGAGACGCACAAGATATTCGGCGACGAGTCGGTGAAGGTAACGGCCACGACCGTGCGCGTGCCTGTCTTCGTCGGCCACTCCGAGGCGGTCAACATAGAGACCGAAAAGCCCATAGACCCCGAGGACGTGAAAAAGCTCCTTGCCAAGTCCCCCGGCGTAATCGTAATAGACGATCCGAAAGAGGGCGTCTACCCGATGCCCTCCGACGTGGCGGGCCAGGACGAGGTCTTCGTCGGCAGGATAAGGCGGGACGACACCGTGCCCAACGGCATCAATATGTGGATAGTGGCCGACAACCTCCGCAAGGGCGCGGCTTTGAACGCGGTGCAGATAGCCGAAGTGCTCATCAAAGATTACATCTGATTGAAACATTTCAAAGCCCTCTCCCGTTCAAGGGGGAGGGCTTTTTTTAGTTCAGGGACATGAGGAACTTAAAGCTCATCATAGAATATGAAGGCACCAATTACTCGGGCTGGCAGGCGCAGAAGACCCTGCCGACGGTACAGGGCACACTTGTCCAGGTCGCCAGAAGGCTTACGCGAGATGAGAACGCCAGCGTCGCCGGGGCGTCGCGCACTGATGCCGGGGTGCACGCGCTCGGGCAGGTCGTGGGCCTCAAAGCCGACACGGATATGTCCTGCCAGGACCTTATAAAAGGGTTGAACTTCTTTCTGCCGGACGACATCGTGGTCAAGGAAGCCATCGATATGCCGCCTGATTTCGACCCGAGGCGGGGCTCAAAGGGAAAGATATACCTCTACAGGATAGTTAACAGGAACCACCCTTCGGCCCTGCTGCGTAATTTTTCCTGGAACATCTTCAACCCTCTCGACCTCGGGGCCATGAGGGAGGCCGCCACGCACTTCATAGGCGAAAAGGATTTTTCGTCGTTCATGGCCGCAGACTCGGACGCGAACCACGCGGTAAGGGAAGTCACCTCCGTAGAGATATTCGAAAAAGAAGACGGACTTCTGGAGATCGAGGTCAGGGGCACCGCCTTCCTGAGGCACATGGTGAGGATAATGGTCGGCACGCTCGTTGCCGTTGGCAAGGGCAAGAGGCGGCCTGCCGACATCCACGGGATAATAGACGCCAGGAGCAGGGAAGCGGCCGGCATGACCGCCCCGGCCCAGGGGCTCTGTCTCGTCAGGGTCGAATACTGACAGGCCGCTCAAGCCTCCCATTTGCTTTGCCGTCATTTATGGCGGAGAATCTTAATTTTCTTGAGTTTCCCTCCCCCCTGTTGCATACTTTATACTTGTAAAAACCCCATTAAAGGAACGTTTTTTATGGAGCTTACGCTCGGGCCGGTCCTTTTCGACTGGAGCCAGGACGACCTGCTGAGGTTCTATGAGCAAGCCGCCCGCATGGACGTGGACAGGGTCTACATCGGCGAGGTGGTCTGCACGAGGAAGCTCGGTTTTTCCAGGAGCGACCTCAAGTCCATAATAAAGCTCCTCGAGGACGCTGGAAAGAAGGTCACTCTCTCGAGCCTCGCCGTCATCTCCAACGAGGACGAGCTCGAGTTCACGAGGCGTCTCCTCGAGTTCGGCTGCTCCATCGAGGCCAACGACATGGCCGTCTTCAACATGACAGACCCTAAGGCGCGCGAGGTCTTCGCAGGCCCGCACATAACCGCCTACAACGCTCCCACGATAGAGTTCCTGAAGTCCGTCGGCGTCAACAGGGTCACTTTCCCCGTCGAGATGTCGAAGGAATCATTCGGGTACTGCCTCAAGGAGACCGGCGTTTTCGGCGAGGTCTTCGCGCACGGCAAGGCTCCGCTTGCCTTCTCGTGGAGGTGCTACACTTCGCGCGCCTTCGGCCTCAGCAAGGCCAATTGCAAGCACGACTGCCTCAAATACCCCGACGGCATGGACCTCAAGACCGTAGATGGGGAGAACATCTTTTCCGTGAACGGCACGTCTATTCTGAGCGCCGACACCTATACCCTCATCGAGTTCGTCGACAGCCTGCGCGAGGCCGGGGCGGGCGCGCTGAGGATATCCCCGCAATCAAAAGACACGGGGAAGATAGTCGAAGTGTTCAGGGCCCGCATGAACGGGATAATCGAAAATAAAGAAGCGTTAGCCGAGCTCAAGGCGGTTACAAAGGGCGGCTTTTCAAATGGCTGGTACCTCGGATGGGCCGGCAAGGACTATCTTGAGCGGGAGCTTCAGGTCCGCTAAAAAAGGAGGCTTCATATGTCTGACTTGCTCGACAAGGCGATACTCATCGGCATGGGCCTTGAGAAGAAGGCCAAAGAGGTGTTGGACGAGCTCGAGAACGCCGGGAAAACCTCGAAGGGAGCGCCCTCGGAAGGGCTTCCGCCCAGGCAGGCAGCCGAGAACAAGGTCGTGGACGAGGGCGTAAGGGCCCTGAAGGAATTCGTCACCGTCGTCAAAGGCGCGAAGGAGAAGCTCGAAAAGGAGTTCTCGACCGGCTCGGAGAAAGTATTCGGGAAGATGAACGTCGCCACCCAGAGCGACATAGAAGTCGTGATGGAGATGGCGAGGGTCGCCCGCGAGAAGGTCGACAAGCTCGAAAAGCGCGTCTCTGAGCTCGAATCCAGGCTCATAAAAGACGAGCAGAACGGGAACATCTGACATTAAATGGCAAATCAGGCATTAAGGAACATACGCAGGCTTAACAGCATTGTCGTCACTCTCATAAGGTACGGCTTCGGCAGCCTGGCGCGCGACCTGCGGATATTCCCGCCCTTCTTCTCCGCCCTGGAGAGGATATTCGTGTCGAAAAAGGCCCAGGGCCTTTCTACTCCCGTGCGCGTGCGCCTGGTATTGGAGGAGCTCGGCCCCACTTTCATAAAGCTCGGCCAGATAGCCTCGACAAGGGCAGACCTCCTGCCGCCGGACTGGGTTGAGGAGTTCAAGAAGCTGCAGGACATGGTCCCGCCGGTGCCCTTCGACGAGGTCAAAAAAGTCGTCGAGACGACCCTAAAGTCCCCCATAGGCGCCAAGTTCGCTTCCTTCGAGAGCGCGCCCGTTGCGTCCGCTTCGATAGCGCAAGTCCACTTCGCCGAGCTCTTCGACGGCTCGAAGGTGGCCGTGAAGGTCAAAAGGCCCGGCATCGAGAGCGTAATCGAATCAGATATCTCGGTCATGCACACCATAGCCGGGCTGCTGGAAAAGTACGTGGCGGCTTCCCGCAGGTACAGGCCGAAAGAGGTCGTGACCGAGTTCGAGAGGGTCATCAGGAACGAGCAGGACCTCTCGGTCGAAGGGGTCAACATCACCCGCTTCTACAACATATTCAAGGACGACGCCCAGGTGCAGATACCCCAGGTCTTCTGGGACTACACCACCGAAGACGTCCTCACGATGGAGAGAATCTACGGCACGCCAATCGACGAGGTCGAAACCCTCAGGTCAAAGGGCGTCGACATAAAAGAGGTCGCCGTCCGCGGCATCGGCGTCTTTTTCAGGCAGGTCTTCGAGCACGGCATCTTCCACGCTGACCTGCACCCCGGCAACATCTTCGTCAGGGACGACGGGGCGATCATCTACCTCGATTTCGGGATAATCGGCAGGCTCGACCACAACCTCCGGAAGTATCTCGCGTCGATGCTCTACCACCTCGTGCGGGCCGACTACAAGAGGATGGCCGCTGTGCACAGGGACATGGGCCTCATCGGCGAGGACGTGAACTTAAGCGAGTTCGAGGAGGCCCTCCGCGATATATCGGAGCCCATCTTCGGCCGAAAGCTCGAGGACATAGACATACCCGGGCTCCTCATGAAACTCATACAGACGGCGCGCCGCTTCAATATGACACTGCAGCCGAACCTGCTCCTTTTGCAGAAATCGATGGTGATAATAGAAGGCGTCGGCAGGCAGCTCTACCCCGACGTCAACATGTGGGAGGTCGCCAAGCCCCTCATATTCAAGTGGATGACCAGGGAGAAGTTCTCTCCGAAGGCGGTCGTTGAAAAGGGCAGGGAGAAGTTCGAAGAGATAATCGAGACGGCCTTCGAGCTCCCCACGAATATCAATACTCTCGTCAGAAGGACGCTCCGCGAAGAGATACGTATAGGCTTTGTCCACCACAGGCTCGAGACTGTCACCGACGAGCTCGAGAACGCGGGCAGGAGAATAGGCGGCGGCATAATCGTGGCTTCCCTCGTCATGGGCGCGTCGATCGTTGCCGTGCTCTCCCAGGGCCCCGGTCTTTTCGCGGGCCTTCCGGGCCTCAGCTGGGCAGGCTTCATCGTGGCCGGGGTAATGGGCTTCAGGCTCTTCAGGAAGAGGCGGTAATGGAAAATAAGGTAAAGCTCATAGGCATAATACAGTGCGACTTCGC
>CAJPGC010000035.1 GCA_905339405.1 uncultured bacterium | reverse complement strand
CGACGATTATGTGGTGGCGATGGGTGAGACGCACAGCGTTCAGGAGTTCGTGGAGCTCGCCTTCGGACACGCCGGGCTCGACTGGAAAAAATACGTCGTCATCGACCCGAAGTTCATGCGTCCGGCCGAGGTCGACCTCCTGGTAGGCGACCCGGGCAAGGCAAAGGAGACACTCGGCTGGAAGCCGAAGGTCTCCGTCCCCGAGCTCGTGAAGATGATGGTCGACAGCGATATCAGGGCCCTTTCCGGGAACAGCGCTGGCGCTCACAGATGAGCCTGTGAGCGCTTTGTTTCAGAAGATATGCGCAATCGCGGCGAGAGCCGGTGAAGAGATAATGGCGGTCTATTCGCGCGGCTTCGACGTGGAGTACAAGGAAGACTCATCACCCTTGACGGAAGCTGACAAGGCCTCTCACAGGCTTATAGAAGAAGGGCTCCTCGCGGCCTTCCCCGGCATTCCGGTCATCTCCGAGGAAGGTTCGCTTCCACCGTACAGTGAGCGGCGCGCCTACAAGAAGTTCTGGCTCGTTGATCCGCTCGACGGCACGAAGGAGTTCATAAAACGGAACGGCGAGTTCACCGTGAATATCGCTCTCATCGAGGGTAATGCGCCTGTGCTCGGCGTCATTTACGTTCCGGCAAGGGGCACCCTGTACTACGGTCTGAAAGGAAGCGGGGCATTTCGAAAGGCCAGCGGAGAGGGCGCGGTCAGGATGGAAAGGCCGCTTCTTCCCTTCGGCAGCGCCGTCCGCGCAGTGGTGAGCAGGTCGCATCATTCGCCCGGGGTAGAAGTGTTCCTGAAAGCGTACAATGTCGCGAGCACCGTGGAGGCCGGAAGCTCACTTAAGTTCTGCCTCGTGGCAGAGGGCAACGCCGATATCTATCCGAGGCTCGGGCCGACGTGGGAATGGGATTCGGCGGCCGGGCACGCCATAGCCGAAGCGGCCGGGTGTATGGTCACGATGCCGGACGGAAGCCCTCTTACGTATAACAAGGAGAGCCTCAAGAAACCCGGTTTCGTTGTGAGCGCTGTTGCCAGGGCGTAAAAAGCCTTAAAAAATGGCAAATAACCCCTTGACAATTTTTACAGTTATGTTATTTAGTATCCTGTTGATGACGATGCTTTCCCGGCGCGCATTTGAAGCGCCTTCCAGGCCGTCCAGGCCAGGCAAGAAAAATCGCCATGATATCCATGCGGGAGTAGCTCAGTTGGTAGAGCGCAACCTTGCCAAGGTTGAGGTCGCGGGTTCGAGCCCCGTCTCCCGCTCCAAATTTTCCCCCGTTCCAAAAGCCAGGTGCCTGTGATGGATGCGGTCAACAAGATGGAAGTCCTCAAGTCGTACATCGAGACGAAAGGGCTCAAATCTACCGCCCAGAGGGACTTCATCGCCGACACCTTCTTCAAGACCAACACGCACATAAGCCTCGACGAACTCCTCAAGAAAGTAAAAAGAAAAACCCCCGGGATTGGCTACGCCACCGTCTACAGGACGATGAAGCTGCTGACGGAATCGGGCCTGGCAATCGCCCGCCAGTTCGGTGACGGCCAGACCAGGTACGAGAACCTCCCCGAGGACGGCCACCACGACCACATAATCTGCATCAAGTGCTCGAAAATCGCCGAATTCCACAACCAGAAGATAGAGCAGCTCCAGATGGAGGCCGCCAAAAAGCTCGGTTTCACTGTAGTGAACCACAAGCTCGAGCTCTACGGCTACTGCCCGGACTGCGTTTGAGTTTTTTTAGCTTGCAATTGAAAATGAAAATCATTATTATTTAACCCATGCATATAGCTGAAAAAGAAAACCAGGCCCCGGCAGTCGAGAAGTGGCTGGTCCTCATCGGCAACCCGAACGTCGGCAAGTCGGTCATATTCGGGGCGCTTACAGGCAGGTACGCGACCGTCTCGAACTACCCGGGCACTTCGGTCGAGATATCGAAGGGCATGGCCCGCTTCGGCGGCAAGAGGCTCGGCATAATAGACAGCCCCGGCGTCAACAGCCTGGTGCCGATGTCCGAGGACGAACGCGTCACCAGGGACATACTCCTCAACGAGGACATAGGCTCGGCGTTGCAGGTCATGGACTCCAAGAACCTCAGGCGGAGCCTCCTCATCACCTTGCAGCTCATGGAGATGGACCTGCCCATGACGCTCGCGCTCAACATGTACGACGAGGCGGGCGAGAGGGGCATAACCATCGACGCGGCCGCCCTCCAGAAGCTCCTGGGCCTTAAAGTAGTGCCGACGATCGCCACCCAGAGGTGGAACCTCGACAAGCTGGAAGCCGCCTTCTACAACCGCGAGAAGCCTGCCGAATACGTAATCGAATACCACGACGCCATAGAGGCTGGAATAAAAAAGCTCGAGCCCGTCATCCCTAAAAGCCGCATATCGGCAAGGTCCATCGCCATAATGGTCCTTTCGGGGGACTCGACCCTGTCTTCATGGCTCAACGCCTCTTTCAGCGCAGAAGAGATAAAAAAGATTGAAGAGATACGCTCCTCCGTGCAGGCCCGCTTCCCGGAGCCGGTCGGCTACCTAATCAATAAGACAAGGCTCAGGAAGGTCGACTCGATAGTTGCGCAGGTAGTGAGGCAAGAGCCGCTCGGCAAGGGAAAGGTGGCTTCCTTCCTGGGCTCCGTAACCATGCACCCGGTCTGGGGCATACCGGTCCTCCTTTTTGTGCTCGCTTTCATGTACGAGTTCGTCGGGGTCTTCGGCGCTGGAGTAAGCGTCGATTTCCTCGAGGAAGTCGTCTTCGGCACCTACGTGACCCCATGGGCCAGGCGGATGACCGCTCTGGCGTTCACGCCAGGCGGTCTGGTATTCGACCTGCTGGTCGGCCCCTACGGCCTGATAACCATGGCGTTCACCTACGCCATCGCCATAGTCCTGCCCATCGTGAGCTTCTTTTTCATATTCTTCAGCTTCCTCGAGGACTCCGGCTACCTGCCGAGGCTCGCCGTCATGGTAGACAGGATATTCAGGCTGATGGGCCTGAATGGAAAGGCGGTCCTGCCGATGGTCCTCGGGCTCGGCTGCGACACCATGGCAACCATGACCACGAGGATACTCGAGACCAAGAAGGAGAGGATGATAGTGACGCTCCTTTTGGCGCTCGGCATACCATGCTCTGCGCAGCTCGGGGTCATACTCGGCATGCTCGGGTCGGTCTCGATCGGGGCGACGGTGCTGTGGACGGTCATAGTCCTCCTCGTCCTATTCACCGTCGGCCTTCTGGCCTCGAGGGTACTCCCCGGGCAGACCTCGGATTTCATCCTCGAGATACCCCCCATGAGGATGCCGCAGTTCTCGAACATGGCGCTAAAGACGCTCGTGAGGGTCGAATGGTACTTGAAAGAAGCCGTGCCGCTTTTCATCATAGGCACCTTCATACTGTACGTGCTCGACAAGACCAACGGCCTTGCCGCCATGCAGGCGGCCGCCTCCCCGGTAGTGGTGACGCTCCTTGACCTGCCTGCCGAGGCAGCCAACGCCTTCATAATAGGCTTTTTGAGGCGCGACTATGGGGCCGCAGGGCTCCTGGCGATGCAGCGGGACGGCATGCTCGACTCCGTCCAGGTCGTGGTGAGCCTTGTGACCATGACGCTTTTCGTGCCCTGCATAGCGAACCTCCTCATGATAGTGAAGGAACGGGGGCTCAAAGCGGCCATATGGATGTCCGTGTTCATATTCCCGTTTGCGGTTCTGGTGGGGGCTGCCGTGAACTTCCTCATAAGGCTTTCGGGTCTGACATTTTAGGAGCGCAAAATGACAAAAGATAAAGCAGTAGACGAAGTATTAGAGTTCATCTGGTCTCAAAGAGAGCTCGGAAGCAGCTCCATAAGCGAGCTTTTGGGGATAGAGGAGGTAGCCGAGGAGGCTGACGTAGCAACCCTCCAGAAGATGATGTCCGGTGGGCTCGTCACTATGTCGGGCGACACGATTACCCTTACAAAAGAGGGAGAGAGGCTTGCGGAGGCCGCCATCAGGAGGCACAGGCTCGCGGAAAGGCTCCTGACCGAGGTCCTTGCCCTGCCCGAAGACGACCTCGAGAAGAACGCCTGCTCGTTCGAGCATACACTTTCGCCGGAAGTGACGGACTCAATCTGCACACTTCTGGGCCATCCGCCGACCTGCCCGCACGGCCTTCCGATACCGAAGGGGGCCTGCTGCAGCCGGGCAAAGGACGAATTGAAGCCCATAGTCCAGCAGCTCAACGTGCTTGACGTGGGCGACCGTGGAAGGATAATCTTCATAGCCTCGAACTCGCACATGAGGCTCGATAAATTGGGAACGCTTGGCATAGTCCCGGGGAGCACGATAAAAGTGCACCAGAAGCGGCCCGCTTTCGTCATCCAGCTCGGCGAGACGACCCTTGCCCTGGACCCCGAGATTATAAAGGAAATCTACGTTAAGAAGATAGAGTAGCGCCCAAAACCCTCGTCTTTCTTAAACGGCCCGGCGGCCCCCGCGTCTCGTGAATATGGGGAGGTCCGGGCCGTTTCGCATTGATTTTCCACCCTGTACCGTCTCCCGGACGGCCCAGCCCGACGCCGGACTGAATCCTGAAGCCCCCGCGGCAAGCTGCGGGGATTGCGCTCGCCATGTGTGTTCAAATTTCTACCAAAAACCATTGAAATATGTTAACGTTTCCTACTATGCACCATTCCAATTTCGTCCATTTACATCTCCATACACAGTACAGCCTTCTGGACGGGGCAATACGGCCGGAAGAGCTCATTGCCTTCGCCAAGGAACAGCGGATGCCCGCCGTTGCCGTCACCGACCACGGCAACCTTTTCGGCGCGGTCGAGTTCTACCAGAAGGCCATGTCAAAGGGCGTAAAGCCCATCATCGGCTGCGAAGTCTACGTCGCCCCCGGGAGCCGCACAGAGAAGACTGCCGTCAAGGGCGAGTACGCCTTCCACCTCGTATTGCTGGTAAAGAACGCCAAAGGCTACCAGAACCTCTGCAAGCTCCTCACGAGGGCGTATACCGAGGGTTTCTACTACAAGCCCAGGGTCGACAAGGAACTACTGAAAGAGTTCAACGAAGGGCTCATAGCCCTCTCGGCCTGCCTCCACGGAGAGGTGGCCTACAACCTCGGCAACGGCCAGATAGAAACTGCTGAAAAGGCTGCGCTGGAGTATAAAACTACTTTCGGCAACAGGCGTTTCTACCTCGAGATACAGCATAACGGCATAGAGGAGCAGGAAGTAGTGAACAGGCGTCTTATCGAGCTCGGCAAAAAGCTCGACATACCGCTCGTGGCCACGAACGACTGCCATTACCTCAGGAAAGAGGACGCCAGAGTCCACGACGTGCTTCTTTGCATACAGACCGGGACGACCGTGAACGCGCCCAACCGCATGAAGTTCTCCACCGAGGAGTTCTATGTCAAGACCCCGGAAGAGATGCACGAAGCATTCAAGGACACTCCGGAAGCTCTCGCCAACACCATTGAGATAGCCGAACGGTGCAACTTCGAGCTCAACCTCGGCAAGTACTTCCTCCCGGATTACCCGCTGCCCCCCGGCGAAACGCTCGATTCGGTCATAGACGCCAAGGCGAGGGCCGGCCTTGAAAACCGCTTCGGCGCGATGAGGAAGGCCGGGGTCGACGTCGACTCGCTCCAGTGGCAGTACTACGACAGGCTTGAGAAGGAGCTGAAGGTCATAAAGGGGATGGGGTTTCCGGGCTACTTCCTCATCGTCTGCGATTTCATCGAGTACGCCAGGAGCCGTGACATACCCGTGGGGCCCGGCAGGGGTTCCGCAGCTGGAAGCCTCGTTGCGTTCTCGCTCGGCATTACGAACCTCGACCCCATAAAGTACAACCTCCTTTTCGAGAGGTTCCTGAATCCGGACAGGATTTCCTTGCCTGATATCGATATCGACTTCTGCTTCGAGAAGAGGGACGAGGTCATAAGATACGTCACCGATAAGTACGGCGTTGACAAGGTCACGCAGATAATAACCTTCGGCCAGATGAAGGCAAAGGCCTGCATAAGGGACGTCGGAAGGGCGCTTGACATGCCCTACGGCGACGTCGACAGGATAGCCAAGCTCGTCCCCAACACGCTGAACATCACCATAGAGGAGGCCCTGAAGCAGGAGGCCCGCTTGAAGGAGATGTACGAGAAAGACCCCAGAGTCCGTGACCTCATCGACACGGCCATAGCCCTGGAGGGGCTCCCGAGGCACGCCTCGACCCACGCGGCCGGTGTCGTCATATCGAACAAGCCGCTCGACGAGTACCTGCCGCTTTACAAGCAGCAGAAGGAAGATTCGATCACTACCCAGTTCACGATGAAGGACGTCGAGAAGATAGGGCTCGTGAAGTTCGACTTTCTGGGCCTCAAGACCCTTACGGTCATCGATAAGACGGTGAAGTTCGTAAAGCAGAACCGCGGGATAGACCTCGACATAGAAAACCTTCCTCTCGACGACCCTGCTACCTACGCGCTTGTGGCCGGTGGAGATTCAAACGGCGTGTTCCAGCTCGAAAGCTCGGGCATGAAGGAGCTTCTTCGCAAATTGAAGCCAACGACCTTCGAGGACATGGTCGCTGCCGTGGCCCTGTACAGGCCTGGCCCGTTGCAGAGCGGCATGGTCGACGACTTCATAAACAGGAAGCACAAGAAGACGGCCATCGTCTATGAAGTCCCGCAATTGAAAGAGATCCTCGAGAACACCTACGGCGTCATGGTCTACCAGGAACAGGTCATGGAGATAGCCAAGGTGCTCGCCGGGTACACGCCGGGGGACGCCGACGTCCTCAGGAAGGCGATGGGAAAGAAGTCCGCCGAGGAGATGGTCATCCAGCGGAACAAGTTCCTCGAAGGCTCTAAAAAGAACAGGATAGACCAGAAAAAGGCAGAAAAGATCTACGACCTCATGGCCAAGTTCGCTGGCTACGGCTTCAACAAGAGCCACAGCGCGGCCTACGCGCTCATTTCTTTCCAGACCGCGTACCTGAAGGCGCACTACAACGTCGAGTTCATGGCGGCCCTCCTGGGCTCTGACATGGGCAATACCGACCAGGTCGTCAAATACATAAACGAGTGCAAGGATACGGGCATCTCCGTCGACCCGCCCGACGTCAACGAGAGCTCCATGGAGTTCAAGGTGTCGGGCAACAGGATAAGGTTCGCTCTGGCGGCAGTGAAAAACGTTGGAGGGGCGGCCATACAGGAGATGCTCGCGGAGAGGGAAAAGGAGGGCAAGTTCACGTCCCTCATCGATTTCCTCAGCCGCATAGATTCGCGCAAGGTAAACAAGAAGGTCATCGAAAGCCTCATAAAGTGCGGGGCTTTCGACTTTACCGGCGAGAAAAGGGCGCAGCTCATGGCAGAGCTCGACCCCTCGATGGACGCGGCCCAGGCCCTCCAGCGGGACAGGGAAGCTGGCCAGTCGTCTCTTTTCGACGCTTTCGGCGGCGGCTCAGGCTCAAAGACTTCGGCCGCGCCTGCCATAAACGCGCCGAGGGTTTCCGAATGGAGCGACAAGGAGCTTTTATCCTACGAGAAAGAAACGCTCGGCTTCTATCTCTCAAGCCATCCTCTGGCCGGCCACAAGAGGGAGCTCGACCTTTACGCCATCCACATAGACTCGCTTACCGAGAAGAACAACGAGGACGAGGTCACGATAGGCGGCATTATAACCGGCCTCAAGGAGATAGTGACCAAGAAGGGCGACCGCATGGCCTTCGTCACGATAGAAGACTTGACGGGCTCTGTCGAGGCCGTCATCTTCTCCGACCTTTACAAGAAGGTGAGGGAGCTTGTCAATAGCGACCACGCCCTCCTCATATCTGGAAAGCTCGACAAGGAGGAAGAGGAAGTCAAGCTCATAGCTTCCGATATAATCCCAATCGAGGAGGCGGGTACGGCCGAAAAGAAGCTAAAGGCCAGGAACACGCATATAAAAGCGCCGGTGGGCGCTCTTACGGCCGGGAAGCTCACCGAGCTCAGGAAGATAATACAGGAGAACCCCGGGAGCTCGCAGGTCATACTAAAGCTACTGTACCCGGACAACGGCATGGTCATAATAGGCGTGGGCGAGAACCTCAGGATGAGCCCGCTTGAGGCGGCCGTTGCAAAGATAAAGGAATTGATAGAAGGCGCTGAAGTAGAGATAGTATGAAAATTACAAAAAATTGCTATTTTTCCTGACCTCTTTGTCAGGGCGTAAATAAAAATGCTCACATATTGTCATATATGCTGCGCTTTTTATTTCCGCCCTTCCTTGACTTCAGAAAAAATATTTAATTTTTTAAAAGCACTTTTAACAACTTAACTGTAGAAACAAGGGAGAATTCCGCTGAATGTACAGGCACTGGCTTGAATTCGAAAAACCCGTAGAGGAAATCGAAAAGAAGATAGAAGAGCTCAAGACCTTCGAGGCGGCCGGCAGCCTCAAGTCATCGGACGAGATGTCCAAGCTCGAGAAGAAGGCCAAGACGCTCCTCAAGGAGATTTACGGCAAGCTTACGCCTCAGCAGATAACGCTCGTGGCGAGGCACCCGGACAGGCCCTATACGCTCGATTACATACAGGGCGCCTTCGAGGACTTCATCGAGCTCCACGGCGACAGGGCCTTCAAGGACGACGCCGCCATCGTCGGCGGGCTTGCGCGCCTTGAAGGTACCGCCTGCGTCGTACTGGGCCAGCAGAAGGGCAGGAACACGAAAGAGAAGGTCCACAGGAACTTCGGAATGCCGCACCCGGAGGGCTACAGGAAGGCCCTGCGCCTCTTTGAGATGGCCGACAGGTTCTCCCTTCCGGTCTTCACCTTCATAGACACGCCCGGCGCGTACCCCGGCATAGGCGCTGAGGAGCGCGGCCAGTCCGAAGCGATTGCCACGAACCTCATGGTCATGTCAAGACTTCGCGTGCCCATCATAACGACGATAATAGGCGAGGGCGGAAGCGGAGGGGCGCTCGCGATAGGCGTAGCCGACAGGGTACTGATGATGGAGTTCTCGACCTATTCTGTCATCTCCCCGGAGGGCTGCGCCGCAATCCTCTGGAAGGACGGCGGCAAGGCGGACCTTGCGGCCAAGGCCTTGAAAATAGACGCTGGCGAACTCGTAAAGCTCGGCATAGTCGACAAGGCCGTGAAAGAGCCTGCCGGAGGGGCTCAC
This sequence comes from uncultured bacterium, assembly GCA_905339405.1. Lineage (GTDB taxonomy): Bacteria > Desulfobacterota > GWC2-55-46 > GWC2-55-46 > GWC2-55-46 > GWA2-54-12. The sequence goes on along the minus strand of CAJPGC010000035.1, from coordinate 54,629 downwards.
AGGGACCCCTCGAGCGCCATCAAGAGCCTCAAGGCCACATTGAGCGCCACCCTCAAGGAGCTTTCTTCCCTTTCACCCGAAACGCTGGTTGAAAGCAGGTACAGGAAATTCCGCGAAATGGGCTTCTATTCCGAGCCGAAAAGATAAATTAAAGATTGCTTTTTAAAAAGCGATACATTAATCTATCTCTTTAAAAATAAAGAGCTTTTATTATATGGAAACCAAGACGAAGACATTAGAGGACTTAAGGGACGGCATTGACTCCATAGACCTCAACATACTCGAGCTCCTCAACAAAAGGGCGGCTCTGGTAATCGAGGTCGGCAAGGTCAAGGCCAGGGAACAGAAGGAGTTCTACGTCCCGGACAGGGAACGCGAGGTGCTCAAAAGGCTTACCGAAGCCAACCCCGGCCCGTTCCCGAACCAGGCCCTGAAGAATGTCTTCAGGGAGATAATGAGCGCTTCCCTGTCCCTTGAAAAGCCTCTGCGCATAGCCTTTTTAGGGCCTGCCGCCACGTTCACGCACCAGGCCTGCATGCAGCACTTCGGCCTCTCTGGCGAGTTCGCGGCGAAAAAGGACATTGCCGACGTATTCGACGACGTCGAAAAGGGCAGGGCCGACTTCGGGGTCGTCCCCATCGAGAACTCGACCGAAGGCGTAGTGAGCCACACGCTCGACAAGTTCGTCAATTCGAACCTCAAGATATGCGCCGAGGTGATGCTGGAGATATCCCACGCACTCCTCAACAGGAGCGGCAAGGCTTCCGACATCGCGAAGGTCTGCTCCCATCCGCACGCGCTGGCGCAGTGCAAGAACTGGGTGAAGAACAACCTGCCGAACGCGCTCGTCTTCGACGTCTCTTCAACCGCCATGGCCGCGCAGATGGCTTCCGAAGACCCTTCGACCGCCGCCATAGCGTCGGTCGTGGCCGCTACGCTATACGGTTTGCAGGTCATTGAGAAGAACATCGAGGACAACTCGAACAACTACACGAGATTTCTCGTCATATGTAAGAGCGAGGCAGGCAGGACCGGTCAGGACAAGACCTCCATCGTATTCGCCATCAAGGACGCCCCGGGGGCCCTGTACTCCATGCTCAAGCCGTTTGCCGAAAGGGGCATAAACCTCACGAAGATAGAGTCCAGGCCCATTAAGACAAAGGCATGGGAGTACGTCTTTTTCGTCGACCTAGACGGCCACATAACCGAAGGGCCGGTGAAAGAGGCCGTCTCCGAGCTGGAAAAGACCTGCTCGTTCCTCAAGGTGCTGGGCTCATACGCTAAATCACAACAGGTATAAGGCGGACATGCTTACCATGCGGAAGTTGGAAATCCCGGTTTCAGACAACATTAAATCGCTCGTGCCTTACCCTCCGGGCAAGCCCATCGAGGAGCTTGAAAGGGAGCTCGGCATCACCGGGTCGATAAAGCTCGCCTCGAACGAGAACCCTCTTGGGCCTTCCCACAAGGCCGTGGAAGCCGTCTCAAAGGCCCTTATGGGCTTGCACAGGTACCCGGACGGCTCGTGCTATTACCTGAAGGAGAAGCTCTCTGCCATCCTCGGCGTGCCGCACGACATGATAACCTTCGGCAACGGCTCGAACGAGATAATAGAGCTCCTGGTGCGGGCGTACCTGAAGCCGGGGGACGAGGCAATAATGGGAAACCCCTCTTTCGCGGTCTACCCCATAGCGGTGAAGGCCGTGGGCGGCGTCCCTGTAGAGGTCCCGCTGAAGGACATGAGGCACGATCTGGCGGCAATGGCCTCGAAGATAACAAAAAAGACGCGTATAATTTTCATCGCCAACCCGAATAACCCAACAGGGACAATGGTTTCCGCCGATGAGTTCAGGGAATTCATGAAGGCCGTGCCAGACGGCGTAATCGTCTGCATGGACGAGGCGTATTACGAGTTCGTGACAGCCGCTGACTTCCCGGACACGCTCTCGTATGTTAAAGAGGGCGCGCCTGTGCTGGTGCTCCGCACTTTCTCCAAGATATACGGGCTGGCGGGCCTCAGGGTCGGCTACGGGGTCGCCAACGCCGGCATAATGGACTACATGAACAGGGTGCGCCAGCCGTTCAACGTCAACACCCTGGCGCAGGTCGCCGCGATGGCCGCGCTCGAGGACGAAAGCCACCTCGAGAGGACCAGGCAAAACAACACGGAAGGGCTCAAATTCCTCATCGGCTCACTTCGCGAGATGGGTTTCGAGTGCGTTGACACCCATGCCAACTTTTTTCTCGTGAAAGTAGGGGACGGCAAGGGAGTTTACGACGCGCTTTTGAGGAAAGGCGTAATAGTGAGGCCGATGGCAAGCTACAATCTGCCCGGGTACATAAGGGTCACGGTAGGGCTGCCCGAGGAGAACAGGCGCTTTCTTAATTCGTTCAAGGAAGTCGTGGCCTGAAGATAAGCAATCAACCCACAGGGGGAACTTTCATGATAATAGTGCTCAAAAAAGACATCACGCAGGAGACCATCGACCACGTGGTGGAGAAGATAAAAACAGCCGGTCTGGCGGTCCACATCTCCAAGGGGAAGGAGAGGACGATAATCGGCGCGATAGGCGATGAGTCGCTCCTGGCCTCAAAGGCCCTCGAAGCGCTCCCGGGAGTGGAGAGCGTGATGCCGATAATGAAGCCTTACAAGCTCGTCAGCCGCGAGTTCCAAAAGGAGAGCTCGGTAATCGACGTCGGCGGCGTCAAGATAGGCGACACCGACCTCCAGGTCATCGCCGGGCCGTGCAGCGTCGAGAGCAGGGATTCTCTCGTTGAGTGCGCCAGGCAGGTCAAGGCGGCCGGTGCGAGGATCCTCCGCGGCGGGGCGTTCAAGCCCAGGACTTCCCCCTATGACTTCCAGGGGCTCGGCACCGACGGGTTGAAGCTCCTGGCAGAGGCAAAAAAAGAGACGGGCCTTCCCATAATAAGCGAGCTCATGGACCCGAGGGACACCGAGCTCATGTGCGAGTACGTCGACATAATCCAGATAGGCGCCAGGAACATGCAGAACTTCAGGCTCCTCATGGAAGTCGGCAAGGCCGGGAAACCGGTGCTATTGAAAAGGGGCCTTTCCGCCACATTGAAAGAGTTCCTCATGTCAGCCGAGTACATCGCCTCCCAGGGCAACTCCCAGATAATCCTATGCGAAAGGGGCATAAGGACCTTCGAGACGGCCACCCGCAACACGCTCGACCTTTCGGCGGTGCCGGTTTTGAAGGAAGAGACGCACCTGCCGATATTCATCGACCCGAGCCACAGCGCCGGAAGGTGGAACCTCGTGGCCCCGCTCGCGAAGGCGGCCATAGCCGTCGGCGCGGACGGCCTCATGATAGAGGTCCACACCGACCCGGAGAACGCCCTGTGCGACGGCGCCCAGTCTCTGAAGCCAACCAAGTTCGCGCGGTTGATGGACGAGATGAAAAAGGTCGCCACCGCTGTCGGAAGAAACCTCTGATAATGATCGCGGGGCACATCCGTGCCCCGCGTTTTCCTGCTTTCCCCGCGGCACAAAATCTCTCTCGGCAGGTTGTTTTTCGGAATGGACAAGCCTTTACATTTTAAAAAAGCCGCCATCATCGGCGTGGGTCTCATAGGCGGCTCTCTGGCCATGGTTTTGAAGCGAGACGGGCTTGCTTCCACCATCGTCGGCGTCGGAAGGGGCCTGCCTAATCTCGAGGCCGCTAAAAGGCTCGGCATAGTCGATTCATTCACCCGTGACATCGCCGAGGGCGTGAAAGACGCCGACCTGGTCGTCGTGGCGGTGCCGGTACTGAAGATAGCCGAGACTATAAAGCAGGCTGCGGCGCACCTGAAGCCCGGCTGCATAGTGACCGACGTCGGGAGCGTCAAGGGCGCGGTGATAGAATCCGTCGAGCCGCTCGTCCCCGAAGGGGTCCATTTCGTGCCCGGCCACCCTATTGCCGGCACTGAGCATTCCGGGGCTGAAGCAGCCTTCGCCGAACTTTACGTCGGCAGGAAATGCATACTGACGCCGACCGTTAAGACAGACAAGGGCGCGCTCGAAGCGGTAAGGCGCATCTGGAACGCCACCGGAGCGAAGGTCGTAGTGATGGACGCTTCTCAGCACGACATGATACTTGCGGCCGTGAGCCACCTGCCGCACATGATAGCCTACACTCTCGTGAACACGGTGGGCGACATGGAGGACAAAGGCGTCGACGCACTGGGCTACTCGGCTGGCGGTTTCCGCGACTTCACCAGGATAGCTTCGAGCTCCCCTGAGATGTGGTCCGACATCTGCGCCATGAACAAGGAGCAGATACTGAATACGATAGACGGCTTCGCTAAAAGACTTTCGAGCCTGCGTTCTCTCATAGATAAAGAGGACCTCACGGGCCTCAAGGCGGAGTTCGGACGTGCGAAGGAACTGAGGGATTCACTACCAATAACGGGCAGTCCAAAGGAGTCGGCTTGAGCTCAACAGGCATATTCGGCGGCACGGTGCTCGCTACCCCGGCCAGGGGGCTCAAGGGCGAAGTGCGCGTGCCCGGGGACAAATCAATTTCCCACCGCTCGGTCTTCTTCGGCTCCATAGCCGAAGGCACGACCGAGGTCACGGGTTTTCTTGAAGGCGAGGACAACTTATCGACCATAGCAGCCTTCCGGCTCATGGGCGTTGACATCACAAGGGACGGCGGCAACGTAACCGTCAAGGGCAAGGGGTTCGAGGGGCTCCAGGAGCCCTACGACATAATAGACGCCGGGAACTCCGGGACGACTACGAGGCTCCTTGTCGGCCTTCTTTCTTCCTTGCCATTCTTTTCCGTAATTACAGGGGATGCATCTCTCAAGAAGCGCCCGATGAAAAGGGTCGTTGAGCCGCTCCTCAGGATGGGGGCCTCGATTGCCGGGAGAAAAGACGCCAGCCTCCTGCCGCTTGCCATAACGGGCAGGAAGCTCAAGGGCATACGCTTCGAGAGCAAGATAGCGAGCGCGCAGCTCAAATCTGCCATCCTCCTTGCCGGGCTTTCAGCCGAAGGCGAGACGGTTTTCGTGGAGCCGGAGAAGAGTCGCGACCACACTGAGCGTATGCTCAAGCTCTTCGGCGCGGATTTGAAAGTCGAGGGAAATGCCGTCTCGGTCAGGTCGACAAACCACCTTACCGGGTGTAAAATAGATGTACCCGGAGACATCTCCTCCGCCGCTTTTTTCATGGTCGGCGCGGCTTTGACAGGTTCCTCCGAACTCCTCTTGAGGGACGTAGGGTTGAACCCCACCAGGGTCGGCATAATCGATATCCTGAAAAAGATGGGAGGCTCCATCGAGACTAAGGCCTTGAGCGTTGCCTCCGGCGAGCCCGTCGGCGACCTCCTGGTGAGGTCGTCGCGTCTCAAGGGGGCAGATATATCGGGCAGCGAGCTTCTCCCGGCCATTGACGAGTTCCCGATAATCTGCGTTGCGGCCGCCTTTGCCGAGGGCACGACGACAATAGCCGGGGCTGGCGAGCTCCGGGTCAAGGAGAGCGACAGGATAGCTGTCATGGCCGAGTGCCTCAACGCCATAGGCGTCAGGAACGAAGAGAGGCCGGACGGGATAGTCATAGAAGGCACCGGCGGCAAGCCGGTGAAGGGCGGGTCTGTAAAGAGCCACGGCGACCACAGGATAGCGATGGCCATGGCCATGGCTGCCCTCAATTCAATTGACGGGATACACATAGAAGGCGCGGAGAGCGTGGACGTTTCGTTCCCCGGCTTTTTCAGCGCACTCGGAAAGGTCGCGGTTTCATGAAAAAAGGGCCAGTTATAGCCATCGACGGCCCCGGCGGCGTCGGCAAATCGACTGTCAGCCAGAGGGTCGCAGAAAGCCTCGGCTTCAGGTACATAAACACCGGCGCGATGTACAGGGCATTCGCCCTTGCGGCAAAGGCTTCGTGGGTCGATTTCAAAGACGACCTCAACCTCCAGGACTACTGCAGGGGTATAGAGATAGATTACTCCATGGAGACGGGCCGCATAACGATAGACGGCACCGACTATACCGACAGCATCAGGACGGACCGCGCCGGAGAGCTGGCCTCTAAGGTTTCCACGAAGCCTTCTGTGAGGGCCTGCCTTTCCGCGCACCAGCGGGTGCTCGGCGAGGAAGGGAGAGTCGTCATCGAGGGAAGGGACATCGGGACTATCATCTTCCCGGACGCTGACGTCAAGATATTCCTGGACGCCACCCACGAGGTCAGAGCGAAAAGACGCCACCTGGAGCTTGTAAATGGCGGCCATGAGGCCTCCGCCGTAAGCAGCACTCTTGAGGAGCGCGACAAGCGCGATTCCGAGCGCAAGGAGGCCCCGCTGAAGATGGCTGATGACGCCGTCCTTGTCGACACCAGCGAGCTGACCCTCGACGAAGTCGTCCAGAAAGTCCTGAAAATAGTAAATGAAAGGTTGAAAGTTGGAGATACTGGTCGCTAAATCCTCGGGTTTCTGCTTCGGCGTCAAGCGCGCCATAAAGATAGCCGACAAGTGCGCCAGCACCGACCCCGAAGGTGACATATATACACTCGGCCCCATTATTCACAACCCGCAGGTCGTAAAAAGGCTCGAAGAATCGAATGTTTTCGCGAAGAAGAGCCTTGACGACATAGACTCCGGCACCGTCATAATACGCTCGCACGGCGTCAAGCTCGAAGAGTACAACGAGGCAAAGGAAAAGGGGCTCGGCATAGTCGACGCCACCTGCCCGTTCGTCAAGAAGGCCCAGGACCTGGTCTCGCAGCTGACGAGCGAGGGCTACGACGTCATCGTCGTGGGCGAGAAGGACCACCCGGAGGTAAGGGGGCTAATAAGCTACGGAAATAAGCCGGTCAAGGTCGTCAGCGGCCTTGCCGAGCTCGCGGATATGCCCAGGGTAAAGAGGCTCGGCATAGTGGCCCAGACGACCCTGCCGATGGAAAAGCTCGAGGACGTGGTCCGTTTCTGCCTGCATAAGGCGACCGAGATAAAGGTTTTCAATACGATATGTAATGCGACCTCGACGAGGCAGGCCGAAAGCGCGGCCCTCGCCAGACAGGTCGACGTGATGGTAGTCGTGGGCGGAAAGAACAGCGCGAACACCAGGCGGCTCGCCGAAGTCTGCCTGGCCATCCAGCCCAAGACCTATCATATTGAGGTTGCTTCGGAATTGGACCCGGCCTGGTTTGCCGGTGCAAAGAGCGCGGGCATCACCTCCGGGGCCTCGACGCCCGACTGGCTCATCAACGAGGTGGTGGAGAGAATATCGTCTATGTGCCCGAAATGATTTGCACTTTGAAACACGCTATGATATCTTTTTCTTTCACAGAATAAGACAGGGGAGGACAGGCGATTAATGATAGGGAGAGCGGATAAATCTCACGCCGGTGATGTTTCCAAGTCGGACTTCGAAGAGCTTTTCGAAAGCCGTCTGAAGGAGCTTCAGGAAGGGGACATCATAAAGGGGAAGATCGTCCAGATCACCCAGGACTCGGTGATGATCGACATCGGGTACAAGTCCGAGGGGCACGTGCCGCTCAGGGAATTCCTGGACAAGGACGGAAACCCGACCGTGAAGGTAGGGGACGACGTTACCGTCCTCATCGAAAGGCGTGAAGATGAATACGGGAACATCTCCCTTTCAAAGGCCAAGGCCGACCAGTTCAAGGTCTGGGACAAGGTCATCGAGTCGTGCGAAAAGGGCTCGGCCATCGAAGGGACCGTGTCCCAGAGGATAAAGGGCGGCTTCTACGTCGACATAGAAGGCATCACAGCGTTCCTGCCAGGCTCGCAGGTGGACCTGAAGCCCGTCAGGAACCCGGATAAGCTCATCGGCCAGAAGTTCGCCTTCAGAGTCTTGAAGTACAACAGGCGCAAGAACAACGTCATCGTCTCCAGAAGGGTTATCCTCGAGGAGGAGAGGGAAGTGATGCGCGCGCAGACCCTCGGCACCATCGAGGAAGGGGCCGTAGTGGACGGCATAGTGAAGAACGTCACCGACTACGGCGCGTTCATCGACCTCGGCGGCATAGACGGACTCGTGCACCTGACCGACCTTTCATGGGGCAAGGTAACGCATCCTTCGCAGGTACTGAAGATAGGCGATACCGTGAAGGTCATGATATTGAAGTTCAACAAGGAAGAGAACAAGATATCCCTCGGCCTCAAGCAGACCATGGAAGACCCTTGGATAAAGGTCATGGAGAAGTACCCTTCCGGCACCAGGACGACCGGCACCGTCGTCAACATAACCGACTACGGCGCGTTTGTCGAGCTCGAGCCTGGCCTCGAAGGGCTCGTGCACATATCCGAGATGTCCTGGACCAAGCTCAAGCACCCATCCCAGAAGGTCAAGGCGGGCGACCAGGCGGAAGTGCTGGTGCTGGACGTTGACGCGGCGAACAAGAGGATATCCCTGGGCATGAAGCAGATAGAGGCCAACCCTTGGGAAGAGGCCGAGAGGCGCTACCCCAAGGGCACCAGGATAAAGGGGCAGGTCAAGAACATAACCGACTTCGGCGTCTTCATCGGCATAGAGGAGGGCATAGACGGTCTCGTGCACGTCTCCGACCTCTCCTGGAAAAAGGTGAAGCACCCCTCCGAGATATTCAAGAAGGGGCAGGAAGTCGAGGCATTGGTATTGAACATAGACAGCGCGAACAAGAGGTTTTCTCTTTCGACCAAGCTCCTTGAGAAAAACCCATGGGAAGGCGTCGAGGACAGGTACAAGCCCGGCATGACCATAGAGGGCAGGGTCACGAGCGTGGCCGAATTCGGGGCCTTCGTCGAGCTCGAAGAGGGGCTAGAGGGGCTCGTCCATGTCTCCGAGCTCTCGCGCGGCAAGAAAAGGGGAGCTGACATAAGCGAAGGCGACATCGTCGAGGTCGAGGTGCTGAACGTCGACCCCGAGGACAACAAGATAGGACTTTCCATCAGGGAGGTCAAAAAGCGCGCCAACGGGCAGGACGCCCAATGATCAAATGCGGGGCGCTCAGGAACATCCTGGCCGCCTTCGGAGCGGTCTTCCTCGGTGTGTTCGCCCTTGCCGTCCTCATCGGCATCTTTACCGGCGGGGGCGTGACCGGGGACAAGGTCGCAGTGGTGGACATCCAGGGAGTGATTACCGACTCCTATGAGGTTAACCAGACGCTCCGCGACCTAGGGGAGCGTGAAGACGTAAAGGCCGTGGTCCTCAGGATAGATTCGCCGGGAGGCGCGGTGGGCCCCTCGCAGGAGATACACAGCGAGGTGCTTCGCCTCAGGGAGAAAAAGCCGGTCGTTGCCTCGATGGGTTCGATAGCAGCCTCCGGCGGGTACTACACGGCGGTAGCGGCTGAAAAGATAATGGCCAACCCCGGCACCATAACCGGCTCCATCGGGGTCATAGTCGAGTTCATAAACGCCCAGGAGCTCCTCGGCAAAATCGGGCTCAAGGGCTACGTCGTAAAAAGCGGCAAGTACAAGGACGTCGGCTCTCCGCTGCGTGAGATGGAGAAAGATGAGAAAGAGTATCTCCAGGTGCTCATAAACGACGTCAACGGCCAGTTCATCGAGGCGGTAGCCTCGGGCAGGGGACTCAAGACCGAAGTGGTCCGCAAGATAGCAGACGGCAGGATATTCACCGGCGCGCAGGCCAAGGAACTGAAGCTCGTCGACGAGCTCGGCGGATTGAGCGACGCGATAGAGCTGGGAGCGTCCCTGGCGGGGCTGGAGGAAGAACCGGTTGTAATATACCCTGAACGTCAGAAGATGAGTTTCTGGAAGACCTTCTCGGGAGGCGCGTCGATAGACAAGCTCACCGAGCTTTTCACCGGTCTTCGTGTTATGTACATGATAGAAAACCCAGCCAGGTAAAAAGGAGGCAGCTGTAACATGACCAAAAGTGAGCTTATAGAGGCGGTAGCCGCCAAGGTCACTAACTTCTCGAGGAAGGACGTCGAGATAATCGTCGAGACCCTGTTCGAGTCGATGGCGCAGAGCCTGTCCCAGGGGGACAAGGTGGAGATACGCGGCTTCGGCAGCTTCAAGATAAAGGAGCGCGACGGCAGGCAGGGGAGAAACCCCAAGTCCGGCGAGAACATCTTCATCGACGCCAAGAAGGTGCCGTTCTTCAAGGCCGGCAAAGAGATAAGGGAAAGGATCAACGAAGACAAGTGAAGCAGCTGTGGGCCCCCTGGCGCTCCGAGTACGTCCAGTCAGGAGACCCGGGCGGGTGCATATTCTGCGCCGCCCGCAAGAAAAGCCCCGAAGAAGGCCTCGTGCTCTTCAACGGAGCGGTCTCTCTGGTGATGCTCAACAAGTTTCCCTACAACAGCGCCCACCTGATGATCGCGCCGCAGCGCCACGTCGCCAACGTCGAGGAGCTCACGCCTGAAGAGGCCCTTGATTTCTTCAGGCTGCTCCGCCACTCGGTCACCGTCCTCAAAAAGGAATTAAACCCGGCCGGGTTCAACATAGGCATGAACGTCGGCAGGGCCGCTGGCGCGGGGATAGAAGACCACCTGCACACGCACGTCGTGCCGAGGTGGAACGGCGATATGAACTTCATGCCGGTCCTCTCAGACACCAAGGTCATCCCGGAACACCTTCTCGCCACTCTTACAAGGCTGCTGCCGTACTTCCAGCGGCTTGATACAGACGACACCAACGGCTAAAAGGGGCTTGACAAAACAGCTCTTTTGTACTACTCTAATGCCGCTCAAAATAGACCGCAAGCGGTCAGACACCCGTAACTGACGGAACGAAGGTGGACACCACCGGGGAGCGGGGTCTTTAATATTCAAAGCCGACCGTCTGGGCAGAAAAAGCTTGGCCAAAAGCCATGCTATTTCGCGGCCAGGCGGTTTTTTATTGCCTTGAAAAGGCTGCCTCCAGGCGGGGCCGCAGCGGCTCTAAAATGTTTGACAAAACACGGGAAATCTGTTTTAGTCATTGCCTCAAAACAGACCGGCCGTTTCCAAGAAAAGCAAGACATATGCGCATATCGAAACGCGTGCGCGGAATTCCTTAAATTACCCGGAAAACAACCAGGAGGAATATATATATGTCACAGAAGATAGTCTGGACCGCCATCGACGAAGCGCCGGCTCTCGCTACCTACTCTTTGCTCCCCATAGTAAAGGCTTTCACCGGGGCCGCCGGGATCGAGGTAGAGCCGAGGGACATCTCCCTTTCCGGAAGGATAATCGCCAACTTCCCGGAAAACCTCAAGCCCGAACAGAAAATACCCGACGAGCTCACGGCACTCGGAGAACTCGCCAAGAAGCCAGAAGCCAACATAATAAAGCTGCCTAACGTCAGCGCGTCCATCCCGCAGCTCAAGGCCGCAATAAAAGAACTCCAGGACAAGGGGTACAAGGTCCCCGACTACCCCGAGTCTCCCGCGAACGACGCGGAGAAGGAAATAAAGGCCAGGTACGGCAAGGTTTTAGGCAGCGCCGTGAACCCGGTCCTTCGCGAAGGCAACTCCGACCGCAGGGCGGCCGTCTCTGTCAAGAACTACGCCAAGAAGAACCCGCATAAGATGGGCGCGTGGAGCCCTGATTCCAAGACCCACGTATCGCACATGGCCTCGGGCGACTTCTACGGCTCGGAGAAGTCCGTGACCGTGGACAAGGCCGGGAACGTCAAAATAGAGTTCGTGGGCCAGGACAGCAAGACTACCGTCCTCAAGGAAAAGACCTCTCTTAAGGCTGGCGAAGTCATCGACGCCGCCGTTATGAACAAGGCCGCTCTCAGGAAGTTCTTCGCAGAGCAGATAGACGACGCGAAGAAAAGGGGCGTCCTTTTCTCGTTGCATCTGAAGGGCACGATGATGAAGGTCTCCGACCCCATCATGTTCGGCCACGCCGTCGAGGTCTTCTTCAAGGACGTATTCGAGAAGCACGCCGCCGCCATCAAGGAACTCGGAGTCGACGTGAACAACGGTCTCGGCGACCTTTACGCGAAGATAGCCAAGCTGCCTGAGGCCAAGAGGGCCGAGATAGAGGCCGACATAAAGGCCGTATACAACAACCGTCCCGAGATGGCCATGGTCAACTCCGACAAGGGGATAACGAACCTGCACGTCCCTTCGGACGTCATCATCGACGCCTCCATGCCCGCCATGATACGCGAGTCCGGCAAGATGTGGGGCCCGGACGGCAAGCTCCACGACACCAAGGCGACCATACCCGACAGGTGCTACGCCGGGGTCTACGACGTCGTCATCGAAGACTGCAAGAAGAACGGCGCGTTCGACCCCAGGACCATGGGCTCGGTGCCCAACGTCGGCCTCATGGCGCAGAAGGCCGAAGAGTACGGCTCGCATGACAAGACCTTCAAGGCCCCTGGCAACGGGACCATCCGCATAGTCGACGAGGCCGGGAAAGCGCTTCTCGAGCAGAAAGTAGAGGAGGGCGACATATTCCGCGCCTGCCAGACCAAGGACGCCCCGATACAGGACTGGGTGAAGCTGGCGGTCACAAGGGCGAAGGCGACCGGCGCACCGGCCATCTTCTGGCTCGACAAGAAAAGGGGCCACGACGCCCAGATAATAGAGAAGGTCAACAAGTACCTGAAGAACCACGACACCACCGGCCTTGACATACGCATAATGACGCCCGAGGACGCAACGCGCTTCTCGCTCGAGCGCATAAGGAAGGGTCAGGACACGATATCGGTCACGGGCAACGTCCTTCGCGACTACCTCACCGACCTTTTCCCGATACTCGAGCTCGGCACCAGCGCGAAGATGCTCTCCATCGTGCCCCTCATGGACGGCGGCGGACTTTTTGAGACCGGAGCCGGCGGGTCGGCCCCCAAGCACGTGCAGCAGTTCCTCGAGGAAGGCTACCTCAGGTGGGATTCCCTCGGCGAGTTCCTGGCCCTCGGCGTCTCCCTTGAGCACCTTGCAGCCAACTTCAAGAACGCCAAGGCGCAGGTCCTTGCCGACGCTCTCGACCAGGCGAACAGCAAAATACTCGACAACAACAGGTCCCCGGCCAGGAAGGTCGGCGAGATAGACAACAGGGGCTCGCACTTCTACCTTGCCCTGTACTGGGCCCAGGCGCTCGCTGAGCAAACAAAGGACAAGGAGCTCCAGGCGAAGTTCTCCGGCCCCGCCAAAGCGCTGGCCGAAAACGAAGCGAAGATAAACGCCGAGCTCCTCGCAGCGCAGGGCAAGCCCCAGGACATCGGCGGGTACTACCGCCCGGTATTCGAGAAGGCTTCAAAGGCGATGCGCCCGAGCGCGACGCTGAACGCGATAATAGACTCTATCTGACGGTATTTGAGAACCGTTCATTTGACTAACGACAACGGAGGGTAGTTATGCAGCTCACAGGCCTCTACTGGGGCCACAAGCTCTTGAGAAAGGTCGAATACCCGCACGCGGAGGTCCTCGGACCCGAAGCGAGCGTGGACCAGATAAAAGACCTCATCAAGAGATGCGGCCAGGTATTCATAAAGCCCATCTTCAAGGGCGGCGTAGGCAAGAAGGGTAAATCAGGCCTCATCGGAAGGGCCAAGGACCTCCCGCACGCCCTCCAGGAGAAGGAGCGCCTTTACTTCATCGAGCACAAGTTCGGGAACAACTCCGCGAAGGCCGACGGCGTGACCTTCGAGGGCGGAGTGCCCGCGGAGCACGAGGTCTACTTCTCGATAACCGACTCGACCCTGTACAGGGCCCCGATGATGACCATCACCCACCACGGCGGCATGGACATCGAGGAGCTGCCCAAGGACAAGATAAGGGAAGTGCCCTTCGACCCGCTTACGGGCCTCAAGAGCTTCCACATATCAAACGCCCTGACCGAGCTCGGCGCGCCCCCGGAGATTATAAGCCCTCTGGTGCAGAACCTGCCGAAGCTCTGGACGCTGTACAACAACTACGGTCTCTCGACGCTCGAGCTCAACCCCATAAGGATGATGCCTGACGCCAAGGGAAGGCTCGTGCCGGTCGCCTGCGACTTCAAGTGCTCGTTCGACATCGACAACCCGGCCTGGAAGAGGTTAGACCTTCCGGCGCACCTCTTCGCGTCGGACTACTCCGAGTTCGAGCAGGAGATAAACCAGCTGAGGACCTACCAGGGCCAGTCCGACGTGTTCGTAATGAACCCCAAGGGCACCATCACCGCTCCCACTTTCGGCGGCGGCGCGAACGCCCTGGTGACTGAGCTCCTCGGCGAGAGGGCCACGATATCCTCGGACTTCGGCGGCAACCCTCCTTACGAGAAGATGTTCCAAATATCGAAGATTGTCTTCAAGTACTGGATAAGGCAGTCCAACGTGCTGTTCGTCATCGGCGGCAAGGCGAACAACACCGACATATACGAGACCTTCAGGGCGATGGCCGACGCCCTTCGCGACCACTTCAACACCTACGGCCCGACGCCTCTTTTCGTCGTCATCGGCAGGGGTGGCCCGAACCTCATACGCGGAATGTCGTACATGAGGGACACGCTGGAGAACCTCAAACTCCCTTACAGGATATTCGGCCACGACAGCGCCATGAGCGAGGTCGTCAACTACGCCCTCAATATCGACATGTGGATGGAGAAGGACGGCAGGAAGCAGGTGGCCGAGAGCCTCGGGCTCGAATCAGGGGCCAAGAAGAGCGCGAAGCAGCCCGCGGGCGTATAGCCCGTACACACAAAAAACAACAAGGTGAATCGATATGCATAAGGAAGGCGTAAAAAAATTCCCTTACTATGTCGGCGTCAACACCCTGAGCCAGATAGCGACCAGGGAAGACAGGGTTTGCGTCCTGAACATACTCGGCAACGAGAGCCGCACCGTCACGCCGGTAAGCCACATCTACTCGGGCGGCAACATCGTTTTCGGAACGATGCCCGGCAGGTCCGGACAGGCGCTTGACACGAAGCTGGGCAAGATACCGGTATACAACTCTGTGAAAGAGGGGCTCAAAGCAGGCCTCAAGTTCAACACAGCCGTCGTCTACCTCCCGCCCTCTGGTGTGAAGGACGGCGTGGCCGAAGCCGTAAAGCACAACCCGGAGCTCAAAAAGGTCATCATCCTCACGGAAAAGGTCTCGGCCTCTGACGCGAGGATAATAAGGGCCATCTGCCAGACCAACGGCATAGACGTCTTCGGCGGCAACTGCCTCGGAGTGGCCGACGCCTGGAACCAGGTCAGGATAGGCGGCGCGCTCGGCGGCAACAAGCCCGAAGAGTCGCTCGTAAAGGGCTCCATAGCCCTTTTCTCGAACTCGGGCAACTTCACCACCACGATGGCCGTCTACCTCCTCACGAAGGGCTGGGGCACCACGACCTCCGTCTCCAGCGGCAAGGACGTCTACATCCATTACGGCCCCAGGGAGTTCTTCCACGCCCTCGATAACGACGACAGGAGCAAGGGCGCAATCATCTACGTGGAGCCGGGCGGGTACTACGAGCACGAGCTCGAGATAAACAAGCCTACGGTCGCCTGCGTGGTGGGAAGATGGAAGGCGAGGCTCACGAAGGCCTGCGGACATGCCGGAAGCCTCGCGGGATCAGGTGACGACGCGAACGCCAAAGAGAAGTGGTTCATGGACTACTTCGGCGTAAAGTCAATCTACACGCCGCAGAACCCTGTGGTATCGAAAAAGGGCGCGGTCGTCACGAACATCGCATACATACCGGAAGCGCTGACCAAGGTCATGGAACTCAACGGCATCAAGCCGGACTTCGCGCCTAAGGGCGACCTTTCGCTCAAGTGCTGGTTCGGCAGCAACGCCAATGTAAAGCTTCCCAAGGACCTCGACGCAACGGTCGTCAAGGCAGAGAGCCCCTACGACGAGCAGATAGACCACATCAACAAGCAAATTGGCGCGCAGTTCCCGAGGCAGTCGATGAAGGACACCTCCGCCGCGTCAATGATGGACCCCGGTACGCAGGTAACGAAGGTCCATAACGTATCGATACTCGACTGCTCCAAGAAGTCCCTCGAGGAGAACCTCGTGTTCTCGCTCCTCAAGAGGTACCCGGACGAGTACGGCAAAAATCTGGCGAACGCCGCCTTCAACGCGTACCTCAACCAGAACGGCGAAGCCGCGAACATCGCCGCAGATGCCGCGAGGGAAGCGGAGAGCTCGCCGAACAGCGTGCTTTCAGCCGCCATCTCGATAATCGGCAAAGGCAAGGTGAGGGCTGCCCTCGACGCCTCGAGCCTCCTCCTCGAGACCTTCCAGGGAACAGGCATTGAGACCGCAACCGACAAGTTCGACCACAAGGCGCTCGTTAAGGGCCTTTCAGCGGAAGCGAAAAAATCCCTCACGGCGGGCAAGGACGACGCCGCAGCAAAGACGCTCCTCAAGACAGTCGACGGCCTCGGCAAGAAGTCAATATTCATCGAGTTCGTGAAGGAAGCGGCCGGAGGCAACCCCTCGTCAGATGCGCTGCTGGCGGCCATCTGGACGACCCTCGGCTGGGAGCCCCTCATTAAGAGGAGCATCTCCAAGATAACCCTTACGGCCCTGCCGTGGTACTCGAGGATATTCTCCTCGTTCGTCGGGTGCAGCGTCCCGGCTGAAAAGCAGTCGAAGGACAGCTTCTGCGGAGTTAAGAACGACGAGCTCATCTCCAAGTGGTCCTTTACCGACGCGTCATTCCTCGCGCTCATTGGCAGGAAGCCAGCCGAAAAGGAGAGGTTAGAGTTTTCCATGCTCCTCGGGCTCATCATCTCCAACGGCCCGGGCACCATCTCGGCCCAGGGCTCAAAGGGCGCCGTAAGTTCGGACGGCCCGGAGGACCCGGCAAGGGTGCAGATTAACAAGGCCTTCGTGGGCTTCCTTACCCACACCGGTTTCGCACACGGCGGAAACGGCTTCGAGGCCATAGCGTTCCTCATCGACAGGTTCAAGGGCAAGGGGCTTGCAGACCCGTCGAACAAGAAGCACGGCATTGACCTCAAGGCCATAGCCGACGAGTACGCGAAGGGCTACGCCAGGTACAAGGCCGACCAGAAGTCCCTCGGCAACATCGAGTACATAAAGATACCCTGCGTCAACCACCCCGTCTTCAAGGGCAAGGAAGTCAACTACGACCCCAGGGAAAGGTTCGTGGCCTCCTTGTTCGAGGAAAAGGGGATATACAACGTATTCCTCGAGTTCTACCACAACCTCGTGCGCTCGCTCTTCGAGAGCAAGGTCTCCAGCAACGTCTACTGCGTAAACGTGGACGCGGTCATCGCCGTAATCCTCCTCAAGATAGTCTGGGAGGCGTTCAACTCCGGCAAGATGACCGACAGGGAAGTCGAGTCCGCCGCCTTTACCACCTTCCTCTTCGGAAGGATGATAGGCTGCGCAGCGGAGATAGACGACCACATCAACAGGGGCCGCAACATGGACACCAGGACGGCGGCCTCCAAGTGCTCGTTCGTAGGTTAACTCAGACAAAATGCCGTTCAGCAAGGCCCGTCCCCGAAAGGGGGCGGGCCTTGCTTTATTTCGCCTTGAGACCACATTTTTCCTGATTTTCTGATATAATCCTCCTGGCGCGCAACACCCCTCATCCCGGATAGGTCCACCCTGAAAAAAACAATCCAGGCCAGGCCAGGCCTTTTTCAGGTGCAGGAATGTCTGTCATCAAAAAGCTCCGGCCTCTCGGAGAGATACTCAAGGAAAAAGGAATAATCACCCAGGCCCAGCTCGCGGAGACCCTTGCCGAAGGCAAGAGGACCAACCAGCGGGTCGGCAAGGTGCTCGTCAGCCTCGGCTACTGCACTGAAAAGGACATCTCGGACGCGCTCGCGGACCAGTACGGCCTTCCCTCGGTCATGCTCTCGTCAGTCATCATCGACCCCGGCGTTTTGAAACTCATCCCAGAGACTGCGGCCAGGAAGTACATGGTCGTCCCGGTCTCTCTCGAGGGAGACACACTGAAGGCCGCAATGCTCGACCCTTTGGACGTCTTCGCCATTGATGAGATGAAAAAACTCACGGGCTTCAACATCGAGCCGGCCGTCACCACTGAGACAGAGATAATGAAGGCGCTGGCCCAGTACAGGGGCATGGGGTCGTCTCTCGAGGAGGCCGTAAACAAGGTCGAGACGTTGGGCGTAGAGCTTCTGAAGGGCGAGGAGGAGTTGCCGGAGAAGCTCGAGAAGATAGCAGGGGACACCACGCTAGTCCAGCTCGTGAACCACCTGCTCTCGAAGGCCGTGATGAACGGGGCGTCGGATATACACGTCGAGCCTGACGAAGACATCCTCAGAGTGCGCTCGAGGATAGACGGCTCTCTTAAGGAGACTGTCAACCTGCCGTTGAAGCTCCACGCTGCCGTGCTTTCGAGGATTAAGGTTTTGGGAGAGCTCGACATAGCCGAAAAACGGCTTCCGCAGGACGGCCGCTTTGTCGTTAAAGTCGGCAGCCGCGACATCGACATAAGGCTTTCCACGCTCCCGACCATATTCGGAGAGAAGGCGGTAATGAGGCTCCTTGACAAGGGCTCGATGACGCTCGAGCTTGATCGCCTGACGCCGCTTCCCGACACGCTCGACATTCTGAAGAAGGTCGTAAGGAGGCCGTTCGGTATGGTCCTTCTTACTGGCCCGACAGGCAGCGGAAAGACGACGACCGCCTACACGCTTTTGAACCTCGTCAACTCGCTCGAAAAAAATATCGTAACTGTCGAAGACCCGGTCGAGTATCACCTCAAGCGCGTAAACCAGGTGCAGGTTAACGCGAAGGTCGGCATAACTTTTGCCAGCGCCCTCAGACACATATTGAGGCAGGACCCGGACATAGTGATGATAGGCGAGATAAGGGACAGGGAAACGGCAGAGATAGCGATTCACGCGGCGTTGACCGGGCACCTCGTCATATCGACCATACACACGAACGACGCCATCGGCACTATCTCAAGGCTCCTTGACATGGGCATAGAGCCCTATCTCGTCTCTTCGGCCGTCTCCTGCATCGTAGGCCAAAGGCTCATAAGAAAGATTTGCAAGGCGTGCAGCTCTCCGTTCGAGGCTGACCCGAGGTTTTTCGAGGAGCTCGGCGTAAGGTTCCAGGGAAAGTCTCCGCTCCTTTACAGGGGAGCGGGCTGTCCGGCATGCGCCGGGAGCGGGCTCAAGGGAAGGGTAGGCATCTACGAGGTGTTGCTCATGGACGAGGAGATAAGGTCGCTCATACTCGCCAAGTCGCCGGGCAGCAACGTGCTGGAGACCGCCAGGAAAAAAGGCTTCCGGACGCTCCGCCACCAGGGCATACGCACAGCGCTGGCCGGGCACACGACGATAGAAGAGGTCTTGCAGGCAACCCAGGCAGTCGACTAAGGGGCATATGCCTTCATTCAACTATAAGGCAAGGGACAAGCAAGGCTCCCTGGTCACAGGGTCGCTGGAGGCCGCAAGCATGGAGGAGATAGAAACTTCACTCGACAGGCTGGGGCTCATCCCCATCAAGGTAGCCGCCGCCGGGCCGTCTTTCAGGTTCCCTGACCTGAAGCGCTATTTCGAGAAAGTGCCCCAGCAGGAGATAATCGTCTTCAGCCGCCAGCTCGCCACTCTTTTCGGCGCGGGCGTACCTCTTACGAAATCGCTTTCAACTCTCGAAAGGCAATCCACCGTTGCCCCTTTCAGGAGAATAGTGAAGACGCTCCGCGAGGATATTGAGGCTGGAACTTCCCTGGCAGCCGCCCTGAGGAAACACCCCTCGGTCTTCCCTGAGCTTTACGCGAGCATGATAGAGGCTGGAGAAGCGGGCGGCATACTCGAGGAGGTTTTGAGGAGGCTCGCTTCGATGCTCGAGAAAAACTCGGAGAACAGGGCCAGGATTAAATCTGCGACCCTGTACCCGAAGATAGTCGTCGTCGGCCTCGCTGTGGCGGTTGTCATTCTCATGAGTTTCGTCGTGCCCAGGTTCTCCCAGCTCTACGGCTCGTTCAAGATAGACTTGCCGCTTCCGACGAGGTTGCTGATAGCGATATCAGACTTCACGCTCATGTACTGGTATTTTTTTCTGGCAGGCGCGATAGTGGTTTTTTTTGCTTTGAAAGCGTTCCTTCGCACAGGGCGCGGCAAAGACCTCTGGGACAGGTCGGTAATCAAAATACCGGTCTTCGGCCCCATTATACTCAAGTCGGTCCTCTCGAGGTTCTCGAGAGTGCTGGGGTCTCTTTACAGGAGCGGCCTGCCGATACTCCAGTCGCTCGACATAGTCTCAAGGGCGGTTGACAACAGGTCGATAGCCGCGGAAGTGAAAAGGATTGAAGCGGAGGTGAGGGCGGGGAAACCACTTTCAATTGAACTGGGCAGGTCAGGGAAGTTCCCGCCGATGGTCGTGCAGATGGTCGCCGTTGGGGAGGACACGGGCAACCTTGATGAGATGCTCGATAAGGTCTCGGAGTACTACGATCAGGAGGTCGACTCTTCCATAAGGAACCTGGCTTCAACGCTCGAGCCGGTGCTCCTGACCTTCATCTTCGCAGTCGTGCTCTTCCTCGCGCTGGCCATCTTCCTGCCCATGTGGGACATAATAAAGGTCGTGAAAAGATGACAGGGAACGAGCAAGGCAGGAGCGTGTTTGAGGCGCTGCTCGCCCTGGCGTTGATAGCGGCAGTAGTAATGCTCGCGGTGGAAAGGTTCAGCTCTTCGGCGAACTCTCTCAAGGAAACGGCCCTTGCAATCGAGCTCGGGAACCTGAGGCGTGCGGTCGTTCATCACGCCATGCTCGAAAAGAAACTGCCGGAAACTCTAGCCGAGCTTGTTACCGGCAACATCGAGATACCTTCGCCTGATTTTCAGGGCGAACATAAGATAATCGTCGTCGGCAGGTTCGCAGTGGCGGCGTCGGTTGATAAAGAAGGCAGGCCGCTTGACCCGTTCGGGAGCGCGTACGGGTACGAACCCGCGACGGGCCGCGTATGGTCTTCAACGCCTGAATACGGGAACTGGTGAAATTCAAGGCTTCACGCGGCTGAATGGGCCGCTTGAACAGAAAGAAGGAGGGCCTATGGCAAAAGGCGAAAAAGGCTTCACACTGATAGAGCTGGTCATGGTAATCGTCATACTCGGAATACTCGCTGCGGTTGCGATACCGAGGTTCATAAACCTGCAGGAAGAAGCGAGGGAGTCTACGGCGAAAGGCATCGGAGGGGCGATAGCAGGAGCGGCGAACATACTGCACGCCCAATACATCCTGAGGAACGTCACGTACCAGCTCGGCACTACCGAAGGGGTCGCTAGCACGACGGCCGTACTGTACAACGCGAACATATCCGGCGCGACGGTGCTGGCAGCGCCCGGCGGGTTGACTCTCGGCGGCGGCTCTTCGCTTTTGACCATAACGGTCAACGACACGCCCTACACCATGACCTTCACCATCGGCTCAACCACAGAAGGGCCGAGGGTCCAGTACAACTGGTAGTTCAGCTCATCCTGAAATTCATCCTGACCCGTTCCATCCAATACAACTTCCGCTCGGCTGCATTTTTGCAGCCAAAGGGGCTCTTTTGCCTGAACGCTTAAAGGGAAAGACACTCCTGTCAGTTCTGGTTCTCGCTTTTATCGCTTCGGCCTATTTCTGGTCTGTCCTGGACGGCAAAGCCCTTCTTACCGAGAGGGACCTCTCCATATTTTTTATCCCGCCGAGGATTTTTTGGACAGAGGCGCTGAAGGCAGGCGAGTTCCCTCTCTGGAACCCGTATTCGTACGCCGGGCACCCGCTTTTCGCGACCCTTCAGCCGGGCGTGCTTTACCCGGTCAACGTCCTTTTGCTCGTACTGCCCTTTGACCTCGCCTTCAATTGGACGATAATCGTCCATTACGCGCTCGCGGGAGCTTTCACATATGCGCTCATGAGGGAGCTCGCCTCAGGCGTATCCGGGTCTCTGGCGGCAGCGCTCATATTCATGCTCTCGGGCTATCTTTTTTCAGTCCACAACGTCATGAGCACGCTTTTTTCGGCCGCGTGGGCGCCACTCGCGCTCTCAATGCACATAAGGACGATGCGCACCGGCTCGGCCGCTTATGCGGCGGCTGCGTCGATAACACTTGCAATGATGTTCCTGGGGGGAGGGATCGAGGTCCTTTTCGCTACAATCCTGCTTCTTCTGATCGCGTCGGCTTATCCTTCAGCAGTTTTTGTTAATGGCTTCTACAAGGCAAGGGCCATGAAAAGAGCCTGGCTTTTCGCGCTAACTCTTCTTCTTTTCCTTGCTCTCTCGGCGGTGCAGCTCATTCCTTTCCTCGAACTCGCGGCACAAACGACCAGGGCAGGGGGGCTAACTTTTTTCGAGGCGACGACGTGGTCGTTCGGTCTTAAAGACTTCATCCAGTTCTTCATCCCGGACCCGTACGGCTACGGTACGTCGAACGACAAGTACTGGTCAAACCAGAGCTGGCTTAAAACCGTCTATCTCGGGGCCGCGCCATTTATGCTCGCCATATTTTTCTTCCTGCGCCGCGGCATGAAGCAGCTGCCGTTCACACTCGCTGCCATTGTTTTTCTACTCCTCTCACTGGGCAGGAACACGCCTTTTTATCAGCTGCTTTATGAGTACGTGCCGTTTATCGACAAAATAAGATACCCGGTGAAGTTCCTGTTCGTGCCGTTTCTGTTCATCGCAATAGCGGCCGGGCTCGGCCTGGAGAGCCTGAAAGAGGGGTTGAGGCAGTCCGACAGAAGGACTTCGCTGGTGATTTGGGTGTTTCTGGGTCTTGCGGTTTTAAGCGCGCTCGCTCTCGGTTTTCTCGACTACTTCGAGCCGGTTATAACTGAAATGCTCAGAGCTGGCGGCTTTGATTTTCCGGAGTACAACAGGGCCGATATAAATATCTTCAACGCGAAGAGGGCTCTTGTTTTTTTCATACTGTCGGCGGCCGCGCTCTACGCCGCTATGAAGGCGCGCTCAGGGGAGCTTGCGGCGGTCCTACTTATACCGTTACTCGGGATAGACCTTTTTTTCGCGCATAACGGCTACTATCAGGCGACCCTTGCCAATGAGTATCATGCCAAAGGCCCGGTCCTCGATTTCTTCACGAAAGACTCTTCCGGGCTTTTCAGGGTCTACACGACCCCGAAAACGTCCAGGCAGGGGACGATAACCTTGACTGAAGGCTTCGAAGCGGCACAAGGCTTCGACATCGAAAAGGAGAAGGTCTCGGGCTTCGGCCTCGAGCACAAATCGTTCGATACGGGCGGCGTCGAGGTGATGAAGAGGGCCGATTTTTCATCAGTAATGGAGCTGCTGGCGGCCCAACCCGGCCCGGACACCACGAATATCTTGACGATGCTCAACGTCAAATACATCGTATCGATACCGGAAATAAAGTCTGATGAATGGAAAATGGCCGCCTACCCCGGGTGGTCAGGAGAGAGGGCATTCAAAATCTACGAGAACCGGCGTTTTCTCCCCAGGCACTACATGGTGTATGGGTACAGGGTCATAAAAAAGCCGGACGAATACGTCGCGGCCCTTCTCGACAAAGGCTTTGACCCGGCAACTTCAGTCCTCCTCGAAAAAGACCCTGGAGCGAAAATGGAGATACCCGGGAACTACAGCGTTGAAGTAGTCTCTTACGCGAACAACTCGAGCGAGCTCAAGGTCACGACTGACCATGAAGGCATTTTTGTTGCGAGCGAGAGCTGGTATCCGGGGTGGAAGGCTTTCGTAGACGGAGTAGAAACGGAGCTCCTCAAGGCAAACCTCGTGTTGAGGGCCGTCAAGCTCAATGCAGGCGAGCATACCGTGAGGTTCGAATACTCTCCGGCCTCGTTTAAAACAGGCGCGGCGATAAGTACGGCGGCAATCGTTTCGGTGATAATTTTTTTCATCATACGCTCCAGAAGGGCCCGTCGATGATTACGTATATTTCACGACAGAAGGAAAAAATAGCAGCCGCGTTGATGCTGTCCATCTTCATAGGGCTCACTTCATCCATAGCCGTGAGAAAATCGAATACGTGGGACGAGCCCGCGCACATCATGGCAGGGTACGCCTATCTGACTGAAGGCATGGACTACCTCTCGCCGCTCAACCATCCGGTCCTCGCCAGGTCGCTCTCAGCTCTTTTTCCTGCCATTTTCCTTGACCTCGATTTCGACGCCACAATCGAGCCGGAAGGCGCGAAGAGCTCGCGGTTTTTCCCGTACTCCCTGAAGTTCCTCTATGAGAACAACAGCGCGGGGAAGGAGATACTGTTCTTGAGCCGCCTTTCCAATATGCTGCTTGGCGCTCTTCTGGGTGCTTATCTGTTCGCGTGGTCCAGGCGCCTTTGGGGTTTTGCTGGCGCATACCTTTCGCTATTTCTCTTTGTCCTCTCACCGAACATACTCGCGCATTCGTCGCTTGCCACGACAGACCTTCCAGCAACAGCCTTCTTTTTCATAACCGCTTACTATCTCTACAGGTCGGCAACTGAAGGGTTCGAGTTTGAAACTACCGTACTTGCCGCGCTCTTTCTCGCGTTGGGGCTTACTTCAAAGCACACAATAATCCTTATAGCCCCTTTCATCCTCTTTGCTTTTAGCGCGGCTGGTAGAAAGGAGAGGCTTAAAAAAACAATTCAACACACGGCAATGCTTGCAGCGCTTACTTATATTTTCATCTGGGCCGTCTATGGGTTCAGCTTTCATTCCGAAGGCCTCGGCTACGTACCTCCGGACTGGTCTGCTTTTAAATCGACTGAGACAGGGCGCTTGATTCATTTCGTGAGCGAATGGGAGCTCCTCCCGGAATCGTATCTTTACGGGCTTGCAGGTTCGCTCGCCGGGGCAGGTTCGGGAAGGGCGGCCTTTTTCATGGGAGAGCACTCGACGTCCGGTTGGGCATTATATTTTTCAACTGCCTTTCTCATAAAGACTCCTCTGCCGACGCTGATACTCCTTAGCGCGGCACTTTTATATTTTTCGCGGGAGAAAGACAAGCTCATGAAGGCTGTCTTCGTGATATTGCCGCCATTCTTAATATTCATCGCGTTCTCAACACAGAAGGTTAACATCGGCCTCCGCCATGTGCTCCCGGCTTATCCGTTCCTCTTCCTTCTCATTGGATTCGTGCCCTGCATAAAGACCGAAAGCCTGAAGCTCGCCAGGGCTGTATTTTATTGTTGTCTAGTCTGGTATTTTTACTCCGCTGTCTTTATATTCCCCCACCAGCTCGCATACTTCAACGAGCTCGCCGGCGGGCCGGAGAACGGCCATAAATATCTCGTCGACTCCAACCTCGACTGGGGCCAGGACCTGCCGGGGCTCAAGCAGTTCATGGAGAAAAACGGCATAGAGCGAATAAAGCTCGCCTATTTCGGTTTCAGCGACCCCAGTTACTACGGGATAAATTACGATTACCTGCCCGGCTACTTCATACCGGAGCCTGCGAATGTTAAAGAACAAATAGAGCTCAAGGGCTGGTTCGCCATAAGCGCAACGCTCCTCCAGGGCGTATACCTGCATGAACGAGATTTCTACCGGCCTTTCAGGGAGATGAAGCCTGCGGGACATATCGGCTATTCGATTTTCATCTACAGGCTTTGAAGTAACCGGGTTAATGGAAAACAAAGGCTTCACCATAATCGAACTCCTGCTGACGATGCTGCTGGCTGCCATACTGGCGGCAGCGGCTGCTCCATATCTATTCAAAGGAGAGGCCCCTTTGAGCGTACAGGCGTTCGCTGAGAAAGTCTGCGACGACGTACGCTACGCGCAGTCTCTGGCAATGCTGAGAAGCGCGCTTGATACACCTGAGACCTCCGGCCCGTATTTCGTCTACAGGGTGCGTTTCAACGCGGCTGACTCGAACTGCCCCGGGACAAACCAGTACACGATAGTAAACGACGCCGACAACAACGGGAGCTGGGGCGAGAGGCCTAACGGCGGCGGACAGGTCGAAAGCGCGAGAATGCCCTCGACAGGCTCCGATTACTTCTGCGTCTCTTTGGAGAATGGAGATTACGCTGGCTTTTCTATAGCCGCAGATTTCGGGGGCACCATACCCGGCGTACTCGCGTTCGATTCTATCGGCGTGCCGCTCGACAGCGACGGAGCGCCGCTTGCTGCTTCCAAGAACATCACGGTGTCAAAAGGAGGGGAGCCGGTCTTGATTTCAATATCTCCGAAAACCGGTTTTACGGCTGTCCAATGAGCGGCGGCAGGGGCTTTACTCTCATAGAGACGCTGATGGTCATCGTGCTCATGGGGATAATGGGCACAGGACTCGTATATTACTTCGCGGCGCTCGGCTCTTCCACGCAGGCCCAGGTCGTGCAGGCTTCGGCCCTGGGTCAGGAGAAGCTCGAAAAGATATTCGCGGACAAGAAAGACAACGGCTTCAACTCAATAGTATCCGAGGCGCCAACAGCGCTCCCGGCCCCGTATGACAGGTTCACGAGGTCTGTCGAGGTAATATGCGTAAATGAAGCAGACCTCGACCTTTCGGCCGGGACAATGCCGCAATGCGCCGACACTGACATAAGTGCCAAGCGTGTGAAAGTAACTATATCATGGCAGGGCGGATCGGCCGATTTCACTACGATAATAACGGACCATTGATGAGAGAGAACTCACAGAGGGGCTTCACTCTCATGGAGCTCGTGCTCTCGATGGCACTCCTCGGAATAGCCGCAGTGACCGCAGGGATGCTTATATACCAGGGTACGAGGTCTTTCGAGGCGCTCTCCGATCAAAAGGAAGTAACCCAAATGGCGACCCTCGCGCTGGAGCGAGTCTCAAGGGAACTCAGGTTGATGAAGTGCACGCCGTCGGGCAACTCGTGCGCCCCTTCGTCCTCAGACGTTCCTGTCATGACTGCAAACGAGCTCCGGTTCGTCAACTCCGTTTACGAGGGCAGGGGGCTGAGGCTTGCCGGCACATCGCTCATGCTGAGGGACGGAGCGGGCCCGGCAGACCCTGAATACGTCCTCGCGGCAGGAGTGAGCTCTCTTGCCTTCGAGTACCTCAAGGCGGACGGCTCGCCTGTTGCCGTAGTCTCTGAGTTATGGACTGTCAACGTGAACATGGCATTTTCGAGCGGGCAGGCTTCGATAGACGTCAAGGCAAGCGTCCACCCGAGGGGTTTGAGATGAAGCTCCGGCATAACCACAATGGAGCCTCGGTAATATCTGTCGTGCTCATACTTGCGGTAATGACTACGCTTGGCGCAGTTTTCGCCTCGCTTTTTTCAACCGGAGTCGAGGAAGCCACAGGAGAGGCCGTCTCGACAAGGGCCCTTTACCAGGCAGAAGCCGGGGTCGAGACGGCCACAGGGAGACTCAAGAAAAACCCGGTCTCAATAAACTGGGGCTGGCAGGAGGGGTACAAGGACAAGGTCCTTTCAGGAGGCAGTTTCGACGTCGAGGTATTGGAGTACGAAGCGAGGGACTCGGTCCTTGCCGCTCCTTACTCCTGCGAGCCGTTCGAGAACGTCATCACTTCGGCGGGAGCGAACCCGGCAAGGACTATTTACGCTGTTGCAGCCTGGGCTTCAACAATGGACATGGCAATCGAACTGTACGATAACAACGTCACCGACTGCGCCGACCCCTCGGCCTCCGCCAACCTCCTGGCAAGCTCTAATACATCCGCTAAACCGGAGAGGCTAAGATACTGGGTCAGCGCGGCCGCTCCAGCGACGCTGACCTACACGATAAGGGTCACTGGAACGCCGGGCGACGGCTACACCTTGCGTATAGCGCACCCGCAGGAGGCGGCTTTCGGCACAGGCAGGACCTGCGGGGCCCCCGCAGGGCCGCCTTATGACGAATGCATGAGGGCGCTCATATCGCTGGGCAGGTACGCGAACGCCAGAAGAGAGGTCTTCACGGGCCTCACGAGGAACCCTTGAAACCTTTACGGTACATACTTTTCTGCATCTTCGTGCTTGCGTCGCAAGCTTCAGCACTTGCCGACACGTTTTCCATCACGGTGCCTGCAGGCGTGGAAGTCGTGATGGACGACCCGCAGGCGTCAATCCCAGTCACCGTGAGGAACAACGGCCCGTCGAGGGACATAAGGTCTATAACCTTCAACATAGACACGGCGAAGTACGCGTTCAGCACGTCTACGGTCCCTCCGTCCGGCTGGTGCGTCAACTCGGTCTCAGACGGTTCCATAAACTTCCAGCTCGTGCAAAATGGCGGCTCATGCACCAGCGGTTCCACCTCAAGCCAGATAGAGCCTTTCGAAAGCCTCGTTTTCAACATAGGCGTCGTGGCGATTGCCGAAATCTCTGATTCGTCCGACGGCTTCTCGACTGTCACGGTCACGAGCCAAAACGGCTTTACAATGTCCGGGGCCGCGCCTTCCTGGACGAAGCGCTCGCTCGAGGCTTCGATGACCGCTTCGCCCGTTTCGGTTGGGACGGGCGATACGATTACGGTATCGATGCAGCTTACAAACCGGTCGACCTCGACGAAAACGGCCTTGAGCTCATCTCCGGACCCTCCGTCTTCTTCGAGCCCCCTCGTTTCGGCGATTGGCGGCCCTTTTTACTCTTCAACGCTCCTGTCGAACACGCTGAACGCGACGTCAACTACGATAAACGCAGCTTCCACGAGCGGCTTCGCCTCAAGCGGCACTCTGACTATCGGCACCGAAGAGGTCTGCTACTCTTCCACGACCGCCACGTCTTTCACGGGGGCCACAAGAGGGTGCAACGGCACTGTTGCGGCCTCCCATCCATCATCGAGCGCAGTCTACGGCATGGACGCCTTCTCGCTTGCGCCTGGCCAGACAGGCACGGTCATATGGACCTACAGCGCAGATTCCACAGGTACAGTTTACTTTAGCGCCAGGGCATCGGCAGCAGGGGCCGCCAGCCCGGTTTCCAGCTCAAATTCAGTTATCATAGGGGATTTCACGGCATCACTGCTTCTTTTCCCGTCAAGCGTCATCGACGGGCAGAATATAACCGTAGAGATGACAGTCACGAACAACGGGAACACCGCGCTCGTAAACGTCGCCCCGATCCTTTCTCGCTGCGTAGGAGGCGCAACGGAGACGCTCGTCACGGGGCCTTCTCCGGCGTTCATCCCGTCGCTTTCAAAAGGCAGCTCCGGCGTCTTCTCGTGGACGTACAGGGTGACGGGCCAGGTAGGCCAGCAGTATTGCTTCAACGGCAGTGCAACTGCTAACGGGCCTGTTTTGAGTAATTCGGCCGCCTCAAACATCGGCCGGATTTCCGTCTATTCGGTGTCGACCGCGCCTTCGGCCGTCATAAGCGGCGAGGCCAACGTCACGATAAGCTGGAACGTATACAACGGAGGAGGTTGCGACATAAGGGAGGTCGAGATAGGCATCCCCTCCGAGTGGTCCTGCGCGTCGGTTAGCCCTCCGGCCGGGTGGATAGGAGCGTGCGCAGCCGGTTCGGTCAGTTTCACCGCCGAGCGCAGGCGCGACGAGCTGCCCCCGGACGGCACTGGCACATACGCCATCACCTTCAGCGCGGCCGAGACCGTTACGGCGGACAAGATTGCAGCGTTCCCGGTTTCTGTTACGCCCAGGGGATGCGGCGGAGAGACAGTGACGCTCGGAAGCTATATAACAGTCTCGCCGAACAGCGCCGCCCTGAGCCACACACCGGCGGGCCCAGTTTACGCGGACGGAAGTTCCTATTACGACATGACAGCGACACTCACCTCTGGAGGAGCTCCCCTTGCGGGAAAAACAGTGACCTTCTCCACCACGAACGGGAGCCTGTCCTCTTCTTCAGCCATGACCGACGTCAGCGGGCAGTCTGTTGTGAGGCTCGTCTCGCCGGTAAGCACCGTGAACGTATCTTCAACCGTAACCGCTGAGTACCTGGGTGCTCAAGCCAGCGATGTTGTCGGCTTTCTCGGCTGGGACAGGCCGAACATACAGTACTGGGGAGGGCTTTCCCCGGCCTCCCTGTCATGCGGCAGCTCGTATTCCTTTACGATGCAGCTCCGCAACATCGCCGCCTCTTCGATGACGCTCGGTACCGGGAGCTACTTCGCCTTCAACGATACAGCTTCGGGAGGGTCGAGCGTCTTTCAGGCTTTCCTCGATTCTCCTATTACGATACCCGCGGGTGCTACGAGGGCTGTGACCTTCGGCTCTCCGGCGGCTTCGGGAGGTGGAGGCGGGGTAGTGCTAGAGCAAAGCTTTATGGCCGGAACATACTCCATTGACGCGAACCCTACGCCGCCGCCTTCAAGCGGCCTTTTCCTGACGGACGGCGGCATGAACGGCCAGTACAGGACCGTGGCGGACGGTATTTCAGCCGGAGGCGTCTGCGGCACCGTAAGGGTCAGGATAATAGACTGGCAGGAGATGAGATGAGCTGCTCACATTTTTGTTGAACAAAACTCGAAATGTAATATAATATTTAAATCCAATCCGCCGAGAGTCTTGTACACGCGTTTGTTCTTCTGTCCGGACGGAGCTCCATTCGGAGACGCATGTACGAAAGATTCTTTTTCCTTAAAGAAAAACCATTCCACATAACCCCTGACCCCAGGTTCCTTTATCTTGGAAGGAAACACGGCGAGGCGATGGAGCTGCTTTCCTACGGGATAAGGGAAAGAAAAGGCTTCATCCTCCTTACCGGCGAAGTCGGCACAGGGAAGACGACCCTCTGCAGGGCCCTTCTTGACAAGCTCCCCGAGCAGACTGAAAGCGCCCTCATTCTTAACCCCATGCTCTCGGACGCCGATCTTCTCACGACGATAGTCCATGATTTCGGCCTCAACCCTGAAGTTGCTACGCCAGCAGCCAATCTCGAGCGCCTCAACAGCTTCCTCCTGGAGCTCAACGCCTCGGGCGGCAACGCGGCCGTCATAATAGACGAGGCGCAGAACCTTAACAGGTCCGCCCTGGAGATGGTAAGGCTTCTTTCAAACCTCGAGACCGAACGCGAAAAGCTCCTCCAGATAGTACTCGTGGGGCAGCCGGAGCTGAGGGAAAAGCTCAAGATGAGCCAGCTCCGCCAACTGAACCAGCGCGTCATAATACGCTACGCTCTCGAACCTCTCGACCTGGGCGAGACAGCCGCATATATCAGGAACAGGCTTGACGTGGCCGGTTCAATAGGCTCAGTTGAATTTACAGCTGACGCAATAAAGGCCGTGCACCGGGGCTCCGGCGGGATACCGCGCATGATAAACATCATCTCCGACCGCGCGCTTACGGCCGCTTACATCTCGGAGAAGCGCGTCATAGACAAGAAAGTTCTTGGGATGGCCCTCGCCGAGCTCGAGACAGAAGGGTACATCTCTGGCATGGCGGACCTGCTCACTTATCTCGAATACACGCCGCATATCGCAGTTTCGATGTTTCTCCTGGCCCTCCTGGCCGGAATATTCTGGGGGCCTTTTGTGCTCGGCCTCGGCGGACATTAGGAGTATGGCGTAGATGAGCCTCATCTACCAGGCATTGAAAAAACTTGAAGGCGCGGATTACCCGGCTGCGGTAAAAGAGTATTCCTTGAAGAAGCCGGGGATAAAGACACTGAGCCCTCTACTCGCGCCTCTCATCCTCCTTTCCATCGCCGCTTCGTATTTCGCTTATCCCCTGGCTTCCGGAATGAATGGCATGACGGCAAAGCCGCAAGCCGCCGCGCTGGACGCAATGCCAGAAAAAGCGCGATCAACTCCTATTGAGGCCCCGCCAACGCCGCCAGGCCTGAACGAGCAGGGGATAGACGAGTACCGCTCCGGCAGGTTCGACAAGGCGGCGGCGCTTTTCAAAAAGGCGGCAAGTGAAGGGCGCTCAGCAATCGCTCACAGCAACCTCGGAGTTGCGGCGATGAGGCTCCAAAAAA
Source organism: uncultured bacterium (assembly GCA_905339405.1). GTDB lineage: Bacteria > Desulfobacterota > GWC2-55-46 > GWC2-55-46 > GWC2-55-46 > GWA2-54-12. The sequence goes on along the minus strand of CAJPGC010000035.1, from coordinate 22,963 downwards.
AAGAAGAAGCTGAGTCAGCCTTCAAAAAGGCCCTCGAGCTCGACACCCAAAACTCTTTTGCCCTCAATAACTACGCATCCCTTCTGGCCGAAGCGGGAAAGTCTGGCAAGGCAATCGCGATGCTTGAAAAAGCGATAGAGGCCGCCCCCTCCTATGCCGACGCTCATTTCAACATGGCCGTAATACTGGAAAAAAAGGGGGACCTTGCGGGGGCCCTCGCCGGGTACGAAGAGTTCCTGAGGCTTGCTCCCTCGGACGGGGAAGCAAGCCAGGTCAGAAAAAAGCTCATGTCTCTGCGCTCCGGGATAATCGTCAAACAGGCAGGGGTGCGTTAGTGCTCGGGCGTGGCTGCTATACGGGCATAGACGCGGGCGCGTGGTCGCTGAAGGCGGTCACGATAACAGGGCGCAAAGGAGCTTATTCGCTGAAATGCGCCGCGTACATGCTGCTCCCGCCGGAGGCGAGGGAAGGGGAAGCGGGCCCGGGCCTCCTTTCGGATTTCCTCAAGTCGAACTCGATACCGGTTTCGAAGACGGCCGTCCTCATGACCGGACATTCGCTCATGTTCCGCCACTTCTACCTGCCGCCCATGCCAGACAAGGACCTCAGGGAGGCAGTCAAATGGGAGATAAGAAAGGAAGTAGCGATGGCGCCCGCTGACCTCGTCTCAGATTTCGTCACCACGAGCGGCGCGCCCAGGCCCGACGGCAAGCTTTCGATTACGGCCTTCGCATGCGTCCGAAAGGAGATAGACTCCCTGATTGCCTTTTTCAGGGACTCTGGCGTCGAAGTCTCCGTGATTGAAGTGATACCGACTTCGCTTCTTGCGTCTTTTTGCCTGAACAACGACGCCCCGAAGGACGAGAACAACGCCATGCTCGACATAGGCGAGACAAAGAGCACGCTTGCGATAATAAGAAACAGGAGCCTTGCGTTTGCACGCGAGATATCGATAGGCGGTCAGGACTTCACGCGCGCGGCCGCCATGCACCTCAAGAAGGGCACGCTCGAGGCTGAAGAATACAAGCACGGGGCGGCCCCCGAGGAAGCGCGCAAGACATTTCAGAAGTCGAGCGAGAGGCTCTCCTCGGAGCTGCACAGGTCGTTCGATTACTTCCAGGCCCAGTTCAGGGAAGGGAGCGTTCACGCCCTGTACCTCTCCGGCGGGACGGCCCTCCTTAGGGGTCTTCCAGAGTTCATAGCCGACACGGCAGGCATCCCGGTCTTCGTAGACGACCCATTGAGAAAGCTCATCGCAAAAGGCGAGGGCCCAGGCGGCCTCGCCCCCTGTTTTTCAACGGCTGTCGGCCTTGCGTTAAGGGCCGCCGGAGGGGCATGAAGAACGGCATAGACCTTTTACCCGAAGAGATAAAACTGGAACGCTTCATGAAAAAGGCGAGAGCAATACTCATCGTTGCCGGCTTTCTCTATCTCGCTGCCCTCGCGGCCATTTTGACTTTGCAAAGGATGGAGATAAATGACAAGTCCGCCGGGCTTACGGCTTTAGAGGCTAAGAGGGACAGTCTTCTTGCGAGCGGGGCCCGCCAGACAGAACTCGGGCTCAGACTCGCGGAGATTAGAAAGACAGAAGCCGTACTCGCACAAAGGATAAACGCGACGGCTGGCCTTTCCGGGAAAAAAATCGCGTGGGCCTTTATTTTAAAGAGCCTTGCCGCCGACGTGCCCGAAGGCTTGTGGCTTCGCGGGATATCGACCTCGGAAGCTTCCACCGCGCTCAAAAAGGTCCGTCTGACGGGCAGCGCGACCTCGAACAGGGTCGTAGCCGGGTTCATCTCGTCGATCGAGAGCTCGGGCCTTTTCACCGGGGTCAGCCTTACTTATACGCAAAAGAGGGAACACCAATCAGGGCATGTCTATGACTTCGAACTCTACATGGACTTGAAGAGAACGGAGAATACCGTCCATGACTGGTAAGCTCGAGATGCTTTTCCATTTCGACGTGCAGAGCTTGAAGAGGAGCAGGTTCGAGCTCATCGGAGCAGTCGTCCTGGTCTTGCTCACGACCGTCTTTTATTATTCATGGCGGGCGGGCAACGCCGAATCGATGCGTCTCGACGGCCTACTTGAGGCCGGAGGCGAGCAAATAAACGCCATGGCAGCAAAGGCCTCGACTGCAAAAGAGCTTGAGAGGGCCGTGAACGACGCTGGAAGTAACCTCGACCTGCTCGAAGACAGGCTCAAGACGATAAACGAACGGCTCCCTTCGGACAGGCACATCTCAACGCTACTGGCCGACCTGTCAGAGAACGGCTCCGGCGTGCGCATACTGTCGATAAAACCGCTCCCTCCGGAGGATAAAGGGGAACTCGCAAGGCTTCCATTCCAGATCAACATGGAGTCGGGGTTCGTTCCTCTCGGCTTCTACATCGAAAGGATAGAGAAGCTGCCGAGGCTCATGGTCATCGACAACGTCACCATTGAACCGAAGGAGGAAGGCTCGCGTATGCTCAATGCGAACATCTTTCTTAGCGCGTACGTGCTCGGGTACGGAGGGGGCCAGTGAAAATGCCTCTTGTTTTCCTTCTCTATCTTGTCCTTGCTTTTCTTGCGCTCCCGATGGCGGCTGACGCCGGAGTGGACCCATTGTCGTACAGGCTCAGGATGCCGCCCTACAGGGGAGAGCGGGCGTTGGACTGGAAAAAAGACCCGTTCGTCCCGGCGGTGCAGGAAACGGGCGGGAAGGGCGAAGGGCTCAGGCTCACGGCGGTCTTTTACAACGCGAAAAACCCGTCCGCGATCGTCAACGACAGGATTGTATACAGGGGCTCCCTTGTGAGGGGACAAAAAGTTATTGATATAGGTGTCACCCATGTTATACTTCACGGTGACAGGGGTCGGTTAAGGCTGGAACTGTCTGAAATACCGGAGCTTCAAGATGCAAACAAGAAGGACTGAAAGGGGCTGGCTTTTACCGCTCCTTTTGTTAATTTCGGCGCTTTTGGCTCTTCCGGCACCTTCCGCACACTCAGCAGCTCCCAATGGACAGTTTTACGAGGAAACGAGGCTCTTCTCCATCGAGGTGAGGGACGCCGAAATAGCCGACGTCCTGCGCGCCCTCGCGCAGCAGAGCGGCCTTAACATCATCCTGGGGCAGGGGGTCGAGGGCAGGGTTTCCCTGAGCTTCAAGGACATCCCCTTCCGCGACGCCATGGAGATGGTAATAAAGGCCAACGGGCTGATGTACACCGTCCAGAACAACATTATGTGGGTCGGACGCAAGGTCGACGTTTCAGACGAGATGAGGGTTGAGATAGTCCGCCTCAACAACGCCGAGCCTTCAACTGCCTCGCAGCAGCTTAAAGGCATAATGAGCGAGAACGGCTCGGCCTTCGCCGACCAGAGGACGAACTCGGTCATATTGAGGGACCTGCCCAGGAACATAGAGCAGGCAAAGCTTCTCCTTTCGGCGCTTGACACACAGACGGCGCAGGTCACCATCGAGGCCCGCATAGTCGAAGCTTCCGACAACTTCACGCGCCAGCTCGGTGTGCGCTGGGGCCCGACCTACACTTCGGGCGCTGACGCCGTCACGGGGAGCGCGCTTCTGCCGGAGACGGGAGGGCGCAACTTCGCCGTGAACCTCCCGGCGCCGAACCCGACCTCCGGGCTCGGCATAGTCCTGGGGAGCCTGTCCGACAAACTCTTTTTGGACCTCGAACTGACGGCCGCCGAGACGAGGGGAGAACTCAAGATAGTTTCGAGCCCGAAGATATCGGCGGTAAACAATATGCCCGCCACGATACACAGCGGGCTGACCTTCAGGGTCAAGCTCTCGCAGGCGATAGTTGCCGGGTCAGGCACGACGACAACGACTTCCGGCGACCTCGGCGGGCTCGAGGAGATAAAGACGGGCATAGACCTCACTGTCACCCCGAAGATATCCGAGGACGGCTTTGTGCTCCTCAACATCAACACCACGAAGAGCGACCCCGATTTCTCGCGCACGATAGACGGCATTCCAGGGGTAGCCGAAAAGAGCGCTTCGACCTACGTCCTCGTGAAAGACGGCGACACGGTCGTCATAGGCGGCCTCTACCGCACGCTCAACTCGGAGCAGAAGAACGCAGTGCCCTTCCTTTCGAAGGTGCCTGTCCTGGGATGGCTTTTCAGGAACAACTCAAAGGACAACCAGCATGAGGAACTGCTGGTCTTCATAACGCCGAAGATAGTCAAATACGACAACAACAGGACGGAGGTCTTACATTGAAGGACAGGAAACTCCCATTCATAATCGCAGGAGCGATAGTAGTAATCATACTGCTGCTCCTTAAATTCATGCCTTTCGGGGACTCGGGCAGCCAGGGCCCGGATGTGATATCGAAGAGGGTCAAGATAGAATTGCAGGACACTGCCACTGATATCTCGGCCTCCACCGATGTTTCCACCGAAGGCAACATCGCGCAGACAGCCGCTGTAGAGCCTGCGGCTCCAGCAGCGCAGCAGATGACGCCGGTTGTCCCTGAAAAGCCTGCCCCGGCCCAGGCAAAGCCGGAAACCAGGACAATTGAAGCGAAACCTGCAATAGTCCCGGCGCCCGCCCCGGCATTGAGACAGGTCGAACAGGCTGTAAAGGTAGAAAAGAAGGCACCGATAGAAAAAGCCGAGGCCCCGAAAGCCGTCCAGACCGTAAAGACCGTAAAAAAGACAGTCGAGCAGCCGAAGAAGACGGCAGCCAAACGTATAACTGCCTCCAACGCCTGGGCCTTGAACATAGCTTCATTCCCGAGCCTCTCTGAGGCGCAGGGGCTTGCCGGGAAGCTCAAGAAGGGCGGGTATAACGCCTATGTAGCCGGATTCACGAAAGATTCCGTCAAATGGCACAGGGTAAGGGTCGGCTTTTTCGCCTCACGGGATGAAGCTGCCAGGGCCTCCAAGGCCATACAGTCAAAGTTCAGGGTCGACAAGCCCTGGATAGCCAAGCCTGACGCCTCAGAGCTGAAGGCTCATCTGTAAAGGGAATTCCCTTAAAAAACAATGCTTTTCCCAAAAGGAACTTGACTACTCCAATCTAAAAACCTTAAAATGGTTCTTCTGTCGCTCATTACAGGAAAGGTTTGCCTCGGGCATGGAAGAGCACTCTCAAGAGCGGGAAAAACTTGTCTTTCTGGAGACCTTCGGCTGCCAGATGAACGACAATGATTCCGAGCGCATGCTCGGGATATTGAAGGGGATCAATTTCGCCAGGACAGACGACCCGTGTTCCGCGGACCTCATACTTATCAACACCTGCACAGTGAGGGACAAGGCCGAGCAGAAGGTCTACTCCACGCTGGGCCGCTACAAGGAACTTAAAAAGGAGCGGCCCGGCCTCATCATCGGAGTGGGCGGGTGCGTCGCGCAGCAGCAGGGAGAAAAGCTCCTCAAGAGGGCCCCGCACCTCGATATCGTCTTCGGCCCTCACAACGTCCACAAGTTAAGAGAACTCCTCATTGAGGCCGACAGCGGCCGCAGGGTCGTTGCAACGAGGCTCACCGAGACCATCGACTGCGACGAGTACGGGGTGTCCCCGTCCGCCTCCGGCGAGAAGGCCTTCGTGAGCATCATGCGTGGCTGCAACAACTTCTGTTCCTACTGCATCGTGCCGTACACGAGGGGCAGGGAAGTCAGTAGGCAGAGCGCCGACATAATCTCTGAAATCGAGGCGGCAGCCGCTGCCGGGGTCAAGGAGGTAACTCTCCTCGGCCAGAACGTCAACTCCTACGGCACGAGCGGCGGCGGCGACGTCTCGTTCCCCGAGCTTCTGAAGCTGGTCTGCCGGGTCGAAGGCGTAAAAAGGGTCAGGTTCGTGACCTCGCACCCGAAGGACATCGGGGATGAGCTCATCGAACTGTTCGGCCATGAAAAAAAGCTCTGCCGCCATCTGCACCTGCCGGTCCAGTCTGGGTCAGACGCCATATTGGCCCGCATGGGCAGGGGTTATACGAGCGGCGAGTACTTCTCGAAGATAGAGAAGATAAAAAAGCTCTACCCCGAAATGTCAATTACGACCGACATAATCGTGGGCTTTCCCGGCGAGACGGAGGCCGATTTCGCCTCCACCATGGACCTCCTGAGAAAAGTCCGCTTCGACAACATCTTCTCCTTCATGTACTCGCCGAGGCCAAACACGAAGGCGGCCTCCTTCGAGGGGCAGCTGCCCCTCGACGTGAGGACCGGGAGGCTTCAGGTATTGCAGGAGGAGCAGAAGCAGATAACGATAGAGAGGAACCGCGAGACCATAGGAAAAAAGATGGAAGTTTTCGTGGAAGGGCCGAGCAGGGGCAACCCAGACGAGATGATGGGCAGGACTTCCTGCAACAGGATAGTGAACTTCGCCTTGGCGGCAGGCATGAGCGCTGCGCCAGGGGACATCATGGAAGTATTCGTGACGGACGCCTACGCGAACTCGCTTCGCGCTTCCGCCGGAAGGTAACATTCAAAAAAGGAGCACGCCATGTTTTTGAAGATGAAGGTCTTCGGGCTTACAATAGACCCTTTCACGAACGTCCCCATAGTGATTCTCAAGGACGACGGCGAGAAGAACGCCCTTCCGGTCTGGATAGGCGTGCTCGAGGCGAGCGCCATAGCCTCGGAGCTCGAAAAGGTCCAGTTCACGAGGCCCATGACGCACGACCTCCTCAAAGACCTCCTGAAGCAGGTAGGCGTCAAGGTAGAAAAGATAGAAGTGACCGACCTCAAGGACAACGTCTACTACGCGACCATCCACATGACCGGCGGCAACGGGGCCTTCTCGATGGACTCCAGGCCGAGCGACGCCATCGCGCTGGCCCTTCGCACAGGAGCGCCCATCTACGTGGAATCCGGCGTGCTGGAGAAATCCAAGCACATGGACCTCAAGGGCGAGCCCAGGGAAAAGGGGCCGAACGAAGAACCTTCGCTTGAGGACTTCACGCCCGGCGACTACGGAAAATACAAGATGTAAAGAGCCTGCCCTGTCCCGCGCATCACCCGGCTGGCATTAAGGGAGTTTTGTCCTTGGATATCGACACCAAAAGCGTCCTCACGAAAAAGCTCTTCCCCAGCAGGTTCTACGACGCTTTTTTCATAAGCGAATACGGCCGCATCGAGGCCACCAGGGCAACCCGCTACAACACCTGTTTTTCTGTGGTGCTCATCGGCGTAGACGGGATGAGCTCGCTGATGGAAAGCCTCGAGGGGCTCGAGTTCCTTAAAAAACTCGTATCAGCCGTGCTCGGCTCGGTCAGGAGCTGCGACGTGGCCGGGCTTTCAGAGGACAGGCAGATAATGGTCATCCTGCCGGAGACCGACTACTTCGGCGCGCTCATGGCCGCCAAGAAGCTCTCCCGCGCCCTTTCCCAGGCCGTACGGGAAGACTCCAAATTTCAGGTCCTTCTGTCACAGGCAACTTTTCCGCGCGACGGACGGACCTTCCAGGAGCTTTCGGCTGCCGCCTCCAGGAGGGTCAACGAGCGCAAGGATTCACTCTGGGAGCGCCTCGGTTGCAAGGGAAAGCTCTTCTGGGAGATAGCAGGCTCTCTTACCGGACGGAACACAACCGCCTTCGACGGAGCTTCCTTCGACGCCGGGAGCGGCCAGGACCTCTCGGAGTTCTTCATCGACCAGATAAACGAGCTCATCATAAAAGAGATAGCACGCACGCCGCAGCGGCGCGGCATAATGTATTACGGCACAAGAAACATCTCCGCGAGCCTGCCCGTGGTGAAAATGCTGAGCACGGCCGGTTCGACCGCGACAAAGGTCTTCCTCGTGGGCGAGGGAGAGGGCAGCGTCTGGGAGATAAGGAACGCCATGCCGTTGCTCCTGGACGACCCGAGGCTCAAGGAGACCTTCTTCACCTTTTTTCTTAACGAGGACACCGCTTACGCCCTCATCTGCAAGGAGAACTGGGGCGCGACCTACAGCTGCTTCCATACGGCTGACCCGGTGCTCGTCGAAGGCCTCATCACGAAGTTCCAGAACGAATACTCCCTGCAAGAGCAGCTAGGATGAAGATGGAAAAGTTCAAGACCCTTATCGCCCTCAACGACGAAGAGGAAGCGAAGAGCTTTACGGAGTACCTCACGGGCATGGGTTTCGAGTGCCTCCGGGTAGCCGACGGAGCGCAGGCCCTGGAGCTCGCGCTCCAGGAAGTCCCTGCCGTCATGGTCGTCGACACGGACCTGCCGGTCATCGGCGGGCAGAAACTCTTCCAGATACTCAGGAACAACCCTCACACCTCCAGGGTCCCGTTCATGTTCATCTCGGACAGCGTCGCCAACATAAAGGGCTTCAGGGCAGGCGAGGACATATTCCTGGCCAGGCCCCTGAACATGGAGGAGACCTACGCAAGGCTGAGGCAGACCCTCTCGGAGAGGGGCTCGACAGCCTCGAAGGTCATAGAGGGCAAGCTCAGCCACATGCCGCTTCCAGACCTCATCCAGTTCCTTCACCTCAACCGCAAGGAAGGCGAGCTGAAGGTGACGTCCGCCGGAAAGACCGGCAGCGTCCAGATGAAAGACGGGAACATCTGCAACGCCACTCTCGAGGGGACCGAGCGCGAGAAGGCCCTTTACCGCATGCTCCAGTGGACTGAAGGCGGCTTCGAGTTCACCCCTGGCACGGTCACTTCTCCGAAGAAGATAAAGGGCGCAACGGGAAGCCTCCTCATGGAGGGCATGCGCCAGTTCGACGAGTTCAGGAAGCACCAGGACGAGTTCCCCGGGCCCAACGCCATGCTGAAGCTCAAGGTGGAACAGGCGGCCCTCCCAAAGGGGCTCCAGCCCATGATCTACGAGATTGTCCAGCTGGTACGCGCAAACCCGCGCCTCTCAGACGTCGTGGAGCGCTGCCATTACCCGGACTACGAAGTGCTGAGGACCGTCTCTTCGATGATAGCCAAGGGCGTTCTCGAACAGGAGAAGGGCGCGGAGGAGGGCTCTGCCGAGGAGTTCCTCACGACCGACCAGATGATAAGCATCCGCGAGAAGATAATGGGGCGTTTCGCGGACATATCAGGGCTCAACTACGGCAAGATACTCATCGTCTCGACTGGCAGCAGCATCATGGCCGATTTCCTGAACGAGTGCAGGAAGATACCGGGCTTCACCACCGGTCAGCGGTCGGCGCTTGAAGAGATAGCACTGGTGAACCCATTGGGAGAGGTAGGTTCCTTCAGGCTCTACGGCGGCATGGACCTCGTGCTTTTCTCCATCCCTACCGTGAGGAACATGGGGCCGCTGTGGCGTTCTTTTTCCACGAGCCTCGCGGGCCTCATTCTCCTCTGGGACGACGATGGGAAAGATATGCTGCATGAGCTCGGCTCGGCGAAACGGGATATACTCTTGAAGAGGCGCGTGCCGGTGGCGCACGCCTTCAGGGGCGCATCCGGCGTGACGGCGGCAAAAACCGAGCTCGGGCTCAAGCCGAACGACCCGGTATTCTCCTTCACTCCCGGGGAGCGGGAGTCGGTCAACGAGGTCTTCTATTCCCTTTTCGGGAACCTCGTTAAAGAGGATTACGCGGGCGTTTGAAAAGCCGCCAAAAGAGTATCGAAAGGTAGGGCTGATGATAGACTTCCACACGCACAGTTTTTTGAGCGACGGCGTGCTCGTGCCTTCCGAGCTCGTCAGAAGGGCGCGGGTAGCGGGTTACAGCGCGATGGCGATAACCGACCACGCCGACGAATCGAACATCGAGACGGTCCTGAAGCAGATAACGAAAGTCGCCAGGCAGCTCAACACCGACAGGACTTTCAGGCTCATTCCGGGCGTGGAACTCACGCACATTCCGCCGAAGCACATCCCGCTGATGGTCAAGAAAGCGCGCGCCTTCGGGGCCCTCGTGGTAGTCGGCCACGGGGAGACGCTCGCGGAGCCGGTAGAGCCGGGCACGAACATGGCCTACATAAAGGCCGGGGTGGACGTGCTCGCCCATCCCGGGCTCATAACCGAGGATGAGATGAAGGCGGCGGTCAAAAAGGGCGTGCACATCGAGATAACGAGCAGGGGAGGGCACAGCATCTCCAACGGGTACGTCGCTTCCCTCGCGAAAAGACTCGGGGCCAGGATGCTCCTCAACACCGATTCACACGCGCCGGGCGACCTCATCAGCGACGAGAGAGCGGAGAGGGTCGCGCTAGGAGCGGGCCTCGATAAAGACGACTTCAGGAGAATCCAGGAAAATGCGCGCCAACTGGTCAAAAAGATATCTTAAGGCTGCCGTTCTCGGCGCCGCCATCGCAGTTGCCGGGTGCGCGGCAAAGCCTTTGCCGACAGACGGTTCAAGCTGGAATACCCATCTCGGCGATTACGGACGTACGAACATATCCTCCGGCAAGGCCGCCCTCCCTATGGTGGTGGGCTGGAACAAAGACGTATCGAAGTTTACGTTCTTGAGCCCCTTCCCGGACGAGCAGCTCTCTACGCCCGCCATCCACAAGGGCAGGCTTTACGCCGGGTCTACAAACGGCTACTTTTACGCCTCTGACCTGGCCTCTGGCAAGGTTTACTGGAAGTTCAATACGAAAGCACCGATAGAAGCCGCGCCGACCGTATCGGACGATAAAACGTGCTTCGGCGCATCCGACGGCAAGATGAGGTGTATTGACCTCGAAGGAAAGCTCCTCTGGGAGTTCCAGGCCCGCTCGGAGATACTCTCAAGCCCCGTCATAAAAGACGGTAAGGTATTGTTCGCCTCCTCCGACGACAGGATACACGCGCTTGACGAAAAGACCGGTGAGAGGCTCTGGACGTATTCGCGCGGGGTCTATAAGACTGTGACGCCGAGAGTATACGCATCTCCGGCGCTCACGGACAACGGCAACGTCATATACCTTTTCTCCGACGGCGCGGCCGTGTGCGTCTCAGCCGTGACAGGCAAGGAGGTCTGGTCGAAAAAGGTAGTAAAAGAGTTCGAAGAGGCCATACCGCCGAGGAGGACCCCTCTTGCAAGCTCCGGCGCGGTATACATAATCGACGGGAACATGGCCGTGGTGGCACTCGAAGAGGCGACAGGCGAGGTCAAGGGCATATACAACATAATAAAGGCCACTGACTTCGTCGTACCCGACGGCCGGACAATAGTCATCGCCGGAGAGGAGCAGGCAATGGCGCTCGACAGGACGACAGGGGCGCTCCTCTGGAAGAAGCCTCTTGAGCACGGCCCGGTATCGTCGGTTTTTTCTGCCGGAGGCTATCTTTTCGTGCTCTCGAACTACAAAAAGGCCCCGCTGGGGATAGACTACTTCGCAAAAGATACCGGCTACATCGAAGCCTTGAGGCTTTCGGACGGAGCCCATGAATGGGGCCGCGGCCTCGGCTCGTCTATAAGCGCCGACGCGTCTTCCGCTTTCGAGCGGGTGGCGCTCATCACCAACGACGGTAAACTTACCGTCCTGGAACCAAAGGATTAAATGGACAGGAAACTCAACATAGCTTTTCTCTGGCACATGCACCAGCCGCTCTACAAAGACCCCTCGACCGGCGAATACACGCTGCCGTGGGTGCTTTTCCACGCCACCAAAGACTACTACGACATGGCGGCCATCCTTGACGAATTCCCGCAGGTGCACCAGACCTTCAACGTCGTGCCCTGCCTCATCGAGCAGATAAACGAGTACGCCTCGGGCAAGGCGAAGGACAAGTACAGGAGGATAAGCTCCGTTAAGGCCACTGAGCTTACGGTCGAGGACAAGGCCTTCATGCTCCAGTATTTCTTCCAGGCCAACTGGGACAACATGATAAAGCCCATCCCGAGGTACTGGGAGCTGTTAAAAAAAAGGGGCATATCCAACGATAGGGAAGAGGCCTTCTCGGTCATGAGGTGGTTTTCCGACCAGGACTTCCTCGACCTGCAGGTGCTCTTCAACCTCATCTGGATAGACCCGCTCATCAGGCAGAACGACAAGCTTCTTACCTATCTTTACATGAAGGGCGCGAACTTCACGGAGGACGAAAAGGCAAAGCTCCTCGACAAGCAGACAGAGATAGCCGGGATGGTGCTGCCTAAGTACGCGGAGCTCCGCGACCGCGGCATAATAGAGGTCTCCACTACGCCGTACTACCACCCCATACTGCCTCTCCTTTGCGACAGCGATTCGGCCAAAGAGGCCATGCCAGGGGCCACCCTGCCTAAAAAGCGTTTCCAGCACCCTGAGGACGCGCTCACGCAGATAAGAAGGGGAGTTGCGCTCTACCAGGAGACCTTCGGGGAAAAGCCGCTCGGGATGTGGCCCTCGGAAGGCTCCGTCAGCATGGATATGGTGCCGCTTGTGGCTGGCGAAGGCGTCAACTGGATAGCCACCGACGAGGAAATACTCTCGAACTCTTTAAAGCGGCCCATCAGAAGGGACAGCCTCGGCAACTGCTACGACCCGTTCATCTACAAGCCTTACGTCGTCGAGTCAGGCGGCAAGTCCATAAACATCGTATTCAGGGACCACGTCCTTTCAGACCTCATAGGCTTCGACTATTCGAAGATGGACGCCAACTACGCGGCCTCTGACTTCGTCGGAAGGCTCAATCACATACACGGCATGCTGGAAGAGCCGCAGGAGCACCTTGTCAGCATAATCCTCGACGGGGAGAACGCCTGGGAGCACTTCAGGAACGACGGCAGGGACTTCCTCGTGGCCCTTTACTCGAAGCTCTCGGACAACCCGAAGCTCCGCTGCGTCACAATGAGCGAGTTCCTGTCGACCAGGAAAAAACGGGAGCGGATCGAAAACCTCTACGCCGGGTCCTGGATAAGCCACAACTTCAAGATATGGATAGGCCACGTCGAGGACAACACCGCCTGGGACTTCATAAAAGACGCGAGGGACTCGCTCGTGGAATATGAGGAGGCTTCGAAGGCGGCTCCCGACTATGAACTTAGGAAAACGGCCATAGCCGAGGCTTGGGAAGAAATTTACGCCGCAGAGGGTAGCGACTGGTTCTGGTGGTACGGTGAGGAGCATTCGTCGATGTCGGACGAGGATTTCGATTCGCTTTTCAGGCGCCGCATAAAAAGGGTCTACGCCCTCATAGGGACTGAAGCGCCCGACGCCCTGGACTTCCCCATCTCCTCGGAGATAAAAAGCTACAGGCCTCCGGTGGAGCCGAAGGCTTTCATAAGCCCGGTTATTGACGGCCAGGTCACAAACTACTTCGAATGGCTCTCATCCGGCAGGCTCGAGAGGACGTACTTCGGCAGCGCCATGCACAAGGAGATACAAGGCGGCCTTGTGAACGCCATCTCCTACGGTTTTTCGCAGGACTCGATCTTTTTCAGGTTCGACTACCTCCCTGAACTCGGAGAGTACAAAAAGCCCTGGAACGCAACAATCAGCTTTACTCAGCCCAGGCACGTTAAGGTCTCGATAGAGGTCGAAGGCTCCACCTCTAGGGCTACTCTCCATGAAAAAGCGCCAGACAAGGAAAAATGGGTTGAGAAGGCTGCCCTCGACATAGCTTCAGAGAGCGTCGTTGAGCTCTCCATCCCCTTTACATTGCTGGGGGTCGGCAGGGGAGAAGAGATAAGGCTCTACATCAACATAAACGGCCATGAAAGAGGCGTCGAGAGGTGGCCGGTCAAGGGGTATCTCCTTTTTACGGTCCCGACAGACGACTTCGAGCAGCAGGACTGGATAGTCTGATATTTCACTCTGTTTGAATTCCCACAGCAGTCGGAAACAGAAATGAGGCGTACTTTTGTACGTCGAATTAAAAGATACGAAACAACAAACGCAGATGGGGAGCTTGAGGCAGCCTGCCGAATACCCCGGGAAGTAAACTGATGAAAAGCTCTCTGACCCCCGCGATGCGCCAGTACCTCGAAATCAAGGCGCAAAACCCGGACTCTATTTTATTTTTCAGGATGGGCGACTTCTACGAGATGTTCTTCGAGGACGCTAAAGTGGCCTCGCGCCTTCTCGGCATTGCCCTCACTTCGCGCGACCGCGAGCGAGAGGTGCCCATGTGCGGCGTTCCCTATCACGCGGCCGCCGGGTATATCGCGAAGCTCGTGAGGGAAGGGCACAAGGTAGCTGTCTGCGAGCAGATGACAGACCCCTCCGAGGCAAAGGGCATAGTCGAGAGGGCGGTCACGAAGGTCATCACGCCGGGCATAGCGCTCGAGGACGAGCTCCTCGACCCGAAGGCAAACAACTTCATCGCCTCCCTGTGCGCCTCAAAAACCTCGTGCGGTTTTTCCTACATGGACGTCTCGACCGGCGAGTTCGCTCTGACGGGGCTCAATGACCTTCAATCGGCCCTCGAAGAGGTAAGGCGCCTGCGCCCGCTGGAGCTTCTTGTCGAATCAGGGCAGGAAGAGGACGAAAGCCTCTCAGGCCTTCCTGTAAGAAAGATTACACCGCTCGGCAAATACGACTTCGACCTGCCGGAAGCCGGCGCGAGGCTCAACAAGCACTTCGGCACGAAAACGCTCGACGGCTTCGGCTGCTCCGGGCTTGACGAGCCGGTGAGGGCGGCGGGAGCGCTCCTCGGGTACATACGCGACAACCAGAAGACGGACCTCCTTCATGTAAGGAAGCTCCAGCCCTACTTCACCGGAGACTACCTCATCCTCGATTCCTCGACGAGGAGGAACCTGGAGATAGCGCATAACCTCCGCGACGGCGGAAAAGACGGCACTCTCCTTTCGGTCCTCGACAGGACAAAGACCTCCATGGGCGCGAGGGCTTTGAGGTCGTGGCTCCTCCACCCTCTGAAGGACGTCTCCGCCATATCCGGCAGGCAGGACGCCGTCGAGGAGCTCCTCGAGGCAAGGGAGCTTTGCTCGAGCCTCGAGGAAGCTCTCTCTCACGTCTACGACCTGGAGCGGCTAATCGCCAGGGTCAGCCTCGGGGCTGCAAACCCCAGGGACCTCTCGGCGCTCAAAAGCTCCCTTGAAAAGGTCCCGATCATAAAAGACTACCTGAAGCTCCTGAGCTCAAGGATGATACGCGCCCTGGAAGAAGAAATAGATGAAGTAAGCGAGGCGGCAGAGCTCATTGGCAGTGCCATTACCGACTCACCGCCCATCTCAATCAAGGACGGCGGCGTCATAAGGGCTGGCTACTCGAGCGAGCTCGACGAGCTGAGAAGCATAGGCTCCGGCGGCAAGGACTGGATAGCGGCACTTGAGTCCTCCGAGAGGGCAAGGACCGGGATAAATACGCTGAAAGTCGGGTACAACAGGGTATTCGGCTATTACATCGAGATAACGAAGTCGAACATCGCCAACGCCCCTGCCGACTACATTAGAAAACAGACCCTCGTCAACGCCGAGCGGTTCATAACCCCGCAGCTCAAAGAGTGGGAGGAGAAGATACTCGGGGCAGAGGAGAAGGCCCTCAAGATAGAGTCGATGCTCTTCGGCGGTATCATAGACGCTCTCAAGGCACACAGCCACCGGGTCCAGCGGACGGCAGCCTCGATAGCGGTGCTCGATTGCCTGCTCTCATTGAGCTCGGCCGCAAGGGAGCTCAATTACACGAGGCCAAGTGTCACCGAAGGAGACGGGCTGGAGATAGAAGGAGGCAGGCACCCTGTTGTGGAAGCCGGTTCAAGGGAGTTCGTCTCAAACGACCTGAAACTCGGTGACGACAGGGTCATCATACTCACCGGCCCCAACATGGCCGGAAAATCGACGTACCTGAGGCAGAACGCTCTTATCGTACTCATGGCGCAGATAGGCTCATTCGTGCCCGCGGCAAAGGCCTCTTTCGGCGCGGTCGACAGGATATTCACGAGGGTCGGGGCCTCGGACGACCTTTCCAGGGGGCAGTCGACCTTCATGGTAGAGATGAGCGAGACGGCAAACATCCTCAACAACGCCACGTCGAAAAGTTTCGTCATCCTCGACGAGATAGGCAGGGGCACGTCGACCTTCGACGGGCTTTCCATTGCTTGGGCCGTGGTCGAGCACATTCTCGAGAAGGTCGGCGCGAAAACGCTCTTCGCAACCCATTACCACGAGCTCACAGAGCTTTCCTTGACAAAGGAAAGAGTCAAAAATTATAATATGGCCGTCAAGGAATGGGAAGACAGGATTGTCTTCCTGAGGAAGGTCCTGCCGGGGGGAAGCAGCAGGAGCTACGGCATACAGGTCGCAAGGCTAGCCGGCATACCCGGTGAAGTCATCTCCAGGTCCAAGGAGATTTTGAGGAACCTCGAAACAGGCGAGCTCAACGAGGCCGGAATGCCCAGGCTTGCGGCCAGGGACGGCCGTGCAGCCGCAGACAACGCGCAGCTGAGCCTGCTTGGCGCGGACATGGACCCGGTCCATGACGAGCTCAAGAGCATCGACGTCGACAGGATGACGCCCATTGAGGCCCTGACCACGCTGCATAAAATGAAGGAGCTCCTCAAGAATTGAAGCATCTCGCGCCAACCAGGCCTTTTTTCCTGTTATTGTTCCTGGCCCTCTTTCTCATGAGCGCCGGGGCCGCCAGCGCCGCCGCGCCCAGGCAGGCCGTCGTCACAAACATAAAACACTGGTCAAACCCCACCTACACGAGAATAGTCATAGAGCTCAACCGCAAGGCCGAGTTCAGCCACAGGCTATTGAAGAAAGACCCTCTCATAAACATGGAATGGAGAAGGCTGTACATTGACCTCTCCGACGCGGCACTTTCACCGAAGCTGGCAAAGGCGATACCCATAAACGACGGACTGTTGAAGGTCGCGCGCGCCGGGCAATTCGACCCTGGCACAGTCCGCGTGGTGCTTGACATCGAATCGATCGAGGACTTCAAGGTCTTCCCGCTTTCTGACCCTTACAGGATAGTCATTGACGTGACCGGGGAGAAAAAGCCCGCGGCCTTACCCGCCCAGCCGGTAACCGACAGCTCAGGCAAGGAAGTTCCGCAGATAAGGCAGTCGCCAGCATCTGCCGCAGTACCCGACACCTCCCTTATCCAGCAGCTCGGGCTCAAGGTGAAAACCATCGTCCTTGACCCCGGCCACGGAGGCAAGGACCCCGGCGCGATAGGGAAGAACGGCCTCAAGGAAAAGGACGTAACACTGAAGCTCGGCAAGATGCTCAGGGACAAGCTCACGCAGGACGCCGGTGCCAAAATAATACTCACGAGGGACACCGACGTATTCATCCCGCTCGAGGAGAGGACCGCTATTGCAAACAGCCGGGACGCAGACCTGTTCGTATCGATACACATAAACGCCTCTCCCAGGAGGGCCGCCACCGGCATTGAGACCTACATCCTGAGCCTTTCGAACAACGAAGAGGCCAGAAGGGTAGCGGCCAGGGAGAACGCCACTTCGACGAGGTCAGTAAGCGATCTCGAGTTCATACTCAACGACCTCATAAAGACCGCCAAGACGAACGACTCCGCCAGGCTCGCTGCCGTTGTCCAGGACAACCTCGTCACAGGCCTCAAGAAAAAGTTCGACCGCATAAGGAGCCACGGCGTCAAGGGCGCGCCCTTTTACGTCCTCGTAGGCACGAAGATGCCCGCTGTCCTGGTCGAGGTCTCGTTCATCAGCAACCCCGACGAGGAAGAGCGGCTGAAGGACGAAGCGTACCTAAGCGAAGTCGTCGAAGGCATAGCGGCCGGAATAATGAATTACATGAACGGGACCGGGTCGGTCTGACGATAATGCCGCATAACGCGATACTCGACACCTTTAAGAAAGCAGACGGCCCGATAACACCGCTCGTCAAGGAGATCCTTTCCTCGAAGGAAGCGGAGCTGCGCTCAAAACACCTTTCAGGCTCAACGGGCCGCGAGATATGCACCTCCTACACTGAGCTCATAGACAACCTCTTGAAGGCCCTTTTCCTACTGAAGTCAGAGGAGCTCGGCTGCGAAGAGAGCATGGCCCTAGTGGCGCTCGGCGGCTACGGCAGGGGCGAGCTCAATGTCCGCTCGGACATCGACCTCATGCTCCTTCACAAGGGGCGCATAACAAAAGGAATCGAGGAGCTCACCCAGCAGCTCCTGTACATACTCTGGGACACGGGCCTCGACATGGGCTTCTCCATTCGTTCCGTCGCAGAGTCGGTCCAGCTCGCGAAAGACGACCTCAAGACCATGACGGCCCTCCTGGACGTGCGTTTCATATTCGGGGACGCCGGGCTGTACGACTCTCTCCACAAGAACATCAGAAAGCAGCTTTTCAACACGGCACGCACCCAGGCGTTCATCAACGACAAAATAGAAGAGACGCGCCAAAGACACGCCAGGTTCGGAGGGTCGGTCTACATACTCGAGCCGAACGTAAAGGAAGGCGAGGGCGGCCTCAGGGACCTGCACACGGCGATGTGGGCCCTGAAGGCGAAGGACGGCAAGACCTTCGAGCCGTTCTCACTCGGCCTCATAAACGCCGCTGACAGGAGGTCCCTCGAGGCCTCGCTTGACTACATACTCTGGGTCAGAAACGAGCTCCATTTCGGAGCTGGCAGGAAGGCAGACCAGCTGACTTTCGACCACCAGGAAAGGATAGCTTCCCTTCTGGGATTCCAGAACACGGAAAAGTCGCTCGCGGTAGAGGCGTTCATGCAGAGGTACTACCGCAACGCCTCGAACCTCAACTATTACTCGAACCTCATCATGTCGAGGACACTCCACAGGGACGCGAAAAAAATATCCCTCTGGCCCGGCAAGAAGGTCCGCGTAGACAGGAACTTCCACATATCCGGCGGCGTGCTTTCAGCGAAATCGAAGGACACGATTAAAGACGACCCTGTTGCCGCGATGAAGGCCTTCGAATACTCGCAGGCCTTCGACGTGGAGATAGACCAGGCCACAAAGGACCAGATACTCGAGCACATAGAGAACGCGGGGGAGGGCTTCAGGAACTCCCGGGACGCTTCAGATTCCTTTTTCAAGATCCTCCGCGGAAAGAACGTTTACAAGACTCTAGCGGAGATGGCGCGGCTCCGTTTCCTTGACAGCTACATACCGGAGTTCGAGGAGATAAGCTGCAAGGTCCAGCACGACCTGTATCACGTTTACACGGTCGACGCGCATACGCTCTTCGCGGTCCGCGAGATCGAAAGGCTACGGGGGCAGTACAAGGCCGACTTCTCCCTCCTTTCTAACCTCTTCGAGGAGATGCCGAACCCGGAGATACTCTATCTTTCCGTCCTCTTCCACGACATTGGCAAGGCGCACGGCAAGGGGCACGCAGAAAAAGGCGCTGCAATGGTCCCTGAGATTTGCAGGAGGCTACACATCTCGGAGGACGACACGAACCTCATAAAGTTCGTCGTAAAACACCATCTCCTACTTGCCAACACGGCCCAGTACAGGGACCTGCATGACGACAAGCTCGTTATCGAGTTCGCCCGGACTATAGGGGACATCGAAAGACTGAACCTCCTTTACCTCTTGACGTTCGCGGACGTGCGCGCCGTCGGCCCGGACGTCTGGAGCCAGTGGAAGGGCGCGCTTTTCCAGGAGCTGTACTTCAAGGCCATAACAGTCCTCGAGCGCGGCACGTTCGAGGCCGAGGAAGCCGACGTGAAGCTCGGCAGGATAAAGGAGAGGGTCATTACGCTCCTGAAGCCCGACGGCGTGGACGCTCTTACGGTGGACGAATACTTTAACCTGCTCCCGATGCGCTATTTCCTGTCGAACAGCCCGGACCACATCTCCGAGCACATAAAAATATTGAGAGATTTCGGCAACGGGCCGTACTCGATGAGAGTGCGCCAGGACACGTTCAGGGAGTACACTGAGATAGTCATCTGCACGCACGACGTGCACGGGCTCTTTTCGATGATAACCGGCGTCATGGCCGCCAACGGCGTCAACATACTCGGGGCGCAGATAAACACGCTTAAGAACGGGGTGGCCCTCGACATCCTTCAGGTCAACAGCCCCTCAGGCGAGTACATAACCGACGATGGGAAGCTCAAGAAGATGGAGGCCGACCTCGCCGACGTAGTCACGGGGAAGGTCAAGGTCGACACGTTAGTCAGGAAGAGGAAGCAGCCGTCGATACTAGACGCAAAGGCAAAGCCCCGCGTGAGGACGACCGTGCAGGTGGACAACGAGGTCTCGGACGCGTATACCGTCCTGGACATACACACACAGAACAGGATAGGCCTTCTTTACGACATCACGAGCACGCTTTCGAACCTCGGGCTCTATATCTACATAGCGAAGATATCTACAAAGGGCGACGAGGCGGCCGACATATTTTACGTAAAGGACATCTTCGGCCAGAAGATATTCTACAACGAACGGCTGAACGAGATAGCAGACACCATCTACAAGGTGCTTTCCGGCCCGGCGCCTGAAAAGCCTAAATGAACGGGCCGGAGGGGCTCATACGGGAGTATCTTGATTACGTGGTCGTGGAAAAGGGGCTCTCCCTCAACACGCGGGACTCGTATAAAAGGGACCTCGTTTCATACTCCGCCTGGCTTGAAAAAAAGGGAACTGCACTCGAAGCGGCCTCCCCGGCTGACGTAAGCGCCTTTCTCAAGCACCTCAAGGACAGGGGCCTCACTGCCAGGAGCTACACAAGGGCCCTCATAAGCCTCCGCGGCTTCTACAGGTTCCTCCTCAAAAAGGGGAAGGCAGCCGCCTCCCCGTGCTCTTCCATCGACATACCCAGGGTCCAGCGCAAGCTCCCGGAGTTCCTTTCTTTCGAGGAGGTCGAAACTCTCATCACCGCGCCTGACGACACGAGCCCCCTGGGCCTTCGCGACAGGGCCATGCTCGAGACGCTTTACGCCACGGGCCTCCGGGTTTCGGAACTTACAAACCTCAAGCTCAACGGTATAAACCTCCAGGGCGGCTGGCTTACTGCATTCGGCAAGGGCTCAAAGGAGAGGATAGTCCCGCTGGGAGAGGCCGCGATGAGCTGGCTTAAAAGGTACATGGACGAAGGCAGGGCGGCCATCCTCGGGAAAAGGGCCTCGAAGACGCTCTTCGTAACGGCCAGGGGGGGAGGGATGACCAGGCAGAACTTCTGGGTCTTGATAAAGAATTACGCGCTTGACGCAAAAATAGACAGAAAAAAGGTCAAGCCACACATACTGCGGCACTCGTTCGCAACGCACCTTCTGGAACACGGGGCGGACCTCCGTATAGTCCAGGCGATGCTAGGCCACGCCGACATATCTACGACCCAGATATATACTCATGTAACCAACGAAAGGCTCAGAAATATCCACAAGAAAAAGCACCCGAGGGGGTAGCTAAAAAACCTTTAAATACAACAAGTTGTCGTAAATAGTTAAGAACTGGATTTAGAACTCAAAGTTCATGCTTCCCATGACGCTGTGCGAGTCGGCGTCTTGTCCGGCCACATTGTTTATATTCGTCTGCCTATCGAAGTAGTACCCAAAGGTAAGCGCAGTTTTTTCATTTAAATGGCCCGACCATCTGAAGGCTGTTGACCTGTTTTTCTCCTTCACGTTCCTGCCGCTCGATTCGATGTCTACAAGGACTTCGAAGTCGCCATAATCAGACGCGTATGCGGCCGATATGAAAAGGTCCTTCGCGTCCGTCCCCATGTGATGGCCTATTATCCTGCCGTCGAAGGTATAGCCGGTCGTATATACGTGGTGGTTGTACCACATGCCCGGGTATTTGCCTATGTAGGTCTGGCCGTACTCGACGCGCAGGTCAAGCCTGTCTATACCCAGGAAGCCCGGCAGGTAAGCCCCGGCCATATAGGCGTTCCTGGAGGGGAGGCTTCCAGCCTCGTCCTCGCCGCCGAGCTCGCCGTAGACTACCACTTTCTGTATCTTGAAAGGCAATACGACCTTGAGGTCGATGGAAGCGAGCTGGTTTCCAGGCTCTCCGGCCACGTTCTCGTTACCGGCGGTAATTACGTCCCAGACGACTCCAGCGTCTACGTGACGCCCGGCCCCGCCGAACATAGCCACCCTTGCAATGCCGATGCTCACGTTCCGGTGCGGCTTCAAGTCAAGCCTGATGCCGGCCAGATAAGGGTTCGCGAAGTCCCTGTCCCACTCGAGCCTCGTGGCAAAGGCGGTAAGCTTCACAGGGCCTATATACCTTAATATCCAGGGCAGGACAACAGGCTTCGGGTTTGTAAGCTTCAAGAGGTCAAAAGGGCGCGCGTTGTCAGTAAGGAGCAGGGTGCCGTGATAGCCCGGCCCCCACCACAGGCTCTGCCTGCCTGCGGTAAGCTCGACGTTCCAGAGCTCGAGCGCGCCGTATCCTTCCACGAGGACAACTTCGGCTTCAGAATCAGGCGCGAAGCCTTCAGGGTAGCGTATCTCCGGGTCGAGATAAAAGGCGAGCGACCCAAGGGTTCTTGCCGAAGATGCAAACCCGGCCCGGAAGTTAGAGCCGTTGTCAAAGAAATCTCCCTTATTATTGAGGTTAAGGAAATGAGGCGTTCCATCTGAATAAAGGTACTTGAACCTGGCCTCCTCAAAAGGCCTGAAGTAGTTTGACGAAAGGGACTCGTCAGTGGCGAACTTCGCCTTGAGCTTCTGGATCAGACGGGACGCGGCGGCCGAGGGCTGGCCTGATTCCGCCTCTTTTAGAAGCCTTGCTGCTTCTGAGCGGCTTATGGGCCTGTTCGCAAGGATGCCTGTCGGAAGCAGGCCTTCAGCTTCGAGCCGTTCAAGAGCCGGATAGACCCAGCTGCCGACCGGGACATGGGCCGAGGCGGCCAGCACGGGCCCTGATGAAAAGAGTAATAAAAAAACGACCAACCAGCATGAATTCCTGAGCGATTTTCCGGATAGGGTCATAAAAATAGTCCATAAGGGGATTTAGGTAAACGCGTACGCGTGAAGGTCAAAGAAGAGATAGAACCGGTCGAGGTATACAGGATTGTTTATTTTATATTTTATTTCCTCCGACAAGTCAACAAAATGCGCCAGGAAGAAATAGGACACACTTAGAAAGCAACGGAATAAAAGGGCCTTCCAACTGCAAAAGACACCCGCCAGGGGAAGGGTAACTGCCAAATTCCATAATAAAAACATAAAGATAACGGGAATCCATTCCCTCCTTCGCCTATTTGACATAATATCCATTATGCGACAT